>NZ_JBHTDL010000003.1:0-344213 GCF_042675075.1 Nocardia sp. GCM10030253 | reverse complement strand
CAACGTCGTCTCGCCAGATCGGTGTCACGGAAGGTGAAGGGCTCCAACAACAGACGACACGCGGCCGCTCGGTTGGGTCGCCACCATGCACGGGTCCGCAATATTCGTCATCATTTCCTGCATCAGGTCTCCACCGAGTTGGTCAAAACCCAAGACCGGCTCGTCCTTGAGGACCTGAACACCGCGGGGATGCTGCGCAACCGGTGTTTGGCACGAGCGATCAGCGACGCCGGGTGGGCCGAACTCGCCCGCCAGGTCACCTACAAGCAGACCTGGCGCGGCGGCACAGTCGTTGTGGCCGATCAATGGTTCCCGTCGAGTCAGGTCTGTTCCCGCTGCGGCACCCGCAACCGTGAACTGACTCTCGCCGACCGAATTTTCCGGTGCGGGTGCGGACACGAACTCGACCGCGACCGTAATGCCGCGGTCAACCTCGCCGCCTGGGGCGAGCAACACCATGTTTCCCAGGTTCGGGAGCCCGAAGCACGAGCCCCGGTTATCAACGTCCGCCGACGGGAAGGCACTGGCCCACACATTCGTGTGGGTGAAACCGGCCCGAGTGACGCGGAAACCGACACACACGCTCTACCGGCGTGAGTGGAGGACGTCCGAGAAGGACGGTGTCTGCCGATCTCACCGATTGGGAGACACGCTGTAGACTCACCTCGCCGGAACAGTCGGTTAGGGGAGGTGTGCGTATCGCACAACTGGGGCAGCTCGAGGTGTGGCGGTATGACGTGACTCACGATCCAATACCTCAGGGCATGACCCGGGCGTGTTGCTTAGGTATGCTAAGCGTCGGCAAGTGCTGTGCGGCAACAGGTGTGGGATCGAAGGGATGGATCGGTCGATGACGAGGCACTACCACCCTCCGGGGACCACCATCGAAGCGACTCCGAATCCCAGGACGGCGCTGGTTATTTCGTAGTTCGTCGGTGCTGAATTCGCGACCGCTGGAGTTTCCACCCAAGGGCCCAGCGCTTTTCATACTCATCGGCAGCGCACTGCTAGCGGTGATCCTGGTGTTCACCACCGTCGACCCATGGCTCGACAGGGCGGGAATTCTGGCAGGCGGGCTCGACGTACACGTCTACCGGGACGGCGCGTATCGAATCCTGCACGGACTGCCGCTCTACACCGAGCCGACCGTGGCCGGGCTCCTGTACACCTATACGCCGTTCTCGACGATCGCATTCATCCCCATCGACATGGTGCCGTGGACGTACGTCACGAACACGTGGTTGGTGGTGAACCTGGGCGTGCTGTTCGCCAACGTCCTGATGGCATGGCGGATACTCGGCTATCGACTCAGCGCCCGACTCGTAAGCATCAGCGCCCTACTGGCGCTCACCTGCGTCTTCATCGAGCCCGTCCGCACCACCCTGTACTACGGGCAGATCAACCTGGTGCTGATGCTGTTGGTGCTGTGGGATTTCTCCCGCCCCGATCACGCCAGGCTGCGCGGCCTCGGTGTCGGGCTGGCCGGGGGCATCAAACTCGTCCCGATCTACTTCGTCGCGCAATTCATCACACTGCGGCAGTGGCGCTCGGCCGTCACCGCATCGGCGGTCTTCGCCGCGTCCATCGGGCTCACCTGGATCGTCCTGCCCACCGATTCTCAGCAGTACTGGACTTCGACGTTCTTTCAATCCAATCGGATTGCGGTGGACATCAACCCGGCCAACCAATCCATTCGCGGTGCCATCGCGCACCTCACCGGCCAGGCGGCGCCGGTGTGGCTGTGGCTGCTCATCGCGGGCATCGTCGCGGGCATCAGCCTGGCCGTCACCGCGGGCCTGCACGAGCACGGCGAACGCCTGCTCGCGGTCACGCTCTCCGGGCTCACCGCCTGCGCGATATCACCGTTCTCCTGGGGCCACCACTGGGTGTGGTTCGTTCCTTTGCTCGTCTACCTCGTACACAAGGCGCAGTCGACACCACGATGGTGGATCGCCGCGGCGGCCCTGTTTCTTTCGATCGGCGCATGGGCCTACCACTGGAGCGCAGACTTCGTGACCATCGGGGTGTTCATGCTCCCACCGTCATGGCCGGTCGCCCAGATCCTGATGAACGGCTATGTCATCGCCTACTTCGCCGTGCTGGGCGGCGCGATCGTACTCCTCGCCCGCCTTCCCCGTAACCTTCCAGCGCCCCGGACACCACAACTCCTCGGCAACCTGATGGGCCGGATACGGAAGTCGCCCCAGGTATCCTGACCGCTCACCCGAGTTCGAGGAGCCGCATTGTTCAAGGTCAACGAGTACTTCGACGGCGATGTCACATCGATCGCTTTCACCACGCCGGAAGGGCCCGCGACTGTCGGCGTCATGGCAGTCGGCGAGTACGAGTTCGGCACCTCCCAGCTCGAGATCATGCGAGTGGTCTCCGGCGCGCTGACCGCCAAGCTGCCCGGCAGCGACGATTGGGAAACCTTCACGGCGGGAACCCAATTCACCGTTCCCGCCGATAGCAAGTTCCAGGTCAAGGCCTCGGTCGAGACCGCCTACCTGTGCGAATACCGCTGACGCTACGCCGTCGCTTCCAGCAGGGTCGCACCTGTTTCCAGCAAGGCCTCGAGGCCATCTCGCCGCGCGCCCTTCACCAGAGCATTGTCGCTGCGGTATGTAGTAGGTATGCTACATCCCATCCAGTCCACATTATGGGGAGATGGCATGACATTGGACGACGGCGTCGTGCTCGACGTCGAAAAACTTCGAATGCGCTATGGCACGACCGACGTCCTGCACGAGGTGAGTTTCCGCGCACGCCACGGCGAAGTTCTGGTGCTGCTCGGACCCAACGGCGCAGGTAAAACCACCACCATCGAGATCCTGGAAGGTTTCCGAATGCGCTCGGCGGGGCGCGTCGAGGTGCTCGGCACCGACCCGGCGCACGGCAACGAAGCCTGGCGGGCGCGCATCGGGGTGGTACTGCAGTCGTGGCGCGACCACGGGAAGTGGCGAGTCCGTGAACTGCTCGCACACCTCGGCTCCTACTACGCGCCCTACCGCACCGACGGCATCCAACGCCCTTGGGACGCAGACGAACTCGTCGCGGCGGTCGGTCTGACCGAGCAGGCGAACAACAAGGTCATGACACTGTCCGGCGGCCAAAGGCGCAGGCTGGACGTGGCGATCGGCATCGTCGGACGACCCGCACTGCTGTTCCTCGACGAGCCGACCGCGGGATTCGATCCCGAGGCACGGCGCGAGTTCCACGACCTGGTGCACCGGCTCGCCGACGACCATCAGACCACTATCCTGCTCACCACCCACGATCTGGACGAAGCCGAGAAGCTCGCCGATCGGATCCTGATCCTCGCGGGCGGCCGCATCATCGCAGACGGCTCGGCCGACGCACTCTCGCGCCGGATCGCAGGCGAAGCCGAGGTGCGCTGGACCAGGGACGGACAGCGATTCGTCCACACCACCATCGAATCGACGAAGTTCGTCTACGAGCTGTTCAAGCAGTACGGCGAGGAGATCGATGAACTGGAGGTGCGACGCGCCTCGCTGGAGGACACGTATATGACACTGGTACGCCAATTCGAATCCGGCCGGGCTGGAGACGACGTCCACACACTGGAGGAGGTCACGCGATGAACCCCATGAACACTGCGGTCCGGGCCGGGCTGACGCGCGGCACTACCGAATTGCGGCAGTCGCTCACCAACGGTCAAGACCTGTTCGGCCTGCTCTTCTGGCCCATCGTGATGATCATCGTGCTGTTCTTCATGCGCAATGGGACCTTGGCGACGAGCGGTCTCGGGCTCGGCGCTTTCGCACTACCGAGCATTTTGGGGATGCTCATCGCGGTGAACGGGATCTTCGGCATGGCCCAGTTCCTCACCCTGGAACGTGAAGACGGAACCCTGTTGCGCGCCAAGGCAATCCCGAACGGGATGGTCGGCTATCTCGTCGGCAAGATCATTACCGTGACCGGGTGGGTGCTGACCCCCTTCGTCATTGTGCTGATTGCAGGCCTGTTCTTGACCGACGGACTCGCACTGAACACCCTGGGCGCGTGGACGACCCTGGCCTGGGTGCTTGCGCTCGGCATACTCGCGACGCTGCCACTCGGCGCTGTCATCGGATCGGCATTCAGCAGCCCCCGCGCCGTCGGTTTTGTCGCGATGCCGATCATGGGCCTCACCGCAGTCTCCGGCATCTTCTACCCCATCACCTCGATGCCCGGCTGGGTGCAGGGCCTCGCACAGTTCTTTCCGATCTATTGGCTCGGCTTGGGCATGCGCTCGGCCATGCTCCCCGGCGATGCCGTCGCCGTCGAACTCGGACAGTCCTGGCGGCACTTGGAAACCGTTGGCATGCTCGGTATTTGGGCGATAGCCGGATTGGCCATCGCGCCGATCGTATTGCGGCGGATGGCCCGCGGCGAATCCGGCTCCCGGGTCGCCGCCCGCAGGGAGAAGGCTATGGCACGTGCCTACTGAAGTCATCTACAACCGCATCGCCATGTTGCGCGCCGAGCGCGGCATCTCCCGCCGGGAGCTTGCCGAAGCGCTCGGCGTGCACTACCAGACGGTCGGCTATCTCGAGCGCGGCGAATACAGTCCGAGCTTGCACCTGGCACTGCGGATCTCCGCGTACTTCGAAGTGGCGGTGGAGATCATCTTCTCCACCGCCCCCTTCCCGCGCCTCGGCTCCGCAACGTCCGCCGAACCTCAGGCGATGCCGCCGCGGAGCAGCTGAAAGGTCGGCACGGGCTTGCCTGCCTTCTCGTGCTGCGACATTGTGGCTACAGCTCGGCTGCCTGGGCGCCACGGATGAGCTCGTAAGTGGACACCGCTTTGCCCGTCTGCTCACTCGCGGCAATGGCCTTGCGCCAGAACGCCTGCGCGGTGTGCGAGAACGTCGAGTCGACGCCGACCTCTTCACTCGCGTCGATAATGTGCTGGGCGCCGGCATCCATCATCTTCAGACTCGCCAGGTCGGCCCAGCCGCCTGCCTTGTTGGCGGCGGAGAATTCGGTCATGAAGTAGGGGAACGCCTCGCTGGACCGGATCGCGAACGGCACGAACTGGTCGATGTCGTGGCCGGAGCGCTCGATCACGGCCGTTGCCTGGTCGAAGGCGAGCAGCCACGGATGGAAGATGGTCAGCAGCGCCTGGTAGAAGACCTGGGCCAGACCGTCGTCCGCGCCGAGGTATTCCTGCGGGCTCAGCGGACGCAGCAGTTCGGCATGCGCCTCGAAGACATCCTGTGGGCCGCTGTAGAAGATGTATGAGGCGGGGTGCACGATATTGTCGCCCGCCGACATCACACCACCCGAAATGAACTGCGCGCCATGCGAACGCACCCATGCCGCGCCTGCCCTTGCCTTCTCCGGGGAGTCCGACGACAGATTGGCGATGACCTTGCCCGCCAGGTGATCGGTGGCCGGACCGAGCACGTCGTACATGGCGGCGTAGTGGGTGAGGCTGAGCACGGTCACCTCGTTGGCATCCAGCGCCTCGGCAACGGTGACGGCCCGCTTCGCACCGAGTTCGACCATCGCATCGACCTTGGCGGAGCTCCGGTTCCACACCGTCACCTCGACGCCTGCCTCGAGGAAGGCCCGCACCATCGCCTGCCCCATCGGCCCGAGGCCGACGACGGACACGGAGCGGGTGATTTTCTGCTCAGACATTATGTGCCTCTTCTGTTCTCGATCGGATGCTGTCGGCGCCGTGATCAATAGTCGTTGCCGCAGGTAGAGTCGGGAAGACCGAACGTTCAGGTGGGGTTGCTTACCTAAAGGTTCGAAATAAGGTCAGAAGGAGCTCGGTGGACATGAGCAGTGATACAGATCACGAAGACGTGTGTGGCATGACCGTCGCGATCGACGTGGTCGGCGGCAAGTGGAAACTGCATCTGATGTGGGTCCTTGGCGCCGGCCCGCAACGCTTCGGCCAGATCCGCCGCCTGCTCGAGGGCGTCAGTGAAAAAGTCCTCGCCGAGAATCTCCGCCAACTCGAGTCGGGCGGCATCGTCCACCGCGAGGTCTACCCCGAAATCCCCCCGCGCGTCGAATACTCCCTCACCCCGCTGGGCGAAGAACTCAACGTCGCCCTACGCCCACTCGAGGCCTGGGGCGACAAGAACCGTCACGAACTGCGCCGAAACCTGCTGGCCTCCGTCGGCTGACGCTCGATTCGCCGACCTGCCGGCCGCTAGGACGACTGGCGATGGTCAATTTCGCAGGTTGTGCACAGCTATTTGTTCACCGATTTGCTCGAGGAGCGGCGCCGCGTGGGCTATCGACCGGGCGATGTTCGGTTCGAGGTCGGCCAGGCAGTAGCAGGCGGTGAAGCCGCCTGCTCGGATCTCGGTGGGGGTCAGCAGCGTACGACCTACCGCGGCGACGGTCGGAACACCGGCTTTGCGCGCCGCGTCGCAGACACCGATCGGGGCTTTGCCGTGCAGGCTTTGGGTGTCGAGGGAGCCTTCGCCGGTGACGACGAGGGTCGCGCCTTCGAGCTGGGTGGGGAAATCGAGCAGTTCGAGTACTACCTCGATGCCGCTGCGCACCTGGGCGCCGAGCACCGCGAGTGCGCCGAAACCGGTTCCGCCCGCGGCACCGGCACCGGGGATGCCAGCGCACTCCCGGCCGACGATTGTCGCCCAATTATTCAGTGCCGCTTCGAGAATCGGGAGCTGGTCGATGGTTGCGCCTTTTTGCGGTGCGTACACAGCGACAGCGCCGGTCGGGCCGAGTAGCGGGTTGTCCACATCGCAGGCCAGGGTGAATCCGGCGGCGGCGACGCCGGGATGCAGGCCGGTTCGGTCCAGCTGCGCGGCGCGGACCAAAGCGGCTCCGCCGGTGGGTAATTCATGGCCGTCGCGGTCGAGTACCCGAGCCCCGAGCGCGCGCAGCATGCCTGCGCCGCCGTCGGTCGAGGCGCTACCACCGAGCCCGAGCACGATATTCGTGGCACCTCGGTCCAGCGCATGCGCGATGACGATGCCGAGCCCGTCGGTACTCGCGCCGAGTGGATCGAACCGGCCCCCTGGCAGTTTCACCAGTCCGACGACCGCGGCGAGCTCGATCACCGCGGTCGCACCGCGCACCGCATAGGGCGCGGTCGACAGCTCGCCGGTCGGGCCGGGCGCGGTCACTTCGATCCGTTCCCAGCCTGCCGCGACGAAGGCATCGACGGTCCCGTCGCCACCGTCGGCGACCGGAACCTGCCGGATCTCGACGCCCGGCATGGCACGGGCAATGCCGGCGGCCAGCGCCGCGGCCACCTCGGGTGCGGCCAACGATCCCTTGAACTTGTCCGGGGCGAGCAGCACCCGTGGCGCGGACGTCATCCCCACATTGTCGCCGCGCGCGTCGTGCTGTCGCACGTCAGCCAGCCGGTAGCGGGGCCTGATCGGCGTGGCTGATGGTGACCTGACCGGTGCGCAGGTAGGTCATGACAGCCTCGTCGACAGCGGCGTTGCCGCGACCGAAGGTGCCGTGATCGCCGCCCTCGATGGTGATCAACGACCCGTTGAGCGCGCGGGCCATCGCCGGTCCACCCTCATATTTCGTCAACGCATCGTGCCTGCTCTGCAGCAGCAGCGGTGGGGTACGCAGATCCCGGCCCGCGATCGGCACCGGCTTGGTCACCGGTCGCCATGAACCACAGGTCATTCCGGAGCGGACCATATCGGCGCGGGCATCCATGGCATTGCCGCCGGAGGCGATGGTGCCGACGGCAGCGCCGAGCAGTTCGGGCCTGCCAGGCACGGCGTTCTCGTTGCAGGTGATGGCGGCGAAGACGAAGCGGCCGGTGGGATCGGTGCTGGTAGCGCCCTCGATCGCGCGCAACTGCCCCACGTTGGCTGGATCGGCGTTCGCGTCGGCCATCGCCTTGGCGAAGACCGGCCAGAAGGTGCGGGTGTAGGTGGCGACCGCGGTCGCGCCGACCAGCGGCACCTGTGCGGACGCCCCGCCGGAGACCAAGGTGCGCAACAGATTCTGCACCTTGCCCGCCTGTTCCATGCTGCCGTTGAAGCCGTCGCGGGCGATCTCGGCGAGCGGCTCAGGCAGCCTGCCCGGCAGATCTGAGACGCTGGCCGGCGGCGGGGTCAGGTTGGCGTACCAGCCGCCGCCCTGGTCGGCGACCAGCCGCACCCAGTTCTGATAGACCTGAAACGCGGTGTCGCCGAGGCCATATTGTCCGTTGTGCTCGGCTATCCAGGTGAACAGATCGTCGAGGCGCTGTTTGCCCGCGACCTGTTGCTGGGCGAATTCCTCGGTCCACACCCAGTCGGGATTGACATTGGAGTCCAACACCATCCGATCGACGCGAGCAGGGAACAACGAGGCGTAGACCGCACCGAGATAGGTGCCGTAGGAGATACCGAGGTAGCTGATCCGTTCCACCCCGAGCGCGGCGCGCACCTCGTCCAGGTCGCGGGCCGTGCTCTCGGTGGTGATGGTGTCCAGGTAGCCGGGCAGCGCGGCGTCGCAGGCTTTCTTGATAGCTTCGCGATTACCGCCACCGAGCGAAACCTGTTCACCCTCAGGGGTGTTCGAGTCGGCGCCGCAGCGAAGCGGTGTCGCCCAGCGCAGACCACGCGGCTGCACCGCGACGCGATCGTAGTGCGCGTTGAGTTCGGCGGGCAGCGTATCGAGCCGACGCGCCCAATAGTCGAGAGTGTCCGCGCCGGGACCGCCCGGGTTCGCGACGATGACACCGTGGCGCTCCTGCGTCGCCGCGATCCGGCTGACGGTCAGGTCGATCCGCGGCCCGTCCGGGTCCGCGTAGTTCATCGGCACCGAGACCACCGCACATTGCACACCGCGCTCCGGCATCACCGATCCATCCGGGCAGGCCCCGAAGGCTGCCGCGGGCGCGGCGTCGGCAAGTCCCGTCGCGATCGATCCGCCGAGCAGGCCCGCCGTGACCAGCGCGACCGCCACCCGCGAAACACGCAGTGTCCTCATCATCTTCGTACCTCCGCCGGGCCGCCGCTCCTGGCGGAGTGTTCGGCGCGACCAAGAGCATTCTGCCAGTCCGGGCCCGGTAGACAAGTCGAGGGCGAGATTTCACCAGGCGAGCGGTGCGAAACATGGTGATTTGGGCGTTTCAGAGTAGCGTCGAGCCATGTCGACTGAGGTCCGTAACAACACGGCGCTGGAACGCTACGAGATCTATGTCGACGGTGCGATCGCCGGTTACGCCGAATACCAGGACACCGCGTCCGAGCGTGCGTTCGTGCACACCGAGATCTATCCGCGGCATGAGGGCCAGGGCTATGGCCGCGTGCTGGTCGAATCCGCGCTGCGCAACACCCATGAAGAAGGCTTCGGGGCCCTGCCGATGTGTCCGATGGTGCATCACTTCATCGAAACCCGGCCCGAATTTCTGGTGATGGTGCCGCATTGGGCACGCGAACGTCTCGGGTTGCCGCAGTAAGCGACGCACTCAGTAAGCGGCGACAGCACCGTCGAGCGCGTGCTGCAGATCCGTATGCACCAGCCGCGCGATCTCCGCGGGACGGGCGGGCAGTTCCGTGACCGGCACACCGAAATAGAAGCTGGCCGCCATGGCCTCCTGCTTGGTCACCGGAATCGTCGGATCCGGTCGCGGACCGTAGCTCAGACCGATACTGACCAGCGCGGGCACAACCCCGAGCTTCATCGCGCGGAATGCGATGTGCCCGATCCCGCTGCCGACCGGCTGCACACGGGCCTGGTCGACGTCGTTGCAGGTGCCTTCGGGGAAGACGGCGATGCCGTCACCAGCCGCTATCCGCTCGGCGCAGATGTCGATCATGTGCTGACCGGCCGCGTTCACCGCCCGCAAGCCGTGGTCCTTGCCGCGGAACACCGGGATCCCGCCCATCATGTCGATCTTGCGGCGCTGGTCGGGGTCCAGGAACAGCTCGTCCTTGGCCAACACCCGGACCCGGCCGATAACCCGGCGCAGTTCGCTGCGCCATGCCGCGGCGGCGACCGTGTACGGATCGGATTCCGAGAGATGGTTGATCGCGAGGAGCAGTGGCCTGCGCTGGGCGATCAGATCGTGCAGCAGTTCACGCGCGCCTTCGGCATAGGCGACCCGCGGATGGTATCGACGACCGAGTATCGCGTAGGCGCCCCACGCTTTGAGGCGGTTCTGCTGGTGATCGCGATAGAAGTCGTAGACAGCATCTGCATTGTCGAGGAGAACCTCGGGCCGTTCCATGTCGCCGACTCTAACCCGGCGCTCGTCGCCCGGTCGCTGCGCTCCTGCCTCCGTGTTCCCCGAATCGGGCACCCCGCTTGACCGACGAATGACCCGCGCCAGTGCGATGATGGCGGGGTGGCACGTGCAGATGACCCGGATGAGCGGCAAACTCGCGGCGGGCACGGCGACCGAAAGCGGCGCGACACCCGGCACGGCGAGCAGGTCGTCCGTGCGGGCACCCTGCTGGTATCGGCAACCGACCTGGTCGAACCAACCTTCCGGCGCACCGTCGTCTACATCATCGAACACAATGACGCGGGCAGCCTCGGCGTGGTGCTCAACCGTCCGAGCGACACCGCGGTGCACGACGTGCTACCCAAGTGGACCGACGCGGCCGCGCCGCCGCGCACCCTGTTCATCGGCGGCCCGGTCAAGCGGGACGCGGCGCTGTGCCTCGGCACCGTGCGGGTCGGCGCATCGATCGCCGGAGTGCCCGGGCTGCGACGGATCGACGGCCGCGTGGTGCTTGTCGATCTCGACGCGGACCCCGAGCTGATCGGACCGCTGATCGAGGGCCTCCGAATATTCGCGGGCTATGCGGGCTGGACCTTCGGCCAACTGGAGGGCGAACTGCAGAACGACGACTGGATCGTGCTGTCGGCACTGCCATCGGATCCGATCAGCACCGGCCGCCCCGACCTGTGGGCCCACGTCCTGCGCCGCCAGCCGCTGCCCCTTTCGCTGCTGGCCACGCACCCGATCGAACTAGAGCGCAATTGACATGCGTCCCCGCGTTGAACCAAAAACCCGGTCTGTGTCGTGGGTTGAGCGGGAGGTGACAAATGCCCGACGACCAGGCCGAGCTGATGCGAGTCCTGTATCAAGAACACGCGTCGGCACTATGGAGGTACACGCTCGGTTTGGTTCGAGATCCAGGACGGGCCGAGGACATCGTGCAGGAGACGTTGTTGCGGGCATGGCAACGACCGAACGTGCTCGATCAGTCGACGATGTCGGCGCGAGCGTGGCTGTTCACTGTTGCCAGGAATCTCGCCGTGGATGAGCACCGCAGCGCCCGCAACCGGCGCGAGTTCCGCACCGACAACCCGCCGGAGCAGGCCGCACCGGACCAGGCCGATCGGGCATTGGACGGCTGGCTGGTCGCGGACGCGTTGGGCAGGCTCAGTCTCGATCATCGCGAGGTGATCGTGCGTGCCTACTATCGAGGACTTTCCACACATCAGATCGCGGCGGAGCTCGACATTCCCGCGGGAACGGTGAAATCCCGGATGCACTACGGCATGCGGGCGCTACGGCTGGCACTACAGGAGATGGGGGTGACGAACCAATGACGGATACCGCACATGACTACACCACGTGGGATGCGCCTTATGTGCTCGGCTCCCTGACCAGGACCGAGCGCCGAGAGTACGAGGAGCATCTGGCCCACTGCCCGGCCTGCCAGGCGTCGGTGGCGGAGTTGGCCGGTGTGCCCGGCATGCTCGCCCTCGTCGACAGCGAGACCGCGCTCGCGATGATCGCACCGATGGCCACTGGGCCGGAAGCCACTGGGCCGGAGCCGAATTCGCCGGTGCCCGAGCTGCTACCCCGGCTCGCGGACGCGGCGCAACGGCGTCGGCGCCGCAGCAGGTGGGTGTCCGTCGGCGCTGCGGTGGCCGCGGCCGCCGCAGCAGTGGCCATCGCGGTTCCGGTGGTCTATTCGGTCGCCTCCTCGAACACCACGTCCTCCTCCGATCAGGTGATCGCGGAGCGCGCCATGCAGCCGCTGAAGCCGACGCCGATCTCGGCCAGCTTCAAACTCGTTGCCGCCGAAGACAAGACCCGCATCGTCATGACGTGCAGTTACGGCGCGAGCGATCAGAAGTACAACTGGAAGTTCGCATTGTTCGTCCTCGGCACCGACGGCAAACAGACCGAGCTCGATCAGTGGCCCGCCGGGCCCGGCACCCAGTTGACCATCGACCGGACCGTCGACGCCGCCCCTGACCAGATCCAGAGCGTGGAGATCAGATCCGTTGCCACGGGCGAACGGGTGCTCGTCGGAACGGTCTGACAAACGCACCGATCCCCCACCGGCAGCGGCGGGGGATCGGCTGTGTCGTAATCGAATTCAGCGGGTCTGCTTGCGGAAGACCGAGGACGACCAGAGGTAGCCGACCAGCGCGAGACCGATGCACCAGGCGACCGAGATAATGCCGTTGTTGCCGATCTCGGTGCCCATGAGCAGGCCGCGCACGGTCTCGGTGATCGGCGTGAACGGCTGATACTCGGCGAACTGGCGCATGACGACCGGCATGGTGTCGGTGGCGACCAGGCCGCTGCCGAGGAACGGCAGCATGATCAGCGGAAAGGGCATATTGCTCGCACTCTCCGGACTCGACGCGACAAGGCCCATCCCCACCGCGAGCCAGATGAGCGCGAAGGTCAACATGGCGAGCAGCACGAACGCCGCGATCCATTCGACGGCATTCGCCGACGGCCGGAAGCCGATGAGCAATGCGAACCCGACCATGGCAACGACGCCGAGCATGGCCTGGATCAGCGCGCCGATCACATTCCCGGTGAGGAACGATGACGGTGCGATCGCCATGACGCGGAACCTGTTGACGATGCCCTTGGTTTTGTCGGTGGCGATGGACACCGCCACCGCTGCCGTGATGTACGCCGGAATCATCAACAGCATGCCCGGGGTCAGGTAGTCGATGTACTTACCACCCGAGGACTTCTCCAGCGCACCACCGAACACGAAATTGAAGACCGACAACAGGACGATCGGCATGATGATGACGCTGAAGGTCAGGCTGGGGTAGCGCTTGGCATGAAGCATGTTGCGCCGCAACATCGTTGCCGAGTCCGTCAGCGCAAGGGACATGTTGGTCATCGCGCAGTCTCCTTTTCCGCGGTGGGCTGGCCGGTGAGGGTGAGGAAAACGTCATCGAGGTTCGGGGTGTGCACCGAAAGCCCCTCGATGTCGATCTGTTCGAGGTCGAGCCGGTCGAGCACAGCGCGCAGCGACTTGACGCCACCGTCGCTCGGCACCAACAACGCGAGGTCGTCGTCCCCGGCATCCTCGACAACACGCGCGGTGGGCCCGAGTACGCGAACGGCGGTGTCGAGTCCGGACCGGTCGGCGAACTCCAGTCGGATGTGACCACCGGGGACCAGTCGCTTCAGTTCCGCCGCAGTGCCTTCGGCAACGATCTTGCCGTGGTCGAGGACCGCGATCCGGTCGGCGAGCTGATCTGCCTCCTCCAGGTACTGCGTGGTGAGGAAGACGGTAACGTTGAAGTCGTTGACCAGGCTGCGAATGATGTCCCACATCCCCCGCCTGCTGCGCGGGTCGAGGCCGGTGGTCGGCTCGTCGAGGAAGATGATGCGCGGATCGCCCACCAGAGTCATCGCCAGGTCCAGCCGCCGGGTCATGCCGCCGGAATAGGTGGCCGCGGTCTTGTCCGCTGCTTCGACGAGGTCGAAGCGTTCGAGCAGGTCCGCGGCGAGGCGTTTGGTCTCTCGCCGGGGCAGATGGTGCAGATCGCCCATCAGGATCAGATTCTCGCGGCCGGTCAGCAGCTCGTCGACCGCGGAGAACTGCCCGGTCACGCCGATCACGCCGCGCACCTCGTCGACTTCGGTCGTCAGATCGTGACCGTCGACCCGGATCTCACCGGTGTCGGCGCGGATGAGTGTGGTCAGGATCTGCACCGTGGTGGTCTTGCCCGCCCCGTTGGGACCGAGCATCGAGTAGACCGTCCCCTGCGGGACCGTGATGTCGATGCCGTCGAGCACTACGTGCTCGCCGAACGATTTACGCAGACCCAGCGCCGAAATGGCGGTGGCGCGATGACCATTTGTCATGGCCTTCCTTTCGAATAAATTCATCAATCAGTGCGAATATATGCATGACTCAGCGGCACCGCTCCCGGAGGTCCGGTGCGGCGAAACGCCTATCGAGGGGATTCGGCTAGATATCGAGTTCCTCGACCGGTGGACGGTCGGCGATCTGCGCGACCCGCTCGTAGAGCTTGTCCGGAATCTTCCCCTTCAGTTCACCCAGCGAATCGACGATCTCGAAGTGGAAGTCGCCCCAGTCCTGATCGCCGACGCCGAGCATCCGCCGCCAGTTGGTCAGATCCTTGAACCAGCTGGTACCCGCGACCGCCTGTGGATAGTCATCCCAGTTCGAATACTGCGCGTGCATCACGAACTTGCCCTTCCGGGTGCGATACACCTTGACGTGCTCGATGCGCTCGTCGTTCACATCGCGATACTCGCCCAACAGGGCGCCGGAGAATCGGACCTGGCGCACGCCGTTGTGGCCGACCCGTAGAACTACCTCGTCGTAGCCCTCCAGCCTGCCCTCCTCGAGCTCGATGAACCGCCGCAGCGCCGTGGTCACCGCCCCCGAAAGATTGCCGCCGACCAGCTCCTGCGCTCGCTGGAACAGCGCCAGATCGTCGTCGGAAACATAGATCGTCTTGTTGGGCATGACACGACTATACGTAGATGTATACGTACACACAAGGCATGCGAAGCAGCTTCACATCGCGGGCAAGCCGATCTACATCTCGCGCACGGCATTGAACCGTGGAGCCGCCCCACCCGTAGTTCACGTGTACGCGATGAATGATCGCGTGTGTGTCCTGCACACTCCCGGTCACTGCGAGAAGGAGTGCCGATGCCGAGCAGAGTCGTGGATTATCTGGTGCGGGCGGTTTCAACCCTGGGGATAAAGCATATCTTCGGAGTCGACGGCGCGAACATCGAAGACCTGTACGACGCCATCTTCGATGCGCCATTCGACGTCACCGGAGTAGTGGCCAAACACGAATTCTCCGCCGCCACAATGGCCGACGGCTATGCCCGCTCGACCGGCGGACTCGGTATCGTCTGCGCTACCTCCGGTGGCGGCGCGATGAATCTCGTTGCGGGACTTGCCGAATCGTTCGCCTCCAGGGTGCCGGTACTGGCGCTGGTCGGCCAGCCGCCGACCGGACTCGAGGGACACGGCGCATTCCAGGACACCAGCGGCCACGCGGGCACCATCGACGCGGTCCGGATGTTCAGCGAGATCAGCCGATACTGCGCACGCGTGGAGAACGCCGACGAGCTGCCCGAACAACTGGCAAGGGCGGTCGGCGCCGCCCGGCGCGGCGGGCCCGCGGTGCTGCTGCTGCCCAAGGACATACAGCAGTCGAGCATGGACGACCCCCCACCGTTCCGGTGGGAACCCGCGGGCCTGCGCAACGATGAAGAGGGCATCGCCAGGGTGCGCACCGCACTCACCACGGCGCAACGGACCGGGAAGATCGTCATCATCGCGGGCGACCAGGTGGCGCGCGACGATGCCCGCGGCGAACTCGCCTGGCTGGCAACCACATTGGATGCCGCCGTCGGCGTAGCACCGGACGCCAAGGACGTATACGACAACACCGACACCGGGTTCTGCGGCGTCGCGGGGAGCATGGGACATCCGGAACTCTCGGCCGCGATCCGCTCCGCGGCGCTGTGTCTGCTCGTCGGCACTCCGATGCCGATCACCGCACGCACCGGGTTGGACGAACTGCTAGGGGCCTGCCCCGTCGCGAGTATCGGCGTCAGCGCGCCGCACCTGCCCGCGATCCACGCCACCAGCACCAACCTCGCCATCACGCTGTCCGAGCTCGCGGACGTATTTCCCGTCGATGCGACGGCTGCCACCGAAGCGCGGATCGCCGCGAATCCACTGACGCCACTGCACGTTCCCGAGGCAGACGGTCCGGGCCTGCGCTACCGGGAACTCGTCGAGACGATCGGCGCGGCACTACCCGAAGGCACCGATGTCTTCGCCGACGCGGGCAACACCGGCGCCGCGGTGGTGCACCACCTGCGGGTGCCGCGCGGCGGCCGGTTCGTCGTCGCCCTCGGCATGGGCGGCATGGGTTACGCCTTCGGCGCGGGCATCGGCTCAGCCTTCGCTCGCCATCGCGGGCAGGGCGGACCGCGCCGCACGGTCGTCATCGCAGGCGACGGCGCGTTTTTCATGCACGGCATGGAGCTGCACACCGCGATCGAGCACGCACTGCCGATCACCTTCATCGTCCTCAACAACAACGCGCACGCCATGTGCGTCACCCGCGAGCAGCTCTACTACCGGGATCGCTACAGCTTCAACCGATTTCAACCCACCCATATCGGAGCAGGCATCGCCGCCATGTTCCCCGACCTGCCCGCCTACTCGGTGCAGACACCTCGAGAACTGGCCGACGCACTCGGCCCATGCACCGAAACCGAGGGGCCGTCGTTCATTTCGATCGACTGCGACCCCGACGAAGTTCCGCCCTTTATCCCGTTCCTGTCGAGTTTGGAAACCTCTAGGAGTACACCGTGACCACTAGCGCCCTGCCCGCACTCAGCGATATTCCGGAGGAGGTCATCCCCGGCGTCTTGCGCATCGAGAATTCCGACAAGGACGCGACCACGCCGATCATCATGGATATGTTGCGGTCGGTCTATCCGCACGATCAGATCTTCGGTGAATACTGCCCGGTGCAGGCGTATATCGATGCACCGCCGCAGGAGGTGTTCGAGTATCTCGCCGACACCCGGTCACTGGAAGAGTGGACCTACAGCCTGCGCGGGTTCGCGGAGACCGAGGAACCCGGTCTCTGGCTGGCCTACGACCGCCTCGGCGACGCCACCAAGATCTTCACCCGCACCGTGGCACACCAGGACGGCATGACCGTCGACTACCACTGTGCCTGGGACCAGGGACAGCACCTGTGGATGATCTATCTGCTGCGGGTGGTCGACGCGCAGGCGGTGTTCAACAAGCCGGGTTCGGTTGTCCTGTGGGTCAATTGCAAACACCCCTTCTACGACGAGAATCCCTATCCCGAAACGGCGCCAGCGAAGCGGCCGGTGTGGGTGGGCGATTTCTGGGAGATGTTCTCCGCCGGGCATCAGCTGGAAATGGACAACCTCAAGGCGATCTGCGAATACCGCGCGGCCAACGGCCTGCCGATCAAGCCCGACTGGATGAAGTGAGGCATGCCGATGGTTACCACGAGCACTGACAATTTTATGAACCCTGACGCTCCAGGATTGCCGACGGTCAGCCTGGTGGATGTGGCCGGCTACCTGCCTGGCGAGCCGGTCGGCACCGAATACTTCACGCAGTACAGCCGGTCGGACCGGATGGCGAAGAATGTCATGTTCCGTTCGCCCAAGGCCCGCCACCATGTGGACCGGGACGAGACCGCGGTGGACATGGTCGAGCGCGCCGTCGCGCCGCTGATCGAACGTCATGGCGCGCGATTGCTTTCGAACATCGATGTGCTGATCACACACACCCAGCTGCCGGATAATCCGGTAATGGGGTGCGGGCCGGAGGTGGCGCGCAGGCTCGGCGCCCGTCCCGGTTTCGTCTACGACCTGCACAACGGCGGCTGCGCGGCCTTCGTGCACATGATGGCCATTGCGCGAATGGTCCTGCAAACCACCAACGCTCGCACCGCCCTCATCGCGGCGACGCAGAACTGCGCGGGCCCGGTGTTCACCCAGCCCGACATCCGCAAGCTCGCCCAGGCGCCGGTGCCCGGCGACGGATGCGGCGTCGGGCTGCTGGTGAAGGACGACAGCGCGCCGATCCTCGACATCGAATGCCGCACCTATCCGGAGTTCGCCGGGGATATGTCGTTCTCCACCAATGGCGATCGGAAGTATTGGGAGCCGGGCGAGGGCCAGGGCTGCGTCAGCTTCACCGAATCGAAGATCACCAAGGTGTTCGCACGCGGCAACCGGCTGGTGCCAGAGGTAGCGCTCGCGGTGTGCGATCGAATCGGGGTGAAGGGACGCGACGTCGACACCTTCGTCACCAACCAGCCGAACCGGCTGTTCCTGCGCAACTGGCACGACGCGCTCGAACTGCCCGCCGAACGACATCCCGACACCTTCGAACAGTGCGGGAACCTGTTCGCCGCCGGCATCCCGGTCACCCTCGATGTGGAGAACCGGGCGGGCAGGCTGCGCAACGGGTCGGTGGTGCTGATGTCGGCGTTCGCGCATGCCGGCGACTTCGCGGGCGCGGCCGCGGTCCGCTGGGGCGCGGCGCGATGACTATTCAACTGGCCGACGAAACGCGGCCGTCGCGACAGCACCACCGCGAGCGGGCGACGCCTCGATTCGACCTGAGCTTGAGCGAGAATCCCTTCCCGCCACTGCCTTCGGTGTTGTCAGCAGTGAATATCGTACTGGCGCAGGCCAATCGCTATCCGGAGTTCCTGCCGCGCCGGTTGCCGAAGCTGATCGCCGACCACGTCGGCGTGCACTCCGACCAGGTCGTCGTCGGTTCGGGTGCGACAGGTGTAGCCATGCAGATCATGCAGGCGCTGACCACACCGGGCGCCGGGATCGTCTACGGATCGCCGACCTTCGACGGTTATCCGATCATGGCCGACATGGCTGGGCTCGACATCGTCCCGGTGCCGCTGGATGCGGGCGGCAACCAGGATCTGCCCGCTATTGCCAGGGCCGTGGACAAGCGGACCGGGCTGGTAGTGGTGTGCCGTCCGCACAATCCGACCGGCACCGTGATTCCGATCAGGCAGTTGAAGGCGTTCCTGGATGCCGTACCGCGGCGGGTGCCGGTCATCCTCGATGAGGCGTACGCCGAATTCTTGGGCATCGCCGACCGGATCGATCCCCTCGCACTGCTGCCTCGGCACCCGAACCTGCTGGTGCTACGGACCTTCTCGAAGGCGTACGGGCTGGCAGGGCTGCGCATCGGATATGTTTTCGGCAACCGGGAGCTGCTCAGCCGAGTGCGTAGGCTGCAGCTTCCATTCGGGGTGAGTTCGGCGGCGGTGGCCGCGGTAGCCGCGTCCTACGCCGCCGAGCCCGAACTTGCCGCGCGCATCGTGCGCATCACCGCAGGACGGGAGGCGCTGCGCAACGCGCTGTGCCACCGCGGCATCGCGGTACCGCGCAGCCATGCCAATTTCCTCTATATACCCGGTCCTGGCGCCGCGACGGCGCTACGGCGAGCGGGCATCGCCGTGAAGGCCTATCCCGATGGGAGCGCCCGCATCGCGGTCGGGGATCCCGAAGCCGACAACGCGGTCCTACAGGCGTTCCCAGCGCTCAGTGACTTCGATCCGATACCGGAGGCTTCGTAGTCGGAGATCGGTTCATCCAGGTCGCCCTTGCCCAGTGCTGTGCAGGGACGAACTCAGCCTGCGGGCAGGCAGGCGTCGCGCAGCGAGCAGGCGCCGCAGGACTGGCCGCAGCCGCCGGCTTCCTCGACCGGAACCAGCTCGGCGACCGCCTGTGCGGCCGCGTTGGCGCCCGCACCGAGGGTGAAAAGGGCCACGACGGCGGTGCCCGCGGCCACAATGAGCGCGGGGACGGTGCCTGCGGCCATGGCGACGAGACCACCGGCGAACAGCAGGGCGCCTGCCGCTACCGAGGTAGGGGCGGCGACACGGTTCGCGATGCGGAATGTCTCTTCGTCGTGGAGAGCGGCCTCGGTATGCACCCCGACGAAGCGATTGCGCGGGAGCTTGCCGGTCAGTCCGAGCACGCCGGTTGCGATGGCGACCATGGCCAACACGAACAGGACTAGAGCGACGACGAACACTCGGAAAGGCTATCGCACTCCCGACGCACCGCGGCGGGCCGGACCCCCGCAACCGGCCAGCACGCGACTCGGCACCACCCCGGACAAGCGCATTCCACATTGTCGCCGCCGTGTCGGCGAACACAGCAACCACCCGAGTTCGCCGGGTGCGCCGAGCCGATGCCGACCGGTGGGAATGTCTGGAAACCGGTGCGGCACAAGAGCAACAAGGCCTCGGGCGAGGCCTCGCGTGTGTTATCCGATACGTCCGTATCGACGCCGGGGGAAATTCCTGCCCGGCCCGATTTTCGGTCCTGCGACCCGGACGTTCTACCCTGATAGACGTAGTTATATCGGGGATCGGCGAAACAAGAAGGCAGGACCGTGCAGGACACTCGTGCAACCGAAAGCGATGTACCGGAGCACAGGTACAACGCTGGCCTCGCCGTGCGTATCGAGGACCGGTGGCAGCGGGTCTGGGCGGAGCGCGGAACCTTCCACGCGCCGAACCCGGTGGGTCCGCTCGCGGGTGAAACCCCGGCGGACAAACTCTTCGTCCAGGACATGTTCCCGTACCCCTCCGGCGCGGGCCTGCACGTCGGGCATCCACTCGGCTACATCGCCACCGACGTCTTCGCGCGCTACCACCGGATGCGCGGACGCAACGTGCTGCACGCGCTCGGCTATGACGCGTTCGGCCTGCCCGCCGAGCAGTACGCGGTGCAGACCGGCGCCCATCCGCGGGTGACGACCGAGTCGAACATCGCCACCATGCAGCGGCAGCTGGACCGGCTCGGGCTCGGGCACGACCGGCGGCGCTCCTTCGCGACCACCGATCCGGAGTACTACCGCTGGACCCAGTGGATTTTCCTGCGCATCTACAACGCCTGGTACGACCTGGAAGCGGACCGGGCCCGCCCGATCTCGGAGCTGGAGGGCCAATTCGCTTCCGGCGCACGGCCGACCACGGACGGCCGCGCCTGGGACGCGCTGAGCGCGACCGAACGTGCGGCGCTGCTGGACTCCTATCGTCTGGTATACCAGACCGAATCGATGGTCAATTGGTGCCCGGGACTCGGCACGGTGCTGTCCAACGAGGAGGTCACCGCCGAGGGGCGCAGTGAGCGCGGCAACTTCCCGGTATTCCGTAAGCGTCTGTGGCAGTGGATGATGCGCATCACCGCCTACGCCGACCGGCTGGTCGACGATCTCGATCGGCTGGACTGGCCGGACAACGTGAAGTCCATGCAGCGCAACTGGATCGGTCGATCCCGCGGCGCGCAGGTGAAGTTCGACGCGGCGGGCGAACAGATCGAGGTCTTCACCACCCGGCCCGACACCCTGTTCGGCGCAACGTATGTGGTGCTGGCTCCCGAACACGAACTGGTCGACAAACTGACCGCGGCAACCTGGCCCGAGGGCACCGATCCGCGCTGGACCAATGAGAACGCCGCCACCCCCGCGGAAGCCGTCGCGGCCTACCGCAAGTCGATCGCGGCCAAGTCGGATCTGGAGCGCCAGGAGAACAAGGAAAAGACCGGCGTCTTCCTCGGCACCTATGCCACCAACCCGGCCAACGGCGCACAGGTGCCGGTCTTCATCGCCGACTATGTGCTGAGCGCCTACGGCACCGGCGCGATCATGGCGGTCCCCGGCCACGACCAGCGGGACTGGGATTTCGCCACGGCGCTCGGCCTGCCGATCGTCGAGGTCATCGCGGGCGGCGACGTCACCGCGGCGGCGCACACCGGCGAGGGTGACCTGGTCAACTCCGATTACCTCGACGGTCTGTCGGTCGAGGATGCCAAGGCCACCATCATCGCCAAGCTGGAGACCGACGGCCACGGCGCGGGCACCATCCACTACAAGCTGCGCGACTGGCTGTTCGCTCGGCAGCGGTACTGGGGCGAGCCGTTCCCGATCGTCTACGACGCGGACGGCGCACCGCATGCGCTGCCGGAATCCATGCTGCCCGTGCGGCTTCCCGAACTCGACGACTTCGCGCCGGTCACCTTCGATCCCGACGACGCGAGCTCCGAACCGTCCCCGCCGCTGGCCAAGGCCGCCGACTGGGTCAATGTCGAACTGGATCTGGGCGACGGACCCAAGATGTATCGGCGCGACACCAATGTCATGCCGAACTGGGCAGGCAGCTCGTGGTACCAGCTGCGCTACGCCGACCCGACCAACACCGAGGCGTTCTGCGCCGAGGAGAACGAGAAGTACTGGCTGGGTCCGCGCACCGGCGAGCATGGTGTGGACGATCCGGGCGGCGTCGACCTGTATGTCGGCGGCGTCGAGCACGCGGTGCTGCATCTGCTGTACGCGCGGTTCTGGCAGAAGGTGCTGTTCGACCTCGGCGATGTGTCCGGTTACGAGCCGTACCGGCGGCTGTTCAACCAGGGCTACATCCAGGCCCACGCCTACACCGACGAGCGCGGCGCGTACGTGCCCGCCGCCGAAATCGTGGAGCGCGACGGCAAGTTCTTCTGGACCGACCAGACCGGCACCGAGATCGCGGTGTTCCAGGAGTACGGCAAGATCGGAAAGTCGTTGAAGAACGCCATCTCTCCCGATGAGATGTGCGATCTGTACGGCGCCGACACCTTCCGCTTCTACGAGATGTCGATGGGTCCGCTGGACACCTCCCGACCGTGGGCGACCAAGGATGTCGTCGGTGCACACCGCTTCCTGCAGCGCGTGTGGCGCCTGGTGGTGGACGAGGAGACCGGCGGCCTGCGGGTCACCGACGCCGCGCCCACCGATGAGACGCTGCGCCTGCTGCACAAGACGATCGCCGGTGTCGACGAGGATCTGGCCGCGCTGCGTGACAACACGGCAGGGGCCAAGCTCATCGAGCTGACCAACCACCTCACCAAGACCTACCCCGATGGCGCGCCACGTTCGGTGGTGGAGCCGGTGGTGCTGATGCTGGCGCCGATGGCCCCGCATATCGCCGAAGAACTGTGGGAACGCCTCGGCCACACCCAGTCGCTGGCCCATGGCCCGTTCCCGGTTGCTGATCCCGCGCTGCTCGTCGACGAGTCGATCGAGTACCCGATCCAGGTGAACGGCAAGGTGCGCAGCCGAATTCAGGTGCCCGCCGACGCCGACAACGCGGCGATCGAGGCGGCCGCGCTCGCCGACGAGAAGATCTCCGCACTGCTGGGCGGCAACGCTCCGCGCAAGCTGATTGTGGTGCCAGGTCGTCTGGTGAACATCGTCGCTTGACCTCCGGCTCCCGCGCCGCGCCGGAATTCGGTTGCGGGCGGCGCGGGAAGGCCGGACGCGCAGTCGGGTGTCGATTGCGATGCTCGGACCGAGGTGCGGCAGCCGAATACATTCGGCTGCGCGGCGGGAGCAGGACATCGTCCGAGAGCTGACGCATACGTATCAAACCCGACATGATCGGCTGCAAACCCGACATAATGCCATTGCCGGGAGGTTTCCGGACGGGGACGTCGCTATCGTGGTCGTCGTGTGCGGACCGATGAAATCGCAACTATGAGCAGAATGTTGAATTCTGCTGCCCGCAAGCTCACCGAAGTCATGGAGCGCCTCATTGACGGAACCGGGAAAATTACGTCGTCCGCCTGCCAGTACTATCGGGGCACCCACCGATCTCTGACGGATGGCAGCCAAACCATTTCGCACACAAACGACAAAATTGCATCTCGGATCACTAGGCCAACCACGTCGCGCACTCGGCCGGCAGACCCCTTTCTCGCGGCGTTCCACCGTGACGTCGACGTCACCACCCGCGGCTTCCGCCAACCTGCGCTGTGGCGAACTGATAACAACCTGCTGTACCGCGCCGACAACCGTCCACCGGAAGTAATATTTCGAGAGGGGTTCCAAACGCGTGGCACAGCATCTTCATTGTTGAATCACGAGTCGGGGGACCCCAACTCAGGGTTTGTGGCCACGACGCGCCGTGAGGCTTTACTCAACCAGAGTGGATTCCGGAGAACATACATTTATACGATCGATGTACCGGGCGGAGTAGACCTCGGCGCGATGGCATCTGAGCGAGTTTACCAACATATCCATACTACGCAGCAAGAGGAAATAGCCTTTCCTGGCGGGATTCGCCCCGAATTCATCGTCGGCGCGCGCTTGCGAAGCCCACTGGAATGGGAATCGGATGAATTCATCCCAAACCCCCACTACCGACCAAGAGAATCCCGATGAATGCAGAAATCTATTGTCCCATTGCTACCAATGTGCAGCGACCCGCCCTATCCTGTGCCGGCGCCTACCCGTGGGGCCGCGGCACTATTTCAGTCGGGTGCCCATCGCGCGGGTGTCGATGGCATTGCGCACCGTCGCGGCGACGGTCTCCGGGGTGAGGAATTCCTCGGGCCGGTACTCGCGACCCTCACCGGCGATTATCTCGCGCTGCATGTCGGTATCGATCCGGCCGGGGTGGATCGAGGCCACGCGCAGTGCTGGCTCCTCGAGCCGTAATGCATCACCGAAGGCGCGCAGCGCGAACTTGCTCGCGGCGTAGGACGCCCAGCCCGGGTTCGCGCGCAGTCAATTCGACGGGCCACGCTGTGGCGCTGGGAAGTTCGCGAACGCGGCGATCGAGGCGGCCGCGCTCGCCGACGAGAAGATCTCCGCACTGCTGGGCGGCAACGCTCCGCGCAAGCTGATTGTGGTGCCAGGTCGTCTGGTGAACATCGTCGCTTGACCCCGCCTCCCACGCCGCCGGCGAATGCTTTTCCCGGCGGCGCGGGAGGTCGGGTCAGCGCGGCGGGGACAGGACGTCGTTCAGCGTGACCAACGAGAGGTTGCGCTCCTTGATGATGTCGACCAGCTGCCCGTAGCAGTGCGTGACCGCTGGTGCGTTGGCATGACCGATGACGATGGTCTGCGGGTTGAAGTACTTACGGGCGCACTCGATCAGATAGTCCTCGGTGATTACGCCGGAGTCCGACAGCGAGCCGTACCACATGGTCGGCACCGGGTATCCGAGGTCGGCGGCCACTCGGTCCACCGTGCCGTTGTGCCTGCCGAAGGGCGGCCGGAAGTACGGCGTGCCGTCCACACCGAAGTTGTTGCGCAGGTAGTCCTTTGCCTGATTCAGCTGGGCCGCGACCGCCGAGCCGGGCAGTTTGGTCAGATCCGCATGGTCCCAGGTGTGGTTGGCCAGCTGGATCTGTCCCGAGTCGACCAACGGCCGCAACGCATTCCGATGAATGCTGCAAACCGTCGGCACTGTACCGACCGAAACCATCCTGGAGCTGAATTCCACGCACACGAAAATCAACCGGCAGTGTCCGCGACCGTGCACACTGAGTCGCCCACTCGGTACCGCCCGCACGCAGCGGGCCGAGGACTCAGTAGGGCCGCAGCACGATCTCCGTCGGATGCCCGTCGCGCGGGGTATCGATGGCATTGCGCACCGTGCCCGCGACGGTCTCGGGGGTGAGGAATTCCTCGGGCTGATACTCGCGCCCCTCCCCCGCGATGATCTCGCGCTGCATGTCGGTATCGATCCGGCCGGGGTGGATCGAGGTCACGCGCAGCGCGGGTTCCTCGAGGCGCAATGCGTCACCGAAGGCACGCAGCGCGAACTTGCTCGCCGCATACGACGCCCAGCCCGGGTTCGCGCGCAGCCCGGCGCCCGAATTGATCAGCACCACATGGCCGTTGCCCGCGCGCAATGCGGGGAGCAGCAGCCTGGTCAGCTCGGCGACGGCAATCACGTTGGCGTCCAAAGTATGTCGCCACTGCTGCACCGAGGATTCGGCGATGGTGCCGAGATCCGCGACACCGGCGTTGTGCACCAACACATCCAGCCGCCGGATCGGCGCGACCGCCAGGGCCACCGCGGGATAGTCGGTCAATTCGACGGGCCACCCGGTAGCGCTGGGAAGTTCGGCCAGTATGTCGTGCAGTGCCAAGGCCGAGCGGGCGCCGAGCAGTAGATCATGGGTCGGCGCGAGCTCGCGCGCGATGGCGGCGCCGAGCCCGCGGCTGGCGCCGGTGATCAGCGCGGTCGGCTTCGGAGTGCTGGTCACGACGGAAGTCATGGGGCTCACCGTAGTAGTTTCGGACAACTCGCCGGGAACCCGTAGCACTGCCCGCACACGTTGCGATGCATGCATACGTCAGTACAACAATCTCCACGGACGGGGCACGGGTGCGATCCACCGAATACGAGTCGGCCACCTGCGGGCGGCAGGGTGCCGTTTCGAGCGACCTGCAAGCAGTCGCCAGCGGTGCGGTTTCGACCGACCTGCAAGCAGTCGCCAGCGGTGCCGTTTCGACCGACCTGCAAGCAGTCGCCAGCGGTGCCGTTTCGACCGACCTGCAAGCAGTCGCCAGCGGTGCCGTTTCGACCGACCTGCAAGCAGTCGCCAGCGGCAGTGTGTCCAACGCAACGCCGGACACCGCCGAGCGGGCGTACCTGCGGGTGTCATCGCAGAATAGGGGGATGGCACACCCTGGGTTCACCCCAACACAGCTCGCGGCCCGTGCCGCCTATCTGCTGCGGGGCAATGATCTGGGCACCATGACCAGCGCCGCGCCCCGGCTGTACCCGCACATGTGGAGCTGGGACGCCGCGTTTGTCGCGGTCGGCCTTGCCCCGTTGAGCGTCGAGCGCGCGGTCATCGAGCTGGACACGCTGCTCTCGGCGCAGTGGAAGAACGGGATGATCCCGCACATCGTCTTCGCCAACGGCGTCGACGGATACTTTCCCGGCCCGGCCCGCTGGGAATGCCGGAAGCTGGCCGCCAACGCGCCGGACGGCCCGGACACCTCCGGGATCACCCAGCCGCCGGTGCACGCCATCGCGGTGCAGCGCATCCTCGATCATTCGCGCAGGCACGGTCGCAGCACCAGGGCGGTGGCCGAGGAATTCCTCAACCGCCGGTGGCCGGATCTGGTGCGCTGGCATCGCTGGATGGCGCACGCCCGGGACCCCAAGGAGACCGGCCGGATCACCCTCTACCACGGCTGGGAATCCGGGATGGACAATTCGCCACGCTGGGACCGGGCCTACCAGAATGTGGTCGTCGGCGATCTGCCGCCGTATCGACGGGAAGACGTCCTGGTGGTCGCCGACCGGTCGCAGCGGCCGAGCGACCGCGAATACGACCGCTATCTCTGGCTGGTCGAGCAGATGCGCCGGGCCGGATACGACGACTACCAGCTGGCATCGACGATGAGCTTCGCGGTGGAAGACGTGTTCGTCACCGCGATCTTCGCGCTCGCCTGCGAGGTGCTCGCCAATATCGGAGAGGAGTACAAACAGCCCAACGCCGATGTGCGCGACCTGTACGCCTGGGCCGAACGGTTCCGCGCGGGCGTGGTCGCGACCACCGACGCGCGCACGGGTGCGGCACGAGATTTCGATGTCCGGCTGCAACGCCCGATCGGCACCGAGACGCTGTCGATGTTCGCGCCGCTGCTGTGCGGTGGCCTGCCCCGCGACGCCGAACGCAGTCTGCTGCGCCTATTCGAGGGTCCGCGCTTCTGCGGCCACCCGGACCTGCGCTACGCGCTGCCGCCGTCGACGTCGCCGGTATCGAAGGACTTCCGCTCGCGCGAGTATTGGCGCGGCCCGGTCTGGCCGGTGATGAGCTGGCTGTTCTCCTGGGTCTTCGCGCGCCGCGGCTGGGCGGAGCGCTCGTTCATGCTCCGCGCCGAGGGTCTGCGCCAAGCCAGCGACGGCAGCTTCGCCGAGTACTACGAGCCGTTCACGGGTGAACCGCTCGGCAGCATGCAGCAGTCCTGGACCGCGGCCTCGGTGCTCGACTGGCTCGGGTGATCCGACGGGTCAGCACCACGGTCGGTAAACATTGCGCAAATGCCTCAACTGCAACACTGGTCACATCGTTGGCGAGTGGCTATCGTCGAACAGCATGGATAGCACTCGTTGGAGATCGACTCACGCTCTTGCGTTGTCCGCGATCGCTGTGGGCGGCATCCTCACCGCAACCATGCCTGGTACTGCTGCTGCCGCGCCGCGCGGGCCGGACGTCTCGTCCTGGCAACATGTCGATGGCCGGTTCATCGACTGGTTCGCGGTCCGGCGCTCCGGTCACGACTTCGCGATGGTGAAGGCCACCGAGGGCCTGAACTACATCAACCCGTACTTCGTGCAGGACAGCCTGCTGATGCGCGCGGCGGGCGTCGCACGCGGGACCTACCACTATGCACAGCCGGGCCTGCCGCCCGAGCCACAGGCCGCGCTGTACGTGGCGACAGTGCTCGGCCAGAACGGGCCACTGGATCTGCCGCCCGTGCTGGATATGGAGAATGCGGGCGGGCTCGACCCGGCGGAGCTGATCAACTGGACGCACCGCTACCTGGATACGGTCCAGGTACTGACCGGCCGGACCCCGATCATCTACACCTATCCGAACTTCTGGAAGACGGCGATGGCGAACACCAACGAGTTCGCCCACTATCCGCTCTGGATCGCCGATTACCGTGGCAACGACCAACCCGAGGTGCCGGGCGGCTGGCCGACCTGGACGTTTTGGCAGACCACCGACAGAGGCAACGTTCCCGGCATCGCGGGCGGTACCGATGTGAACGTATACAGCGGCGCCCAAGGAGATTTCGCGCGCTACGCGAACAGCGTGGGCCTGCTCGGCAGCGGCTGAACAGCACGAAACCGCTACTCCCTGCAGGTCGAGTAGCGGTTTCGTGTGTTGCGGGGGTCGTTCGGCTAGGCGCCGATCCGTCCACCGTCCTTCTTCCATACCACCGCGACCGAGGGTCGCGGCTGCTTGTCGCCGCCATCGGGCCAGTGCGACAACGGGTTCTCCGGAGTGGCGTCGTCGGCCTCGCCCGGGTGCTGCACGCACACCATAACTCGCGATTCGGTGACGATCGGACCGCAGGTCTCGGCGCCACGGGGAACCGAAAGGAACTGCTTGGTCTCACCGCGATTCGCGCCATCGAGCACCACGGAGAACAGGCCGTCGTTCGACTTCAGCGCGTTGCCGTCGGTGGAGATCCACAGGTTTCCGTACGGGTCGAATGCGAGGTTGTCCGGGCACGAGATCGGGCTGACCTTCGCCTTGTCGAAACCGGCGAAGTAGGTGTCCGCGGCGGCGGGGTCACCGCAGACCAGCAACAGCGACCAGGTGAACCCGGTCCCGGTGTGCTCGTCCTCGATCTCGAGGATCTGACCGTTCTTGTTCAGGTTGCGCGGGTTGGCCTCGTCGGGCCCCTGCTTGCCTTCCTTGCCCCGGTTGTCGTTGTTGGTCAGCGCGACATACACCTTGCCGGTGTACGGGTTCGCCTCGAAGTCCTCCGGGCGGTCCATCTTGGTGGCGCCGACCTTGTCGGCGGCGAGCCGGGTGAACACCGCGACCTCGGCCGCGCTCATGCCCTCGACCAGCGACTTGCCCTTACCGTCAGCGCCGGTCTCCAGCAGCGGAATCCACTGGCCGGTACCGGTGAAGCCCTTGTCCGATGGCACCGCGCCGTTGCCGTCGATCTTGTCCGCGTGGTTGCCGGTCAGCTTGGCGACGTACAGCGTGCCCGCGTCCAGGATGGTCATGTTGTGCCGCATACTCGCCTGGCCGGTGCCCGACTGGATCTTGCGCGACGACACGAATTTGTACATGTAGTCGAACTTTTCGTCGTCACCGGTGTAGGAGACGACGTCACCGTTCTTCGTGACGTAGATGGTGGCGCCCTCATGCTTGAGGCGGCCCATGGCGCTGTGCTTGATCGGGGTGGACGTGGGATCCCACGGATCCACCTCGACGACGTAGCCGAAACGATTGGCCTCGTTCGGTTCCTGTGCCAGGTCGAAGCGCTTGTCGGCACGCTCCCACTGGTTGGGGGTCCCGCCCTTGGTGAAGCCGTACCGCTTGATCCGCGGCTTGTCCGTGGATTCGGACACCTTGTCACCATTGGCGAAGTAGCCGTTGAAGTTCTCCTCGCCGGAAAGCACGGTGCCCCAAGGGGTCACGCCACCCGCGCAGTTGGCGAAAGTGCCGAGTACCTTGGTGCCGGTCGGGTCGGCGGTGGTCGTGACGAACCCGCTGCCCGCGGCCGGACCGGTCAGCTTGAACTCGGTGGTCGCGGTGATGCGGCGGTTGTATTTGCCGAAGGCCGGGGTCAGCTTGCCGGTGCCCGCCTCGCCCTTGACCTCGACGACGGTGAGACCGTGCGCGGCCATCGTGATCGCGATCTGCTCGCCGGTCGGCGCGTCCTTGTTGTAGCCACGGAACATGTGCGGACCGGTCGTGTACTCGTGGTTGACCACGAGTAGGTAGCTGTTGGCCTGGCCCTCGATCGGCAGCAGCGCGGCGAAGTCATTGTTGTAACCGAACTGCTTTGCCTGTGCGGCGGGCGTCTGCTTCTCGAAATCGAAGGCCGGGGCGTCCGCGAAAAGCGGGTCACCCCACCGGATCACGACGGACTGCTCGTAACCCTCGGGGATCACGATCGCGTCTTCCTTGTTCGGCGCGACGGCGGTGAAGTTGGTGCCGGTGCCCGCCGGGCCCGCGGCCGTATTGGTGGGGGTGACCGTACCGGCGGAAGCGTCGTCGTCGCCACAGGCCGCGAGCACGCTGCCCGCACCGACCGCGAGCACCGCAGCGGCGCCGCCCTTGATCAGCCCACGACGGTTCAGCGAGCTGATGATGTCACCGAAGTACTCACCGCCGGAGGTGTTGGGCACCTCGTGGAAGCACGCGTTCGCGCATTTGTATTCACAGGTCACGGAAGCGCGCGACGACTGGCCGTCGTGCTTCACGAACAGAGCGAGGGGTTTCACGGCGACTCCTGGATTGGTCTGACGCGCGCACGATAAGCGTCCCAGGCTAGTCACAGGAAACAATCAGATGAACGAATGACCAATTAGGTAACCCTCAGGTCCACACACCAAAAACGAATGTCGCTCTCGTACTCCGAGCGGAGCGAAAGCGACATTCGTGGTGGGGGCTAAGCATTGACTTGCAGGGCGATCACGACCTCTTGTTCGTTCTCCGGCAGGTAGTGGACCTGCAGGATGCGGCCGACCTGGACTTGCGCAACACTGGCCGGGGGCAGGAACTTCTCGACTCGGGTGGCGAAGGTCGTTCCGTCGGGTCGGGTTACCACGAGGCCGAGCTCGATCTTGGAGTGACCGTTGCGGATTTCGCCGGGAACGGACAGTGACTGCACTACCGCCTGGGCAGTTAGGCCCCGAGCGGCGATATCGAGTTTGCCCTTGGTGGTGAAGCCCTTCCGGATCATGGACTCGTTCATAGCCTGTTGTGCAGCCGATGTGTCGCCCGAGCGATCCACCTCGACCCTGTCGGTCCGACCGGGCAGGTAGCGAACCGGGAGCACGACACCGGGCTGTAGAAGGGCGAGCTCGGTGAGCGGGACGATCATCTTCGCCGAAGAATCGAAGATCTTGCCGTCGACGCCCTCGACGCTGAACGCGATGCGCACCTGCGGCTGATCGTTGACGCTCAGCCCGGTCTGGCTGAACGACTTGACTGTCCCGATGCCGACCAGTCCGTTGCGGAATGCCGAGCTGTTGCCCCCGGTGAACGCCTCGACGATGCCTTCGCCGGTGAATGCGAAAACGAGGGGGACAACGGTGAGCGCGATGATCGGCAGCGCCATCTGGGGACCGACCCAGGCGAGCACGTCACTGTCGAATTCACTGGAGGGGGACCAGGTGAGGCCGTGCCAGAGATAGAAGCCGAAGGAGAAGACGCCGAATGCGGCGGCGAGGGAGCGAGCGACGGTTTTCATGATGTTCCTTTGAGGGTTGGCCAGGTGTGGAGCGAATTCGTCGGTCCGCTCACGCCCCGGCAGCCCCATCACCCCTCGGAGCGAAACCCGTCATCCCGGTGCTGCCGAGGTCGAGCGCAGGATCCGGACGGCGTCGGGATGACGGTGTTCGCGATGACGGGGCGGCTGCGGATGTGCAGGGCGTGAGCGGATTCGAGGTGCGGGCGGAGGGTCAGCCGCCGATGACGGACGAGCAGGCGAAGGTGATGTCGAATTTCGACGTCGTAGGGCCCGCCAGCGGGTTGGTCAGATCGGGGGCGCCGACGCCTTCACCGGTGATCTTGTAGGTGTTGCCGTCCTTCACGAGCTTGGCCGAGCCGCCCGGCATGCCGTTGCCGAAGCCGAGCGCGTAGGGCAGGCCGTTCGCGCCGCCCTTGCTGCCCGCGACCGCGACCGCTTCCACGGTGTCGGTGCCGGAGATGGAGGCGCTGACGCTGAGGGTGCCGTAGGTCGCGTTGTTGGTGTCGCTGAGCGCGAGCGCCAGCGTGCCGCCCTGCTTGGCGCAGGTCGTATCGAACTTCCCGTCGAGCGCCTTGCCGTCCACCGCGGCCAGCGACTTGCCCGCTGCCGGGCCGGACGGCGCCGCCGAGGTAGCCGGCTTGGCCGAGGGAGCGGCAGGAGAGCTGCTCGAGTCGTCGCTGCAGCCCGTGACGAACAGGGCGACAGCGGCGGCGGAGGCGGTGAGAGCGGCGGCGTAGATGCGGACCGGCTTGGTGTTCATGATTTCGTTCCTTTGCTTCGTCCGGCCCCGGTGTGGAACCGCTACGAGAAAGGTAAAAAGGGATCGCGCCCTACCGATCCCAGGTTTTTCAGTGTCTGAAACGGCCGATATTCCGATAACCTGGTCGAATGCGACGGCCGCGCGCGATGGTGCTGGACGAGGTTTGGCGCCGGCTCGACGGTGTCGAGCCCCTCAGTGGGCCGCACGGCGGGCCACTGCGCCGCACCGTCAAGCTCATTCTCGATCCTCTGGTCATCCGTCCGGTGCAAAATCCGCTCTGCGCCGGCTCGATACTCACCGCGGACGGCGCTACCCTGCTCGCCACCCGAATGCATGCCGCCGCGGATGTGCTGCGCGCGACAGCGGCGTGGTTCACGCTGCTCAAGCAGGTCAGGCGGACCCTGCGGATCACTGAGGGCAACCCGCAGGATCTGTATTTCCAACGGTGTTTCGAGCTCGCGACGACAACGGGTACGCCGGATCCCCTGCGGGACAGGGCGATCGCCGAAGCCGCTTTGCGCGATATCCACGAATTCACCGCGGGCCGGACGACACAGGCGCTGAAGGAGCACCTCACCGACCGATCCCAGATCAGCGAGCTCAGCGCGCTGATCGATATCGCATGGCGGCGGCGCCCTGTAGGTGCGCCGACGGGTGACCACACCCAGCTGGTGCTATCGCTGCTGGACGCGTGCGCGGCGGCCCGGCTCGGGCAGGTCCGGGACAATGGGCAAGCGGAGTTCGACCGCCTGGTCGCCACGCATGCGGGCACCCACGGGGGAATTCGGCTCTGGGACAACGAAGCGACGCCGACCGCATACGAACTCGGGCTCACCACGCGTCCCGCACCGAAGTCGCCCGAGCTCGGCGCATCGGCCTCGAAGGCCAACCTCGGCCTGCCCTTCGATCGCACCATCTACGAGCGTGTCTTCACCGTGCTGCAGGCATCGAGCGAGCGCGCCGAGCTGCCGCCGATTCCGGAACTCGTGACGACGGAAATTGCCCGCAGCTGTTCGCCGTGGGCGCTTCTCGACGAGTCGTTGCGCGTCGCCGCGAGCGCCGGAATCGCTCTCGCGCAAGGGCTGAGCCCGATCGCCGCGGTCGCACGGCTACCACCTCGGCGCCCGGAGTCGCGGGATGCTGAGACGACGGCGCATCGAGTGATCAACGGCCGCTGGCAGCGCGAGGCGTACGTCCTGCAGGCTCGACGGCTCGCGGTGAGCTCCGACCGCGCGGCGAACAATGGCCCGCTGAGCGCCATTGCCGCTGAATTGCACACGCCATGGCGCCCCTACCTACGGCGACTGTGGGTTCGACTGCACGGCCGTGATGTCAGGGAGTTCGGCGTCTACGAACCGGACGAGCTGTGGGATCTGCTCGATGGTGTGGCGCGCTCGGTCATGCTCGACCACCGGATGCGGGTCAAGCAGGCTCTCAGTGTGAGTTCCCTTGCAAAAGAGTCGGACTCGGCGGAATCGAGGGCGAGCTGATGACCGCAACAGTGACCATCAGTCGCCTCGACGACGGTGTGTGGATCATCGCGCCCGAGGGTGCGCCGACCGTGCTGGACGGCGCGGCGCAGGTCGACGCCTTGTTGCTCGAAGTGTCCGGTGGACATCTCACCTGGAGTCTGCTTGCCGGACAGTCGATTCCGGCCGCGGTGATCGATGACCTGACACTGGCTCAGGAGTGGATATGGGCGGTGTACGGCGAGCGCATCGCGCTGGCCATCGACGAATTGGACAGTGATCACACAGAACTCGAGGTAAGCCCCGCACTGCCTCGGCTCGTCGCGAATGCGTGGCGGCTCGGTTACGCGGAATGGGCGGCACGGTGGTGGCCCGCGTCGACCATCGACGGCATCGCACCACTCGACGAACGACTGCTCGACACGGAAATCGCCGCGCTGCGGGAGGAATGCGAGCTGATCGTCGACGGTGCTGCCGATCCCATTTCGAGCGACGCACAGTCGAGGATCGAAGTCCCCTCTCGTGCAGTGGACTACGCGTTGGCGGCAGGCTCCGGGCCAGGGACGCCCGCGAGCGCACTCGTCCTCGCGCGGGGCAGCGGTGGCTGGGACTGGCGCCGTTGCCCACCCGGGCTCATCGATGCCTCCGAGCACGCGGTGTCCTGGCAGGTGGTCCGGGCACCCGGCACCACGACCGTCCGGGTGGAAGCTGTCGCCGCACCCCAATTGGGCGCAGATGTTCCCTCGCACCTGCATCCGCGGGCGCTGATCGCCGTTGCCGCGGAAATTATCGAGGCCGAGCTCAACCTGGTCGGCGACACCTGGACCGGCCAGACGACCACGTCATCGGAGGCGGTCTCGTCGGTGGACCTGTACGTGCCCGGCGTCGGCGCTCCTGGACACGGCGGCCCGGATAGCAGGCAGCAGGTACGAGACATCGCGGCAGCACGACTACGCCGCGCGGCAAGTGGCGACGACACGGAATTCGATGCCCCCTTGCTGGCCGAACTTGCCGCCGCCGCTTCGGGATCGGACTTCTGACATGGAGCAGCAGACCCCACCGGACGATGGCAGCAAGCTGCTCGCCGAAGGTGCGGCCGCATACAGCCGCGGCGAGGTCGCCGAGGCGCTACGCCTCTTCGAGGACATCGCCCGCACCAGCACCGGTGGACTACGGGTGAGTGCGCTGGTCAACGCCGCGAGCATGTGCGATGAGCTCGGCGATCACGCGGGCGCCGTAGTCATGTTTCGCGAAGCGCTCGCCGAGATGCCCGCGGACGCGGTCGAGAAACGCCCTGCCGCGCTGGTCAATCTGTCCCAGGCGTTGCAGCACGTCGGCGATCTCGATGGTGCGCAAGAGGCCCTGGAACAGGCGCGCACGATGCTCACCGAGCACAACGACGAGAGCCATTTGCGCGTGGCCTGTCTGCTGTCGTTGACCGCTGTTGCCTTCCATCGCGGGAACTGGGCTTACGCCATCGAGCTCGCCACCGAAACCCTGGACGCGGCAGTACGTTTCGCGCCGTATCTGGCCGGTCATCCGCTGTCGACGCTCGGCGGCATCTATTTCGAGACCGGACGCCGCGAGCTGGCCGTGGATTTCGTACAGCAGGCGCTCGCGGCATTCGGGTCCGCGGGCGACCACAATGCCGTCGCCGAGACGGAGCAGAATCTGGCCGTCATGTATGTCCGACTGGATCGCCTCGACGAGGCCGAACAACCACTGCTGTCCAGCCAAGAGTATTTCGAGCGGTCCGGGCTCGGGTATCGCGCCGGAATCGGGCTCAAGACCATGGGATTCCTCGCCGAGAGCCGCGGTGACATCGATCGGGCGTACGAGCTGTACCACCGCGGCCTGGCCTACTTCCGCGAGTCCGGAGCGGTGCTGGACGCGGCCGATGTGCAGGTACGTCTGGCGACCGTGGACTACACGACCGGGCGATTCGACGAGGGCGAAGCACTGATCGCCGAGGCCTTCGCCGCCTACGCCGCGCGTGGACTCGGATTACATTGCGCTCAAATCGACTTCTGGCACGCGGCACTGCTGGAGGCCGTGCTCGAGCAAACCGAGATACCCGATGCCGAGATACTTTCGCGGGCAGTCGATCTGGCCATTTCTTCCGCGCTTGCCATCGATGCCGTGCGCTACACGCTTCCCAACGGCAACCAACGCGAGCAATGGAACCGCCAGATCGCGGACCCGGCAATGCGCATGGCCTTCCGTTTCGCCTATCTGTCCGGCAATGGCCCGCTGCTTATGGATCTCATCGAAACGCAATGCGCTGGTACATCTTTGAATGCCGGTACCACCTCGGGCAGCGCCGAACCCGCAGCCGCCACGCAACTTCCGCTCGACCTCTTCGATCCGCAGCCTGCCTCGGAAGAACCACCGCCCGCGCTGCGACTCGGCATGACCATGCAATTCGGCACCGGCACGCAATCCGGCACCGCGCCCCAACTCGGGGCGGCATTGGCGGCGGTCGCGGCGAGTGCGGGTCTTCCGGTTGCGCCACCGCCGCGCCTGGCCGTCGCTCCGGACGGACATATCGCGCTCGCCGCCCACATCACCGCCGCCGAGCAACGCTACGGTCGGCCGGTTCGCGACAGTCGGGTGCTGCCCGCATGACGATTACTTCGGAACAACCGACGGTCATCGTACGGATGGCCGATGCGGGCGATCTCTACATGTCCTGGCGATGGATCGGGAATGTCTACAGCCAGGGCGCGAGCATGCTGCCCGAAGCCCCGATCACCGAGGCCATCCGGCAGTTGGCCGGTGCGCTGCCGAACCCGGCCGAGCCGGACGCACTCGAACGCGCGATGACGACTGGAGCATTCGCCTCTTACGACTCTGAATATCTTGTCGCGCAAGCACTTTCACGCGCATTGCTGCCCTATGGTTTAGCCGCGCAGTTGTACGACCTGCACACGCGCGGCGTACGTCCGCATATTCGGTTGCAGCCGTCGCCACGGTTGGCTCAGGTGCCCTGGGAGCTCATCGCCCCGAACCCCGACCTGCGTCTCGTGGATATCGCGGATGTCAGCCTGCTCGCCCCGGCCAGCATCGTGCACAGTGCGGGACGAACAGCCCGAAGCTGGCACGAAACCCGAGAGCTACCGGTGGTGGCCATCCTCGACCCGCGCGTTCCCGGCTTCCGCGCCGATTCGGCCCTTGGCTCGGTACTCGGCCGGATGGACGCCGGCACCCGACTCGCCCATCGCGTCGCCGAATACTGTGCGCAGGGGCGACTACTCCCCGCGGTAGATGATCCAACCGAGGCATTCCGTCGCACGGATATCGATCGCGGCTGGCTCGGCGAGGTCCTGCGGCAGGGCGCAAGCCGCCTGACCTATGTCGGACATGTGACAGCGGCGGCACCCGAATCCGGTCAAAGCGAAGACGCGCAACTACATCTCGCCTGCGGCGCCGACACCATCGGCTTCGCGACGCCCACTCGCGCACACCGCCCGCTGTCCGCCAAGGACCTGCTACTCGGCACACACACCCTCGACCCAGAACCACTTGCGGGATCGCAACTCTGGCCGATCCCGAGCCGAGTCGCCCTGATCGCCTGCGAAAGTGGCGGCGACCTCCGATTCAGCGAGGCCCTCGGCCTGATCACCGCGATGATCAGCGGCGGCGCCGAACTGGTCACCGCAAGCAGATGGCCGCTCCCAACAGATCTCGCCTTTCAACGCCTCGCAGGCGCACCCCCCGACGCCCACCCCCTACAGGACGCCATCTGCTCCATCGATACGGCCCACGAACAGCCCGACCCCATCGCAACCCTCGCTGATTGGCAGCGAAAGCGCCTCGCCGCCTGGCGCAACGCCCGAACCATCGAACACTCACCAGTGCTCTGGGCCGCCTTCGCCACCGTCCGCACCTGAACAGCGAGCGACCGCTCGAGATCTTGATACCTGCTAGCGGTAGACGTCGGAGCGCTTGGCGACGGTGAACACCGTAATCACCTGTGCCTTGTCGTCGATCTCGTACACGATGCGGTACTGCCCGATGCGGATTCGCCAGTCCTGGCTTCCGACAAGCTTTTTGGAGCCGGTCGGTCGCGGATCCTTGGTGAGGGCAATGATCGCGTGCAAGGCGACTTCGAGCACGTCACGAGGCAACTTCTGCAGCTGTTTCAGGACATCAGGGTGGAATTCCATTCTCACGAGGCGAGCACCGATGCCGGATCCACACCCAGTGCATCGAGCATCTCCGACATCGACATCGTCTCGTACGCTTCATCACGCAGGTGACGCAGCCGCAGCGCGTCCACGAGATCGGCATGCTCATGCAGCCGCTCGTAGTCGGCCATCGAGATGATCACCGCGACCTCGCTACCACTATCGGTGACGATCACCTCTTCTCCGGTCGCGGCTACCCCACGGACGATGGCACCGAGCTGCATCCGCAGGTCCCGCAGGCTGTGCGTACTCATGTTGAACATGTTACACATTCGGCACGAACCGCGAGATGGATGGGCGCAGCACCTCGGGATCTAGGTGCGGTGGGCGAGGAGGTGTTCCATTATCAGGAGGGTGAGGGCTTCCGGTGCCTGCTCCGGGATCCAGTGCGAGACGTCTTCGAGCATTTCGAAGCGGTAGGGACCGGTGACGTGGCGCTCGGTCGACATGGCCGCGGTGGAGCCGATGGCGGTGTCGTCGGTGCTCCATACGTAAAGGGTCGGGACGGACACGGCGGGGGTCGGGCCTGCGAGGCGCAGCGCGCGATACCAGTTCAGGGCCGCGGTCAGCGCCTCGGGCTGGGTGAAGCGGTGGATGTAGTCGTCGATTCGCTCCTCTGGGATCTTCCATTCGAAGATCTGGCGGAGCGCGGCCGCGTCGTCGGCCAGCAGGGTGCGCTCGGCTACGCGGGGCTGGCGCAGCAGCGACAAATAGTGCGAGCGTTGAGCCTGGTCTTCGTCCTCGGTCAGCGCGCGATGGAAGGCGGTCGGGTGCGGCTGCGAGACCGCGGTCCAGGTGCGAATCCGCTCGGGCATCGCTGCCGCGGCCGCCCAGCCTACGTAACCGCCCCAATCGTGACCGACCAGGTCGAATCGTTGCCAGCCCAGTTCGTCGGCGATGGCGGCGACATCGCCGACCAGCTCATCGACCCGGTAGTCGGCGACGTGTTCCGGGCGCACACCGGGAGAATAACCACGCTGATCGGGTGCGACGACATGGCAGCCGCCGTTGCCGAGTGCGTTGAGCTGGAACTCCCACTCGATGGCGGCCTCCGGGAAACCGTGCAAGAACATGACTTCGCGACCACCGGGTTCCCCGCAGGCCAGCGCATCGAACGTGCCTGCCGCGGTGGGAATCTTGATTGCCTCGATCACCCGGTCGACTCTAGAGGCAGGGACCGACCACGAACCTGGGAGCGACCCGCAAACGCCGAACGCGGCATCGGCTGGTGCCGATGCCGCGTTTCGCGGGAGTGCCTGTTGCTTCCAAAGTCAGCGTGCCTTGCGGATGCCCAGGTACTGCAGGCCCGCGAAGGCACCGACGGTGGCTGCTTGCATGACGGTCCAGACCGAGCCGACGAGGTTCAGCTCGAGTGCGCCTGCCATGAGGGCGGCGAGGCTGACCACGACCCAGGCGGTATTGCCTGCGGCGACGATACCGGCCGCGGCGGTGTTGATGTTCTTGGTCATACCGACCAGGGCGACGCCGATGCCATAGAGAGTCAAGAAGATACCGATCGGGATACCGATCTTGGAGTCGAGGCCGAGCAGCGATTCCAGCGGGCCCGAAAGGGCAAGGTAGGCAAGGCCGTTGACGCCGGTGACGACGGCGTCCAGGCGCAGGGACAGCCGCAGCAGGTTCTGGCCGGGGGCGAGCAGGGTGGACATTGCCGAGGGGGCTGTGGTGGTCATGGCGGTACTTCCTTCTGGGGTAGCGAGTTTCGGGTCGGTGGAGTGCGGGTGCTAGAGGGTGGCGGGGACTTTGTCGAGGAAGCCGAGGACTTGGCTGATGCGGCCGTTGTCGATGACTGCGACGTCGAAGCCGACGATGATGGCCGGGCCGTCGGCGGGGCCGAGGTTCCAGGTGAAGCGCACCTGGTCGTGGTGGGCGTCGACGGGCCCGGCGAGGGTGAATACCCAGCCGGGGAACTGGGCTTGGACACCCGCGATGGCGGCGTCGAGTTCGTGGTGTCCGGTGACCGCGACCAGCGGGTCTGTGTAGGTGGCGGTTTCGGTGAAGACGCGGGCGATGGCGGCTGTGCGGGTGGTGGCGTCGGTGGCGTTCCAGGCTTCCAGGTACTGGGCGACGATGGTGTTCATTTCGGCCTCCGAAGGGCTTGTGGTCTGCGGTTTCTCGGTGTCCGTGTTGGACGAGAACTACGTTATGACCTAGCCGATAGGTGCCGAATCAGTCGTCTATCAGTACTTTCCGCGACGGGATACCTACACCGCCACGCACCCGTCACAGCCTCGACGGCACATCGGCCGACGCCCGCAACCGAATACCTCGAAACCCCGCCCAAATCCTCGGCCGTCAACCGCCGAATCCCCAGCTCCCCCATCCCTCTCGAGCGGCACCTGACCGCGGCGACCCACCCAGTGGCTCACCCCATGGTGTGCCACTCGGCGCGCAAACCATCGCCGCGCCCGAAGGCGCGGCGATTCAGCGGGTTTCAGTGCTCGTCGTAGTGCCCGTCGTGGGCGGCGTGCCGGTGTCCGTCGTGCAGGTAGTCGACGTGGTCACCGTGCTGGACGGCGTTGTGGCCACAGCCTTCGCCGTGCACGTGGTCGTGGGCGGCGTGCTCGGTGTGGCCCGTGGGTTCGCATTCGTCCCAATGTCCGTTGTGCTCGCGGTGCAGGTGGCCGTCATGGGCGTAATCCACGTGATCGCCATGGGCAACCTCGGCGTGGCCACACCCCGGGCCGTGGACGTGCTCATGTTCGGTGTGTTGTGGGTGTGCGGTGGTCATCAGACTTCCTTCCATATGTCTGGACAGGTCGAACCGATAGCGCCGAACACATTAGTAGGTGCGCATCTATGAAGTTTACTCAAAGTGTGCTGTGAGTCACAAGCCGCGGGTCACAGCACCTGGGAGAGGAAGCGCTGCAGGCGTGGGGTCTGGGGGTCGTCGAACAGGGACTGCGGGGTCCCGATCTCGACGACCTGCCCCTCGTCCATAAAGACCACGCTGTCGGAAACACTGCGGGCGAAGCCCATTTCGTGGGTCACCACGATCATCGACATGCCGCCCGAGGCCAGGTCAGCCATCACCGCGAGGATGCCTTTGACGAGTTCCGGGTCGAGCGCCGAGGTGGCCTCGTCGAAGAACATGATCTCCGGCTTCATGGCGAGCGCGCGGGCGATCGCCACCCGCTGCTGCTGACCGCCGGAGAGGTTCCCCGGGCGCGAATCGGCCTTTTCGGCCAGACCGACAACCTGAAGCTGCTCGATAGCCAGCGCTCTCGCTTCGTCCTTGGACAGTCCGCGCAGCTTGCGCGGGCCGAGGGCGACGTTTTCGGCGACCGTCTTGTGCGGAAACAGGTTGAAGTGCTGGAACACCATGCCGATGCGCTGGCGCAGCCGGTCGGGGTCCTCGGTCAGCACCGACTTCCCGTCGAGCAACACATCGCCCTGATCCGGTTCGTGCAGCCGGTTGAGCACCCGCAGCAGCGTGGACTTGCCGGAGCCGGACGGGCCGATGACGGTGGTGGTCTTACCCGCGTCGACGTGGACAGTGATACCGCGCAGCACATGGTTGCGCCCGAGCGTCAGATGCAGGCCGGTACCGGTGAGGGAGGCACTCATTTTATCCGCGCCCTTCCGTAATCGTGGCCACCTCGACCTGGTCGATGGGTTGGTCGGGCCTGCCGGTGCGCATGCGGCGGTCGATGTAGTTGACCAGGTGGGTGAGCGGGATGGTCAGCAGCAGATAGACCAGGCCCGCCGCGACCAGCGGGGAGAGGTTTCCGGTCTGCGCGTTGAGGTCTCGGCCGACGGCGAACAGTTCCCGCTGGGTAGCGAGCAGGCCGAGGAAGTAGATCAGCGAGGAATCCTTGATGAGCGCTATGAACTGGTTCATCAGCGCGGGCAGCACACGCCGGACGCCCTGCGGGATCACCACGAGCGTCATCGCCTGGCGGTAGCCGAAGCCGATGGCACGTGCGGCCTCCAGCTGACCCGGCTCCACGGACTGGATGCCGGAGCGGAAGATCTCACCGATATAGGCCGAGGCCAGCAAGGCGAGCGCGAGCGCGCCGAGCCAGTAGGGATTGTTGCCGGTGACACCGCGGACCACCGGGCCGATGCCGAGGCCGATTATCAGGATGATCACCACGGCAGGCAGGCCACGGAAGATGTCGGTGTAGACCCGGGCAGGCCAGCGCAGCCAGCGGGTTCTGGAGATGCCCGCGACCGCGAGCAGCATGCCGAGGACTGTGCCGAGGACACCCGAAACCAGCGCCAGGATCAGCGTATTCGGCAGGCCGGTCTTGAACAGATCGGGGAAAGCTTTGCGGTACAACGACCAGTCGAAGAACGTGTCCCGCAACTGCTGCAAGGTGGATTTCGGCGCGCTCTGCGCGGTGTCGGTCGGCTGCTTCGCCGCCGCGATGGCGGCGAAGTCCGGGAGCTGTGGCACGGGTGCGGCTTTCGAACCCGGCTTCCAGCCCGGCGGCAACTGCCTCGGCACCCAATCGGTGTAGAGCTTCGCGTAGGTGCCGTCGGCGATCACCGCGTCCAAGCCGCTGTTGAGCGCGTCGATCAGTGGCTGGTTGTCCTTGGCGACCGCGTAGCCGACAAAGTTGTCCAGGCTGAAGGTGTTCTGAATGATCGAAGTTCCGTCACCCGGCTGCACCTGCCCCTCGGCCTGAGCCGACGGCGCCACCCACGCATCGACCTGACCGGACTTCAAATTCGCGTACGCGGTGGCATAGTCGGGAAACTTCACCGGATCCAGGTGCAGCTGGTTGACCACATAGTCGTCCTGCACGGTGCCCTGGACGACGGCGATCCTGGTGCCGCGCCCCAGGTCCGAGAAGCCCTTGATGGCACTGCCGTTCGCGACGACGAGGGAGAAGTAGCCGAAGTCGTAGCCATTGGTGAACCCGACGCGCTCGCGGCGCTCCGCGGTGGTGGTGATGTTCGATGAGCCGACATCGAAGCGCCCACCGGAGACCTGCGACAGCAGCGGCGCGAACTCGGTGCCCGAGAACTCCACCTGCAGACCGAGTTTCGCGCCGATCGCGCGCAACAGTTCGTTGTCGAAGCCGGTGAAGGCTCCCTTCGAGTTCAAGCAGATGCTCGGCGGCGCGTCCGACAGTGTGCCGACGCTGAGCGTGCCCGGCGTGCTCAGGCGCAGCTTGTTGGTGTCGATCGACTCGAGAGGGGCGGTACTCGCCGTGGTGTAGCGATCCTCACCCGCGGACGCCGCCGACGCGAGGTTCGTCGGCGCCGCGGACGCGGCACTCACGCCCGGCGGTGAACATTGGTTACGGTCGGACGAATCGTCGCCGGAGCCGCACGCCGTGGCCGCGAGGCCGACGGCGAGCAACAGCACGGCGATCAACGCTCTGGATCGCACAGCGGGTAGACCAGCCATGATTCAGCACCCTAAAGCGTGCCGAGCAGTTGCCCGACACCACCCTTCTCGGGTGTTCCCTTACCCTTGCTCGGGCAAAAGTTCCTGCTTCATCGACCCCAGTTCCACCAGCCCGAAAGCGGGCTGGCCAGCGCCGGGTTCTCCACAGGCATTGATAACCCGGCCTCCTGCTTGGAGGTCCGGAGCGCCGTTGTCGACGCACAGACCAATGTGGCGCAGGGCACCGGCAATTCGATGATCTTCGCTGGCCTAACGACTGCTAGGCCAGCCCGCTGACCACCTCCGGATTGATCTCATCGCGCCACCGCACCGCTCGCTCGACCTCGCTCAGGTCGTAGCCAGGGCCGCTGACGCCGATGGTGAACAACGTCACGCCCGCCTCGAGAAACGCGGGGGCGTTCTCGACACCCGGCCAGTGCACCGAGCGCTCGATGCGCGCCTCATCGGTTCCGACAGCCGCGGCGTGCTCGGCGAGCACCTTGTTCTTGTGCACGAGCATGTCGAGGTCGGCGAAGCTGTGCCAGATGTCGGCGTACTGGGCGACCAGCCGCAACGTCTTCTGCACGCCTCCGCCGCCGATGAGAAGCGGGATATCGCGGGTGGGTTGCGGGTTCAGCCTCTCGAGGCGGGCCTTGATGCGGGCCAAGTTCTCCTTCAGGAGATCGAGCCTGGTTCCCGCGGTGCCGAATTCGTAGCCGTACTCGTTGTAGTCCTTCTGGAACCAGCCCGCGCCGATCCCGAGGATCAGTCGTCCGTCACTGATGTGGTCGACGGTGCGCGCCATGTCGGCGAGCAGGTCCGGGTTGCGGTAGCCGCCGCCGGTGACCAGTGCGCCCAGGTCGACGCGCTCGGTCTGCTCGGCGACCGCGCCGAGCATCGTCCAACACTCGAAGTGCGCGCCGTTCGGGTCGCCGGTCAGTGGGTAGAAGTGATCCCAGTTGAAAACGATGTCGACACCCGCGTCCTCCGACCGCAGGACGGCGTCGCGGATGAGTCCGTATTTCGGTGCGTGCTGCGGCTGTAGCTGAACTCCGATACGAACCGGTCGGATCATATCCATGCTCCTCGTCGCTCGGTCTGACTTCCCGACCGAGGCTACCGGCGGCGAGATCCGGCCGCCCGAAATTCCCACCAGCGAACTCGAGCATCTCGAGCGCCGAACACGCACACCCAGCGGGCCACACCAAGATCACGTGGCGCACATCGACCCCGGATTCCTTTGGGCAACAAGGCATTCACATCCCGAAAAGAATCCGACCACCGCGGACACGACCGCCTTCTTTCTCGCCGCCGGACCGATCGGAACAAGTGCGGTAACCCAGTTCACCGCACAATGAAGTCCTCACCACCCCGCGCAACCGAAATTCTCGTCACGGGTGAACGCTGGAGCTCGTTGACGACGCCCAACCCTCGGGCCCGCGCCCGAGCTCGGTCAGCTCGCGCCGGCACGTGCGGGTCTTCGGATGCTCCGGACCTAGTCTGTCTTCGAAGATAGCGAGCGCGCGCTGATACAAGACTCGCGCTTCGTCGTTTCGACCTCGGTCAGCGTTCAAGACCGCCAGGTTATGTAGCGTCATCGCGATGTCCGGATGGTCAGGTCCGAACAGTCCTTCTTTCAATCCCAGTGCCCGCATGTAGTAGCCCTCGGCCTCGCACCATTGTTCGCGCGCGTAGTGCAGCGCGCCCAGGTTGTTGTAGTTGACCGCCAACTCGTAGGCGTTCTGCTCGCGCGCTGTCTCGAATATGGCCACTGCCCGGCGGTACAGAGTTTCGGCTTCATCGAGTCGCCCCTGTTCGTGGACGAGGGCGGCAAGTGCGGCGACATCGGCAGCTACCGCCGGATGATCCGCACCCATGGCCGCTTCGCGAATCGATACCGATCGTCGCGCATAAACCTCGCCCTCCGCATAACGTCCACGCGCGTGTTCGAGTCCGCCCAGGTTGTGCCAGATCGTCGCCGCCTCAGGGTGGGCCGGCCCGAGTCCTGCCTCCACCGATTCGAGGGACTGCCGATAGAGGGCCTCGGCTTCGTCGAAACGGGCAGCGTACTTGTAGACGACCGCAAGCTCGTTTCGAAGGATGTCCAGGTCCAGACTCCCGTCGCGGAGCATTTCCATGGCCTGTAGATAGCAATGCTCGGCCTCGGGCAACCGGCCTTGAATGCGACGGAGCCGTGCCCGGTCACCGAGCGTCCGCGCCCGCAACGTCACCATCGATTCATCGTCTGAGTCCGACCCGGCAACGATCATCCACGCACGTTCGAAATCACTTTCCGCCGCGCTGTATTCGCTTAGCCCCTCGCGGATTCTGCCCAAAGTGTTGAGCGCGACCGCGACGTCGAGCGACTCGTGTCCAGACGCTTGTTCAAGCTTTGCCACGGCATCGACGCACGCCTCCAAGGCCTGAGACAGTCGGCCCACCGAAAGCTCGTGCAGAGCTAGCTCATGCCGGCGGACGGCTTCATCAATCGAATCGGTCACGTCATCACGTCATCACGTCGAATGCTGCGCGAGGGACACGTCCAGGGGTGTTGAGACCGCCTACTCAGATCATAAGCCGAACCCACGTCAGGTCGGTCAGCAGCCGCACGACCCAAGTGGTGGCCGACCGCGCCGATCCAGCACACAGCCCGCGTGCGCGCGAACTCGAGTATTTCGAGCGCGAATCGAGCAGATCCAGTAATATCGCCGCCCAACCCCTTACTCGGATCGTCCGGCACGTTCCTGCCGGTGAGAGGACAACATGAACTACTTCCGTCATGCGCCAGCAGGAACGGTAGCCTTCGACCTCATGACCACGCTGCTGTTGCGAAATCACACCGCTTCACGTGTTCCAACCGGTGAAGGGAAGTGATCTGCCGTGGCTACGGTGACCTTCGAAAGCGCTACCCGGCTCTACGCGGGAAGCACCAAACCTGCCGTCGACGCACTGAATCTGGAGATCGCGGACGGTGAATTCCTTGTCCTGGTCGGCCCGTCCGGCTGTGGCAAGTCGACCTCACTGCGCATGCTCGCCGGGCTCGAAGAGGTCGACGGCGGGCGAATTCTGATCGGCGCCAACGACGTTACGCACGCGGAGCCCAAGGAACGCGATATCGCGATGGTGTTCCAGAACTACGCGCTGTACCCGCACATGACCGTCGCCGAGAACATGGGCTTCGCGCTCAAGCTGGCCAAGGTCGCCAAGGCGGAGAAGGAAAAGCGGGTGCTGGAGGCGGCCAAGCTGCTCGACCTGGAGCCGTACCTCGATCGCAAGCCGAAGGCGCTCTCCGGTGGTCAGCGCCAGCGCGTCGCGATGGGCCGGGCGATCGTGCGCCAGCCGCAGGTGTTCCTGATGGACGAGCCGTTGTCGAATCTGGACGCGAAGCTGCGGGTCCAGACCCGCACCCAGATCGCCCAGCTGCAACGCCGCCTCGGCACCACCACCGTGTACGTCACCCACGACCAGGTCGAGGCGATGACCATGGGCGATCGGGTCGCGGTGCTCAAGGACGGGCTGCTGCAGCAGTGCGCGACGCCGCGCGATCTGTATCGGGATCCGGCCAATATGTTCGTCGCCGGGTTCATGGGCTCGCCCGCCATGAACCTGTTCACGCTGCCGGTCGCCGACGGCGAGGTGTCCCTCGGCGGACATCCACTGCCGGTGCCGCGTGCGGTCGCCGACGCGGCCGAGGGCTCGGTAGTCGTGGGTATCCGGCCGGAACACTTCGAGCTCGGCGGTGACACGGGGATCGAGCTGGAGGTCGACGTGGTGGAGGAGCTCGGCTCCGACGCTTACATCTACGGCCGCGCCGTGGACGGCGACACCGGGGAAACCATTGTGGCGCGGGCGGATTGGCGTAGTCCGCCGGCGAAGGGCGACCGGGTGCGGTTGTCCACCTCCGCCGAACACACCTACTTCTTCTCCGCCACCGACGGCCGCCGCCTCAGCTGAGAGGTGCCGAACGCGAAGCCCCGCCCTCGAATGTGAACGAGGGCGGGGCTTTTGTATCAGCCTGAACCAGTCCTCGATGCTCGGTCAGTGACGGGTCGGGCGGGGCCGAGGAAGAAGAAGTGGTGACGCTTGGCCCGCGGTTTGGTATTGACGAGCGTGATGTCGCCACCATAGTGGGCCAGGACCCGACGATCCATGACCGTGCGCCAGAGCGGGGGAACGGCGGCCAGCAAGACCATGGTGGCGTAGCCCGCTGGTAGCTGCGGTGCCTGCTCGGAGCTGCGCAAGGTCTGATAGCGGCGGCCGGGGTTCGCGTGGTGGTCGCTGTGTCGTTGCAGATGGAACAGGAACACGTTCGTGACCAGCCGGTCACTGTTCCAGCTGTCGCGCGGTGAGCACTTGACGTAGCGGCCGTTGGCGCGCCGCGGGCGAAGCAGCCCGTAGTGCTCGACGTAGTTCACCGTCTCCAGCAGCACCGCGCCGATCAACGCCTGCAGCGCCAGGAACGGGATCACGAGGGGTCCGAACAACGCGATCATCGTGCCGAACAACGCGACGCTCATCGACCAGGCTTGCAGCAGATGGTTGCCCCGACTGAACCAGCGCTTTCCCTTGCGGGACAGGCGGTCGCGCTCCAAGACGAGCGCCGAGCGGAAGCCGCCGACCATGCTGCGCGGCAGGAACTCCCATAGTGACTCACCAAATCGGGCGCTGGCAGGGTCTTCGGGCGTCGCGACGCGCACGTGATGGCCGTGGTTGTGCTCGACGAAAAAGTGTCCGTACCCGGACTGCGCCAGTGCGATTTTCGCCAGCCGGCGTTCCAGGTGCTCGGCTCGATGGCCGAGTTCGTGTGCGGCGTTGATTCCGATGCCCGACACGACCCCCAGCGTCACGGCCAATCCCAACTTGTCGGCTAGGCTGAGTTCAGCTCTGGACCACAGGTAGCCCGCGATAAGCAAGCCGATGAACTGCATCGGCAGGAAAAGATAAGTGCACCACCGGTAGTAGCGGTCGTTGGACAGCGCCTCGTAGTCCTCGTCACGAGGATTACTGCCATCGCGCCCCACCGCCCAGTCCAATAGCGGGATCACCACGAACACGATGATCGGACCGATCCACCAGAATATTTCGAGCCCAGTATGGACCACCAGTTGTGAGGGAAGCAGTGCACAAGCCGGTGCGATCAAACCCAGTACCCAAAGGTACCGCTTGGGGTCGCGAGCTTGCGTGTTCTCGAAGATCGCCATAGATGTCTCGCCAATCCATAAGAACATCACCAAATCGAAAGCGTGGCCGCCGAATCGGGTTGCGCTGATCTTGTGGTTCTCCAGAATAGCCGTTTCGCCGCCGCAGGCCAGCGATCTGTAAAAATTGCTGCCTGACCGGGAGTTGTCCGCGCTGCTATCGCCCGCCGGTGATCGATCGACCCGGATTTTCCCAGGAATCGGTATGGCGGATGGTTTCTCGTCTCGGCGCGACTGATGCGGTACCCGCGTAGTCGCCAATTCGGCCGGGCGTCGTGCCCAGAAATCACCACACCAGTCACGTGCGACGAGCCGATAATGCGCGGTACAGACAAGACAAAGACGCCGTCTATCCGATTCGGATAGACGGCGTCCGTGCGTCCGGGACTAGGGCAGCGCGGCGCAGTTGGTTGGGGCGGGCTGGTCTGCGAGCCGATCGGTCACCCACTGCAGCGAGGCCGCCAGTGACGGGAAAAAGGCCAGGTTATGGGTGCCAATTAGTCCGAAGAGAGTGGGAATCTGGGCGTTGGATTCCAGCTGAACAGGCACGCCATTACCGCACCAACCGGCGGCCATGTCGCGGATGGGCATAAATGGCGCTCCCTCATCGTTCTGGGCCGCGGAGATGAGTACGGGCACCGACGGGGTGCGCGTGCCGACACGCTGCTCGGCGAATACTGTTTTCAACGCTGGGGACCGATCGATCACGGCGGTGAAAGGTTGTCCGCTGCTGGTCCAATGGGACGTGTGCTGCTGTTGGAGGGCCAGTCCGACCGCGACGGCGCATTTGCTCTGGGCGTCGTGCATGAGCCCCTTGCCGGTGTCGTTGAGTTCAACATCGAGCACCGGGCGGGTTTCTGGATAGTCGGCGGCGATACCGTTGAGGATGAAGGCGAAGGCCGGTCCGATGCTGGCTTTACCGTCGTTGTACCCGATGAAGTGCTCGGTATCGACCACTGGCCCGCCGATATAGGCGCCGCGCACATTCAGATCGGGAGCGTAGCTCGGTTGCAGTTCAGCCGCTCCGGCAGAGGCCATGCCGCCCTGGGAGTATCCGTAGAGAATGACCGGCGACCCGGGGTTGAGGCTGGTGCCGGGCAACTGCAGCGCCGCACGCGCGGAATCCAGTACCGCGTAAGCCTGCGCTTTCCGGTTGAGATAGTCGTGCATATCAGGCGTGCCGAGGCCGTGGTAATCGGTCACCACTACTGCCATGCCGCGCGACAGCAGCGAATGAAGTGCCAGCGCATCGTATTCGGCTATGACGTCGAGCGGAGGCTGGTATTGGACGAGCTGCGGGAGCAGCTTCGAGGGCGCGCACTGATCGCCTTGTCCCTGCGTGCCGACCGCGTACGCGATCAAGGGACGTATTCCTGGGCCGGTCCACGGCTGGGTGGGCTCGAGATAAGTTCCCACCACCGCGGTCGGCGCTTCATGGGTATCGCTGCTGACGTACATGAGGCGCGTCGCCGTCGCCGGGATCACTCCCGGCTGTCCGGGCGCCGACATCGCCAGCCCCGACGGTTCGGCACGAAGAATGGTGCCCGGCACTCCCTCCGGCTGCGGCGGTATGTAGAAATCTTCGGCGGCGACCTCGGCAGCCGGCTGCGTCCATGCATATGGTGCTGACATCGCCCCGCCCCCGACCACGACGAGGGTTCCTGCCAAGACTGTGACCCAACTGCGTTTCCGGCACCTCACGATTCGATCCTTCCTGCGATTTGGAAGACCTTTGGCAGCTACAATTCGGATGCTGAGATTATCTGCGAGGGGTATCTGTTCTGTGGCCAGGATGAGAATCGGCGTGTCCACGAATCAGAATGAGAATAGCCGACTTCTTAGTTAGTCGAACAAGATTCGAACAGCAGCATAATGTTCCGCAATATTCGAGCAGGTGCCGGCACCCGCCACGAGCTCGAAAGGCAACCTGCTCAACCAGATTTCGAGGCTTTCGAGGCCGAGCGGTGGCGCACTGTCCGCGCATATTCCGGATTGAGCCGTACACCGAGCTCTTCCAACGCGACCTCGTTTCCCGCATCGCTACGCACCCGGACCCGGACCGGTGATCCGCTGGGCTCTTCGACCAGCAGCAGCGGAGCGGGTCCCGGCTGCAGGTAAGTGTCACCCCACTGCATTAGGGCGAGTACGGCGGGTAGGAGATCGCGGCCCATGTCGGTCAGCACGTACTCGTGGCGGGTGCGCTTGCCCTCTTCCCGGTACGGCTGCTTGGCGAGCAGGCCCGCGTCGGTGAGTTTGCGGAGCTGGCCTGCCACGGCGGCGTCGGTGATACCGACACGGGCGGCGAAGCCGTCGAAACGCGTGGTGCCGTAGTAGGCCTCGCGAAGGATCAGGACGGCCGAGCGGGTCCCGATGATGTCCATCGCCTTCGCGATCGAGCACTCGTCGGGTTTCCACGAGCTCAGATCGGCCAGGGGTCCTTCCATTACGGCTGCCATGACGAACATCATAGCGACTGCTGGCTTGAATCGACCATATCCAGGCGTTACCCTGACTATAAGCCAATAGAGTCAGGCAAGAGGTGCTCGGCTCGCGGTCCGAAAGGAACCAGCATGAGAGACGCGGTGATCGTCGAGGCGGTACGCACGCCCATCGGCAAGGGCAAGCCGAACGGAGCCCTGCACAACGTCCACGCCGTTGACCTGCTCGCGCACAGCCTGCGCGAGGTGGTGGACCGCAGCGGCATCGATCCGGCGCTCATCGACGACGTGATCGGCGGCATCGTCACCCAGGTCGGCGAGCAGGGCGCCAACATGACCCGCCGGGCGGCGCTGGCCGCGGGCTATCCGGAATCGGTGCCCGCGACCACCGTGGACCGGCAATGTGGCAGCAGCCAGCAGGCCATCCACTTCGCCGCACAGGGCGTCATCTCCGGCGCCTACGACATCGTGGTCGCCGCGGGTGTCGAGTCGATGGGGCGAATTCCCATGGGCGCCAATCTGGTCGGCTCCGAGGACCTGTCCGGCGTCGGCTTCACCGAGCGCTATCCGGAAGGGCTTGTCCCGCAGGGCATCAGTGCCGAGCTGATCGCGGCGAAATGGGGGCTGACCCGCACACAGCTCGATGAATTCGCACTCGCCAGCCACGAGAAGGCGGCGCTCGCAACGAAGAACGGCTTGTTCACCAGAGAACTCGCGCCGATCAACGGGCTGAGCACCGACGAGGGCATCCGTGTCGGCAGCACCCTCGAAACCCTCGGCAAGCTGCGCCCCGCCTACTACGACGAGGCCATGGCCGCCCGCTTCCCCCAGATCGGGTGGGAGATCACCGCGGCGACCGCGAGCCAGGTCAGCGACGGCAGCGCCGCGGTGCTGATCATGACCGGCGAACGCGCCCGCGAGCTCGGCCTCACGCCGCTGGCCCGGCTGCACAGCTTCGCCGTGGCGGGCGACGATCCACTGCTCATGCTCACCGCGGTCATCCCGGCGACCCGAAAGGTGTTGCGGCGCGCCGGTCTCCAGCTCTCGGATATGGACCTGATCGAAATCAACGAGGCATTCTCCCCCGTCGTCCTGGCTTGGGCCAACGACACCGGCGCCGACCTGAACAAGGTGAACGTCAACGGCGGCGCCATCGCCATCGGCCACCCGCTCGGCGCCTCCGGCGCCCGGCTGATGACCACCCTGGTCCACGCCATGCAGGACCGCGGCGCCCGCTATGGCCTGCAAACCATGTGCGAGGCAGGCGGATTGGCCAACGCCACCATCCTCGAACGGCTCTGATATCGAACGCTCCGATACCCGAAGACGACCGTCCGAGACGAACGATGCCCGTCGCACCGACCCGGTGCGGCGGGCATGGCCGTTCAACCGGAGACGACGATCGCGACCAGGAAACCGGCGACCCACGATCCGACCAGCAGCGGCACCGCGACGAGCGGCATCCAACCGATCGGCCCGCGTGCCCGCAGCGCCGCCAGCATGAGCATCGCCGGGTATGCCAGCGACATGACGATCCCGAGCCAGGCGACGCCGTAGGCCACCGGCAGCCGTCGCGTTTCGCCCGCATCCGCCGCGAGTTCGTACAGCGGCAGGAAAGAGGCGATCGCCCAGGCGAATCCGATGCTGATCAGCGAACCGATCACGGCGCGTACAAGATCCAGCAACCAGTACTGTCGAACGTAGGCCATACCCAAGCATGACCTGTGCCGAACGACCGCAATTGCGCCACATCCTCGCCCATATCGCAGAACCACATTTCAAAGGAGACACAAACGGGTGCACCCGCGCGGACGTACGTGCAGTGGGCCGCTGATCATGCCGCCGACTTCCGCTGACTACGCGGCGCTCCGAACAACCAGAAGCTCGGCGGGATAGATCGCGAGCCGAGTCACCACGGTGCGGCGTACTCCGCGGTTAACCAGCCGAGTTCTGCCGTCGTGCCGCCGAGGCCACAACCGATAGTCGGCCCCGCCCGTAGGGTGGCGATCGTGATCACCGCCGACAACGACGCCATCACCGAGACCATCGTGTATGCCATTCCGCTGCGGACCCGCTTCCGCGGCATCACGGTGCGCGAGGGGATGCTGCTGCGTGGGCCGCTCGGCTGGGGCGAGTTCTGCCCGTTCCCCGAGTACGACGATCGGGAAGCGGCAGGCTGGCTGGCCACCGCGATGGAACAGGCGACGACGGGCTGGCCGGAACCGGTGCGGGAACTGATCCCGATCAATTGCACCGTCCCAGCTGTCGATCCAGAGCGCGCGCACGACATCGTCGCCGGGTCCGGGTGCCGCACCGCCAAGGTCAAGGTCGCCGATCATCCCGAATCGCTCGCCGAAGACCTCGCCCGGGTTGCGGCGGTGCGGGCCGCGCTCGGGCCGGACGGTGCGATCCGGGTGGACGCCAACGCGGTATGGGATGTCGAGACCGCGGTCGCCAACATCACCCGGATCGACCGGGCCGCAGGCGGTTTGGAGTATGTCGAACAGCCGTGCCGGACCATCGAGGAATTGGCGGCGGTGCGCCGCCGGGTCGATGTGCGCATCGCCGCCGACGAATCCATCCGCCGCGCGGAGGATCCACTGCGGGTCGCCGTCGCGGGCGCAGCCGATATCGCGGTCCTCAAGTGCACCCCGCTGGGTGGTGTCCGGCGCGCGCTGCAGGTCGCCGCGGCCGCGGGCCTGCCGTGCGTGGTGTCCTCGGCGCTGGAAACCAGCGTCGGCCTCGCCGCCCAACTCGCACTCGCCGGGGCATTGCCCGAGCTCGACTACGCCTGCGGGCTCGGCACGATCTCGCTGTTCGAGGGTGATGTGGTCGCCGAATCACTGCGCCCGGTCGACGGATTCCTATCCGTGCCGCGCACCCCACCCCAACCGGACCCCGCCTTGCTCGAGCTCTATCGACATTCCGATCCAGAGCGAGTCACCTGGTGGCACAACCGCTTCGACCGAGTGCGGGAGCTGCTGTCCTGAGGCTGTGGATCCGGCCGCACCGAAGCGTGTGAGTGAGCGCTATTGCGCCGGATGCAACATTCGGCGCAATAGCGAAAGGCGCTGCGACCCAGTTCAGCCCGATCGACGGACCGGCCTGATGCGAGCAACGCGGGCTGCGACCTGCAATGAATCGTCCACTTCTAGACAAGACTCAACTTTTGTTGCGTTTGATGCAACACCATGGGGACCCGCCGAAAGTCGACGACTGCCGAGTAGATCTGCCGCAACCCAGCCAGTGATCGGCCCGAGCTGTCGATATACCAGGGGCAAACTCCCAGGCTGACACTCGCACACTCGAACGGCCAGATGAGACCTACGGATCCACGCTGGGTCAGCTCGTTTCGCAGGTGACGTCGCCCTCCGGCAGGACGCCATCGGCGAGGTAGGCGTTCACAGCGGCCGTCGGGCACGGCACCTTCCCGAATACGCCGTGGATGCGCTGGTCCGGCGCGGTGATCAGCCGGGATCCGGTCATCGTGCGGTGCAGCGCGACGCCGGATTCATACACTGTGCGGGTGTCGCCGGTGGCTTGCAGGATCAGCGCGGGCGACGCGTTGCGCACGAGGGTGGGCGCTTCGATCGGGTCGGCCCAGAACGCGCACGGGCGGATGTTGTTCACGAACGGGCCGAAGACCGGCTGGGTCGATCGGCTGGCTTCGATGGCGTTCCAGTACTCGAGCGGGTCACGCGGGGCCGGGATGTCGTTGCACATGATCGCCCAGGTCTGGGAGTCGTCCGGCTGACCGGCGAGCAGGCCCCTGAGCTTTTCGTCGAGTTCGGCGCTCGGTTGCACCGGCCGGCCGTCGGCGGCGTCGGTGAGCTGACGCATCTGGGCCGCCAGCACGCCGTACGTTTTCGGATTCGCCACCAGATCGAAAATGAGCGCGGGCAGCACCTCGTCGTCGACCTGATGCGCGCCGATCCGGATCGGCTGCCGGTTCGCCCGGTCGATCAGCGCCGCCACGGCGGCGCGCACCCGGCCGCGGTCGGCGCCGAGCCGATATTCGCCGTCCCGCTCGGCGGTCCACTCGGCCCAGGCGTCCAGTGCCGCCTCGTTGGCCGGGCCCATATCCCGCAGCATGGTGATGCCGTAGCGCCGCGGGTCGACCGCGCTGTCGAGCACCATGCGGTCGCTGCGTTCGGGAAACATCTGGATGAATACCGCGCCGAGGTAGGTGCCGTAGGAACCGCCGAAGTAGTTGATCCGCTGTTCGCCGAGCGCGGCGCGGATCACGTCCATGTCCCGCGCGGTGTTGCGGGTGGTGAAATGCGGCAGTGCGTCACCGGTGGCGTTGCGGCAGCGTTGTGCCAAGTCGGCTTGGGTGGCAACGGATTCGGCATAGTCGGGGGCGTCGGCGCCCGCGGAGCGCAAGCCCGCGACGGGCCAGTGGCAAGCGATCGGGGTTGATCGGCCGACACCGCGGGGGTCCATGCCGATCAGGTCGTACCGGGCGAGCACATCGGGCGTGAAGTCCGGCCGGAGAAACAGCTGCATGTCGAGTCCCGGTCCGCCCGGCCCGCCGGGGTTGGACAGCATGATCCCCCGGCGGCGGGACGGATCGGTGGCGGCGAGCCGGGAGATCGCCACGGTGATGGTGCGGCCCTGCGGGTCGGCATAGTCCAGGGGCACCGTGACATCGGCGCACTGGGCGCCCGCGTCATCCAGATCGGCTGTGCCGCATGGCTTCCAGTCCAAGGCCTGGTCGTAGAACCGACTCAGCCCCGAGTCCCCGGCAGCGGCCGAACCCGGAGCCAGCATCGATGCGGCCAAGGCAGCGCTCACGATGGCGCGACGCATGGTGGACCCTCTTTCGTAATTCGATTATTATCGTAATAGGATTATCACAAGCCGGGATGTGCCCGGCTGCCGAACGAGCGGAGAAGTGGATGCGCCGAGACGAGGCGCGACAGCGCAACCGGGAGTCGCTGATGGACGCGGCCGTCGCTGAAATCGCGGCGAAGGGCTATCAGGCCGCACGGTTGGAGGACATCGCAGCCAGGGCGGATCTGACCACCGGCGCGATCTACTCCATCTTCGGGAGCAAGCGCGGCCTGCTGCTGGCGGCCAGTCGGCGCGTGATCGAGGAGCAGGTGGAAGCCGTTGCGGCGCTGGCTGATCCCGAACTCTCCTTGACCGGCATCCTCGACGGGCTGGCCGGGTTCACCCACCGGATCGCCACCGCGGAACTGAGCGGCATGCAGGTCGCGTTCCAGTTGGAAGCGCTGGCGGTCGCGTTCCGCGAGCCGGAGTTGATGGCAGCGATCACGCAGGCCCAGGACCTCACCGAGGCGATGACGGACCTGCTGACCGGACGGCGCATCGACGCGTCCGGCGCCACGACGACAGCGGAACAGGCCGAGCGCCTGCGGCCCGCGGTCGAGAGCCTGATGAGCGGGATGTCCCAGCAGGTGGCGCTCGGTGTTGCCGAGGTGAGCGTGGAGTACATCGCCGAATCGATGCGTGCGCTAATCGCGCTGATCGTCTGATGGCCGCCGATCCCGAAAGGCGCCTGCGCGTCGTGATCACCGCGGCCGACGCCCTGCTGCGGGAAGGACTGGCCGCACTGTTGATCGCGCACGGCTTCGAGGTGACCGCGGTCTGCGACAGCGCCGATCTCCTGGCCGTCGCCGACCGCCCGGACGTGATGATCACCGATGACGGACTGTGTGCGGCGGTGCGTGCCAGACAGCGGCATCCCGGGCTGCCGGTGCTGGTGCTGTCCTCCGGTATCGGCAACGTCGACGGGGTCGGTGAACTGCTCGCCGACCGCAGCGGCGGTGTCGGCTGCCTGCGCCGGGAGCGGGTGGGCGCGGTCGCGGAGTTCCTCGACACACTGCGCTGGGTCGCGGGCGGCGCGACGGTTTTCGACCCCGGGGTGATCGCCGCGATCCTGAGCAGCCGCCGTGACCCCCTGGTCGGTTTGACCGCCCGGGAGCGAGAAGTCCTGGCGCTCATGGCCGAAGGCCACAACAATGCCGCCATCGCCGACCGGCTCGTGGTCAGCGAAGCGGCCGTGCACAAACATATTCGAGCCATCTTCGCCAAGCTCGACCTGACCGGCGAGGACCGCGGGCACCGCCGCGTGCAGGCGGTGCTGGCTTACTTGAACGCCTGACATCTGGGCTACTTCGCGCAGAGCGCGGCGTCGCGGGCGACACCCATGGCAGTCATCGCCTGCTCCGAGGGCGGCATGTAGTTGGCGATCAGCGTCACCGCGCGGCCGTCAGCCGTGACGCCACCGATCGTCCCGAAACCGGGGGCGCCGCCGCCATGTCCCCAGAATTCCGATCCGCACGAGGTCTCGTAGCGGAACAACCCGAGACCGATCCCCCGCAGGCCCGGTAGCGGGAGATCGCTCGGTACGGTGCTCTTCATTTCCGCGAGACGATGCGGGGGAAGCAGCCGTCCGGCCAGCAGCGCGATGAAGAAACGGTTGAGGTCCGCACCGGTGGAGACCAGCGCCCCGTCGGCTCCCCCGACCCCGTAGTCATCCAGTTCCGTTACGTCCGTGAGCTTTCCATCGACGATGTCATAACCGTACATATGCGGTGCCCGAAGGGTCGATTCGCCGGGCTCGGGATAATAGGTCGAGGTGAGACCAAGCGGTTCGATGATCCGCTTGCTGATCTCGGTCCCGATCGACTGCCCACTGACCCGCTCGACCACCAGGCCCGCCAACAGATAACCGGTGTTCGAGTACGCCGTCTGCGTCCCGGGCTCACCCAGCGGAACATTCGCCCGCAGCGTCTCCCGGACCACCTGCTCGGCGTCGAATGGCTGGCGATACCGGTTACCGATACTCTTCGCAATCTTCTCCGGGTCGATGTAATTCGGCAGTCCACCGGTGTGCTGCAACAGGTTTCGCACGGTGATCCGATTGCCGTCATACCCATTTCCCGCGATCACTCCCGGCAGATATCGCTCGACCGGAACGTCGAGCCCGACCTCGCCTTCCTCGACAAGTTGCAAGATGACCGTGGCAACGAAGGTCTTGGTATTGCTTGCGATACGGAGGTACGCGTCCTCGGAGATCAGCCCGCCGGTCGCGACGTTCCCGACCCCGGCGGTGTGGAAGGTGTGCTTACCGTCCGCGGTGACGACCACCTGAACACCTGGAACCCGCTCCTGCAGAATGCGATCCATCGCCTGCGTGAACTCGGCCGACGGCATGGACTCGGCATCATCGGAACGACCGCACGCTGCTGTGGTCGTGAGAAGCGCTGCGACAAAGGCGAGTACGAACGACTGTCGAGGGTGCATGGATGCAACGCTATTGCCGACGAGCGCGGCAAGCGATCCCGCCAGCACCCGAATATCGGGTAGCGCAGACGCTACCCGTCGAGGCGTCGATGGTATAGCCAGACCCCGATCACTGCGCTGTCATGGCGATCCCCGCCGCCCGGTACTCGGGTTCCACATCGATCGCCGAGGCCCGCAGCAGGGCAGCGAATCCGGTGTTGATAGTCGTCGAGCGCCCTCGCGGTGACCATCGACTGGCCCCAATCCGTGCAATGTTGCCCATCGCCGGTTGCCATCCAGAACTATAGCCAAGTGGGCCGGGACCGTAGCCGGTCGTTGCGCGGGCACCGAGGTAGCCGGTCGTTGCGCGGGCACCTCTGCCGGTTGGACGCACGGAAGGAACGAATGGCGGTTGCGAAGAGTGCATGATTTGTCATCTCGGAACGTCACATAAGGGTGTACGTCGCGTTGAAAATTGGAACGGATCTTCGAGACCGCGCCGGAGCGATGTCTTTTCGAGGAATGACCCCAGGTGGGCGCACAGCAAGATGAGTTTTGCGTGGGCAGCGCCTCAGCCGGTCCTCGGCATAACGCGGCTGATCAGGGGCTATCACCGTCGACGTTGGGGTCTTGGCATCGATGGTGGCGAACGCGGGAACTCCGGCCCCACGCAACTTCTCGCCCCAGGCGAGCACCCCTAGCCCGAGGCGACAGAAGCCGGATCGCCGGCCCCCTTGTCGTCGGATTCGCAAGACATAACCTCAGGATGTGCCCGCCCCTCCACCGGTCGAGCGGCGAAACTCGACGGTGCGCCGCCCGGTCAGGCCGATCCCAGCCGCACACCGCAACCCAGCATCGTCGCCCGCAATACCAGCGCCGCTTCCGGTCCGATGACACCGTCGACCAGGTCGAGATAGCGGCTGCAGAATTCCGGGCCGTGCGGCGCCACCGCTGCGGGCAGCGGCTCCAGGTGATGGGTGAGCTCGTGCAGCACAACGAGTTCGCGCAGCGCCCATGCGGTACCGCCGCTGTGCAGCGGCACCGCGAGTACCGCGTCTTCGACTTCATAGTGCGCGGCGGTCGTTCCGGCCCGCGACCGGACGCGCACCCGCACCGCGGCCCGATCCCACTGTGTACGAACCCAATTGAGGTCTAGCACCTTGTCCGCGTAGGTCTGCACCGAATCGACCGAGGCGAAGCGGCGCTCGATCGGCAGGGTGAGGTGCGATCCGTAGAGCTCGACCGTGCGATTGCCGTGCTCGTCCGCCCGGTCGAACACTCCGCGTACCAGCTGTTCAGCGTCATATACCTGGGCGCGCTGGCTGTCTCGCGGACTCATGACGATGCGCCGTTGCCTCGGGTCAGCTGCCCTCGGGCAGCGTCGAGTTCGGGCGATGTGCCGAGCCGGGCCGCCCGACCCGCCCGATCGCCCGCACGCCGGGCCTCCGCCGAATGACCGGCCGAGGCCTGTGGGCCACGCCAGGTGCCGCGCGCCTCGGAGGTTTGCGAGTAGAAGTCGGTGAGTTCGATTTCCTTGTTACGCAGGGCCAACGCGGTGCCCGCCGCCGAGGAGTCCGGCACGATCTCGGCCTCGACCTCCGCTTTCACCGAGGCAAGCCGGCGCCCGATCCGCGCGGCGAAGGCCATCTGAAAGTTCAGCCTGGCCGTCACCGGCGCGACCGGGGCTTGCACTCGGCGCTGAACCCGGCGCCCCCAACGCTTTTCGGTGACAATCTTCTCAACGGTGGCGGCTCGATACTGCCCGGATTTGATGTATTGATCCGACGCCCGCACCATCTGCACGAGCAGGCTGGCGTACAAGGCCTCGCAGGTATCGATATCGGAATCGAATCCGTAGGCGTAGACCTGAGTCGAGGTCCGCGCAACATCACAGCGCACGTCGTTGGCTGCCGCGATCGCGACGAACAGTTGCACGTACGTGCGCAGCCCCTTCTTGCGGGGCTCGCCGATCGGGATGATCCGCTGCACCGGCGTCGGCCTGCGTTCACGCCCCGCCACATGCGACCGAGCCACCGTCAGGTCGATCGAGGACTTGGTCGCCAGCCGTTGCGCGGCGGCGAGGAACGCCTCGGCCTCGTGTTCGTTATCGGTGGATTCGGCCTTGCGCAGCAGCCCACCGATCCGGGTGAGCATCCGGTCGGGAACCGCATTCGGCGAAGTCATCGCCCGCAAGCGTAATAGGCATTTCCAGACGTAGTACGACCGCGGACCCGCACTCCGACGCGCGCGGGCCCGGCGGTCGTGGAACCGGACAAACGGCAGGCGTATTCCGGCGTCTCACATGAACACCATGTATCTTGCGTTGTGCACCACTGGTGTGCTGCTGCTCACGTCTCGACCCTTGGAGTGTTCGCGATGGCTTTGAAGAAGGTGTCGTCCCTACGTACGTCGCTCGTGCCCCGAGCGGCGCTGGCTGCCGCCTCCGTGGCGCTGCTGACGGCAACGTTCACGGCCTCGTGCTCCAGCGACAGCGGGGGCAACCCGACCGGCCAGAACCTGACTGGTCGCGGCCCGATCACCTACGTCGAGGGCAAGGACACCACCGAGACCGGCGCGGTCAAGCAATTGATCGAGCGCTGGAACGCCTCGCATCCCGACGAGCAGGTGACGTTCAAGGAGCAGTCGAACGACGCGTCGCAGCAGTACGACGACCTCGTCGAGCACATGCGCTCCAAGCAGTCCAACTACGACGTCTTCGCCATGGACGTGCCGTGGACCGCCGAGTTCGCCGCGAAGGGCTGGATCCAGCCGCTGAAGGACTCCTTCGCCATCGACACCTCCGCGCTGCTCTCGCCGCCGGTCGCCAGCGCCACCTATAACAACGTCCTCTACGCAGCGCCCCGCAACACCAACGGTGGCCTGCTGTTCTACCGCAAGGACCTGGTGCCCAACCCGCCCAAGACCTGGACCGAAATGCTGGCCCAGTGTCCGATCGCCAAGCAGAACAACATCGGTTGCTACGCAGGCCAGTTCGCACCGTACGAGGGCCTGACGGTGAACAGCGCCGAAGTGATCAATGGCTTCGGCGGCACCTTCGTCGGCGCCGACGGCAAGACCCCGACGGTGAACACCCCGCAGGCCCGCGCCGGACTGAAGCAGCTGGTGGACGCCTACAAGAGCGGCGATATCCCCAAGGAAGCCATCACTTTCAAGGAGCCGGAGAGCGGCGCCGCCTTCACCCAGGGCAAGCTGATGTTCGTGCGCGCCTGGCCGTCCACCTTCGGTGACGCGGGCTCCGAATCCTCAGCCGTGAAGGACAAGTTCGCGGTCGCGCCGCTGCCGGGTGAGAACGGCGTCGGCGCCTCTACCCTCGGCGGCTACAACGCGGCCATCAGCGCGTTCTCCAAGAACAAGGCCACCGCGCTCGACTTCCTGCGCTTCCTGATCAGCGAGGACGCACAGCACATCGTCGCCTCCGGCGCGCTGCCCTCGGTACGCGCGTCGATGTACGACGATCCGGCGTTGATCGCGAAGATGCCGTACCTGCCCGCCCTCAAGGACTCGATCGCCAGCGCGGTGCCCCGCCCGGTGACTCCGTTCTATCCGGCGGTGTCGAAGGCAATCCAGGACAACGCCTACGCGGCATTGACAGGAAACAAGTCCGTCGACGACGCGATCATCGGTATGCAGAAGGGCATCGAGACAGCCGGTTCGTAGCAGGTATTTCGCGCCGGACCATCAAGCCCTGTAGGAGAGAGAAACGGTGTCGGATCCTTCGGGAACGGCCACCCGCGTGTCGAGCGACGGCGTTCTGCCGCCCAAACGCGGATTCGGTGGAACATTGGCTTTGCAACTGCGAAGTTCCGGTAAGGCGTGGCTATTCGTCACGCCGGTGCTGATAACACTCGCCGTCGTCGTCGGCTACCCGGTATTCCGGGCGATCTACATGTCGTTCCAGAAAGATGCGGGGCTTGACCCGGCGACCGGCATGTTCGTCGAGGGCGGCAGCGCCGGGTTCTCGAACTACACGCACTGGCTGCTACAGCAGTGTCAGGCCGGCGGCGAGACGGTGTCCTGCCCCACCGGCAACCTCGGCTCGCAGTTCTGGCTGGCCATCGGTGTGACGCTGTTCTTCACGGTGATCACCGTGACCCTCGAGGCGGCACTCGGCCTCGGCATGGCCATGGTGATGGGCAAGACCTTCCGTGGGCGGGCCTTGCTGCGGGCCGCGGTGCTCATTCCGTGGGCGATCCCGACCGCGGTCACAGCGCGGCTGTGGGAGTTCATGTTCCAGTACGACGGGGTGGTGAACCGGCTGCTCGGCACGCACATCCTGTGGACCTCCGAGGCCTGGCCCGCGCGGTTCGCGGTGATCGCCGCCGACGTATGGAAGACCACGCCGTTCATGGCACTACTGCTGCTCGCCGGACTGCAGGTGATCCCGGCCGACGTGTACGAGGCCGCCAAGGTCGACGGAGCCTCGGCCTGGCAGCGCTTCACCCAGATCACCCTGCCGCTGCTCAAGCCCGCGTTGCTGGTCGCGGTGCTGTTCCGCACGATGGACGGGCTGCGCCTGTACGACCTGCCCGCGATCATGACGCTGGGCAACCCGGCCACCCGCCCGATTTCGGCGCTGGTGGTCGAGCAGGTTCGGCAAGGCCCGAATAGTGCGGCCGCGTTGTCGACGATCACCTTCCTGTTGATCTTCGCGGTGGCGTTCTTGTTGGTGAAGGTCTTGGGCGCCAATGCCGTTCGGACCCAGGAAGAACAGCGGGAGGCGCACTGATGGCCACCACGACCACCACGACCCCGTGGACCAAGCGGCTCGGTACGGTACGGCTGTACCTCGGTGCGCTGATCGTGCTGCTGTGGGGGCTCGGTCCGTTCTACTGGATGGCCGTCACGGCGTTCCGGGACCCGGACTACACCTTCGACAACACCCCGTGGCCCACCCACGTCACGTTCGAGAACTTCCGCAACGCCTTCGACACCAGCCGCGGAAACGATTTCGGTAAGGCGCTGCTCAACAGCGTGGTCATCGGTGCGGCCACCACGGTATTCGCCCTGGTGCTCGGCGTGATGGCCGCCTACGCGCTGGCCCGGCTCACTTTCAAGGGCAAGTACCTGGTGTCGGGACTGATCCTGAGCGCTTCGATGTTCCCGGTGGTCGTGCTGGTCACGCCGCTGTTCCAGCTGTTCACCAATCTGGGCTGGATCGGCGAGTACCAGGCGATGATCATCCCGAACATCTCGTTCGTGCTGCCGATGACCGTCTACATCCTCGCGTCGTTCTTCGCGGAGCTGCCGTGGGAGCTCGAAGAAGCCGCGCGCATCGACGGAGCAACCAAGTTGCAGGCATTCCGGCTCGTCATGCTGCCGCTGGCCGCACCCGCGGTATTCACCACCGCCATCCTCGCGTTCATCGCCGCGGTCAACGAATACCTTTTGGCGCGACTGCTTTCCAGCGACAAGACCGAACCGGTGACCGTCGCGATCGCGCGCTTCTCCGGAAACAATCCCCTCGTGCAGCCCTACGCCGCCATCATGGCCGCGGGCACGATGGTCACCATCCCGCTGGTCATCATGGTGCTGCTGTTCCAGCGTCGCATCATCTCCGGCCTCACCGCGGGCGGCGTCAAGAGCTGACCAGCGCCTCTGCGGTCCTTTCCTTCGCGTAGCCTCGGCCAAAGCCGGGGCTACGCGGTGTATCCCGGCTTCTGCCGGGGCGACGGTGATACGATCCTGGGTCACTTCGACGCGGTAGATTCGAGCCCGTCGAAAGACGCGGTTTCCGATCGTTGTCCGTGCAGGTGAGTTTTACCGACGCTCCGGGAGGAGATGATCGTGAGCTCGTTCGGCAAGCGGCGAGAACGCGGTAATCCTCGGCGCGCGCGGGGCACACCGTCGGCCGCACCCTATGCCTCCGTCGCCGGATGGAACGAGCGGAAGACCACTCCCGCGGATCGCAAAAGGTCCACCCGACCTGCGAGACCACGCCGCGCGGCCACGCCGACCAAGCCCGCGCCCACCACTGCCGATCGGCCGCAACGCACCCGCGGCGAACGACTCCGGCGGCTGCTGCTCGCACTGTTCATCATTTTCGTCGCCGTGCCGTCGACGCTCAGCGTGCTCGTCTACTGGAGCGCCGAGATCCCCGATCCGACGTCGGTGCAGACCAATCAGATCGCCACCATCCTCGCCTCGGACGGCACCACCGTTATCGCCAAGGTTGTTCCCCCAGAAGGGAATCGGACCCCGATACCGCTGAGCGACGTACCGAAATCGTTGCGCGACGCGGTGCTCTCGGCCGAAGACCGCAACTTCTACACCAACCCCGGATACTCGACCTCCGGATTCCTGCGAGCAGCCCGTGACAACCTGTTCGGGCGCGGGGACGCGGGCGGCGGCTCCACCATCACCCAGCAGTATGTGAAGAACGCCTTCCTCGGCTCCGAACGCACCCTCACCAGGAAGATGCGCGAGCTGGTCATCGCGGCGAAGATGGCGCGGCAGTGGAGCAAGGACGACATCCTCGCCGCCTACCTCAACACCATCTATTACGGCCGCGGCGCCTACGGCATCGCGGAGGCGGCGAAAGCCTATTTCGACAAGCCGGTGCCACAGCTGACCCTGGCTGAGGGCGCGGTGCTGGCCGCGGTCATTCGCACCCCCTCGATCCTGGACCCGGAAACCCATCTCACCGAGCTGAAAGCACGCTGGAAGTACGTGCTGGACGGCATGGTGGAGATGGAGGTGCTCGCGCCCGGCGATCGCGACGCGACGGTATTCCCGCCGATCGTCCCGATCTCCGAGATTCCCGACGAGAACGTGGCCCGCGGCCCGGAGGGTCTGATCCGCGCGCAGGTGTTGCGCGAGCTGCGCTCCTCCGGGATCGGCGAGCGGGAGCTGAATACCGGCGCGCTGCAGATCACCAGCACCATTGATGCGCGGGCCCAGCAGTCCGCGCTCGGCGCGGTGCACGACCGGCTCGATCCGCAGCCGCCCGAGCTGCGCAGCGCGGTGGTCTCGATCGACCCACGCTCCGGGGCGGTGCGCGCCTACTACGGCGGCAGCAACGGAGTCGGCTACGACTTCGCGCAGGCGCCGCTGCAGACCGGATCGGCGTTCAAGGTGTTCGCGGTGATCGCCGCGCAGCAACAGAGCATTCCGCTCTCGCGCATGCTCGACAGTTCCCCGGTGACCGATCGCGGCACCAAGATCACCAATGTGGACGGCGAATCGTGCGGCAGGTGCACCATGGCCGAGGCGTTGAAGCGGTCGCTGAATACCAGCTTCTACCGGCTGACGATGACAATGTTCGACGGACCGCAAGCCATCGCGGACGCGGCCCATCAGGCGGGCATCCCAGAGGAGATCCCCGGTGTTGCCGGCAAGACGCTCGCAGAGGAGGACGGACGGCCGCTGAACGGAATCGTGTTGGGGCAGTATCTGGTTCGCCCCATCGATATGGCCTCTGCCTATGCGACGATCGCCAATTCCGGTGTCTACCACCAGCCGTACTTCGTGCAGCGGGTGGTGACCGGCGACGGCCGGGTGCTGCTGGATCGCGGTGCGCCCGAACACCAGGTCGGCAAGCAGCAGCCGCCAGGACAGCAGCGCATTCCGCGCGCGATCGCCGAGAGCACCATCCAGGCGATGACACCGATCGCGGCGTATTCGAACGGCCACAATCTGGCCGGTGGCCGCCCCTCGGCCGCCAAGACCGGCACCACCCAGCTCAACGACACGAAGTCGAACAAGGACGCGTGGACGATCGGCTTCACCCCGTCCATGTCGACAGCGGTGTGGATCGGTACCGAACAGTCCGAGCCGATCCGGACCGCACGCGGATCCGACATCTACGGCTCCGGACTGCCCGCCGACATCTGGAAGCAGATGATGGACGGCGCGCTCGAAGACACCCCCATCGAGCAATTCCCGGCGGCAGGCGGCCAGGAGGCCGGCAAGCCATCGGGCGGTAGCTACGACATCCTGAACCCGCCGAAGAGTCCCGCACAGAGCCCGGCCATCGTGATTCCACCCGCGCCGCAGGAACCCAAACAGGTGGAGATTTTCCCAGGATTGAGCATCCCGGTACCGGGATGATGTCGAATCTGCGCCCACGCTCCCACCGGGAACGGATGACGTGGCAGCATCGTTTGCCAGAGTGAGAGCAAAACGGCCCGGGAACCGAACTGGGTCGGCACCGATGCCGCGCAACCCATGCGGAAGGATATGCGCTCGAGCGACGACGAAAGACTAGACATAGGGGCTACGCCGGTGGATTTCAATGTCGTTGACCGTCCCGAGACGCTGGTGGCGGGAACAGTGCTTCGCAGCCCGGCGCTCGCGGTCGAGGGGCCGCGTCGCACGAAGGTCGAAGAGGCGTGGAAGCGCAATCTGGCTCGCTCGCTGCCCGGGCCGCCGACGACCGCGTATGTCGACCACGCGCCCGAGATCAACTCGTATCTGACCCACATCGTCGGCTACCGCTGCCGCACCCTCGCCGACCTGCTGCCCGGTGATGTGCTCGCACGAGTGCCCGCGGGCCGGTTCGCCCGATTCACGGCGAGCGGGGACAACCTCGGGGACACCATCGTGTCGATCTGGCGCGCGGTGTGGGATGCGGAGGCCGCCGGTCGATTCGTGCGCGCCTATACCGGCGATTCGGAGCACTATCCGGACGCCAGGACGGTCGAGGTCTTCGTGGCACTGGCAGACGATCAGGTCGACGAGTAGGAACGGGCTGTGGACTTCGAGATAGTCACATTGGATGAGAGCCTGGTCGCCGGGCTCACCGTGCCGCTGGCCGGCCGCGAGGTGACCGCACGCGACCTGGACCTGGTGAACTTCACCTGGGACAGGTACCTGGCACGGGAGAAGAACGTGCCGCGCGTCGCCGCCTATATCGGCCAGAACGATCATGCGGTTGCCGTGCTCGGCTACGAGGTGGCCGCGATGGAGGAGATGGACGCGGGTGACGTGGTGACCCGGCTACCCCAGGGCCGCTACGCGAAGTTCGTTGTCTCCGATAAGCCTTACGACCTGCTACGCACCGCGTGGGCCCAGGTACGCAAGGCCGAGAACGCGGGAACCATCACCCGCTCGCACACCGCCGAGATCGAGCGCTACACCGGCCCGGCCTCCGTCGAGGTCTACGTCTCGCTGGATTGAGCTGTGTTTTTTGGCGGCGCCTTCGGCGCCGCGTGTTCGCGGCCCCCTTGGTCTCGCGTCCGAGCGGCCGAGACTCGCGCCTTCGGCGCATGCGCTTCGGCCACTCGGACGCGAGACGGGCCGCGAACTCTAATGCTCGATCTCGCTTCGCTCGAAAGGCATCATCGTGCCGAGTGGGGGCGACAGAGGGCCCGGCACCACAAATTGCTTTGTGGTGCCGGGCCCTATCCATCTTCGCGATCGCCCACATCCGCGCGGCCCAAGGGGGCGTTAGATCACTCAGCTCCGATGATGAAGGCCTCGAGCTGGGTGCGGGCGACGTCGTCGGCCAGCTGCTTCGGCGGGGACTTCATGAGGTACGCCGAGGCCGGGATGACCGGTCCGCCGATGCCGCGGTCGAGGGCGATCTTGGCGGCGCGCACGGCGTCGATGATGATGCCCGCGGAGTTGGGCGAGTCCCACACCTCGAGCTTGTACTCCAGGTTCAGCGGCACGTCACCGAAGGCGCGGCCCTCGAGCCGGACGTAGGCCCACTTGCGGTCGTCGAGCCAGCCGACGTGATCGGACGGGCCGATGTGCACGTCGTTGGCGCCCAGTTCCTTCTTCAGGTTGCTGGTGACGGCCTGGGTCTTGGAGATCTTCTTCGACTCGAGACGCTCACGCTCGAGCATGTTCTTGAAGTCCATGTTGCCGCCGACGTTCAGCTGCATGGTGCGGTCGAGTTGCACACCGCGGTCTTCGAACAGCTTGGCCATCACGCGGTGGGTGATGGTCGCGCCGACCTGGCTCTTGATGTCGTCACCGACGATCGGAATACCGGCATCGGTGAACTTGGCGGCCCACTCCGGATCCGAGGCGATGAACACCGGCAGCGCGTTGACGAAGGCGACACCCGCGTCGATGGCGCACTGGGCGTAGAACTTGTCGGCCTGCTCGGAGCCCACCGGCAGGTAGGACACCAGAACGTCGACCTTGTTGTCCTTCAGCACCTTGACCACGTCGGCCGGCTCGGCTTCGGACAGCTCGATGGTCTCGGCGTAGTACTTGCCGATGCCGTCGAGGGTCGGGCCGCGCTGTACGACGACGTCGCTGGGCGGCACATCGGAGATCTTGATGGTGTTGTTCTCGCTGGCGAAGATCGCCTCGGACAGATCGAAGCCGACCTTCTTGGCGTCGACGTCGAAGGCAGCGACGAACTTGACGTCGCGGACGTGGTACTTGCCGAACTTGACGTGCATGAGGCCAGGCACGGTGGCGGTTTCGTCGGCGTCCTTGTAGTACTGCACGCCCTGGACCAAAGAAGAAGCGCAGTTACCCACGCCCACGATGGCCACGCGAACTGTGTCAGCCTGGTTCGTTTCAGTCATGGCCGATGTTTCCCTCTTTCTGTGGTGCCGCATTCGTCGATTGCTCCGCTGCAATCAACTCGTTGAGCCAGCGCACTTCGCGCTCGCTTGATTCCAGACCGAGTTGGTGGAGCTGACGGGTGTAGCGATCCAGCGACCCGCTGGCTTTTTTGATCGCCTCCCGCAGTCCCTCTCGGCGCTCCTCGACCTGCCGCCGCCTGCCCTCCAGAATCCGCATCCGCGCTTCCGCGGGGGTGCGACTGAAAAACGCCAGGTGGACGCCGAAGCCGTCGTCGGTGTAGTTCTGCGGTCCGGTGTCGGCGAGCAGTTCGGTGAACCGCTCCCGCCCGGCCGGTGTCAGCTGATAGACCCGCCGCGCACGGCGCATGGCAACGCCTGCGACGTTCTCCTCCGCGATCAGCCCGTCGGTCTGCATTCGGCGCAGCGTCGGGTAGAGCGACCCGTAGGAGAAGGCCCGAAACGGCCCGAGCAAACCGGTCAGCCGCTTGCGCAGCTCGTACCCGTGCATGGGCGATTCGAGGAGCAGCCCGAGGATTGCCAGCTCGAGCATCGGGCTTCACCTCCCTGACTTGTGTACAGACCTAACCGATGGATGCGACTTTCCACTATATCGGAGCGATATAACCAGGGATAGTCTCAACCAATAGTCGAGAGGTTTGCACAGTGACAGAGGGGTGTCAGCGACTGGGTAGGGAGACCCGCAGTGGCTCCCCGGCGAAGGTGGCGGTCAGGTAGCCGGAGCTACTCGCCTGGTTCGCCAGGTGGATCTCGACGACGGGGCCGAGATCGATCGAACTGCTGGAAGCCAACTCCAGGCTGACGTGACTCACCACGCCATCGGGCAGCTTCACCGTCTGCGGCGCACCGGCCAGCAGCCCGGCGATGGCACGCAGGTCCATGGTGGCGAGGTCGACGGTGCGGACATCGGGTTTGCGCCCGTTGGAGGTGGTCGGCTCCCGAAAACTTCCGTTGTAGTAGTAGCTGGCGGTGACGGTTGGGTTGTCCGCCGCCTGCCGCTTGAAGAGCACATACCCCGGGTACGCCGTGACCTCGTCGGCCTTTGTATCCCCGAACTCGGCACGATATTCGTCGATGAAGTACGCGAGACCCGCGCCCGTGGTGAGCACCGGCACGTGCTCGTTCGATCCGAACAGCCCGGACGAGTCCGTGGCACAGCGCGTGATGCCGCCTACCGCGGCACCGATCACCGCGGCCACGATGACGACCGCCACCGGTGCGAGCCAGCGCCGAGGACGACGACGATCGACCCGAATCACCGGAGCGTCGACCAGGTTGTCGGGAATCTGCAGATCGGCGACAATGTCGTCCAACTCGCCGAAAGACTTGGCCCGCATTGCCTTTGCGGCACGGACAGCGTGTTCGTCAACGCTGAGTTGGCCGTCGGACAATGCCGTGTCGAGCAGGCCGCAGACATCCGCCCGGTCCGTGTCACGGGCCCGGATTCCGCTGTAGCGCGTCGTTGCCATTATTCGGTCACCCCTCGAACGGCCACGCGCGAGCAACCTCGCCCGCCGGATTCAGCACCATATGACCGGACTCTTTGAACGAGTTGCTCACATAGATCGCGACGAACGGCTTGTCCTTGGCGATCCCGTAATTGCTGTAGGAGCCGGAGTCGTTGACCTCGACACCCAGATGCGAGACGACCCCGTTCGACACCCGGAGCGTGGCGGCCGCGCCGGCAAGCGCTGCCGAGATCGCCGGGACGCTCAGGTCGGCCAAGTCGGCGGCGGGTTGGTCGGCCTTACGGCTGGTGACGTCGCCACTCTGCACGAATCCACCGCGGTAGTCGTAGGAGACGACGCGATTGGGCCGGCCGGGCACCGGGCGCGACAGGCGGGCATAGCCGTCGTACAGGGTCAGTTCGTCGACCTGCAGATCGCCGAATTTCTCGCGATACTTCCGCAGGAACAGCGTAAGCCCCTCGCGGGTAAGCAGATTGGGCATCGCTACCACCACCGGCTGCACCGAACCCAGGTCCGGCATTGGCGCGGCGACGGGCGCGATGGGGCGTGACTCGGTCTCCGAAGCACGACTGGTCAGCGCGAATGCGATAACGGCCGCGCAGACGGCCGCCAGCGCGACGGCCGCCGGATACCACTGCCGACGATTCGAGTGTGGCGGTTGCGGCAGCGCCGCCGCGTCGGCCGGTCGCTGCAGATCGTCGACGAGTCCGGCCAGGTCGCCCAGCGTCTCGGCCCCTGCCGCCAGTTCGGTGAGGGTCTCGTGTTCTTCCTCGGTGAGCTGGCCGTCGCGGCGACCACTGTCCAACAGCTCGACGGTGGTGGCGCGATCAGCGTCGCGGGCGCGAGTGTGACGCGGATAACCATCCGCGGATCTGCGGCGACGCAACAGATTTCGCGGCTGGGCAGGCTGGGACGCAACGAGATCCCGTACGGCCGTAGGCGCTTGCAGATCGCCGACGACTCGCTCCAGCTCGCCGAGCGTCTTCGCCGCCGTGACCTGCGCCGTTCGGTCGTGATACTCGTCGGCGCCGAGCTGCCCTTCGGCATAAGCGGCATCCAGCACGCCGCAGGTATTCGCGCGGTCGAGGTCACGCGCTCGCGTGCGCCCGGATGCTGCTGTGGACACAGACGAATAGTAGTCGGCCCGACCGGTCATCGCCCCTGATCGGACCCTGTTACTGTGCCGGCAATCCCGCACAGCCCGGCGCGGACCATTTGCAACACCGCTACTCTGGTTCTCGTGCGAACTCAGCGGCAGGTGGTCGACTATGCGCTCCGGCGCCGATCGCTGCTCGCTGACGTCTATGCGGGCCGTGTCGATGTCGCCGAGGTATGTGATGCGAATACCTACCTGCTGCGCGCGGCGAAGTTCCACGGTCGGGGGAGCGAGGTCACATGCCCTATCTGCCGGAAAGAACAGCTCACGCTCGTATCCTGGATCTACGGCGACGGCGTCGGAGCGATGGCGGGTTCGGCTCGAACACCAGAGGAACTGATACGCCTCGCCGAGACTCGCGAAGAGTTCTCGGTCCATGTCGTCGAGGTATGCCGGAGCTGCAGCTGGAATCATCTGGTGCAGTCCTACGTGCTCGGTACCGCTCCGGCGCCAACGCGCCGTCGCACAGGTACCCGGGCCAACCGGCGCGCTGCCGAATAATGTGCCTGGTCATCTGCCCGTCGGATGACACGCGGAGCCTGCACGCGTCCGCCGCGGTGATCACGACCGCACCGAGCCCCGAAGACCGTTACGAGTTATGGAGATCTTGTCAGTGAATTCGCCCTACGAGACTTCCCCCTACGGCGATGAACCGCACGGCGGCCGTACTCAGCGAAGTTCACAACCTCCCTACCCGAATCAGCGTCCAGCCGGTCCCCCACCCGGCGGTGCCCGGCCCGGCCCGCCGCCAGGCGGGCCGCGACCGCAGCCTCCGGGCCCGTACCCGGGTGAGCTGCGCGGCCCGCAGCCGCCACGCCGCCAGGGACCGCCCCCGCAGCGCCCGCCGCAGGGTCGTCCCCAGCCCCCAGGCGCGCCCAATCCGGTCCAGCCCACCCAGAAGATCCAGCGGCCGGGTTCATTGACCGAGGCGGTGGCCGAGCGCAATCGTCGCTCCACGGCACCGGCCGGGACCCGACCGGCCACCGGACCGCGTCCCGCCATCGATCGGCCGGCTCGTACCGACGGTGCGCGAAGCGCCGGGCCCGGTACGGGACCTCGGCCCCGTACCGCGGGCGCGCCGCCGTCCGGACCGCCGCCGCGCCGCCATGGCGGCGGTGACGGTGGATCCGATGGACCGGGCAAGCGCGGTCCTGGCGCGAAGAAAAAGTCGCCGTGGCGGATCGTGCGCCGGGTGCTCTATGTCTGCTTGGCACTGGCCATCGTGGTGCCGAGTGCCGTCTTCCTGGTCGCGTACACGACCGTCTCGGTGCCGCAGCCCGGCGATCTGCGCACCAACCAGGTCGCGACGATCTTGGCCGCCGACGGCAACACGGTGCTCAGCAAGGTCGTTCCGCCGGAGGGCAACCGCACCGACGTGACCATCGAGCAGATTCCGCCGCATGTGCGCAACGCGGTGATCGCCGCCGAGGACCGGGATTTCTACACCAACCCCGGCTTCTCCATCTCCGGCTTCGCGCGTGCCGCACGGGACAACATCCTCGGCAAGGAAAGCGCGGGCGGTGGCTCGACGATCACCCAGCAGTACGTGAAGAACGCGCTGGTCGGTGACGAACGCTCGCTGACCCGAAAGATGCACGAGCTGGTCATCTCGGCGAAGATGGCGCGGCAGTGGAGCAAGGACGAAATCCTCGCCGCCTACTTGAACACCATCTACTTCGGCCGCGGTGCGTACGGCATCGACGCAGCGGCCAAGGCCTACTTCGGCAAGCCGGTACAGGAACTGACGGCGGCCGAGGGTGCGGTGCTCGCCGCCACCATTCAGCAGCCGTCCGGCTTGGACCCCGAGAAGAATCCGGAGGGCGCGAAGACCCGCTGGAATTACGTGCTCGACGGCATGGTCTCCGGCGGCAACCTCAAGGCCGACGAGCGCCAAGGCATGCAGTTCCCGCAGGTGGTGCCGTTGTCGACGACCAAAGACAAGACCCTGGACACCGGGCCGGAGGGTCTGATCAAGACGCAGGTGCTCAAGGAGCTGTCCACCGCGGGCATCAGCGAGCAGGAGCTGAACACCGCTGGGCTGTCGATCACCACCACGATCGATCCGAAGGCGCAGCAGGCCGCCGTCGATGCGGCGACCAAGAAAATGCAGGGTGAACCGGACCAGCTGCGGACCGCGGTGGTATCGGTGGATCCGCGCACCGGTGCCGTGCGCGCCTACTACGGCGGCAGCGACGGCCAGGGCTACGACTTCGCCAACGCTGGCCTGCAGACCGGGTCCTCGTTCAAGGTCTTCGGTCTCGCGGAAAACCTCGAGCTCGGCATCCCGCTGTCGCAGATGTACGACAGCGCGCCGCTGACCGTCAACGGCATCAAGATCACCAATGTCGAGGGCGAGCAGTGCGGCATGTGCACCATTGCCGAGGCACTGAAGCGGTCGCTCAACACCAGCTTCTACCGCATGCAGCTAGACATGCAGAACGGCCCGAACAAGATCGCCGACATGGCGCACAAGCTCGGCATCCCGGAGACCATCCCCGGCGTCGGCAAGACCCTGACCGAGCCGGACGGCTCCGGCCCGAACAACGGCATCGTGCTCGGCCAGTACCAGGCGCGGGTGCTCGACATGGCCTCGGCCTACGCGACTCTGGCCGCGTCAGGTACCTACCACGCGCCGCACTTCGTGCAGAAGGTCGTGACCGCCGACGGTCAGGTCCTGCTCGACCGCGGTGACGTCGCAGGCGAACGGCGCGTCTCGGAAGCCGTAGCCGACAACGTGACCGCCGCGATGAAGCCGATCGCGGCCTGGTCGCGCAACCACAACCTGTCCGGCGGCCGCGAGTCCGCGTCCAAGACCGGCACCGCGCAGCTGCTCGACACCGGCGAGAACAAGGACACCTGGATGGTCGGCTACACCCCGTCGCTGTCGACAGCGGTCTGGGTGGGCAGTGTCGACAACACCCCGCTGCGCAATTACAGCGGCGGCATGATCTACGGCTCCGGCCTGCCGTCCGACATCTGGAAGGCCACCATGGACGGTGCCCTGCAGGGCACCCCCAACGAGACCTTCCCGAAGCCAGCCCCGATCAAGGGCCAGGCCGGCGTGCCGGAGTGGAGCGCGCCCTACACCGCGCCATCGATCAGCGAGGCGCCGTTCCTGCCGCCCGTCGTGGTCGTACCGAGCCAGGTGGAGATCCTGCCCGGCATCACCATTCCGGTGCCCGGCGTGCAGCCGCAGCCGCAGCAGCGCCCGCAGCAGCAACAACAGGAGACCGGACCGGGACCGCTGCCCGGGCAGCCGGTGGCGCCTGCCGACGGCTCGGCACCGACGGTCACCGGTGCACCACGCCCCAACGGCAACGGCAACGGCAACTCGGGTGAGGGACAGTCGGGTAACGGGACACAGCCGACGCGTAGCCGGTAGTTCGGTCCGCGACCGGCAGTACGTATAGGACGGTGGCGAACAGGTTCGTGCCCCTTGGGGGTCGGCCTGTCGCTCCGGCCGACGTGGTTCGGCACCGACCAGTCACGGCGACCGGAAGCGGTGGAGCCGTCGGATCGTTAAATCTCCGCGGTGCTCGTCGTCGGAACGAAGCTGAACGAAGGTGCCGCAGCGGCCGTGTTCGTCGGGTCGGGGCCCGGCCCCGGGGCCTGCAGAAGCGTCTCGGGCAATGCGCGTGGATTGGGCTGTAGCGGCGGCATGTCGCGCCAGGACGGGTCGGCTGCCTGAAGTTCGAGTCCGATCGAGATCAGTTCGGCTTCCGCCCACGGGCGTCCGCCCAGCTGGACACCGAAAGGGACACCAGTCACGGTGGAGCGTCCGGCTGGTAGCGAAATCACCGGGGCACCGGTGTAATTCGCCCACACGACGGGGGCGACATTCAGTCCGAGAATCGACGCGGCCGAGGCGTCGGTGCGCTTCTGACTATCGGTGATCGCACCGGGCAGAACCAGCGCGTCCAATCGGTTCTCTTCCAGCATCCGGTTGTAGTCGCGCTGATACTTCGCGCGAGCGCGTGCGAGCTGCCAGTAGTCCACGGCAGGGGAGGCCAGTGCAGCAAGACCCATCCCGACAACCGCAGCGCTGGGCGGTTCGTACACCGGGAGGCGATCAGCCCACTGTTGGTGATACAAACCGACTTCCACGGCATCCCCAGTGAGCAACCCGCTCGGCTCGGTGGGCATCGTGACGTCCTGTGTCTCGCCCCCCAACCTCGAGATCAGGTCGAGAAAGCGCGCGAACAACGTCCCGAGCGCGTCGGGCAGCGCGTCGGCAATCTCCCTCGGCACCCCGAATCTCTTGCCTGCCAGCGGTTTGTCACCACCCACTGCGGCAATCGGAAACCCACCGTCCGGTACCGGCGGCGCGACACCGGTAACGGGGTCGAATGGGTCGGCCCCTGACATGTAGGACAGCAGCAGCGACGCGTCGGCGATACTGCGCCCGAGCGGTCCCGGATGGTCCCTGGTCCATATCACCGGGATGATGCCGTATTTGCTGCACCGCCCGAAGGTCGGCTTGATCGCGCTGATGCCACAGCGCGAGGCCGGGATTCGGATCGAACCGCCCGTGTCGGTCCCGATCGACAATGGGGCGAACCTGGCGGCCAGTACCGCAGCGCTGCCGCCCGATGATCCCCCGACGGTCTCGTCGATGTTCCACGGATTCCCGACCTGAACGGTGTTGGTCATGATCGCGAACTCGTCGTGGTGCACATGCCCCATCAGGACCGCGCCGTTGTCGCGCAGTCGACGCCAGACCGTCGAGTCACCTGCGGCTATGTTGCCGTCGAGGATGCGACTCGACGCGGTGAGCGGAAGCCCAGCGACGGCATACAGGTCCTTCACCGCGATGGGGAGACCACAAATAAGCGGTGCGCCCCCGGCCGAGAGCCGATCCGCCGCACGCTTCGCCTGCTCGTGCGCGAGCTCGGGATATGTCCGGATCCACGCCGTGGTCGCGCCGTCGAACGCCGAGCTTCGCCGCATGCAGGCGTCGAGTAGCTCGGCGGGATGCAGCTTTCGCGCCTGCAGCAGACTGGCCGCTTCCACCGCGGAGAGCATCGCGGGATCCGTCGCCGCGATGCCGGCGGCGTCGGGGAGTTGTGGAGCGCGCCGCGCGATCGGCGGCACTGCCGAAACCGCGGCGTTGGCCAGCCCGGTCGCGGCAACTCCTGCTCCGACTCCCGCGGAACGCACGAACGACCGGCGCGACAAACGCAATTGCTTCCCCTTCAAACCTCTGTCTCCGTGACCCACTGATAGCCACGGCGCATACGTGAGCGAGATCAGCCCCATGAAATCCGGACTCTGCCCGATAATCGCAACACTGACAGTTTTCGCATAAACACAAAGTCGGCAACTCGAACGGCCGATCTACATTGATTTCGCTACAAGATCTCGTAAGATTTACAGCTCGATACGAGTTGTATTCAGAAACGCACCCCACACACTGCAAACCATTCTGATCCTGAGCATCTGTTTCACCTCGAGCGACCGGCTTCCTCCTCAGACCGCCGACCGGTCAACGGGATACTAACATCCATGGACCTGCCGCAAGAGCGTTGTTTCCCAGCCATGGCTAGCCGCGACGGATGCGATCCGCAATGCGCGAAAAGGACCCGCTCGATCCGGACCGCGAGGTACGGCCGGTAGCCTCGGATGCCGTGACCGATCAGCAACTGATGGACGAGGCGACGATAGGGAGCGCGCCGAAGTTCAGTGGGGGGCAGTCCGGCGGGACGCACTACACGGCCCCGGCACCGCTCGCGCCGGATCTGCGGTCTGCCGACGGACGAGATCGGCCGAGCCGCAACGATTCCCTCACAGCGCAGCTGTGCACCGTCATCGGCGGCCCGGTCGGTGATCACGCATTGATCGGCCGGGTCCGGTTCTGGACCCCGATGCGGGTGCTGCTCGCCCTCGCGCTGGTGTTCCTCGCCCTCGGCTGGACAGCCAAGGCGCCCTGCATCCAGCAGACCACCGCCTCGGATGGCTCGCTCACCCTCGACTGGAACAACGGCCGCCAATACACAGCCATGTGCTACTCGGACACGGTGCCGCTGTATGGCGCGGAGCGCCTGAACGAAGGCGCGTTCCCGTACAAGAAGTCCTGGACCGAGCAGACTCCCGATGGCGGCACCGAGACAAGGTACATGGAGTATCCGGTGCTGTCGGGCCTGTACCAGTACATCTCCATGGAGATCGCCAAGACTTGGGACGCGCTGCCATTGCCCGGCGCGCTGCAGGTGGTCATCTATTTCAATGTCGTCGCATTCGGCCTTGCCATGGCGTGGCTGGTCACCATCTGGGCATCGGCCAGGCTGGCCGGACGTCGGATCTGGGACGCGGCGATGATCGCCTGCTCGCCCTTGGTGATCGTGCACGCGTTCACCAATTTCGATGCTTTGGCAACGGCATTCGCGGCGACCGGCCTGCTCGCCTGGGCACGCAGGCGACCGCTGCTCGCCGGTGTGCTGCTCGGTCTCGGCGGCGCGGCCAAGCTGTACCCTTTGCTGCTGCTCGGCCCGATCGTGGTGCTGTGCATGCGCGCCGACCCGCTGCACCGGGTGCCGAGTGCCCAGCTCGGGCTCCGAGCTCGCGATATCGACAGCCCGCGCGACGCGCTGGCCTGGGTGCGTGACCGCATGCAACTACTCAGCTCACGACCGCTCGGGGCGGCCGCCGTCACCGTCGCGGCCGCGGCGGGGACCTGGCTGGCGGTGAATCTGCCGATCGCCCTGCTGTATCCGAGCGGATGGCGCGAATTCTTCCGGCTCAACACCACCCGGCACGCCGATCCGGACTCCATCTACAACGTGATCACCTCGTTCACCGGTTGGCTCGGCTTCGACGGGGATCTCGCCCACAATCAGCAGCCGACCATCCTCAACGTGGTGTCGCTGCTGGTGTTCGTCGCCGCGTGCCTCGTGATCGGCTACATCGCGCTCACCGCGCCGCGACGGCCCCGGCTCGCGCCGCTGTGCTTCCTGGTGGTGGCCGCGTTCCTGCTGACGAACAAGGTGTGGAGCCCGCAGTATTCGCTGTGGCTGGTTCCGCTGGCCGCGCTTGCGCTGCCGCACCGGCGGATCCTGTTGGCGTGGATGACCGTCGACGCCCTGGTGTGGGTGCCGCGAATGTTCTACTACCTGGGCCTGGACCGCAAGGGCCTACCCGAGCAGTGGTTCACCGGAACCGTTCTACTGCGCGATCTGGCGGTGCTCGCCCTGTGTGTCTTGATCATTCGGCAGATCTACCGGCCCGACGAGGACCTGGTGCGCCGCGACTTCATCGACGACCCGGCCGGCGGCATCGTCGATCGAACCCCGGACCCACTGCTGCCGTGGCTGCCCGAATCGCTGCGCCCGCGGGTTGCGGTGGTCCGCACCTGAACATGCCGGATGCGGACCGCCGAGGCGTCAGTGGTTCACGCGTAGGTAGCGCGCTTGGCGCTCCGGCTCCCGCGGCAACAGATCCAGCTCCAGCTGCCATGGGCTTCCGGTCCACGGATCGAACAGCGGGGTGCCGTCGATCGTCGGCAGATGCCTGCAGGCTTGTGACAGCGTCGCCACGACGGGATCGCCGGAATCGGATTCGTCGCTGCCGACGATCATGGTCGACAGCCCGATCAGATCTCCGCGGACCATCAGCGACCCGATACGTTGCGCGTCGGAGGCCTGATAGCCGTGCGGGAAGTCCGCGGCGAGCAGCACTCGATGTTCGACCGGAGGCGTGAAAACCCCGCCTTCATAGGCCAGTTCGGCCAATTCCGCGGCATCGACGAGGGCTTGCAGCCGAGCCGAGATATCGGTGTGGTCGGTGACCGGTGGTCCGTTCAGCACCGGCGTCAACGGGCCGACGAGCCCACGGAACGCCCCGGTCAGATCGATCATGTCGACGCGCACGCGCCGATCGGGATCGGCCGCGAGCAGTCGCGCGAGCAGTGCGCCGACGATCGGGGCTGCCGCACTACTGGATTCGGTATCTATCCACAGCGGTCGGTGCAAAGGCACCGGCACGCAGTACGGCACCCGCAGCGGTCCCCTCTCGATCGCATGCAGTTCGCCGAGTCGGATGCCATTGCTCGCCGCGGGGGGACCCTCCCACGCGGGCGACTCCCAGGATGCCAGCGACGGCGGCAGCAGCCGGTCCGCGTCGGCGAGTTCTCGGATGAGATGTTCGCTGTCGCGGTGGTGGTTGCCCTCGGCGATGGCGATCAGCTCGTCGCTGCGCCGGTGCGCGGCCTGCCGCGCGGCCTCGGCGGCAGGGGTGTTTCTCGTGGTGGGATCAGATACCGCGGCGGATAATTCGTGATCGAGCCGCTGGGCGGCGTAGTCACGGGCCGAGATGAGCGCGGCGGCCGAGCGCGCGGCATCCTCGAAGATCATCCACAGCCGGTCGAGCCCGTGCGCGACCTCCACCTGCACAGGTTCGCCCGCACGGAGATCCTGGGCCCGTGGCCCGGAGATGGTGTCCTGGCCATCGGGCCGTGCGGCGGCCGACCCGGCACCGGCCTGTGGCGTGGCCGAAGCGGCATTCTCCTGCGCGCCATCGACCTCGACCCCGTGCGCGGTCAGCAGCTGCGCGAGTCCACCCGCGTAGCCCTGGCCGACCGCGCGTAGCTTCCAGCCGGTGCCGCGGCGATAAACCTCCAGGCAGATGAGCGCCGTCTCCCCCGCCAACGGTGTGATCGCGAATTCCGCCGCGACCACATCGTTTTCGAAGAGCTCGGCGGTCACCGGCCCCAGACCGGCCGACGGTGCCGGTGCGACCGAATCGGCACTGACCACCAGCAGCACCGCAGTGGCGTCGGCGCGGACCTCGGCAAGCCGGATCGCCACCGCGCCGTCGGACAGCGTGACGCCCTGCGCCCGAGGCCGGTTGTAGGACACGAAGTCCTCGGCCGCGAGCACACGCAGGTTCTCCGCCACCACCAACGCGGAAATATCCAGCGCGACATCCGCTTTCGCGCTGAATCGAACGACATCACCGGTCAGTGGCGTGTTTTGACCGGCCTTGAGCTGAATCACGTTGTCTGCCCCCGCTGTCTGCGCTGCTCTGTCACACGCCCGTGAGGAACCGGCCGAGCTGCGGAACCGCCTCACCCGGATGCTTGGCCTGGAAGCCCTCACCGAGGGCCTGCATCTTCCAGTCGCTGCCGACGCGGTACACCTTGGCCATCGCCATCGCGGTGAACCGCATGCCGCCCGCCATGGTGTACCTGGCCAATTCGGCATTGTTGGCGCCGTCGACCAAGCGGCAGAACGCATTCTGGACCTGCTCGAACGTGTGCCCCTTGTACGAGGTCACCATGAACAGCAGCGTGCTGACGTGGGCCGGGATACGGGTCAGGTCGACCAGGATCATCTCGTCGTCGCCCTCGCCCTCACCGGTGAGGTTGTCGCCCTGGTGCCGGACCGAACCGTCCTTGGAGGTCAGCTGCCCGTAGTAGGCGACATCGACGAGGTTCGCGTCGGCGAACATCGCGACCGAAGCGTCGAGGTCGACGTCGACGGTCCGGCTGCCGAACATGCCGCGGGTCTGCACGGGATCCCAGCCGAGACCCATCTTGACGAAGGTCAGCGCGGCGCCGCCCTCCTTGCGCAGGGTGACCCGCTGCCCCTTCTGCAGGCTGACCGGACGGTCCTTGCTCAGGCTGATTTCGGCGGGTGGCTGCTGTGGCACGGCTTGCTGGGTGGGCGGCGGCGGGTAACCCTGTCCCGGACCGGGCGGTGGCGGGTAACCGGGTCCCGGCGGGGCCGCCTGGGTCGGCGCGTACTGCGGCGCAGGCTGAGCCGGGTAGGCAGGTGTGGTCGGCGGCGGCGGGGGCGGCACGGGCGCGGCGGCCTGTGGCGCGGCGGCGGGCGCCTCGTCGACGGTCACACCGTGGTCGGTGACCAGCGCCGCGAAGCCACCCGCGTACCCCTGTCCGACGGCGCGGACCTTCCAGGAACCCTGCCGCCGGTACAGTTCGAGGGCGATCACGATCGACTCGCTCTGCAGGCCATCGACCTGGTACTCGTACAACCGATTACCGGCCGAATCCGACACCACCGCGGTCGGCGCGGGAAACCGGCCGAAGCTGCTCGACGCGTCGTCGAGGGTGATCACCGCGCGGATCTGATCGATATCGGCGGGTACCGCATTCAGCGACACCGCCAGCGACGCGGGCTGCCCGGAGGGCGCGGGCTGCAGGTTCACGCCCGGCCCGTTCGGCTGGTTGAAGAAGACGAAGTCCGCGTCGGAACGGACCTTGCCTCGTTCGGTGACCAGCAGCGCGGACAGATCCGCTGGTGCCGTCAGCTGGATGGAGATCACCACGTCGTTGGTGGCCAGTGGACCGTTCTGGCCCTTGGCAAGTGTTGCGGACAAGGTCGACCCTTCGCTTGTCGGTGCGTACGGTGCCACTCTACGAGAAACGAGCCGAACGGACGCCGCCATGACACCGACTACGCAATGACGGACTGTGTCCGCCTGTGTCCGTTAAGGTGACCGCAGGCAGATGGAATATGGCGGATATCCCCATGTTCCCGATCGAGACAGCAGGCAAACTCTCCTATGGCGCAACTGTTCGAGCAGTCGAAAAAGGTGATCGAGGCCCACCTCGCCGGAACAAGTATCCGTGCGATCTCCGGCTCGATGATCGCTTACGAAGGAAATGTGCAGTTCAAGTCGGCCGGTTTCGGCGGCGGTGACGGCGTGATCGCGGGGCTCAAGCGGCGCGCCACCGGCGAGAAGCTGTCGCTGATGGAATGCAATGGGAACGGCCGGGTCTTCTTCGCGGTGAACGGCCAGCACGTCACCGTGGTGAACCTGAACAACGAGACGCTGCAGGTCGAATCGCAGCAGCTGCTCGCCTTTGCCGGGAACCTGCGCACCGACGTTCGTTTCGCCGGGGTGCGCGGCGCCTCCACCGGAGCGGGGCTGTTCACCACCACGGTGTCGGGGCAGGGTCAGGTCGCGCTGCTTTCGGCGGGCGGGCCGCTGATCCACCTCGAGGTGTCACCGCAGTACCCGCTGGTCGTCGACCCCGATGCGTTCGTCGCGGCGCGCGGAAATGTCAACCACTCGTTCGTGACCGACGTGTCGTGGCGCAGCTTCGTCGGCCAGGATGCGGGCGAGGCATTTTCGCTGCGCTGGGACGGTCAGGGCGTTGTGTTGATCCAGCCGGCGGAACGGTAGGGACGGCGATGTTCGAAAAGGTCAACGGCAAGGTCGTCAAGGTCAACGTCGGCATGGCGGGCGGCGTGGTCGCCCGCAACGGCGCGATGCTGTTCTACACCGGCGATGTTTCCTTTGCGCCGCACCAGATTCCGGGCGGCCAGGGCATGGGCGGTGGCGGCGGTCTGATGCGGATGGCCGGTCGCATGATGGCAGGCGAGCACGAGCGCACCATGCTGGCGCAGGGCACCGGCGAGGTGCACTACGGATTCGCCGGGCTCGAGGTGCACGTGGTTCAGATGCAGCAGGGGGCAATGCTGCGCGTCGAGGCCTCGCGACTGCTGGCCAACACCGCCGGACTGCAGAGTTCGATTGTCTCGGTGATGAGTTCGGGTGGCGGCGGTGGCGGCGGCGGTCTGATGGGTGCGCTGCGTGGCGCCGCGGGCGGTGCGCTGACCGGGCAGGGCATGTTCACCACCCAGCTGTCGGGGCAGGGTTCGGCGGCGCTGCTCGCACACGGCGGATTCCTGGAACTGCCAGTGGGCGGGCCGAATCCGATCGTGGTCGACCCGCAGGCCTTCGTCGCTACCTATGGCAATGTGCAGACCGAGCTGAAGACGGCGATGAGCTGGCGCGACGCGGTGGGCCGCGGCGCCGGTGAGGCGATGCAATTGCATTGCGTCGGACAGGGTGTCGTCTATGTGCAGGCCTCCGAAGAGAAGTTGTGAGCCATGTCCCAGATTTTTAATCCGATGAATCTCGGTGAGAGCGACAACATTCCGGGAAACAGCTACGCCTACTGCATCGATCTGACCAAGCCGTGGTTCATGCGCAAGGGTGCGATGATCGCCTATTACGGCGATATGCGCTTCCAGATGCTCACCCACGGTCTGCAAGGCGGGCTGCTGAATATGGTGTCCCAGCAGTTCTCCGCGCCGCTGTTCACCGGCGACTATGTGGTCGCCGAGGGGCACGGCAAGCTGATCATCGGCGACCGTGGCTACGACATAAATTCCTATGACCTCGAGGACAACGGCAACCTCACCATCCGCGCGTCGAACCTGCTCGCCTTCGAGCCGGGTCTGTCACTGAACCAGTCCATCGTCCCCGGCTTCCTCACCCTCATCGGCACCGGCAAATTCCTCGCCTCGTCCAACGGCCCGGTCATGTTCGCCGAGCCGCCGCTGCGGGTCGATCCGGAATCTCTTGTCGGCTGGGCGGATTGCCCCTCCCCCAGCCATCACTACGACCAGCGCTGGGTGTCGAACTTTCTGGCGGCGGGCGCGGCCCGGTTCGGTGTCAACTCCGGTGAGGAACGACAGTTCGACTTCACCGGCGCCGGAACGGTTTTGATCCAATCCAGTGAAAAGGTGCTCAGTGATTCCATGCTGGTGCGCACCATCGAGGGACAGCTGCAGAGCGGCATGACCGTTGGTGGCCTGCAACGCCTGCAGGGCGTCATCGCCCAGCAGTTGGGTGGTCAGCAGCAGTACGGCTGAGGCTAACCACGCAGCAGCGCCGGGAGCTCGGTCAAGCTCGTGACGCACTGGGCTGCGGTGGCGACACCGGTATCGCCTCGATCGAGCCAAACCCCCTGCAGCCCGGCGGCGATCGCTGCCTCCGCGTCCGTCCGCAGGCGGTCGCCGAGGTAGACGACCCGCGATGGCGGCAGCCGTAACGCATCGCATGCGGCCAGGAAGATCGCCGGATGCGGCTTCGCGATGCCTATCTCGCTGGAGATCGTCACGTTCGCCAGCAGGCCACCGAGACCGACCTTCGTGAGCTTGCGGCGCTGCTGTTCCGAATCGCCATTGGTGATGACGCCCAGTCTCAACTGCCCGTGCTCGGCGGCGAGCGCCGCCAGGGTGGGCGCCACATCGGGATAGGTCCGCCATGCCGCCTCGTACTGCACCAGGTATTCGGAGAACCACGCGTCCGCCCGGTCGTCGGACCAGACGCCCTGGCCGAACTCGTCGGCGAGATGCGTGATCCGCAGGCGTCGTTGCTCTGCGAAAGTCAGCTCACCCGCCAGGTAGTGATCCATCGCCCATGCTTCCAACTCCCGCCACCGGCGCGCGAGACCAGCGCGATCGGGGACAAAGGGGAAGCCAGCGTGCACCGCCGCCTCCGCGGCGGCGTCGTGGTCGACGAGCGTTCCGTCCACATCGAACAGGACGGCTTCGGCGCAAGAGATCGGCACAAAGACCCATTGTTGCAGTAACCTCCAACTTGAAGCGCGATTCAAGTCCGTGCCTCGAGCCGAGGAGAAGCCATGGCAGACGCCCTGCTGGATATCGCCGAGGTAGCCGAACGCGCCGGCCTCGCCCCATCGGCACTGCGCTTCTACGAGAAACGCGGTCTCGTAACGTCGGACGGCCGCAACGGATTGCGCCGCACCTACCGCCCCGCCGTCCTCGGCCGCCTCGCCCTCATCGCCTGCGCCCGCGGCGCGGGCTTCACCATCGCCGAGATCGGCCGCTTCGTGCGGGCCACACCCAGCGACACCGAGTTGCGCGCACGCATGGCGGACAAAGCGCGAGAACTCGACGAAGACATCGCCCGGCTCGTCCGCATGCGCGACAGCCTCCGCCACGCATCGACATGTACACACGAGCCTCTCGTCGAATGCCCAGACTTCAAGAGCACCTTCGAAACCTCTGAAGCCCAAGCCATTCGGATACCAGCGCCAATCGCCACTCGGTAGCCAGACGGGCGGGGTGTACAGCGGCGTGACCGCCCGTGCACGCGGTGCTTCAGCGATCTGGCGTAGCAGGCCATCGAGTGGAGCCGAGTTCGCGGGAGATGGTGCGTGCGGTGGTCCGTACCGCGTCGACGGTGGCGTCGGAGACGGGCCAATCCGGTGTCGGGATGACCGCGCCGACCGCGCCGACGACGGCGCCGGTGCGGTCGAAAATGGCTCCGGCCACACAGGATTCGCCGAGTACGGCCTCGTCGCATTCGTACGCGAGACCGGAGGACGCGACCGGACGCAGGTGTTCGCGGAAGTCTGCTGGCGAGGTGATGGTTTCACCGGTCATGCTACGCAACGTGGCAGCCTCTAGCGGTGCCAGGAATGCGAGCATGGCCTTACCCAAAGCGCTTGCGTGAGAGGGTATTTCGATTCCCACCTCGGGCATCTGCCGACTGCCGTCCGGTCGGGGTTCGTGATGGATGATGACCACGTCGTCCCCGAAGAGCACGCCGACCCGCACGGCAAGACCAGTGGTCCTTGCCAATTCGTGCGACCACGTGAGGGCTCTGGCCCGGAGGTCGAGGGTGTCGAGGTAGACGTTGCCGAGCCGCAGCACGGCCGGACCGAGCTGATATCGCCCGCCGCCGTGTTCCTGGACGACGACACCGTGGGCGGCGAGGGTTCGGACGATGCCGTGCACCGTCGTCGCCGCGAGACCGAGCTCCGCCGCGAGTTCGGACAGGGTCATCCGCCGCGCACCCTGCAGCGCGAACAGAATGCGAACGGCCCGGTCGACCGACTGGATCACGCGACTTCCTTCCATGTCTTTTCGAGCGACCTGCGAGCAGTCGCAAGCGGCGCCTTTTCGAGCGACCTGCGAGCAGTCGCAAGCGGCGCCTTTTCGAGCGACCTGCAAGCAGTCGCAAGCGGCCATTTCTCCCATCGGCCCTTGTGACCTACGCAACATCCACGTACTCTACGAATCACATTCGACATTGTCGAATCTCGTTCGAAACAATCTCGGGAGTCTCCCATGGATGGACTGCGGACGCCGCAGAAACTTGCGGCGGAAGTGCTCGGCACGGCGTTCCTCGTCTTCATCGGCGTCGGATCGGTACCTGCCACGCTCATGGTGAACGGCGACGCACCGTTCACCATGGCCGACCTCGGCATGATCTCGCTGGCATTCGGCACGGTGGTTCTCGCCACCGTGTACGCCTTCGGGCACGTCTCAGGAAATCACATCAATCCGGCGGTAACCCTCGCGCTCGCCATGAACGGCCAATTCCCCTGGCGACAGGTCCCCGCCTACCTCGCCGCCCAGGTCGCAGGCGCGGTGCTGGGCGCATTCGCCATCATCGGCGTGCTCGGCGACCGCGCCAGCGAGGTCGGTCTCGGAGTCGCCGCGTACGGCCAGGGTGTCGGCGCGGGTCAGGCATTCATCGCCGAGTTCGTCGGCACTTTCATTCTCGTGCTGACCGTGCTGCTCGTCGTGCACCGGGCCGCGACGCCGGGCTTCGCCGGCGTCGCCATCGGACTCGTGGTGTTCGCGGCGATCATCCCCGTCGCACCGGCCACCGGCGCGTCCATCAACCCGGCACGGACGCTAGGGCCGATGCTCGTACAGCAGGTGTGGGGCGCGGACGTGGCCTGGCGTCAGGCTCCGGTGTATCTCGCCGCCGAACTCCTCGCGGGTGTCGCCGCCGCACTGACAGCCCGGGCTCTGACCCACATCAAGACCTCGGCCCGCGCGGATCACGGCGCGCTCGAAACCGCCGCATAACAGGAGAACCGATGAAGAAACTGATCAACGATCCGGCCGACGTCGTCCGGGAAGCGCTGTCGGGCATGGCCGCAGCCCATCCCGAACTGCGGGTCGATGTCGAGAACAAAGTCGTCTTTCGCGCCGACGCGCCGATCCCTGGCAAGGTGGCGCTGCTCTCCGGTGGCGGTTCGGGGCACGAACCGATGCACGGCGGTTTCGTCGGCATGGGCATGCTCGACGCCGCGTGTGCGGGGGAAGTCTTCACCTCCCCGGTCCCGGATCAGATCCTCGCCGCGACCACCGCCGTCGACTCCGGCGCGGGCGTGCTGCACATCGTCAAGAACTACACCGGCGACATCATGAATTTCGAGATGGCCGCCGAGCTCGCCGCCGCGGAAACCGGGGTCGAGGTCACCGCGGTCGTGGTGAACGACGATGTGGCCGTGCGGGACAGCCTCTTCACCGCAGGCCGCCGCGGTGTCGGCGCCACCGTCGTGTTGGAGAAGATCGCGGGCGCCGCCGCCGAACAGGGCAGGTCCCTTGCCGAGGTCGCCACGGTCGCCCGCACCGTGAACGCCAACTCGCGCAGCATGGGGATGGCGCTGACGTCCTGCACCGTCCCGGCTGCCGGTAAGCCGACGTTCGAGCTCGGCGAGACCGAGATGGAGATCGGCGTCGGCATCCACGGCGAACCCGGCCGACATCGCGCAACCCTGGCGCCCGCGCGGGAGATCGCCGCGATGCTGGTCGAACCCATTCTCACGGATCTGCCGTTCGACAAGGGCGACAAGGTGATCTGCTTCGTGAACGGCATGGGTGGCACGCCCCTGCTCGAGCTGTATCTGATGTACAACGAGGTGGCCCGCATCCTCGGCGGCCACGGCATCGGGATCGCTCGCTCCCTGGTCGGTCCGTACATCACGTCGCTGGAGATGGCGGGGTGCTCGGTGACGTTGACCAGGGTCGACGACGACCTACTGAATCTGTGGGATGCGCCGGTGCGCACGCCCGCCCTGCGCTGGGGAGTGTGACGATGATCGATCCGATCCACTGGGTGCGTTGCTTCGCCGAGCTGATCGACGAGCACACCGACGAACTCACCGAGCTCGACGCGGCCATCGGCGATGCCGATCATGGCAGCAATATGCAGCGGGGGACGGCGGCGGTCGTCGCCGCCTTTGCCGAGTCCGCGCCGACGACGCCGACCGAACAGCTGAAACAGGTCGGCATGACGCTGATTCGAACAATCGGCGGCGCAAGCGGTCCGCTCTACGGCACGTTCTTCCTGCGCTGCGCCGCAGCGGCGGGCGACACCGGGTTCGACGCGCCGAGTTTCGCCAAGGCCTTCCGTGCCGGGCTCGACGGGATCGTGGCCCGCGGCAAGGCGGAGTCGGGGGACAAGACGATGTTCGACGCGCTGGCCCCTGCCGCCGACGCGCTCGACGAGCATCTCGAGGCAGGGGACTCCCTCGCCGACGCGCTCGATGCCGCGGTCGTCGCGGCCGAGGCTGGACGCGACGCAACCATCCCGATGCTCGCGCGCAAGGGCCGCGCCTCCTATCTCGGCGAACGCAGTGTCGGACACCAAGATCCCGGTGCGACCAGCGCGACACTGCTGGTGCTTGCCGCGAGACAGGCGGTCCGATGATCGGCATCGTCGCCGTTTCGCACAGCCGTGCCCTTGCCACCGCCGCCGTCGCGCTGGCCACCGAGATGCTGCACAATCAGCCGATCCGCATCGAAGTGGCGGCCGGGCTCGATGAGCACACCCTCGGCACCGATGCGGTGGCCGTCGCGGACGCGATCGCGGACGCCGACTCCGGTGACGGCGCACTGATTTTGATGGACCTCGGCAGCGCCGTGCTCTCCGCCGAGCTCGCGGTGGATCTGCTCACCTCGCCGCATCGGGTCCGACTGTGCTCCGCACCGTTCGTGGAGGGTCTGATCGCCGCGGCGGTCGCGGCGGCCGGTGGTGCGAACCTGGAAGAAGCCGCGGACGAGGCGGAGAATGCGTTGGCGGGCAAGCAGACTCATCTCCACGGCCCGGAAATCTCACCACCTGACAATGCGAACACCGGACAGGTCGCGGGTGCGGCGGGAGCAGACGCGGGCGGGGCGGGACCCGCAGGAGCGGCTTCCGAAAGCGACCAGACAGCGGCTGCGGCCGCGCCGGGCACGAATGGCGTCGAGCAGACCGCAACCCGCACGTTCGTCGTCACGAATGAACATGGGCTGCACGCCCGTCCGGCGGCACGCCTCGTCGCCGAGGTCCGCGGCCTCCCGGCCGTTGTCCGTCTGCGAAACCTGACCACCGGTGCTGGACCAGCGTCGGGAAAGAGTTTGAGCCGCATCGCCGCGCTCGGCGCGCTGTCCGGGCATGAAATCGAGGTTTTGGCGACCGGACCGGGCGCGCGAGAGGCAATGGACCGCGTGCTCGCCCTCGCCGCACGCCGATTCGACGAGGCTCCCACGCTTGTGGACACTCGCTCAACCCCAAGCACTCGATCCGCGCCGAGCACCGGTTCAGCGCCGGACACCCGCTCAACGCCAAGCACTCGATCCGCGCCGGACACCCGCTCAACCCCAAGCACTGGTTCAGCACCAAGCACTGGCCAGGCCGCCGCACAGCACGCAGCCAGCCTTCCCACCGCAGCTGACCGCGGCACGGGCCCGTTGCCGGCATCCGCGGGTATCGGTATCGGCCCGCTTTGGCGGATCGGGCATACCGAACTCACCGTGTCCGCAATCCCTTCCGGCCCACCGGAAGTCGAGCAGAGCCTGCTCGACACCGCGATCGCGGTAGTGCGCGCCGACATCGAGCGCACCCATGCGCTCGCGGGAGCGGAGGCCGATATCTTCGAGGCGCATCTGCTGTTGCTCGATGACGACGAGCTGATCGGCGCGGTCCAACAGGGCCTGAGTGCCGGTCGCTCCGCACCGTCCGCGTGGGCAGCGGTGCTGGAGGCCGCTGCCGTCGAGCTCGATCATTTGACCGACGACTATCAGCGGGCTCGCGCCGCGGATCTGCGGGCAGTGCGCGACCAGGTCCTCGCCGCCCTGCTCGGCCACTCCACCGAAATGACCAGTCGTGCAGGTGTTCTCGTTGCCGCCGACCTGACACCCGCGCAAGCGGCCGGACTCGACCGCGACCTCGTCACGGGAATCGTGCTGGCACACGGCAGCCCGACATCGCACAGCACCATCCTTGCCCGCTCGCGCGGCATCCCGGCCGTAGTCGGTGCGGGCCCGCAGGTACTGACCGTCCCGGAGGGAACCGTTGTCGCGCTGGACGGCGGCAACGGCAGGCTCGCGGTGAACCCCGATGCGGCAACCCTCGCCGAATTCACCGGGATGGCGATCTGGCAACACGAACAACGCCGAGCCGCTGAGGCCGAAGCCGACAAACCGGCGATCACCCGCGACGGGGTGACCATCCACATCGCCGCGAATGTGGGCGGCGATACAGATGCGGCCGAAGCCGCGCGCAACGGCGCGGACCTGGCCGGACTGGTGCGCACCGAGTTCCTGTTCCTCGGCCGCGACGACGCACCCTCCATCGAGGAACAAGAGCAGGCGTACCGGTCAGTGGCCGAGGCATTCGGCGGACGCCGCATTGTGCTGCGCACCCTCGATGTCGGTGGGGACAAACCACTTCCGTACATCGATCAGCCGGCCGAGGCAAACCCCTTCCTCGGTGTCCGCGGCATCCGACTGGCCCTCGCCCGCCCCGCATTGCTGCGCGACCAACTGACCGCCATCTGCCGAGTCGCCGCCGACCATCCGGTGAGCGTGATGTTCCCGATGGTCACGCAACTGGAGGAACTGCTCGCGGCCCGCCGCATCCTCGACGAGGTCGCACCGCCGGGCATCACCCCGGAAGTGGGCATCATGGTGGAAGTACCTGCGGCTGCGGCGAAAACGGCGGTATTCGCCGACCATGTCGACTTCTTCAGCATCGGCACCAACGACCTCACCCAGTACGCACTGGCAGCCGAACGCGGCAACGAAGCCCTCAGCGCCCTCGCCGACCCCCTCGACCCCGGCGTACTCCGACTGATCGCCATGGTCTGCGAGGCGGCCGGGTCCGCACGAGTAGCGGTCTGCGGTGAAGCCGCCGCGGACCCCGTAGCAGCGGCCCTGCTCCTCGGACTCGGCGTGCACGAACTCAGCGTCGCCCCACCCGCTATCCCGCTCATCAAAGCCGCCGTCCGCGACCTGGACCTGACCGAATGCCGACGAGCGGCCGACCGGGCGCTGCGCTGCACATCGGCCGCAGAGGTACGCACCGGATAGTCCAGAACAGAGGCGCGCTTGCATCGCCTGGACTCGTCCAACGCATCCACAGCCAGTCGAGCAAGCTGGAAGCCATGGGCCCGCCTGCCCAGGCAGGCAGGCACACAGCTTCCAGCGTGCGGAATGGCTGTGGTCACGTTCTCGGGCATTTCTCTATCGAGGGCTGCGAGATCCGCACCCCGTGTCACAGCCGGACACCCCGTACAAACGGTGTACGGCTGCTACACGGGGTGCGCGGTCGACTAGCACCACCATGGGGCTGGGGGCATGGTTTCAGGCTTGTGTGGTGAGCCAGGTGTCGTCGGCACGCAGGTATAGCGAGCCGTCGCGGCCCTGGCCGCAATGCATGACGACTCGGCCTGGTACCCGAAGTTTGTGGCGGCTGGTCACCGTCCAGGTGGTGTCGTGCAGCTCGGCGCGGATCAGTTCGGTTGACCGCTCGTTGTGGTCGCGGACGGTCAGCACTGCGCGGTTGTCACGTATCGCGAACCCGTCCGGTTGCGAGACGGGGCTGCGATAGCTGGACACGTCGCCGGTTGAAGGGGTGATCCTGGTCAGAAAAGTGCCGCCGCGCGGCGGGCCTGGACTCAGATCCCCGCCGCGGAGGGGACCGGCATACCAAGCCAGCCACACCTGCTCGCCTTCGGTCGCGGCGGTGCAGCCGTCAAGCGGAACATCGGGCAACCGGCGCTGAGGAGTCCATATCGCACGGCCTTCGGTGTCCCAACCCGCCAGGCCCGCGCCCGATTCGGGGTGACCCCCATAAATGCCTTCGTCCCCATAGGCGGTCCAAATACCCCCGCTGCGGTCGGTGACCAGAGTCGGGATGTCATCGCCGATACAGAACTGGTCCTCCGGTGCCCCCGAGCCGGAGAGCACCACGGCATTCGGTTCCCAGCTGTCTTGCGCCTCGGTCCGCCGAGTACGTCCACCTGCCAGGAGGAATCGAGAGTCCGGGAGCAGGGCCAAGTGACTGGGCCGAACCCCGATGTCCGGCACCGATATACGCTGCTCTTCCCGCCCTCGGATGACGACCAGCTCGCCCGCGAACGGGATGGCGGTAGGCCACCACCCGACCCACCCTTTGACGTATTCGCTGTGGTTCAGATGCCGCCGATGGACCAGCAGGATCGCCAGCTCCCCCTCAGGGCCGACACTCCACCAGAGCGCCCGTCGTCCTCGTAAGGTATCGGAGGCGGGCAGTCGCCACACCGTCCGGATCTCGGCCTCGGAAGCACTCAAAACTTCGATCGCCCTGCCTATTCGGACTGCGGTGGCGCTGCCTTGATAAACCAGTTGATGATTTCCTCACCGGCCAGGATGCCGGAGGCGCGGGTGATGGTGAGGTTGGGATGAGTCCAGTTGAGTTGTTCGAGTTCACCGTGGCGCGGGCGGATGGCGGAATCGGCGGCGCGGAGCATGTCGGCGTCGAGGGCTCCGTCGCCCGCTGCCAATGTCTTGGATTCGCGGGAGAGTTCACCGGATTCCATCAGTCGACGGCGGACTTCCTGGACGGCGATGCTCTTGCAGACGGCCGTTGGCATGGCGTAGATCTTGCGGCCCTGCTGGGAGGCGGACCAGCCGCGGGCGCGACACCAGGCGTCCCATTCGGCAAGGAAGCCCTCGGGGACCGCCTTCGGTTTCACCACGAGGTAGCAGAAGAGGTCGTCGGCGACGCGGAACTTGGTGACCCACGAGTCGTCTATGCGAGCACGGAGTTCGGTGACGATCTCCGAGAGGGTAGCGCCGTTGGCGCGGACCTTGGCGTCGATGTCGATGCGCCAGCGCAGGTCGGGCACGCCATCCACGAGGATGTTTCCGCCGTTGCTTGTGATGGCGTAGCGCCAAGGGGCACCGGGTAGTTGAATGCGATTGAATTGCTTGATGGTGCGGGTGGTGGTGGGGATGACCGCGGCCGGTTCGGTCAGGGTTTGCATCCGGAGCGCCGCGGCAGTCGTCATGAAGGACAGCGGCGCGCCCTCGAGATGTTCTACGCATACCGTCGGCACTTCGGAAGTGGCGCTGAATGCGTTGCGCGAGTAGATCATCGTTCGGTCGAGATCGGTAGCAACCAGCGTTTGTCTTCGTGGCCTGGATAGATCAATCACTACTGCACATCCTTGATAAGTCCCATACATGAGTAAGCCAGGTCGGGCACGACCTCGACCGGAACGTCGCGGGCCGCGGCGAGCATCCGGATATGCGCATGCTCGGGAGCCTCGGCCTCGCGAACGAGTACCCGCCACGGCAGCCGACGCAGCAGCACCCGGGTGGTTTCTCCGACACCGGGTTTCACGAAATTCACGCTGGCGATGCCGTATTCCGCGCGCACTTTCTCGACCGAAGTCCAGCCGGACCAGGTGGGCGTGCGGTCACCGTCGCGAATGGCCACGATCTCGGCAGGAACCCGGTCTCGGACCGCATCGAACGCAGCATCCACGGTCTCGAGCAAGCGGAGCGATACATCGTCGCCCGCAAGCTCGCGGTAGAACTTGGCGCCATGGAATTCGCCCGGTCCGATCAACGTATCGTTCAGCACCGTACGCGAAATCAAGCCGGATACAGTCGAATTCAGACAGGCTGAGGCGATCAGGAAGTCATCACGGGTGCCGTAGGTACGGACACAATGTCCCGGGTCGGCGAGTACGGCCAGCTCACCATTGAAACGAGCACCGCCTGCCGCATGGTACGCATCCAGGGCCTCGGTGAGTTCCCTGGTGATAGCCCCCTTCCCGGTCCAGCCGTCCACGAACACGACAGACGCCGGGTCATGGTGTTGCGCAAGGTAGTCCAGCGCGACAGAGTCGATGCCGCGATCGCGGACGATCGACACCGCGTAGTGCGGCACGTCGAGACTCGGCAGGCCCGCACCTCGATCGGACTGCAACCAACGGCGCATGAGAATCCCGACCGGTGTGCCCGCTCGCGCCAGCGAAACGAGCACGATGTCGTTGCCCCGTTCTGCCACCACGAGTTCCGATACGGTGGCAACGGCCAGCGCCAGCCGCTCAGCAGTATCGGCCAGCACCTCATCGAAGAGGCCGCGGTAGGCGGCATCCGGCTGGTATTCGATCGGTAGCGACTCCGCGTAATGCGCAACACCGGACTGGATGCGGTGTTCCCGCTCGGCCACATCGGCCTCGAGGTCGACGTCGGACAGATCCTTGAGCAGCCACGAAACCTCGTCGGCCGCATACGATCCGAATTCGGGGCCATGCAACGGCGCAGGTAGCCTCGACTCCGATCGCGAGATGGCGATCCGCTCGGCGTGCAGCAGGCGCGGATCGGCACCCGTAAGGACTGCCACCACCACATCCGCGCCCGATGCGGTCAGCACATCGACCAGCCCATCGTCCGCGATGAGTTCCGCCGTGTCGGCCGGGGCATCGATGACAACGACCAGGACCGGATCGGCTATCGATCCGTTGAGATCGCCACCCGCGAACGGATTTTCCGAATTTCGAGCGAGGTCTTCGCCCGCGCCGACGAGTTGTTCGGACCGCTGCCCGCCGCGCGGGGGCTTTCGGTCGTGCTCGCCGGAAAACTCCTCGGTCCAGTGTGCGTTGTACAGGTAGCGAGGCTGCTCCTGACCGGCTTCCGGAGCGAGGAAACGGAATCCACGACGCAGCGGATACCCGGGTTCGTCCAGCACGTAGGCCGGCGACCGGGTGGTGGTCTGATACCTGGTCGGCATACCGGATTCGGCGAGTTCCGCCGCCATTCGCAGCGGCATATACATCAGCTCTTCATGCGCGAGCACGATGACGGGCCTGCCGTGGAAGTCCGTACCGAGCTTCGACCCCAATACCTCGGTCGCCGCGGTGACCGCGGTATCGAAAGCCGCGATGTCCGAACGCAGGATCCCGTGCCTGCCACCCTCCGGCACCGACGCGGGCCACGGCAGTTCGACCCTAGTGAACGAACCACGCTGCTCGGCAACCGGATTGAGCTCGGGTTCGGGTAGCGCGGCGACCGCGTCCACCAAACCGTCCGGCAGCGCGGTACGTCCGGACGCCAGGCACACGGTCTCGATCCGTGCCCCGATGCGCCGCGCCGCCTCTTCGAAGGCGACGCGGTCGGTCTCGGTGCGCATGTCCACGAGCGAGGCAAGCACGTAATGCGACCTCGGCGAGAATGCGTGCAGCGCATGGATCGCATCGAGTGCCGTTGCACCGGTAGAGATTTCGTCGTCAACCAGTACCAGTGGGAGATCGTTGGCAAAGATGTCAGCGGGTGCTGGTTGCAGTTGGTGTGAGGTGGCGTGCGAATGCCCCTCTTCGAATCCGGTGAGCGTCTGCGCCTCGGCAACATCTCGCCGTGTCGAATGCAGGTAGCAGCCTGCCCCGATCCGCACCGCCACGCAATGACCGAGACCCGTTGCGGTCTCGGCGAACCCGAGTACCACTGCCTCACGCTCACCGAGCACTTCGCGCACCAGGTCGCCCAGCCGGTTCCCCGCGTCGATCACGACCCGCGGATCCGTCGGCAGATGCTTGCCGAGCACGGTCGATACCAGTAGATGCGCGCGTCGAGGGTTACGCCGCAGCCCCGGCTGGATCAGCGACCCGATCGACAGCTCTATCGGCAACGCACTGATCGCCGCGTCGGGATCGACCGGTCCGTACGAATCGTCGTGCAACAGCTCCATACCGAGAGTCCGCGTCGCCCAGGGGATTCTGGACCCGATCACCTCGACAGCGGTGCCGCTCATACCTTCACCATCGCCGACAGCAGATCCACGAACGAAACTCCCTTATTAGCCACTCCGAACACCCGCGCCCGCAGCAATGTCTCCCGTGCCCAACTACGATGCGGCCGCATCTCATTCATCTTGTTGCGGTATCCGGATGCCGCGACGCCACCCACATCGACCTGAAGAATGTCGAGCGCGTCGGAGTACTCCTCATGCGTCACTACGGACAACGCGTGCACCGCGGCCACGTGCGACGGATGGATCACCGTCTTGCCTTGGATGCCGTTGGCCCGGTCCAGCGTGATCTCGCGCAGCAGCCCGTCCAGATCCCGGCTGACCAGATACTGCCGGAACGGCACCGCGTCCGACTCCGCGAAGGGCGCGGTGCGCAGCAGCGGCCGAAACATCCGCTCGTGATCGGCGAAGTACTCCCATACCGGGCCGGTGATCACGAAACCCGTACCATCCGCTCGCCCAAGGTAATTCACGATGTCGGCGATGACATCCGCAACCACCCGCACGTCGTAGATCGTCAGATCCCGGTCGCGCCGGATACCGAAAGTCGAGCACATGTCGGTGGCACCGACCCGTACCGCGAGCACCCGCTCCCGGTGCTCCGCGAGCAATGCCGCGATCTGCGTCAGCTCGGCATCGCGGGTCTGCCGATGCACCAGCCCCGGTGATTCGAGCACCGGCATCCCGTATATCGGCCGGTCGAGCAGCTCGGCGGCCTGCTCGAGCGCGTCCAGATATTTCGGCCCGGTGGTGCTGTCGAATTTGGGGAAGACGAATCCGGTGAGTACCGCCGCGCCCGCCCCGAGTTGCTCGACGATCTCGGTGATCGCGTCCGCGTCGCGTACTCGGACAAACAGCAGCGGATTCGGATTCTCGCTGGCCGACAGCAGATCCAGCGTCGCCACCGTCTGCTGTTTGGCGAATTCCACTTCGTCGTCGGCGACCGCGTCCTCGAGATCGATCACCATCGAGCACACGCCGCGCAAGGCGCGTTTGCTGATCGTCACGGCGAGATCCGGCCGGGTGGCGGGCGCATACAGCGTGGCGCCGAGCGCGATCGCCAGCAGCTCCCGGTCGGCGTGGTCGCCGAACGGTTCGGGCTGCCGGTGAAAAAGGTGCCGCGCCTCCGGGCCGTGTAACTGCCGAAAATGGCGCAGCGGCAGTCGTTTCCGCAGGGAAACCGCCTGCGGGACGGCGATGCCTGCGGTCATCGTTGCCCCATTCTCATGGTCGTCGTGGTCCTGCTTGTTTTCTCATTCGATCCACTACCCCGGCTATGAATTCGGTGATGGAATTCAGTTCGGTCACATAGGCCCAGTAGTCAGGGTGTCGCCCCGACAGCGTTTCGGCGATTCGGTCGATACGGTCCACCTGTGCATCGAGCACAGATCCCCATTCGGCGGTGAGCCCCCGGCCCACCGCGAGCATTTGTGCGTCCCGCAGCCGAAATCGTACGGCCTTGGCCTTCTCTTGCGGGTTGTCCCGGACCTCGCGCAGCGTGGTCAGCCGTTTGGTAACGGCGTCGACCTGCTGCTCGGCCTCGGTCAGAGACCCGCGCGCGGATGTGGTCAGATCAAGTGCAGACTCCGGGTTGTTCTTGGCCAATGCCACGCGCGCCCGCACGAGGGCTGCGTCCGCGGCATCGATGGCCCGTTGGCTTTCCCGCCCATTGTTAGCCAGATCCGCCGAACTTGCAGCATTGAACTCGCGCAGCAGCGTCGAGAAGGTAGGCGCCAACCGTTCGGCCCTGGTACGTACGGCCGCCAGCCTGGTGCTCGCCGAACCGATCGCGGTGGTCGCGGCCTGTTGGCGAGATGGGGCCTGCGCCAACGCTTCCGTCAGTTCCTTGGTCGCTGCTTCGAGGCGATTGGCAGCGTCTCGGACGGTCGCGGCGGTGGCATCGGAACCGGCGGCTTCCAGTGTGATCAGAGCCTCATCGACAGCGTCGGCGTGACGGCGCACCGACGGGTAGTCGGCGTATTCGGACTCGGCCGCCTGCCTGCGGACACCCGCGGCAGTGATCTTCACCTGCTGGGCCAGCTGCGGCACCGTCCGGTAGACGGCGACGGCATGCTCGAGCTGCGCCTGGTTGCCGCCGTAGAAGTCGTCCACCACCACTGCCGCCGCGTTCAATTGCCGGACCAGGGCATCGGCGCGGGCCTGCCCGTGCGGAACCGGGGTTCCGTCCCGCTCCGCGGTGTCCAACTCGTCGTTCAACGCCAGGTACGCGCCCGCGGCGTCGTAGCACCCGCTGCGCACCGTTTCCCAGCGCGCGCTCATCCGCCGATTGGGGAACACCTGCTCGGAGGCGTGCACGGCCGCCTCAGCGGCGCTCTGGCGCCGATCCATGTCGAGGAACGCAGCAGTCAGGGCCGGCCGGGCCTGCTGAATCCATTCATTGCTCCCGGACGACCGGAACCATCCACGCCTGCGGCCTGCCACGTTCCGATCGTATGCGGTGAACTCGCCTGCGCTCGTTCAAGCGCGGGACTGTCGACGGACTCCGTCCGGCTGCGCAGCACCCGGCGGTGAACTCGCCTGCGCTCGCTCGAGCGCGGGACTCGCTTGCGGCTGGAGATGTTCCAGTTGGACGGGGGTTACACGGGTTCCTACGCAAGTTCGTCGAAACCTACTACTGTCGTATGTCGTACCCGGCGATTCGGACATGCTGGGAACCTCATACGTCTATTGAAAGGGATTTCCGCATGGGTGTCAGTTTGTCCAAGGGCGGCAACGTCTCGCTGACCAAGGCGGCGCCGAACCTCACCGCCGTCGCAGTCGGCCTCGGGTGGGACCTGCGGTCGACCACCGGTACCGACTTCGACCTCGATGCCAGCGCCATCGCGACCGGTGCGGACAAGAAGGTGCTGTCGGACCAGCACTTCGTCTTCTTCAACAACCTCAAGTCCCCGGAAGGCGCCATCGAGCACATCGGTGACAACACCACCGGTGAGGGCGAGGGCGACGACGAGGTGATCAACGTCGACCTGGCGGCCACCCCGCCGACGATCGAGAGCATCTTCTTCCCGGTCTCGATCTACGACGCGGAAGGCCGTCAGCAGTCCTTCGGTCAGGTGCGCAACGCCTACATCCGCGTCGTCGATCGCGCCAACGGCACCGAGCTGGCTCGCTACGACCTCACCGAGGACGCCTCCACCGAGACCGCCATGGTCTTCGGTGAGCTGTACCGCAACGGGGCGGAGTGGAAGTTCCGCGCCATCGGACAGGGCTACGCTTCGGGTCTGGCCGGTATCGCCCGCGATTACGGCGTGAACGTCTAGTACCACCTCGCGTACCAGGGGGCTCGGCGACGGGCCCCCTGTTCGTGTGGCAACGCGCCGTTGCGCACGCCACACCGTTGGACAACCGCCGATTCAGCAGCCACGCTGGAACTAGCCGTCACCAACTCGGTCTCATCATTCGCACGTGCTCGGACGAACGTCCGAGTCGCCGCACAGGAAAGGTCCCCGCGTGGTCCTGCGCATTTTCGGCATGTCCTTCATCGTCACGGTGGTTTCGCTTATCGTGGCGTTCCTGTACGGCGGACCGACCGCGCTCGCGCTCGCCGCGATCCTCGGCATCCTCGAGGTCTCGCTGTCGTTCGACAACGCGGTCATCAATGCGACTGTGCTGGAACGAATGAGCCAGTTCTGGCAGAAGATCTTCCTCACCATCGGTGTGGTGATCGCCGTCTTCGGTATGCGGCTGGTCTTCCCGCTGGCGATCGTGTGGATCACCGCGGGCCTCGACCCGGTGCAAGCCTTCGACCTGGCACTTAATCCGCCCGCCGACGGCGCCGCGACCTTCCCGGATGGCAGCAAGAGCTATGAGACATTGCTCACCGACGCGCACCCGCAGATCGCCGCGTTCGGCGGCATGTTCCTGCTGCTGCTGTTCCTGAACTTCATCTTCGAGGAACGCGACATCACCTGGCTGTCCTGGTTGGAGCGGCCGCTGGCCCGAATCGGCAAGCTCGACATGCTTTCGGTTGTCGTCTCCGGCGTCGCGCTGATCCTCACCGCGGAGCTCATCGCCACCGAGCACGAGCGCGCCACCGTTCTGGCCGCAGGCCTGCTCGGCATGATCACCTACATCGCGGTGGACGGGCTCGGCTCGATGTTCCACACCGAGGAGCACACCGAGGGTCCTTCGGAACTCGCCAAAGCTACGGGCAAGGCCGGGTTCTTCCTGTTCCTGTACCTCGAAGTACTCGACGCGTCGTTCTCGTTCGACGGTGTGATCGGCGCCTTCGCCATCACTTCCGACCCGATCATCATCGCGCTCGGCCTCGGCCTGATCGGCGCCATGTTCGTCCGGTCCATCACGGTCTACCTGGTGCGCAAGGGCACACTGTCGGAGTTCGTGTACCTGGAACACGGCGCACACTGGGCGATCGGCGCGCTGGCCGTCATTCTGATGGTCTCGATCGGCGTGCACGTCGACGAAACCATCACCGGCCTGATCGGTGTCGCGTTCATCGGCGCGGCGTTCATCGCCAGCATCATTCGCAATCGTCGCGAGGATGACGCCGAAGAGGTGAAGAGCGAGCGAGAGCCGACGCCGGTAGGCTGAGTCCGGCAGACAGCCGAAAAACTTTGGGCGGCAATGGCTGTATACAGCCATTGCCGCTTTCTTTGTGTACAAGGGGGATCGCGCTCATGGCGAACGACAACACTCCTGGCCTCGCCCTGCCGAAGGTGAAGCTGTCGAAGGCGACGCCGAGCACCACCCTCACCAAACCCGGTGACCAGCACGGAATACTGCGGGTCAACCTCAACTGGTCCACCGGATCGAAGGGCTTCTTCCGCAAGACCAAGCCTGTCGACCTGGATCTCGGTTGCCTCTATGAGCTGTCCAACGGCGCCAAGGGCGTGGTTCAGGCGATCGGAAAGAACTTCGGAGCACTGGAATCCGAGCCGTACATCTTCCTCGACGGCGACGACCGCAGCGGAGCGGCGAGCGCGGGCGAGAACATGCACATCAATCTCGGTCGGCCTGAACTGTTTCGGCGCATCCTCATCTTCGCCGTCATCTACGACGGCGTCCCGAACTGGGCCGCCGCAGACGGCGTGGTCACGCTGTTCCCCACTTCGGGCCCGCAGATCGAGGTCCGCCTCGACTCCCCGGTGAGCGGCGCTCGCTCCTGTGCCGTTGCGCTGCTACAGAATCAAGGCACCGGCATTACCGTGCACCGGGAAGTTCACTACGTCGACGGCGCCCAGCGTGCCATCGACGAGGCCTACCGATGGGGCATGGACTGGCACGGCGCGAGCAAGTAACTCAGCGCACGTCCGCCGCCACCACCTGCCGCCGTTCGACCGTAACGGCAGGTCGGCGTGACGCGAGCACCATACCGATCACACCGACAGCGAGTCCGGCAACGGTCAAGGGCCGCAAAGGTTGATCGATGAGCAGCCAGGCCAGGATCGCGGTCACCACGGGGGTAGCGAAGAACAGCCTGCCGACCCGGGTCGCGTCCCAGCGCCGGAGCATGTGGTTCAGCAGTAGGAACGCGACAATCGAGTTCATCAGCACCATCCAGATCAATGCCTCCGCGAATCGAACCGTGTCCCAGACCTGCAGTTGGCCACCGGCCCAGGCCAGCAGACCCGCGATCGGCGCGCTCGCCGTGACGTGCACCGCGGTCGCCGCGCGCGGATCGACCTGCGGGACGAACCGTTTCTGGTAGACGGTCCCGATGCTCAGGCCGAGTAGTCCCACCACGCACAGCAGCAGACCGACCATCGACATGGTCGACTGGTCCAGCACGGCCAACCCGACACCGATGCCGCCGATCGCGAAGCCGAACCACTGTCGCATCGTGACGGTTTCGCCGATAAACCCGGCGAACAACGCGATGACCACCGGATTCAATCCCTGCACCAGCGCGATGACGGCGCCGGAGACCTGGTGGCTCATCGCGGTGTAGAACGCCCCGAACTGCACGATCTGCATCAGCAGCCCAGCGACAACCACATGCCGGAGTTCGACTCCGTGCGGCCATCGGGCCCCTACCGCTCGGACGTACAGCGCGAGCAGCAGTCCGGCGACGGTGAACCGCGCGAACAACACCATCAGCGGCGGTGCGGCCCCAACGCCGACGATCCCCGCGATGAACGCACTACTCCACAACAGAACGAAGAGCGGCTGCATGGCCACCGTCGCGATTCGATCCTTCACGGGCCCTCCCGATGCAACCGGCTAAAGCGGTTACTACCGTTGCACCTCCGCTCCTAACCTGTCAAGGCGGTTACTATGAGAAGGTGTTCGCCTTCGTAAGCGGTAACCTCGCCCTGGACTTCGCTGGCACGGTCAAAGCCCGTGCCACGACGTTCGACGACTACCTCGGCACACCGGCGGATCTCGCCGAATGGTTCGTCGCCGCCGACCTGCTCGACGGCGAACCACTCTGCGACACAGCGATATTCGACCGCGCCGTACGCCTGCGCGAGGCCGGATACCGGCTGGCACTCGCCGCCGCGCGCGGCGAACCGTTCGCCGAGGCGGATCGCGGAACCGTCAATGAGCTGGCAGTCGGCGAACTCCCCCGGCTCGCGTTGCAATCCGATGCCACACTGATCCGCACGGGCACCCCCGATGCCGCCCTCGCCGCCGTCGCCCGCGCCGCCGTCGAAATGCTCGGCGGACCCGATCGGGGGCTGATCAAGGAATGCGGCCGGCCCGAGTGCACCCGCCTCTACCTCGACTCCTCACGGGGCAAGTCGCGCCGCTGGTGCGATATGACGCTGTGCGGCAATCGCGCCAAGAGCGCCGCATTCCGCGCCAGACAGACCGCGGACTGACCGCATACCCAGCCCGACCTGCACGTTCGGCGGACACCCGCTAGGTAACGGGCACCATATCGCCGCGATCGAAATGCGGTATCGGCGGCGGCGCGGAGCGGAATCCGCGCGGCATCGCCCGCACGAACAGGAAGAAGAACACCACAAGCAGAATGGCGCGACCCCAGACGCCGAACTGGACCACGCTCTCCATCTGGTCCACCGAGGTGCCGGAACCGATCGAATAGAAGTATCGGAACACCCCGATACCGATCGCCGCATCGGCCACCAGGTAGGCCCCGATCGCCGACCACGGCACTTCGAGCAATACCAGGAACGGAATCAGCCACAATGTGTACTGCGGCGAATGCACCTTGTGGAACAACAGGAATCCGCACAGCATCGCGCCACTGACCCCGATCCACGGGAAGGCGCCGGCCATCGTGCATCGCTTCCAGCCCAACCACATCGCGAGTGCGAAGGAAGCGAGCACCAAGGTCGGCGACGCGATCGACACCGCGTGCTGGAACGCTGTCTCACTCTCGATGTCCTGCCCGAACAGCTGCCGAAGTCCCCAGTACCAAATGGAATTCGTGGTGATGTCGGCCTGGCGCAACTGCTGGAAGGTGATCGACGCCCGCCAGCCCTCGTAACCGGCAAGCGCGAAAGGCAGATTCACCACGACAACGGTGCCGACGGCGGCGGCGGCGCTCATCAGCGCGCCGCGCACATCCAGCCGCGCCGGCTCCGGATCGGCGCCAGCGGCCATATCGCGTCGGCCGCCGGTGAGCACATAGGCCATCAACGGCAGCACGAAGATGCCCGGATACAGCTTGAAACAGAAACCGACCCCGAGCAGCACCGCGGCCAGTATTCCCCTGGTCCGCAACGAATATCGGGTCATGGCGGTCACCACATACACGGCGGCTACCGCCGTGCACACCACGGGTAACTCCCAGTTGTGGAATGCGTAGAGCACCAATGGCGGCCCCGCCGCCCACAGCAGCGCCGCTCGTCCGGCCAGTCGAACAAGCAGCCATGCGGTCAGCAATGCGAACGGCGCCAACAGCAAGGCGGAGTGCGACAGGAATTCGGCGTCATTGTCGGCGCCGACCGCGCCGAGCCACATCAGCACGCCGCTGAGCACCGGATATTCGACCGCTCCCCCGGTCAGCGTCCCGTCCTCGGTGATGCCACCATCGACGTACGGAAAGACGTGGTTGTCGATGTCGCGCCCGAGCCACAGGAACTGGATATCGGAATAACAGACATCCGAATCCTTGAGCACATCGAATACCGCACTGCGCCCGTCCTCGCCGAACGGCGCACCCGTGCAGCGCGCCTTGTTCAGATACGCGAGCGCCAGCGTCAGCCCGCACAGCAGCACCACAACCGCAGCGAGCGCCGCTGTACGCGTCACCCGCCCTGCGATCCTGTCGCTGGCGGCCAGTCCGGTCGGCATGACGACCAGCCTAAGTGGCGGGGCCACGCTCCGCCCTTGTCCCCCGTGAATGCGTTCATAGGTCGCGACGTCTGATTCGTCCGCACTGGGTGGCTCGCCGGGCATGCCCAGAACCAGGAGGGGCTAGTTTCGCTGCTCAGGGGCTGCTCATGTAGCCTTGTCGGGTTGCTGACGCAACGACCCTCCTGCCACGGAAAGTCCGTGGCCGTTTCCTAGTCCACAGGAGGTGATTGGTCCGTGCGTCATTACGAAGTGATGGTTATCCTCGATCCGAGCCTGGACGAGCGCACCGTAGCTCCGTCCCTGGAGACCATGCTCGGCGTGGTTCGTACCGAGGGCGGCAAGGTCGACAAGGTCGACATCTGGGGCCGCCGCCGTCTCGCCTACGAGATCGCCAAGCAGGCCGAAGGCATCTACGCGGTGGTCGATCTGACCGCTGAGCCCGCCACGGTGAAAGAACTCGACCGCCAGCTGGGCCTCAACGAGTCGGTGCTGCGCACCAAGGTTCTGCGCCACGGCAAGTGACTCTCGATTGCGTCGGTGCCTATCTCTAGGCTCTAGCGCAACAGCGAGTGCATTGCGGACTGCAACCGAGCAGGAGGAACCACATGGCAGGCGACACGGTCATCACCGTCATCGGAAACTTGACGGCCGACCCCGAGCTTCGATTCACGCCCGCGGGCGCAGCGGTGGCGAATTTCACCGTCGCTTCGACTCCCCGCGTGTTCGACCGTAATTCGAATGAATGGAAAGACGGCGAAGCGCTTTTCTTGCGCTGCAACATCTGGCGCGAAGCTGCGGAAAATGTCGCTGAAAGCCTGACTCGTGGTTCCCGTGTCATCGTGAGCGGACGACTCAAGCAGCGCTCCTACGAAACCCGCGAGGGTGAGAAGCGCACTGTCGTCGAGCTCGAGGTCGACGAAGTCGGTCCCTCGCTCCGCTACGCCACCGCGAAGGTCGCCAAGGCCAACCGCGGCGGTGGCGGCGGATTCGGTTCCGGCGGCAGCGGTGGCGGCGGTGGCAACTTCGCTCCTGCCGGTGGCAGTGGTGGCGCAGCGCGTTCCGGCGGCGCCGAGGACGACCCTTGGGGCAGCGCACCTGCGGCAGGTTCCTTCGGGGGCAACAGCCGCGTAGACGACGAACCGCCGTTCTGAGAACGGCATTCATCGGCCCGGATTCACTTGGGCCATCAATGATTACGGAGTAAGACATGCCTAAAGCGCCAGCGCGCGAGAAGGTGCTGAAGAAGAAGGCTTGCACCTTCTGCAAGGAAGCCAAGACCGGCACCGTCAATATCGATTACAAGGACACGCAGCTGCTGCGTAAGTACGTCAGTGATCGCGGCAAGATCCGCGCTCGCCGGGTGACCGGTAACTGCGTGCAGCACCAGCGCGACGTCGCCGTTGCCGTGAAGAACTCGCGTGAGGTCGCACTGCTGCCTTACGTGTCCACGGCTCGCTGAGACAGGGAGGCATCGCAATGAAGTTGATTCTGACTGCTGATGTGGACAACCTCGGTGCTCCCGGCGACACCGTGGAAGTCAAGGATGGCTACGGCCGCAACTACCTGCTGCCCCGCGGCCTGGCGATCGTTGCCAGCCGTGGCGCTCAGAAGCAGGTCGAGGGCATCCGCCGGGCGCAGGACGCCCGCAAGGTGCGCAACCTCGATCACGCCAACGAGCTGAAGCAGGCCATCGAAGGCCTCGAGGCCGTGTCGCTGTCGGTGAAGACCGCCGGCACCGGCAAGCTGTTCGGCTCGGTGACCCAGGCGGATGTCGCCGCGGCCATCAAGTCGGCGGGCGGCCCCGTTGTCGACAAGCGCAGCATCGAGCTGCCGAAGTCGCACATCAAGACGATCGGCAAGCACGACGTTGTGGTGCACCTGCACCCCGACGTGATCGCCAAGTTCGACCTTCAGGTCGCCGCGAACTGAGTTCGCTCCGAAGGCCACTCTCGTGTTCGGCACGAGAGTGGCCTTCGACTGTAATAGCTAAGTATTTGCCCCTGACGCAAATGGTGATCTGGGTCATGCTCGGCAAGTCGCCGCAACGGTTCTACCTCTGGTTATTCCGCTTGTGGATCATCGAGAAAACCGACCGCCCGAAATGTGATGCAGGCCATATCGGTAATCCACACTGTTTTACCCAACACGCCCGGCTGTTCAACTTGACCGACACGCCGTCACGACATTCATCCACACGTGGACAGATTCAGAAATCGATATCTATCAGCGCGTTTGAATGCAGTGACCTGGGTTTTCCCCAAGTAGTACACAGGGGGTGCACATCGTTAGGTAAACAGTCCCCAACTTATCCACAGGTGTGTGCACAGTACGGTTTGGTGACCGCCCTACCGGTCGCCTAGGTTCATCGCAAAGTCATGGACGAACCAGCGGGAACGTCATGATTCGGTACCTGCCGAAACGGTTGCTGGAACCCGCTGACGGCGCCCGCGAACGGTGTCAGCCGCACTCGCTGCTGCATGCCGAACGTGTCGGTACCCGGGAGTACAACGAGTCATCGATAGTGTGAATCCCGGTCGTGGGGAAAGGACGGTCGAGTCTGGTGGCAGTCGTCGACGACCGCGGACACGCGGAATATTCCGAACCGCCTGGCGAGGACTTCGGCAGGCAGCCTCCACACGACCTGGCGGCCGAACAGTCGGTGCTCGGCGGCATGCTGCTCAGCAAAGACGCCATCGCCGACGTCATCGAGGCGCTGCGGCCAGGTGACTTCTACCGTCCCGCCCACCAGGCCATCTTCGACACGATCCTCGATCTCTACGGTCGCGGTGAGCCCGCCGACCCCGTGACTGTCGCCGCGGGCCTCGACCGCCGCGGCGAACTCAAACGCATCGGTGGCGCCCCCTACATCGTCACACTCACCCAGACTGTCCCGACCGCCGCCAACGCCGGCTACTACGCCGAGATCGTCGCCGAGAAGGCCATCCTGCGCCGCCTCGTCGAGGCGGGCACCCGCATCGTCCAATACGGCTACGCGGGCGCCGACGGCCAGGACATCGCCGAAGTGGTCGACCGCGCGCAGGCCGAGGTCTACGAAGTCACCGAACGCCGCACCACCGAAGACTTCCTCCCCCTCGAAGAGCTCCTCCAGCCCACGATGGACGAAATCGACTCCATCGCAAGCCGCGGCGGCATCTCCCTCGGCGTCCCCACCGGCTTCACCGAACTGGACGAGGTCACCAACGGCCTCCACCCGGGCCAGATGATCATCGTCGCGGCTCGACCCGGCGTCGGTAAATCGACCCTGGGAATGGATTTTATGCGCAGCTGCTCTATCAAGCATGGGCTGCCAAGTGTCATCTTTTCCTTGGAGATGAGCCGGACCGAGATTGTGATGCGTCTGCTCTCGGCCGAAGCGAAGATCAAGTTGGGTGATATGCGTTCCGGTCGGATGAGTGATGACGACTGGACCAAATTGGCGCGGCGAATGAGTGAGATCAGTGAGGCGCCGTTGTTCGTCGACGATTCACCCAACCTGACCATGATGGAAATTCGAGCCAAGGCGCGTCGACTCAAGCAACGCCACGACCTGAAACTCGTTGTCGTCGACTACCTCCAGCTGATGACGTCCGGTAAGAAGGTCGAATCCCGACAGCAAGAGGTCTCGGATTTCTCGCGAAATCTGAAGCTCCTCGCCAAAGAACTCGAAGTCCCCGTCGTCGCCATCAGTCAGCTGAACCGTGGTCCCGAACAGCGAACCGACAAGCGCCCCATGGTCTCCGACCTGCGCGAATCCGGCTCGCTCGAACAGGATGCCGATATGGTCATCCTGCTACATCGCCCCGACGCAATCGAACGCGACGACCCACGCGGCGGCGAAGCCGATCTAATTCTCGGTAAGCACCGTAACGGCCCGACCGCAACCATCACCGTCGCGCACCAGCTGCACCTGAGCCGGTTTGTGGATATGGCCCGCGGATAGGCGCAGCTTCCCCGCCGTTTGGGCGTCAGGCCGCCGGGTCCTACGGCCCGGAGAGAACGGCGCGGAGCAGCGGTTCTACGAATGGATCGTCTTCGATCACAAACCATCTCCTGTGATCGCCGCGCGCACTCTCGTGATTTGTGTCCAGTTAGGGGACAAAATTCCGGGAGGGAAGACCTTGTCCTCGCCGAAGTTGAAGTCATCGTCGATGGTGCCGATGCACGCGCGGCCGGTGGGCGCGCTGTAGAAAAACCACCGGCCGAACTTCAGCCTCGTGATTTGTGTCCAGTCGTTACCGAAAGTCCCGGGAGGAGGAACGTATATTTCCGAGATGAAGTTGTTGTCGTCGATCGCACCGATGGCCACGCGGCCGTCGGACCCGCTGTAGAACAGGATGCGATCAGAGTCCAGGGAGATGATCTCCGTCCAGTCGTTGGCGAAGCTTCCTGGGGGGATGAACGTAAAATTCCCAAACATGCCATCGGAGTTAGCGGTACCGACAAGACCCTCGCCGGTGGCCCGGCGATAGTACAGGTTACGACCGCCGCTCAAACGTACGATTACGTTCCAGTCTCGCGAGAAAGTCCCGGGGGGAAATACCTTACGATCCCCCATGGCGAGAGAGTCGTCGTCACCTTGGATTTTACAGATGCACCCGCGGCCGCTGGACGCGCTGTAAAACAAGTAGTTATCGAAGCCCACCGGTGTGATTTGCGTCCAGTCGACGGCCAAACTCCCACGCGAGATCTTCTTGAAGTCAGCGAGGTTGTTGTCTTCATCGACGGTACCGAATACTCCGCCACCGAGGGACGCCTTGTAGTAGAACAGCATTTCTGATAATTGCGCCATCACATCGCCTCTCTGTTCCTGTATTCAGCATGCACTGCCGGTAGCTACCGAGTGATGCCCACGAAGATGAAATTCGCGTCGATATCGGCCTAGGCAACGCCATCGCGATCAATTGCGGCACGGGGTCCGACTGCCACCCCCCGCCGCACGTGGCGTACGTAGCGCTGTGAAGTTGGCGGACTTCTGTCTCTCAGTATCGACAATTCCGGGCAAAAAGTCGCGGGCACGGACAGATCTCACCAACACAGCTGACTCCACTGAGATAGAGCCACATGACACTCCGATGTCGCGCAGCCACTGCCAACTTCGTGTCGCCTCACACTGGCCCGAGGATCGGAAGGAGATCCGTTCGGCACATCACCTTGGCCATGCTCCTTCAACGAAGGGATGCTGTCCGTTACGCTTCCGCCATGTCCGGCACGTTGATCGGCTACGCTCGCCGCACCCGAGATCTCACCGCCCGACGCGACCTGCTGCGCGAGCTCGGTGTCACCGAGGAACGCATCTACCTCGACCACGGACTGCCCGGCATCACCCGCAAACGCCCGGCGTTTGATCAGGCCCTCGCGGCGGTACCTGCCGGCAACACCCTTGTCGTGCCGAAACGCGACCGGCTCGCCCGATCCGTCCCCGACACGCGCGCGATCGGCGACGACCTGGCCGCAGACGCACAGGGCACGATTGCCTGAATTCGGTTCAGACGGGATTCCACGTGAGCGCAGCCAGCGATGCATGGAAGGAAGTTTGCGATTCTCTGTCGGGGAAGATCGAAAAAGCCAGTGAGGCCGCATCAAAGATGTCTCGAACGGCTGGCAGCAGCCATGCAGAGCAGGCGGCTCATACATTTGGAGCCAAAGACGAAGAAATCAAGGAAGTAATCGACGCGACCGGGAAAAAGGATCGTGAGCTGTCTGCGGCGCAGTCACGGCCGGAACCGAAGACATTCGCCACCGGACGCCTGGCACACACCTACGGCACACGAGTGTGGGGCGAGACGGTCGAACGTCTCGATCCTGACGAAATCAGGCTGCTGCGCACATACACGGAGTCCGACTACAGCATGATAAACGGCATGTTGCGCGGCCAGCTCCCGTCTATGCCCTCTGTGCAGGAGCGCGTATTCGCGCTGGACGAAATATTGCGGAAAAAGCCAGTACCCGAATGGGTTCAGGTCACCAAAGCCATCCAGCCCAGCCGACTGTTTCCGGGCCGGAACATCGCTGATATCACCCCTGGCTACACCGGAAAACTTCCCGACTTCGTGAGCACGGCCATGCACCGTGATGGTATAGAAGTGATACAGAATCTGGATAGTCGGAATGTAACCGCGACGTTCGATGTGCCCCCGGGAACGCCGGGGATCTATCTGGGCGGCATCTCGAGCCGGCCCGAGGAGCTGGAATTGCTACTCGGACGGGACCTGGATTACCAACTCACACAACCAATCCGGCGCATAGACAGCGCCTGGAGCCCCCGATGGGCGGCGAACATCAGGATCATTCCGCCGAGTTGAGCCCTTCGATGGCCACTTGGCCAAGGCGTTCCACTGCACAGCTGAGACCCATTCGCTCCACAGATGACAACGCCCTGGCTTGGTGTCGGTGGTGTCTGGCTCCGACCGGTCCGCAAGTCATGTCGAAGATGGGCGCCTGGCTCCGTCCCAGTGAGTGACAGAGCTGTTCCGCGACGCGAACGCGGAGCGGTGGACAACGACCAGATGGAGGCCAAGGATGCGGAAACTGATCGCGAACGAGTGGATGACGTTGGATGGGGTGGTGCAGGCTCCCAGCTATGCCGATGAAGACGTGACCGGTGGCTTCGAGCACGGTGGCTGGCATGCTCGCTACTTCGATGACCCGTCCATGAACTGGGTGATCGAGAACGTGCGCGGCGCGGGTGGCTACCTGCTGGGGCGCGGTACGTATGAGATCTTCGCTGCTCATTGGCCGAACGCGCCGCAGGATCAGCAGGTGCTCGCCGAGCCCCTGAACGCGTTGCCGAAGTATGTCGCCTCGACGACTCTCGACGGGCCGCTCGGCTGGCAGAATTCGAAACTGCTGCAAGGCGATATCGGTGCGGCCGTGCGCGCACTGAAGGCGGAGGAGGGCAAGGACCTCCATGTAATCGGCAGTCCCGGGCTCGTCCAGAGCCTGTTGGTCCTGGGCCTGGTGGATGAGCTCCGGCTGATGATCGACCCGGTGGTGGCGGGTGGCGGCAAGCGTCTCTTCCGCGACGACGGTGTGCTTCGACCGCTGCAATTGACTCACAGCCAGGTGACCAGCACGGGCGCGATTATCACGACCTACGCTGTCGCAGGTGGCCTAGGTTAGCCGCGCCGACAGCTAGGGCAGGCCAGCGGGTAGGCGATGGGCGCGGAGCTGTGGTCTGACACACGAGACCAACGCCAGACCACAGCCCGGATTCCTCAATGAATCCGAATACATCCTGTGGGTCTCACACGGGCAGATCGACAGTCGATCGCCAACCGTCGTGCGTGACCGATGTGTACCCGAAAGGCGGACAGCGCAGGCACTTCACGGCCAAAACTGTGTCTCACGTCGATGTGCCGCATTCACGGGCGTCGGAAATAGTTGCGCCCCATAATGTTCGGCCGTGGTTGCTGGATGCGGCTCAGCACTCACTCGGAGCGTCCACACCACCCGGGCGGTACCACAACCCGTTGCGTGGGGGTCTGCAACCGTTCGGGGTGGCGCGCGCAGATCGCTGTGCGCCGACTCACCTATCGCTGGCTACGAGACATCAAGGGCTACCCGCAATTCGCGGGGCCTTGGTTGAGGGTGGGCTATGGTCTATGACGCACGTGCGGTCGTCGCCACACCCTGCTCGAGGGCGCGACCGTGGGATCTAGCACTGAAATCCCCACTCGGCCCGGGTTTCCGGACCCCGACGGCTCGACCTGAGCCCGCCTCTCACTGGCTGGGCTTCGGTGCGGCCTGGCAATTCTCCCGAATCCTCCACACCTGACCGGCTTCACGCGACGTTGGAACGTCGACATGCCGTACGAAACGTAACATTCAGCGGCTCTCAACCGAAGATCACCTGACACCGAAGGAGTTCCATGAAAAAAACAATTGTTGCCGCCGCACGAGTCGCGACCGCTGGCTTTTCGGGTCTGGCCGCTGTAGCAATTATCGGCTCCGGCGCCGCCCAAGCGGCGCCGCAGGATTGCACAGTCGAGCGAGATCTTTCCGGTGCGTCGGCGACGTGCCAACCCGACGGGGGAAGCAGCTACGTCTTGCACGTCGACTGCTTCGGCCTGTATGCAAGCGGGCCGTTCCCGCTGTACGGTGTCGGTTCCTATTCTGTACTCAGCTACCCATTCACGCCGGCAGGCCAGCGCATCACCACAGGCTGCACGGGTATGGGTCCCGGCGTCATCGCCGTGACCACCAACGCTTACGTCGAGATCTATCGCGGCTAGCGGTGTTTGGGCCGTAGCGGGAGTTCACTCAGTGCCGCGGAAACGCGGCAGCCAGGCCGACGGCGGGACCGCGCATGAGCAGCTACGACTGTGGACCTTCGATGGCACCTGGCAGCTGCTGCTGGACGCCCCCGATTGAGGCAAGGCAGGTTCACATGAAGGTGTCTTCGAAATCGGTCGTGTTGCAGCATGGGCGGCGATCGGTGTTGCGTGCCTTATCTACGCCCCAATGGCAATCGAATATATGGGGCAATACTTCACCGCGAATTCGCCGGAGCTGTACTTGCGTTTCTCTCCGCCGTGGTGAGTCTCAACCCTGACTCGACGGTTGGATCGCTGGTTCACCACCAACTGCCGACTTCACCAGGCGTTTATGGCCTACATGTTCGCGATGCCGCCCCGATGATCCGGATCATCGTGATAATGCTCTTGGTGGCGGTGTCCGGCCCGCGATTGCCATGGGCGCGCGCGTGGCGGGTGCGCTTGGGTTGCTCGGCGCAATCCTTGTCGGCGCTGAACTCGTCGGTCGGGTCGACCTGCCCATCGCGGCGGTGACCGCCGAGACCGTAGTTCTGCTCCTCGCGTGTATGGCCCTGCGTCTTCGATCCCGATCGCTTCATTGCGGCGGAGCCACGCGGGCATAGCCCCTGGCGCCGTCCATCCGGTCGACGCAACGTAGCTGCACTGCTGCGGATTTCGCGCCGACGAATGGCTTCGACAGTCCTGTTCGACGGATCCCCTCGCGATGCCTTACGGGAGCAACCCCCGGCCGCTGCGGGCGGCCAGGTTCTGCCGCCACTGTTCCATGGCCTGCTCGAGGGCTTCGCTCACGAGGATAAGGAGTTCGGCGGAGGATTCGAAGCGGACGCCCGCCGGGGTCGCGGCCCCGAGAATCTTTGCGGCGCGCCGTGATTCGGCCGCTTGGGCGTAGTTCATCTGCACGGACGCTTGAAGGTTGCGGAGCCAGATCTCATCGTCGATGACGTAGCGTTCGCGCCGCCCGCCGGGAACTCGCTCGCGCCTGACTATTCCCTGCTGTTCGAGGAAGGCGACGGCGTGCGAGACCGACGCCGGGCTGACGCGAAGCCGCTGGACCAGGTCCGCGGCGGTGAGAGCGCCTGAGTCGGTGATGTGCAGGCAGGCCAGCACCCTGGCCTCCATCTTGGGCAGCCCCTGCGCGACGAGGAGGTCGGTGAAGGATTCCGAGACGTCCTGGACCGCTTGGGGATCGCGCCCATAGCCGCTGTCGGGAATCGGCGGCGCCGGCGGCTGAGCCTGCTTGCGCCGACGCGCACGCTGCCTGGTGTCCTTCTGCGCCCGGTCCGCCCGGTAATCACCGGGCCCGCCGTTGCGGGTGACCTCCCGCATGATGGTCGAGGCGGGCCGCTCCAAACGCCGCCCGATTTCCGCGTATCCGAGTCCCTCGGCCAGCCCCGTAGCGATGTGCTGACGGTCCTCATTGGTGAGTCTGCCTCCGGGCATCGGCGCCGGTCTCCTCTCTGTCGACATGCGCGCAGCTCAGCGCCCGCGCACCCGCTGCTCAGTATGCATTCACACGCAGTCCATTGCAAAGCAAGAACAGGATCATTCATTGCATTTATCATCACTATCATTGCAAAGCCGATCTCGTTCACTGCTTCTAGCTGGACATATATCTGAAGATTGCATGTTGACCGATCTATAAACGCAATGTACTGTCGTACTTGTTCAGAGATTCCCGAACATAGACGGGGGGCTCGCAGATCGAACACCGCACGCAAGGAGATTCAAGATGACGACCACCTCGAACCCGACCAATGCGCCCTGGACCGGCGTGGTTTCCGTCGACGACACGGAGCTGGCCGTGACCGACACCGGCGGGCCGGGCCAGCCCGTCATCTATCTGAACGGCTCCTACGCCGACCAGAAGCACTGGCAGCGCGTGATCGCCGAACTCGGCCCCGGCTTCCGGCACATCACCTTCGACGAGCGGGCCCGCGGCAAGTCGAAGAAGTCAGCGGACTACTCCTTCGAGGCGTGCCTGCGAGACATCGATGCCGTCCTCGAGGCGACCGGCGTCGAGCGCCCGATTGTCGTGGGCTGGTCCTACGGTGCGCTGCTCGCGGTGCACTGGGCCGACCGGAATCCGGACCGCGTAGTGGGCGTGGTGTCCGTGGACGGCGCCATGCCCTATGGCTTGACCGGCGAGGAGGGTCGTGAGCAGATCCGGAAGCTGTTCCGCCGGCTGCGGTTTCTGATGCCGGTGGCGCGCCCGCTTGGCATGGCCGCGCGGATGACCGCCGACCAGCATGCCGATATCAACATCGAGGCCAACGAACTCCACGCCGCCCTCGCCCCGGTCCTGCACCGCGCGACCCGCCCGGTGCGCTACGTCCTGGCCACGGGTTCCAACCTCGGCGGCAGCGAGGAGGTGATGGCCGCGGTGCGGGCCTCACTCGATCCCGTGCTCGCCGGCAACCCGAACATCACGGTGAGCGCCAAGGTCCCCAGCAACCACTCCCACATGCTGCGCAAGGACTTCCGCGCCATCGCCGTGGCCGTGCGCGAGACAGCAGCGACCAATGACCAGCCATAAGCAATCCAGACGCCACCCGGCCATCAACCCGACCGCATTCCGCCGCCCATCCATTCAATCACCGTTCACCACAACAGATTTCAAGGAGCGCACCACCATGTCCACCACCCTCACCGACCAGGACAAGAGCATCCTCCGCACCGCCGCCTACGGCGCCATCTCGCTGATGGCCGCCGCCGGTAACTCGCCCCACAAGGCCGCCATCGAAGGCTCCACCGCCCTGTACACCGCGACCGGCCTGGTCGGCCACGTGCTCGCCGCAAAGTCGAAGGACATCACCCTGAACGGCAAGTCCGTACCCGAACTTGCCGACCACGTACTGCCCGCCCTGACCGCAGCCATGAGCCTGCTTCAGAAGCAGGATCCTGCCGAGGCCGACAACTTCCGCAGCACCGTCCTGGTCGCCGTAGAAGGAACCACCCGCCCCCACCAAGCCCAGCCCAGCCCCACCACGGCCGAGATGGCCCGCAAGATCACCGCAGCCCTCGACGCCGCTTGATGGGATGTCGACCCGCGCAGCCACAGCTGGTCCCGGGGTCCTCTCCGGACCCCGTGACACGGCGTGCCGGGTCAGGTACGGCTCTCCCGCCAGGGCGGCCGGATGACGTAACACCAAGGCCCCGAACCGAACACCGTTCGGGGCCTTCGGTCGTGGACCCGCGTCACCGCAGTCCCATCCCGCGCGCCGCCCGCCCAGCCGGGCAGCCTGAACTACGCGCCGGGCGGTGGTTCGCGTCGTCGACGGCGCGCCTAGGTCGCGCGGTCGTCAGTGGTTGTGGCCTGAGCCGACGGTGTGCATACCGCCGAATGGAGTGGTGACACCGTCGTAGCGCAGCTGCAGCATCATCCCCTGATGGGCGTGTGGCAGGTTGTGGCAGTGATTCATCCAGATGCCCGGATTCGAGGCACGGAACGCCACCTCCCATACTTCGCCGGGGCGAACGTCGAAGGTGTCGACCCACAGTGGGCTGCCCGACGACGGCGTCCCGTCCCTGGACAGGATCAGCACCGGATGGCCGTGCAGATGCCAGGGGTGGGTCTCGCGGCTCCGGTTGACCACGGTGAACCGGACGATGTCGCCTTCGGCGACCAACTGATCGGGGATCGAAGGGTGTCCGCGGCCGTTGACGGTGTGCGCGTACGCCGGTGATCCGTCGACCATGGCCACCCCACGGTCGAGCACCATGGTGAAGTGCCGGTCGGCAGCGTCGGTGCGCAACCTGACCGGGGCCGAGGTTCCGTACGTCAGCAGGTCGAGTTCGGGCCATCCCGAGGAGTCCTGCGTGGACGGCTCGCCGGTGGCGGCACCAGCCCGGGGCCGCAACCGCACTGTGGCGGCGCGGTCGTCGTCGAGTGCCAGTGCCACGGATGTGCTCGGCATGACGAACACGAGGTCGTAGCGCCCGGCTGCGGGCAGACGCAACCCGGTCCGGCTGATCTCGCCGGGCTGCTCGAGGTCGCGGCCGTCGACGGCAGCGACCCGGAACGAGGTGCCCACCAACGCGAACCGGTGCGGATCGGAGTCGGTGTTGATCAGCCGCAGCCGTACCGCAGTGCCTGGCGGCGCGATGCGTTCGGCGCCGCCCGCGATCGTGGCGATGCCGTCGAAGGTGTGCACGGACAACGTCAGATCCAGTTGTCCGGTGTCGTGTTCCTCGCGAGGTTTCACGACGAGGGTGCCGTAGAGCCCCCGGCGTACGCCGATGTGCGACGCGTGATGAGTGTGATACCAGTAGGTTCCCACTTGGTCGGCGCGGAACCGGTAGACGAATTCGCCACCGGGTACCACCACGTCCTGGGTTACTCCCGCCGCACCGTCCTCCCCGCACGGCACGTCGTAGCCGTGCCAGTGCAAGGTCACCCCGTCGTCGATATCGTGGTTGACCAGTTTGACCTCGATGAGATCGCCCTTGGCGGCCGTGATCGGCGGACCGGGCACCGTGCCATCGAAGGTCCACGCGTCGATGTCGCGTCCGGACGCCAAGCGCACGGTGGCTTTCCGTGCGGCCAATACGTATTCGCGCCGGGCGCCGCCCGGTGCCGGTGTGTCGGCGCCCCGCAATTCGGTCACCGATACGGCCGCGCGCGACACCGGACCGGGACCACCTCCGTCGGACACTGACGCGGCGGGCCGCACCGACAGGCCGACTCCGGTACCGGCCGCACCGACCACAACCACACCACCGGCAACGCCGAGGAAGCGGCGGCGCGAAACGTCCGGCCGGTCCGGATCGGTGTCCGGTTCCTCGACCGCGTTCGGTGTCGCGAGCACTCGCATGGTCAGCAGCGCGCCCGCGAACACCAGCGCGATCGTGATCAGCACGATGCCAGGGGCCAGGGGGTATCCGCTGAGGAAGGTCACCGCGAAACCCGCCAATGCGGCGTAAGCAGCGGTGAGCAGCGTGACGATGCCTGCGGCATCGATGGTTTCCGGCAGCCGGGCACCCGTGGCCTGCGCGAACAGCCGGGGTCCAGCGATCACCGTGGCGACCAGCGCGGCCACCGCGAGCATGGGCAGCCCGAGCAGCACCTTCTCTTGGACGAACCACCAGCCCCGACCGGCCAGCATCGTCACTGACGCCGCCCTGGTCAACGTCACCAGCAGTGCCGCGGCCAGGAGAGCGAGGGCGGGCCTGGCGCGCCGCAGCGACATGGTGACGCCTGCCGCGAACCAGGCGATGACGCTCAGCAGCGCGATGGCATGGTCCAGGTTGATCCAGGCAGCTGTCGTCATGACGCCGTTGGCGCGGGTTCGGCCGGTTTCCACGATATTCGTTGCGATTGCCGCACGATCATCCCGATCACGCCGACGATGACCAGCCCGTTGATCGCGTGCAGGCCGAAGATGAAATGGCTGGTGCTCGAGCCGTCACCGAACGATTTGGCGACTTCCCGGATCACCGACTGGACAATCACCAACCCGGCGACCAGGCCCGCCAGTCCGATCAGCCGTCCCGGCATCCGGACGACAGCGGCGGCGATCGTAATCACGAGCGCGAAGAGGAGTATCGCGTTTCCGAGCGTGCGATGTGGCTGGAAGGATTCCTCGATGGGCGCGGTGTCGAACGCGCCGCTGGCCGCCAGATAGAACTGTGCGATGACGGCAAGCAGCAGCAGGGCCGCCAGGCCGGTGAAGACTTTTTTCATGCCGTCGATCGTCGCGCCGACCAGGCCTGCTCCGCTTCCGGCGACGGGTGACGCCGGGTACGTGAATATGCGTACACAAATTGCGATCGGATACGTCGGTCGTCGTAGCCGATCACTCGTCTGAGCGGGCGTGCGAGGCTCCGCGGATGCCGTACTGTCACGGCATGGTTCTGCGGGCGGTGTCGCGACAACTGTCTGCCTGGTTCTCGCGTCGGCCCGCCTGGTTGTCGGATGTTCTGCTGGCGCTGTTCGTTACCGTGATTCAGGTTCAGAGTGCCGCGATCCCGGTGCCGCTCGAGCCGGTCTCGAGTCCGGTCTCTGGCTTCGGGTACGCCCTGCTGATCGTGAGTGGCGTGGCCGTCGCAGCACGCCGTCAACGGCCTGTCCTGGTGTTCACGGTCACGGCGCTGGCTAGCCTGGTCTATTTCGGTCTCGACTTCCCCGACCGGCTTTCCTACCTCGGACTCTTCGTCGCCCTCTACACCCTCGCCGCCTACGGCGACGGTCGCCGATCGCTGATGGTCGCCAGTGTGGGCATCACAGTCCTTGCCGTCGGGTGGCTGATCGCCGGAGCGGATATCGAGCCACGCGTGGCCATCGGCTGGGTGTTCTTCCGGATCGGCGCGTCGGTGATCAGCACGACGCTCGGCGAGTCCGTCCGATCCCGCCGGGTCATCGCCGCCGATGCGCAAGAACGGGCAGAACTGGCGGAACGGTCCCGCGACGAGGAGACAAGGGCGCGGGTCGACGCCGAACGGCTGCGGATCGCCCGCGAAGTCCATGACACCGTCGCCCACGCTATCGCCATCATCAACGTGCAGTCCGGTGTCACCGCACACGTGCTCGACAAGCGACCGGAGCAGGCCCGCGAGGCACTGCGCACCATCGAGCAGACCAGTTCGCGGGCGCTACACGAGATGCGCGCCATCCTCGGTGTCCTGCGTGACGGCGACGAGCGCGAACCCTACCCCGGTCTCGACCAGATTCATGAACTCACCGGCAAGGCCCGCGATGCCGGGCTCGACATCGCTATCGAGCAGACATCGCCGGTGACGCCGCTACCGAGCGCGGTGGGCAGCGCCGCGTATCGCATCGTGCAGGAATCGATCACCAACGTGATCCGCCACGTCGGCCCGACCCGGGTGACGGTGGCGCTCGAACCCGGCATCGACGCCTTGCGGATACGGGTGATCGACGAGGGTCGCCGCGACCCCTCGCACGTCCCGGCTCGCACCGACAGCTCGGCAACGACCGGCCGCGGGATCGTCGGAATGCGCGAACGCTGCCAGCTGCTCGGCGGTGAGCTCGACGCGAAGTCGCGTCCCGGTGGCGGGTTCGAGGTCACCGCCTGCCTGCCGCTCGCACCGATCGGGTCACGCTTGTGAATTCCACACCGCCGATCAAGGTACTGCTCGCCGACGACGAACGTCTGGTCCGTTCCGGCTTCAAAGTTCTACTCGACCTGGAAGACGACATCACGGTGGTAGGTGAAGCCACCAACGGCGCGGAAGCTGTCGAACTCGCCCGCGCCACCCGCCCCGACGTTGTCCTCATGGATATCCGCATGCCACGGCTGGATGGGATACGCGCCACCGGCCAGATCGCCGAGACCAGCGGGATGGAGCAGGTCAAAGTCCTTATCCTCACCACCTACGACACCGACGACAACGTCTTCGAGGCCTTGCAGGCAGGCGCGAGCGGGTTCCTGCTCAAGGACGCGGGTCCCGCCGAACTCCTGCACGCCATCCGGGTGATCGCCGCCGGTGACGCGCTGCTCGCACCCCGGATCACCCGCCGCCTCATCAGCCAGTTCGCCACGCAGCGCAGGGCCGCCAAGTCTGCCGAAGACCGGCTCGCGGTGCTGACCGACCGTGAGCGCGAAGTGCTGGCACTGGTGGGGCAAGGCATGAGCAACGACGAGATCGGTGCCGCGTTGTTTCTCAGTCCGGCGACCGCACGCACGCATGTCAGCCGCGCGATGGTGAAACTGGGCGCGCGCGACCGCGCGCAGCTGGTCGTGATTGCCTACCAGACCGGGCTGAGTCATTTCACCCCGTAGCGATGAGCGGTTCGTCCCGGGCAGCGGAGTAGTTGTTCATTGCGGCGGTGCATCTTCCGGCATCGGTAGCACCCCTCGGACGCGCGATCGGCTACGACGAACGACGTAGCCGATCGCAATCTCCTTACGTGCATTCACGTAGACAGCGACTCCCACCGCCGGACGCGGAGCAGGCCTGGTCAGCGCGACCATCGACGGCATGATCATGGATCTCGAACCAAAAGCGTTGCCCCCGCTGCACTCATTGATCATGAGAGGGCGGGTGTCGTGAAGATTCGCCTGATGGTATTTGCCAGCGTGGCCACGCTTCTGACCATGAGTGCGGGCAGGGCGGCGGCCGCGCCCGACGAGACCGGGGCCGCGCCACCTGAGAGCACGAGCACCGCGACCGGCTTCGATCCCGCGGCGCTGCAGTCCGCCCTCGACGATGTTCACCGCGCGGGGATGCCGGGTGTGTACGCCGAGGTGCGTGATGCCGACCGGGTATGGCGCGGCGCTTCCGGGGTCGCCGATGTCGCGACCGGCCGTCCTATCCAGCACGACATGCTCCATCGCGTCGGCAGCATCACCAAGACCTTCATCGCCGCCGCAATCATGCAACAGGTCGAGCAAGGTCGGATCGGACTCGACGCGCCGATCGGCGACTACCTGCCCGACTTGGTCCCAGGAGAACGCGGTAAGAAAATCACGGTTCGGATGCTGATCAACCACACCAGCGGTCTCGCCGAATACCTCCCATACGCGTTCCCGTCCCTCGCTTCTACTGCGGGTGCATCGCCCCAGAGCCTGGATGACAACCGGTTCACGCAGTTCCGCCCAACTGAGCTGATCGAGATGGGAGTCAACGCTCCCGCCACCGGCGAGCCCGGAAGCTCACCTGGGGTGTACTCCAACACCAATTACTTCCTCCTCGGCCAACTCCTGGAGCAGGTAGCCGGTACCACGACCGAGAAGTACATCACCGAGAGCATCATCGAGCGCGCCGGGCTCGAGCACACCGCGTTTCCGGACGGGCCAGATCTCGATGGGCCGCACCCGCGGATGTACGAGGCGCTGTACGGCTTGATCGACCCGCCGCGCGACTACAGCGTCTACAACATGTCCTGGGTGTTGCCAGGAGCAGGCCTGGTATCGACCGTCGAGGATCTCAACCGCTTCTACAGCAAGCTGCTCGCAGGTGAGATCGTGAACCAGTCATCGCTGGCGCAGATGCGGCAGACCGTCCCTGTCATCGCCCAAAACGGACAGAAGATCAACTACGGCCTCGGTCTGCACAAGGTCCAGGTCCCGGGTTGCGGCACCTTCTGGGGCCACGACGGCACGGTCTTCGGGGCCGAAACGATGTCCCTGACCCGCGATGACGGCAAGCGGCAGATGTCCGTCGCGATGAACCTCGTGCGGTGGAACAAGATGGACCCTTCCGGTAAGCCGCAGCCGCACCCCATCGATGACGCGCTATCGACCCTCTACCAGCAAGCGATGTGCGGTAGCTGAAACGCCCACGCATGTCGTCGTGAGACTTTTCTGCCTGTGGATCGTGCTATTCGGGGATGATCGCTACTGCGTCGATCTCAACGAGCGCGCCCGGGCGAGCGTGTCCTGCGGTGGAAACGACCGTGATGGCTGTGCGGTGATTGCCCCACACTGATCGCGACGCTGCGTATCCCACCTGCGCATCGACCCCATCGACGAGGTAGATGTTGAGTTTGACGACATGTTCGGGACCGGTACCCGCGGCAGCAAGCACAGTCAGCACGTTTCGCATCGCCTGAGTGGTTTGCGCCTCGATACCGTCGAGCAGGTTTCCGGTGCTATCGGTGCCGAGCTGCCCGCCGACATAGAGCGTCCGGGCAGCGGGTGCGATCACGCCCTGCGTGAAGGCAGGGTTGTTGTGGAGTTCTTCGGGATCGAGGTGTGTCGTCTTTACGGTCATGAGGTTCCTCTCAGTGCCGGGTTTCGTGTGCAGGTAGAGGTCGCGCAGCAGGCAGACCTCGGACAGGTGGTGGATCAGCTCGCGGTGGATGTGCAGCACCAGATCGGCCATGGATAGCTCGGGGAAGGGCTCCTTCGCGCCGACCGGGACCCGGAGCCCGGCCTCGCCGAGGCCGCGCACCCCGGCCAGCCAGACGTCGAGCTGGGCATCGAGCTGGTCGAGCGCGGTGGCCGCGCTGCCGGCGTATTCCCAGGTCTCGTACGACGCCGCGGGCGCGCCGAAGTGCGCCGCGTTGCGTGCGGCGAGCACGCCGACGATGACGTGACCGAGTCGCCAGGCGATCGTGGTGAAGGGCGCGGGGACCGGCTCGGGGAATGCGTAGTCCATCGTGAAGTCCCTGGCACCGACCTGCACGGGCGCCGTCGATGTGCCGCGTGGCCGCACGCTCCAGGCGTCCGGCACCGGCGACCAGAAGTACTCGTCGTCGGTGAGCCCGGCGAGCCGGGCTCGGAGCTGATGGTTCCAGTGGAACTCGCACTGCTCGCGCAGCGTCCGGTTCCAGTCGAGTTTGTCTGCCATGGAGCCACCCTGACATCCCTAGCGGACAGGATCGGTCCGCTATCTCTGGCAGGGTGGGCGGCATGGACGTGGCGAGCGGTGCCGAGCGGGGTACGACGGAGCGGGTGCTCACCCTGCTCGGGCTGCTGCAGCAGCGCCAGGTCTGGACCGGCCCCGAACTCGCTGATCGGCTCGGGGTCACGCCGCGCACGATACGACGCGATGTCGAGCGGCTGCGCACGCTCGGCTATCCGGTGCATGCCGGCCAGGGTGTCGGCGGCGGCTACCAGCTCGGCCCGGGGCAGGACCTGCCGCCGCTACTTCTCGACGACGAAGAGGCGATCGTCACCGCGGTCTCGCTGCTGGTCGGCGCGGGTGGCGCGGTCGCAGGCGCCGGCGACGCCGCACTCAGGGCGCTGACCAAGCTCGACCGGGTGCTGCCCACCCGGTTGCGGCACGAGGTGCGCGCGCTCGCCGGCTCGGTGGAGTCGTTCGGCGGAGGCCGCACGCCGGTCGACCCCGAGGTGCTCATGACACTGGCCAGAGCCTGCCGCGACGAGGCCGAGGCCGGCTTCGACTACCCGTCCGGGAGCGAGGTGCGACGGCGGCGGGTCGAGCCCTACCGCCTGGTCGCCTCCGACCGGCGCTGGTACCTCCTCGCCTACGACCTCGATCGCGACGACTGGCGCAGCTTCCGCGTCGACCGGATAACCGATGTGGCTGCACGGACCTGGCGCTTCCGCCCGCGCGCGGCGCCCGACGCGGCGGCGTATGTGCAGGAGGCTGTGGCGAGTCGGGTCTACCCGCACCAAGCGCGCTTCCTCGTACACGCGTCGGCCGACACGGTAGGCGCGCAGATTCCGGCGTCGGCGGCCGTCGTACGACAACGAGGGAGCGAGCTCTGTGAGGTGCTCAGTGGCGCCAGCAGCCTCGACGTCGTGCTCATGCACGTGCTCCTACTCGGGCACGACTTCGAGATACTCGACCCTCCGGAGCTCGGAAAGCGCTGTCGCACGCTGGCGGAGAGACTGCTGTCGGCCGGTGCCACGATCTCACCGGCGCCGGACATGGAGGAGTCATGAGCCGCGACCACGCCAGCGCCGAGAAGCGCTTGCGCTATCGATGAGGTCCTGCACGCTCACTGGGCTCCCGAAGGCACAGCTTGTGATGCTTGCGAGGACGTCGGCAAGCGGATCGTCGGCGTGCGGGCCTGCGTGGATGTCAGAAGTTGCGCGGGGCTACCAGGCCGGATTCGTAGGCGCAAACTACGAGTTGGGCACGGTCGCGGACGTGGAGCTTGGTCATGGCTCGGTTGATGTGGGTTTTCGCGGTCAGCGGGCTGATCACCATGCGGTCGGCGATCTGGTCGTTGGACAGGCCCTGCGCGACCAGGGCTACGGCCTCGCGTTCGCGGTTGGTCAGTTCTTTCAGCCCCGTGCCGGTGTTGAGCGGCTGGGTGACGTACCGGTTGATCAACCGGCGGGTGATCGACGGTGCGAGCAACGCGTCGCCACGCGCGGCGACGCGTATGGAGTGGAGGAAGTCTTCCGGCTGGATGTCCTTGACGAGGAATCCGGCCGCGCCGGCGCGCAGCGCGTTGAAGACGTATTCGTCCAAGCCGTAGTTGGTCAGGATGACGACGTGCACCCCGGCCAGGGTCGGGTCCGCGGCGATGCGCCGGGTCGCCTCGATGCCGTCTACGACCGGCATCTGAATGTCGATCAGCGCGATGTCGGGCAGGTGTTCCCTGGCCAGCGCCAGGCCCTCGCTCCCGTCGGCGGCCTCGGCCACCACCTCGATGTCGTCCTCGATGTCGAGGAGTGCGCGGAATCCACTGCGAATGAGCGGCTGGTCGTCGACCAGCAGGACACGGATCATGGCGTTCGGTCCACGGGTAGTTCGGCTTGTACGGAGAAGCCACCTTCGCTGCGCGGTGCTGCCCGCAGGCGACCGCCGAGGGCGGTGACTCGTTCGCGCATCCCGAGCAGCCCGACGCCGGGCACCGGTGCGTTGTCCGGGGTGGCCTTGCCGTCGTCGTCGACCCGTATGACCAGGGTGTCGGGACGGTAGTCGATCCGGACCGTCGCCGACGCGGCGGCGGCGTGCCGGGCGATGTTGGTGAGCGACTCCTGAACGATCCGGTAGACGGTCCGGTCCACCGCGGTCGGCACGGCCTGTCGTTGTCCCTCGATCGTCAATGTCGCGTCCAGGCCGGTCGTACGGGCCCGTTCCACCAGTTCCGAAACGTGGTCGAGCCCTTGCGACGGGGTGGTGCTGTCGTCGCGCAGCGCCTCCAGAGTCGCTCGCAGTTCCCGGGCCGCCTCACGACCGGCCTCCCGGATCGCCAGCAGGGCCTCCGGCACCTCTTCGCCTCGCTTGCGGGCCACGTGGACGGCAGCCTCGGACTGCACCTTGATGACCGAGATCTGGTGGGTGAGCGAATCGTGCAGCTCCCGCGCGATATGCAGCCGCTCCTCGTCGGCGCGGCGGCGCGCGGTCTCCTCCCGGGTGCGCTCGGCCTCGTCCGCCCGCCGCTCGGCCTGCCGCAGCGCTTCCCCCGCGGCACCGGCCGCGATCAACCAGGCGATCTCGAGGGCGTCTCGGGCCTGCGCGAACGCCTCGCCCGTGTCGTGCAGGGAAGCCAGGGCGGCGAGCGGGAGAGCGGCCAGCAGGGTCACCGACGCCGCCACCGTAATCATGCGGTGTCCCGCCCGCACGGCGGCGTACACGGCGAACAGGAACGCGACGGCAGGCACGTCGAAACCGACGGCTTGGTAACCCAGCGCGCACAACCCGGTCATGGCCAGCACGGTGACCGGAGCCCCGCGGCGCGCGGCCAGCGCCAGACCGCCGGTTATCAACAGCGCGTAGCCCGCCGGATCGAGATTCGTGGGGGTGTGTTGTCTGGACAGCCCAGCGACCAGCAGGATCGCCGCCACACCGACGGCGATCGCCCAGTCTCCGATCCGTCCCTTGCTCATGTGTGCACCCTAGCCGGATGCTCGCGCGGGCAACTCCCGCAAACGGATGAGCAACCGCCTACCGCACACGCGGTATCTTCGCGGCCCTGTACGACGTCCGCAGCAGTCGGCTACGGCATCGGCGGCAGCGCGAATTGCCTTCGCCCGCAGGATGATCGGCGGGGGTCCAGCGGACATGATCAAGCGATATCCAGTCCCACGATGAAGGAGCACCTCATGTCCGTCCGTCACCTGCTTACCGCCGTAGCAGCCGCCCTGCTCACAGGTTTCGCGCTTGCCACACCGGCGGCCGCGCACGCCTCGGTCCAACCAGCTGCCGCCAGCGTCGACACCATGAGCTCCGGGCGACTCGGGGCCATCGTGGCTGCGCTGGTGGGGTTGACCGGCGTGGTCATCGGCGGGCTGGCTCTGGCCCGCAACGGCAACGGCAACAGGGGAAGCAAGGCAATCGTGGCCCTGGTGGCGGGGCTGACCAGCACGGCCCTCGGCGGGCTGATCGTGGCCACCTCCGACGGTGGTATCGGCACCGGCAACGGGCTGGGCGGGGCCTTCGTGGCCCTGATGGTGGGGCTGACCAGCACGGCCCTCGGCGGGCTGGCTCTGGCCCGCTCACGCCGCACCGGCTGAAACGAGCGCGTGTTCGGGTCTCATCAAGACCGCCCCACCAGGTTTCCAGCGCGCGGGCCTGCCCCGGCATCAGCCTCGGAGTGGATCTCGGTGGTCACAGCGCCGTGGTGTCGATCGGGGACTGAACGGGATTCTGTCGTGCTACCCCCAAACGGCCGGTGAGGCGAAGACCGTCTCGGATATTGAGTGACATCAGGGCGATGTTGATGGCTCCGGCGATGAGCTCGAGCGTCTGCACGCAGTAGAAAGCAGCGCCGAAGTTCGCTTGTGAGGCAAGGATATCGAGGCTGATAGCGGAGGGGATGAGGATAAGCAGACCGTTAGCCGCGATGAAGGGCATGCGCCGCCTCTTCGCTGCGATGAACGGTAGGTTCGACCCGCCGGCGGTCCGCACTCCGCTCGCCCCAGCGAAGGCCAGGGCGAGCACGAGCACCGGCAGGCCCCAGGGGATTGCCTGTTTGACCACCGTAATGGCATGCCTGGATCCGGAGATCTCGGTGGTGATGGTGGAGATCCAAAACGTCAGAATGGTTAACAGGCCGACTGTGCCCGCAACTGGATGGAGGCGTCTGAGCATTGCGAATCGCCTTTCTTCTGATGGTCAGCCGTCGCTCGCGCGGCCGCTGTCGAAGTTGTCGACCACCTGCGAGAGCGTGCGCATAAGGGCTGCGATCTGTGCATCGGACAGGCAGCGGGTCGCTGCCTCGTTCACTTCGGCCGCTGCCTGTACCAGCACGGGCTGCAGGTCGCGTGCTCGCTCGGTCAGTCTGATTCGGGCCCGCCGTCCATCGGCCGGGTCGGGAGTCCGGTGGATCAACCCGTCCCGCTCCATCCGCTTGAGGGTGTGCGCCATGGTCGACTGATCGATGCGCACTTTGTCGCACAGCTCGTTTTGCGTCGTGTCGTCCTCCTCGTAGAGCGCGAGCAGCTGCGCGAACTGGCCGGGGACCACGCCGTACTCGGCGATCCGGTCGCGTAACGCCTGCTCCATGAGTCGGGCGAGGTGATTGACGACGTATCCCAGTGAGGTCTGCCGGTCGAGTATCAGCTGCTTCTCCGAACCCATTGCCTGCGCTCCGATCTGATGTATGGCTTGCCATGAGAATACATGGCAAGCCATACATTGACTAGTGCGCAATCCCCCACGTCTGGTCGATGACCTCGCCGAAGGCTGGAAGTGGCAGGAGGTCAACGAGTTCGAGGAAGGCGAGCTACCTCGACGACTGCGGCCCCCGCATAGAGGCGGATCGCAGCGGGGCCGTGGGTGGAGGCCAGTCTCTGCGCGACTACGTGATCAGCGCGAGACGGGCAGCAGATCATGACGTTTGGCGCTGCGGCCGTCGCCGGACGAGCGCCCGCGCACACGTCGACCGAGCCACGGCCCGAGAAAGCCGGCAACCCAACGCAGTTCGGTAGCGGCTGCGGCGAGTCCGGTTGATGGGGGCAGCGGCGGGAGCGGGTGGGTCCAGGAGTTGTCGCTGCCGGGCAGGTGCAGTGCCTCGGCAACGGCGGCGGCGATGCGCTGATGGCCGAGGGAACTCGCGTGCAGACGGTCGGGGCTCCACAGGCGGGCATCGGTGACTACCGGGTGGTGGGCCGTTTCCACGACGGTCACACCGTGGCGATGCGCGGCCTCGCGGATACGGTCGTTCAGCGCGGTCACGCGGCCGCTGAACGGGCGCGCGAGCGGAGTGATGCGGGCGAGGTCCGGAAATGTCAGTGTCGCTACGTGGGTGCCGTGCGCGGCGAGGGCGGCGAACATGGCTTCGAGATGGCCGACGACTTCCTCGAGGTCGAATCGAGGGCGCAGCACGTCGTTGACTCCGGCGACGACGGTCGCGAGGTCGGGCCTCAGTGCCAAAGCCGGATCGAGTTGCTCGGCGTGGACCTGAGCGGCGAGACGACCGCGGACCGCTAGGTTGGCGTAACGCAGCTGCGGATTGCGGATCGCGAGTTGTTCGGCGAGGCGGTCGGCCCATCCGCGCCAACCGGCTTGTTCGTCTCCGTCGCCGATTCCTTCGGTTTGGCTGTCACCGAGGGCGACATATCGTGCATAGGCTTGCGCTCGCATCGGCGGCCTTTCGTGGCTAGCACTCGGCGTCCAGCCCTATTGGGATTCAGATGTCGACTTCGACGTCGGTGATCGGATAGGCGACACAGGAGTGGGTGTAGCCGAACTGCTTGTCCGACAGGCGAAGTCGAGCCTCGTCGGCGTTGTGGACCGCACCTTTGCAGATCCGCACCCGGCACAGGCTGCATTCACCGGAGCGGCAGGCCGCTTCGACCTGGATCCCCCGATCCTCCAACGCATCCAACAGCGGGCGGTTGCGCGGCGTCCGGAAGCTGGTCGCGCCCACAGTCACCGTCACCTCCTCGGACGCGTCGACATCGGCGGGCCAGTGCGGCTGCGCGGTGGGGTCGGCGGGAGCGCCGTTGGCCTCGAACCGGATCCGACGCCGCCGCTGTCCAAGCATGGCGAGCTGCTCCAACGCGTACGGGTAGAGGGCTTGTGGCCCACACACATAGACCATGCGATCGTTCAGCGCGCCGGTCAGCCCGGCGATGGTGTCGGCGGTCAGGAACCCGATGGGTCCGTCCCATTCCGGATCGGGGTCGGCGACGACGCAGTCGACGCGGATACCGGGATGTGCGGCGGCGATCGCGTCGAGCTCGTCGCGGAAGATGATGTCGTGGGCCGAGCGCGACCCGTAGACGAGCTGGAAGGTGCGGTCGAGGTCGTTGTCGACAATGTCGCGGATCATGCTCATCGCAGGCGCGACCCCCGAGCCGCCCGCCAGGAACACCACATCCTCGCCGTGGAACAGCGGGTTGTGGTGGAAGGTGCCCATCGGCCCGGTCGTGCGGAGCCCGTTGCCGACGGCGAGCGTGTCGATCAGCAGGTTGCTGACTCGCCCGCCCGGAACTCGCCGAACGGTCAGGTCGTAATGGTCCAGGCGCGCGGGACTGGACGAGATCGCGAACGGTCGACTGGTGCCGTCGGTGAAGACGTTGACGTATTGCCCGGCCAGGAACGGCGGCAGCGGCGTGTCGTCAGGGCCGACGAGGCGGAATGTCTTGCTGGTCGTGGTCTCTTCGACGATCGCGGCGACGGTCAGGTCCAACCGCTTGGGGTGATAGGTATCAATGGTGCGGCGCGTCTGTTTCAGGTGGTCGCGAGTGTCGGGGACCCGAGCGGCGATGTCGGCGAGAATCTCGGCGGCGCCGTCGAATCGGTCGGCGAGGGGATGGTTCATCAGGTGCTCCGTTCACGCGGCTTTGTTGCTCAGCAGGCGGCGAGCGACGCGGGCGCCCGCTTCGAGGGTGGGCTGGAATCCGCCGATGCCGGCCCACGATCCGGCCAGATACAGTCCAGGGACGTGGGTTCGGCGTTCGCTGTTGCGGAACAGCCAGCCTTCGGAGGCGTCCTGGTCGTAGCCGTAGATGGCGCCGCCGGGGTGGCCGAGATAGCGCATCATCGTCAAAGGCGTTGCGACATCGACTTCTTCGATGGCGTCGCGGATGCCGGGAGCGATGTGCTCGACCACATCGAGCAGCGTTTGCGCGTAGGCGAACTTGGTGCGCGCGTAGTCCGAGGGTGCGACGTTGCTCCACGCGTCGCTGTACTGCAGGGTCATCAGGCTGACGTGCGTGGCACCGGAGGGGGCGAACCCGATCGGGGCGACATCGTAGGAGGACACGCAGATACCGCGGGCGGGTTCGAATGAGCGCCACGACTGATAGACGCGTTCATCATCGGTGTCGAGGTTGACGAAACTGGTGCTGGTGGTGAACCCGAGTTCGGCCGGAGTGGCGTCCAATCCCATGTGCAGCACGAACCCGGACACACCGATCCGGCGGCTGGCCAGATCACCGCGCACCGCGGCGGGCACGTCGTCGAGCATCCCGTAGGTGACAGGCAGCGACGCATTCGACACGACATCGGGGGCGGTGACTTCCTGGCCGTCGTCGAGCCGGACGCCGACCACCCTGCCGCCGTCGGTGCGGATCGCCTCGACCGCGGTGTTGAACCGGACCTCGCCACCGGCCTGCAGGAACGCGTCCAGGACCGCGGTCGACAACGCCTGCGAGCCGCCGCGCACGTGCCACGGCTTGAACTCGAAGTAGGCGAACAAGACCAGGGCGAGGTCTTGGAACGGCAATCGCGACGGCGGCTGGCCCAGATAGGTCCAATAGATGCCGAGCGCGAACTTGATTCGCTCGTCGTCGAAGTGTTCATCGAGAACGTCCTTCAGCGGACGTAGCCCCTGCTTGAACAGCATGGGGTCGATCTGTTCGGGGGGCATGCCCCGCCTGCCGGTGATCTGCCAGAACGTCACCGCCTTGACCAGGTCGAAGAAGGTGCGGGCGCGAATACCGTTGCCCGGGAACGCATCCTCGATCGCCTCGATCGCTCCTTCCCAGTCCGCGGGCAGAATCAAATCCACCTGCCCGGGAATGACAGCCCGGTACAGATCGCGCTCCTGTACGAACTCCAGCTTGTCCGCGATACCCAACTGCGCGAACAGCCCCTTACGCAACGACATCCGCTGCCCGTCGACACCGACACCGGACAGCTGATGCAGCGCCACCTCGAATTCGAAACGCCCGCGCCGAAACGAGGTTCCGCACCCGCCCGGGACGTTGTGCCGCTCCACCAGCAAGGTGCGCGCCCCCGCCCGCTGCAGCGTCGCGGCGGCGGTGAGCCCGGCATTTCCCGCTCCGATGACGATCGCGTCGTAATCACTCATGCGCCCGCGCCTTCGATCTGCGCGAACGCTTCACGCTGGATCTGCTCGAACTGCGCGCCCATCGGCGCGGCGGACGTGACGTCGTCGGCAAGCATGGCTGCGATGGCGTGCTCGTCAAGGGCATCGACGGCTCGGCGGAAGGAATGCATCCTCACCTCATGGTCAATTTGTTGAATAGGTGACTCGAACACTATCCAGAATTCACGGCAGATGTCCAGACCTGGGATAGACAATTTTTTGATTAATCACCTACGTGCTACCGTGTGCCGATGGCGCTACGCAATGCGGTGCTGGCCGCGCTCATCGAGGGCGAGTCGTCCGGTTACGACCTGGCCAAAGGTTTCGACGCCTCGGTCGCCAACTTCTGGATGACCACCCCACAGCAGCTGTACCGCGAGCTCGACCGCATGGCCGCTGAAGGGTTGATCGAGACCCGCGTCGTGCAGCAGGAACGCCGGCCGAACAAGCGCCTGCACTCACTCACCCCGGCCGGGTGGGAAGCCCTGCGCACCTTCACCGCCGAGCCACCCAAGCCGACCGCGATCCGCGACGAGCTGATGGTCAAGGTCCAAGCCATGGACGTCGGCGACGGGGCAGCCGTCCGCGCGGCCGTCGCCGAACGCAAAGAATGGGCCGAAGCCAAGCTGGCCCGCTACGAACGGCTGCGCGCCCGCCTGCTCGACGGACGTACCGAGCATGCTTACCTACTCGAAGCCGAGCATGTCGGCCCGTACCTCACCCTGCTGCGTGGCATCTCCTTCGAGCAAGAGAACCTCCGCTGGAGCGAACTGGCCATCGCCGTCATCGACCGGCGCCTGCACGCCCACCATTCGTAGCCGCACTCGGACCTCAGAGCCCGCTGGCGCGCCTTCCCGAGGCTCCGCCGATCACCGCCCCAGTAACGATCACCTCCCCAACCACGACGTTCTTGGAGACACATGGCCCGTCGGGGGGCTGTCGGTCCACTTGTCGGGTTATCGAATGGGGATCAGGATATGGCTTTACGCGAGTTCCTTGCGCGACATCGCATCGCATCGGCCGTTGCCGGGCCGGCGGCATTGGGCGTGGCGGCGGTCATCGCCGCCTCATGGGCACTGACATCGCCGCCGCAGACCAGGGATACGCAGCTCACCACGTCCGTCACGGAATGCCACGACATGGTGACTATCTCGGTGGCCGGTCGCGGCGACACTCCTGTCGCGGGGACCACGAAGCTGCTTGTCGGGGCCAACGGTGAAGAATTGCCCGCCGCGCTGTCGGGTGACCATCGCAGCGAATGGGTCGATCCGGTCGTCAACGCACCGGCCGGGGCCGTCGATCCCGGCGCGTACGCCGCTGTCTACATCGCGTATCCGGCGAACATGGCCAGTTACGAAGACGCCGTCACCGCCGGTGTTGCGAATACGGAGCAGGTGATGCGGGAGATCACGCAGGCCTGCCCCGACACGAGGTTCTCGATCGTCGGATACAGCGAGGGCGCCGACGTCGTGCGCCGCGTCGCGATGAACATCGGACACCAGGACGCCGACCGGGACGGTGGATACGGGATTGTCGATCCGGCCGATGTCGTCGGTGTCGTCATCCTCGCCGACTCGGGTCGCTCGGCCGGAGACGGACCGTTCCCCGGCGCGAAGGACCCGTTCGGCAATCCCGACGGCTTCGACCAGCAATATCAGAACGGCACGAAACCGGCACCTGGTCAGGGTGCACTGCCGGGCACCAGCGGTGACTTCGGTGCGCTGAACGGCAAGATCGCATCGTTCTGCTCCGAGGGCGATCTCACCTGCGCGGCACCGGAGAACATTTCACTGCTGCAGTTGGCGGTCAATGTGGGCCGACAGTTGAACGTCGACGCACTCGAACGAGAGGGGCTCACGCCGGCGACCGGGCAGGACGTCGCTGTCGCCCTGAGCCGTATCGCGCTTGCGGCGTTTGCTGACATTCAGTCGCAGCCGAACTGGATGCAGAGCGACGAGACCTTTCTCGAGGTACTGCTGAAGGTGTCGGATCCGGCCTACAAGCCAGGTGCGACACCGAAGACCCCGGCGAAGGCACAGTCGATCGCGACCAACGAGATGTCGCCGCTGGCCTACCTGCCGCAGAAGGTGCTGAACGAGATCGTCGGTCTCATCGTGACGAACCAGAACACGATCCCCGTCGTCATGAGCGACCCGTACCAGCTCACGCTCGGGCCGAACCACACCGGCCACCACTTCGACTACTGGCGTGACGCCAACCCCGCCGACGGTAAGCCACTGACATCCGCCGAGTACGCGGCCGCCTGGCTGACACACCTGGCGAAGCAGGCGCAGGCGGGCGAGCCGGTCGACACGACCGCCAAGCCGCAAGCGGCGGACCTCGCCGCCGTATACAAGGCGGTGGCGGCCACCTCGTCGGCACCGACGAGTGAACCGACCAAGGCAGCGGCCGCGTCACCGACGACCACCAGCGCCACCCCCACGAAGACCGCTATCGGCAGCGAACCGACGACCACGGTGCCGACGACTTCGACGCCGCCGTCCGAGACCCCGAGCCCGACGGTCACACCGGAAGTAACAACCCCACCGGCTCCGTCTTCGGTCGCAGCGCCCACTGAGACCACGAAGCCGACCACCACCCAACCGACCACCACCCAGCCGACCACTACGACAACGGAATCCGCTGCGCCGACCACCACCAGTGCGCCCTCGGCGGCTCCCGTCGGCTAGCTGAAACGAGGGGCCCTGCCCGACTCACCGAGCGTCGGGCAGGGTCAACCGTTGCGCTGCACGGGTTCCCGCGGCACGAGTGGACTCGGCGGAATCGCCGGATTGCCCTGTTCCGGCGAGCCGTGTCACCACTTCGAGCTCCAGGCGCTGTCGCGCCACCCGGGTATCGAGGTCCTGGCATATCGGCGATAGCGCCGCCCGAGGTGGAGCCGGAACAATGGGTTTCGACGATCGCTCAGCCTGTGGGAAGCGCCACGCGCCGCAGCTCGAAATGCCGATAAGCAGGGCACACTACGGAGATCAGCGCGATCCCGCCTGCCGGACTCGGTGCGCGTCGCGTAGCAGGCCGGGTGCCACTTTCCGATGCTTGGCGGACAGGGTTGCCCAGACGCGCTTGCCCATCGGCTTGTCGTAGCGGAGGAAGGTAGCCAGGGAAAGGTGTTCGCGTTCGACCTGGATCACGAGATTGCCGGTGAGCATCCAGGAACGGGCCTCGAGGGTCAGCCAGTTGTCGCCGCGATCAACGATCGTCCAACCGGCCACATGCGATGGTCGCCGCTCGAGCCGCAGGCCGAGCAGTGCCCGCCAGATGAACTGTCCCGCGAGGCCCGCGACGTCTTCGAATGCCGCGCGCGCCCACTGCTCCGGTGACCAGGACGAGGCGTCACTTGTCACGAGGGTGAACAGGTCGACGTAGTCGGGGTCTGCGATCGTGCTGAGCGCACGGACTGCCTCGGGAACTTCGTGCTGCTGGAAGACGACCAGCTCGGACCCATTCTCGGTCAAGCCATCTCGGCGATCGACTGTCATCTCGATTACCTCTCACTCTGATATACGGTGGCGTATATCAGAAGGTTAGCCCAAATATACGGTTGCGCATATGCAGCGGGATGTGATGCCTGCTGGCCTTCTGTCTGCGGATCGGCGAGCATTTCCTGGCCGCCGAACACGGCGGTCGACCCGCCACGAGGTCCGGGCCCGCGCGGTCGACCTCATCCTCGAACGTCCGCCCGGCGACAGCGATCGGTGACCAACCAGGTCAGACGACCGCGTACGGGTAGGACGCGGCACGGCCCTGGAACGAGAGGATCCGCAGGTTCTGGACTCGGCCGTCGCGGATCTCGATCGCGCGTCGGATCGTCTCGCTGCCGTCCCAGGCGTCGGGGCCTGCCATCACGATCGGCAGGTACTCCAGCAGCGCCTCGGAGTTCTCCCAGGTTGCGGAGTTCCACAGGAACGAGGGGCTGTGGTCGACGCTGTAGTAATGCAGGTCGTCGCCGACAGTGAACATCGGGTCCGCGAAGGTCGTCGGGCGGGCCCACTCGAATCCCATGCCTTCGTCACAGGAAACGTCGACGAACAGCGTCCCGCGCGCGAACAGGTTCAGATCCTCGTTCAGCACGAACATCAGCGGCTCCTCGGTGTCCTGGAGGATGCAGTTGACGACCACGTCGTACTGGGCCAGCATCTCCGCCAGCGGTCCCGGTTCCGGCGCCTTCAGCGCGAGGGTCCGGCTCGGGTTGCTCGGGTCGCGCTCGAAATGCTGCATCCGCACCGACGCGAACGGTGAGGCAACCGCCGAAACGCTGCGCTGCGTCAACACGGTCACGTCGCTGATCCCGAGCGCCGAGAGGGCGCGCACCGCGCCGCGAGCAGTCGCACCGAAGCTGATCACCGCCGCCCGCATCCGCCGCCCGTAGTCCCCGCTGGCCCCGCGGAGTTGCAGTGCGTGCAGGACCGAGCAGTAGCCGGCCAGCTCATTGTTCTTGTGGAAGACGTGGACGCTGAAGTTGCCTTCCTTCGTCCAGTGGTTCATCGCCTCCCAGGCGATCAGGGTCAGGCCGCGGTCGACGGCCAGCTGCGTCATCCGCTCGTCCTGCACACAGTGCGGCCACCCCCATACGACTTGTCCGGGGCGCAGGTTCTCGAGGTCTTCGGCCAGCGGCTTGGGCAGCAGCAGCACGTCGCACTCGGCGAACAGCTCCTCGCGCGTGCGGTGGCCGCCGACCAGCGGCGCCAGGTGCTCGTCGGTGTAGCCGAATCGGTCTCCGTAGCCACGCTCGAGTAGAACGCGATCGCGAAGCCCTGGGTCGATCCGGTCGAAGTGCGCCGGGTGGATCGCCAGCCGGTGCTCGTCTTCCTTGCGGGAGGTAGCCACGAGACCGACAGTTAGTTGCTTCACCAAACGAGCCTACGCGCCTGGCCCTGGCCGTCCGACCGATGAACATTTCCCAGGTGGTGCGGCGAACTGTCGCTGCGGCAACTCCCAGCCGCTGCGGCGACAACAGCAAACGAGACCGCTGACACACATCGAATCTGCACGCAGGTGTGCGGGCCGAACTGGCTGCTCGGCCCGCACACGGTAAATCGTTCGCACTACAGGGTTTTCAGGTCGATCGCGGCTGCCATTGCGGCATAGCCTGCGGCGTTGGGGTGCTTGTGGTCGCCCGAGTCGTAGGTGGGGGCGAGGCGTTCCGGGTCGGTCGGGTCTGCCAGTGCGGCGTTGAAATCGACGACGGTGTCGTATTCGCCACTGTTGCGGATCCATTCGTTGAGCTGGCGGATCTTCGCGGCCGAGGTGTCGGTGTAGTACTCGGCGCCCTTCATCGGGAGCAGGGTGGCACCGATCGCGGAGATACCGGCCTGGTGGGCGCGGGCGATCAGCTCGCGGTATCCCTTGATCAGCTCGTCGACGGACACAGCCGGATTGGGCTTGTAGGTCGGGAGGTCGATCTCGGAGAAGCCGACGTCGTTGAGGCCGGCCAGGATGATCACCGAGGACACGTCCGGCTTGGCGATCACGTCCCGGTCGAACCGCTTCAGCGCGCTTTCGCCGAACCAGGGGGAGTCGTTGCGGACCAGGTTGCCGCCGATTCCGGAGTTGAGGACCGCGCGGGGCGCACCGGCCTCGGCAAGGCGGTCGGCAAGTAGGTCGGGGTAGCGGCTATTGGTGTCATTGCCCGCACCGTAACCGTCGGTGATGGAGTCGCCGAAGGCTACGACCGTGCCCGCAGGTTTCGTCCCGCCGGTGACCTGGAGGTCCGACAGGTAGTACCAGGAGTGCGTGGACTCGGTGAAGGCCGCGCCGCTGGTATCGCCGACATGGTCGCCACTCGCGCGGTAGCTGGTGGCGTAGCCCTGGGCGTGGAAGGTCGCCGGTCCGGTTTGCGCGGGCAGGTACAGCGTCACGGTCGCCGATTCGAATGGGGCAAGGCGCAATTCGGCGGCGTCACTGGTGGCCACGGCGCCGGGCGCGATCGTCACCGATTCCGAGCCGTCGAACCGCAGCGGCCGAATCGTCTCCGGCGCCACCGATGCGGCCTGGCTCGTGCGGGCGATGGTGGCGGCGTTGATCTGCAGCTTGTCCGCGCCGTAGCGGTTGGACAGCGTGATCCGCGCTTCGGTGCCACCGCCGGTCACCCTGACCACCTGCCGCACCGTCTGGTCGGTGAAGCCGTCGGTGGACCAGTTCGGTTCGAAGCCTGCGCTGGGCAGCTGCATGGGCACCGCCCACGCGGCACTCCAGTCACGCGCCTCGGCAGGGCCGTCGGACTGCGCGATTCCGACGGCGCCCGCGACGGCGATTCCCACGGCGGTGGCAGCCAGCAGTTTCTTCCAGTTACGCAGCGATGCGCTTGTGATCGTCATGTCGCACTCCGTTATCGGGAATCAGGTTCCGTTAAGACAGAACAGACCGTAGCACGACTCAGGTCATTAATGACACCCCAGTCCCATTAGATTTCTGAGCTGAGGGCATCCGCCCAGGTTAGAGGGTGCACCGAACTGACGTTGGACGCGAAAAAGCGCCGCTCCGAGCTGGGGAACAGCTCAGAGCGGCGCCTGTTTTCGGCTGCGGATTTCGTCGCCGCTACGGAGCGGCGGACAGCCCCTTCTCGAGCACCGGCCAGGACGCCTTCAGGTCGTCCTGCCAGTAGCCCCAGGAGTGGGTGCCGCTGTCGCGGTAGACGAAGGTGGCAGGGATGTTCAGTTTGTCGAGGCGGGCGTTCAGATTGTGGGTGGACCAGTTGACGCCCGCTTCGATGACCGAGCCGATCGCGACCACCTGCGGAGTTTCCGCGGGCGATTCCATGCGGAACTTGCCGCCGGGGAGGTCGTAGATACCGGGGATGCCGTTGCCGGTGGAGATGAACAAGTTCGTGCCGCGGAGCTTCTCGGCATTCACGATGGGATCGTTCGCGGCCCACAGCGGGCTGCCGACCGGGCCCCACATGTTTTCGGTGTTGCCGCCGCCCCAGATCTCGACGGTCGCCTTGACCATCTGCTGACCGACCGGGTCACTGACCTGGCTGATGCCGCTGTAGACAGCGGCGCTGCGGAACAGGCCGGGCTTCGCGATGGAGAAATTGAGCACGGAGGTGCCCGCCATCGACAGGCCCGCAAGGGCATTGACCTTGTTGGTGCCGAGCGCCGCGTCGATGAGCGGCGGAAGTTCTTCGGTGACATAGGTTTGCCACTTGTTGACGCCCAGCTCCGGGTCGGCCGCAAGCCAGTCCGTGTAGAAGCTCCACTGCCCGCCGATGATCTGCACGACGTTGATGTTCTTGTCCGCCAAGAAGGTCAGCGCATCGGTGTTGCGCTTCCACGTCGCCGAATCCTGGCCACCGCCAGCGCCATTGAGCAGGTACAACGTCGGGCGCGGCGCGGAGGTGTCACTCGGCCGGAGCACGTCGACGGGGAAGGTGGCGTTCATCGCCGCGGAATGAATCCGCAGGCGGACGTTCCGCTCGTCCTGCCACTCGATCCGCTCGACATACGAGCCGTCCGCCGATTTCACCGAAGGCTGCACCACGCCGGGGCTCTGAGCCGGTTCCGCCGACGCGGGAAATTCACCGATGCCGAGCGCGATCGTGGCCGATATCGCCGCCAGCGCCACTCGTCTACCCATTCGACGGTTCAAGACCCTCCCCTTCGATTCCGAGGGCACCGCAACACCACGGGCCCGAGAAGTTGATCGAGATCCGACCGGAAGCCGTTACCTCCACCGGTCCGGAAACCCGTTCATGCGGCCGAATCCGGTTGTCCGGCAGGAAAATCAGTCGGCACGCAGCACGCCGACAGTCTCGGCACCGCCCTGAGTGTAGGTCAGCACCGCCCCGCCGATGATCTTCGTCAGCACCTCGCGCAACCGAACAGCCTCTGCCCCACCGATTATCGAGTCGAGATGGGCATCGAACGTCGAGATCCGCGTCGAGCACAGACCGCCCGCAACCGCCGTCCTCGAGGCGACCCGCGTTGCCGTCCAGTCGGTGATGGGAAGCCCGCGCTGAACCGGTGTCGGATGATGGGATCTTCCGGATAGGCTCCCGTTCGAGCGGAAAGTGAGCGGAGCATGCTCGATAAAGAAGTGGTCGCACGATGACCAGGCGCGGGTGGGTGCTGTTCCTGGCCATGGGCGTCATCTGGGGTGTGCCCTACGCGATGATCCGCGTCGCGGTACGTGACCTCGATCCGACGGTGGTGGCGTTCGGCCGCACGCTTATCGGAGCGCTGATCCTGTTACCGATCGCGTTGTACAGCAAGACGCTTGCGCCGGTGTTTCGGCGGTGGCGGCCGCTGCTGTTGTACACGTTGGTCGAGATCACGGGGCCGTGGTTCTTGATCGGGTACGCGGAGACCACATTGAACAGTTCCACCGTCGGTCTGCTGATCGCCGCGGTGCCGCTGATCGCGGTGGTGATCGTGACGAAGCTCGGCCACGATCGCTTCGACGCCCGCCGCACCATCGGACTGATCGTCGGATTCGCGGGCGTCGCCGCCCTGGTCGGTCTCGACGTCGACCTCTCACATCCGGCAGCCATCGGCGCGATCGCGCTCACCACGCTCGGGTATGCGATCGGTCCGATCATCATCAACCGCGCGCTGGCTGATCTGCCACCGCTCGGCGTGGTCACCGCCTCGCTGATCCTGGCCGCCGTGATCTACGCGCCGTTCGCGAGCCTGCAGTGGCCCACGCACATCACCGCCGACGCCGCGTGGTCGGTACTCGGCCTCGCGGTGATCTGCACGGCCGCCGCGTTCCTGGTGTTCTTCGCACTGATCAGTGAGGTCGGCCCGGCCAGGGCGACGGTTATCACCTACATCAACCCCGCGGTGGCGATCCTGCTCGGCGTGACCCTGCTCGACGAGCCGCTGACCATCGGAATGGCGATCGGATTCCCCCTGGTCATCCTCGGGTGCGTGCTCGGCACCGCAGGCACCCGCACCGCAACAGACCAGGATCTCGTGCACGCCGCGCCTTTACCCGACAAGTAGTCGCCAGCGGTGCGCTGCACCTGACCGTCGAGCGCGGTCTGATCACCCGCCACATCTACGAAGACAGTCTGGCGGTCGCCAAGGCCTTCGACCCCGCGTAGGTACGCTGCACAGCGTGTTGGATTCGCGTGCCGATACGGCCACCACCCGTGCCGCCTACGACGATGTCGCGGAGCTGTACACGGACTTCGTCAAGGACCAGCTCGCGGCGAGCCCGCTCGATCGCGCCATGCTCGCGGCGTTCGCGGAGCTGGTGCGGGGCAAGGGTTCCGGCGCGGTGGCCGACATCGGATGCGGACCCGGTCGAGTGACAGCGCATCTGACCGGCCTCGGGATCGATGCCTTCGGGATCGATCTGTCGCCGGAGATGATCCGGCTGGCGCGGCAGCAATATCCGGAGCTGCGGTTCGACGAGGGGTCGATGGAGAATCTCGCGCTGGGTGATGGCACCCTCGCGGGCCTCGTGGCCTGGTACTCGATCATTCATCTGCCGCCCGAGCGGGTGCCGGAGGTGTTGACCGAGTTTCATCGGGTACTCGGTGCCGAAGGGCACGCGCTGCTGGCCTTTCAGGCGACGGACGCTCCGGATGTGGTGGAAGCGTTCGACCACAAGGTGATTCGCGCCTACCGCTGGTCGCCGCGACGACTGGCCGGACTACTGCGTGCGGCCGGGTTCGTGACGGTCGCGCAACTGGTGCGAGAACCGGCGCCCGGTGAGCGTTTCCAGCAGGCGTACCTGCTGGTAGCGAAGGATCTATGATTCGGCGAACGCGAACCACTCGGGCCAGGTAGGTTTGAGTCGTCGCGCCGGGATTCATGGCCGCGCGGACCCGTACGACAACGTGGTCGGTTCACAAACACACCAGACCCACTGTCGTCAGGGGGCGACCAACCATGGAACTCATTTCACCGATCGATGCCATCTTCCTGCTCGCCGAATCGCGTGAACATCCGATGCATGTCGGCTCCTTGCAATTGTTCGAGGCTCCCGAGGACGCCGGTACGGATTTCGCCCAGCTGACCTACGAGAAGCTGATGGCGGACAGGGAGTTCCACCCGACATTCCGTAAGCGCCCCGCGACTTGGCTCGGCGCACCGCAGTTCGGCTGGACCCAGGACCGCGAGGTCGACCTCGAATACCACCTCCGACGAGCGGCCCTGCCCGCCCCCGGCCGATTCGACCAGTTGCTCGACCTGGCCTCCCGCCTGCACAGCACGCTGCTCGACCGCCATCGTCCGCTGTGGGAGATCCACCTGGTGGAGGGATTGGGCGACGGTCGCTTCGCGCTCTATTCGAAGATGCACCACGCACTGATCGACGGCGTCGCCGCGCAGCGCGTGCTGGCGCGGACGCTGACCAATGATCCGAACTCCGCCGAGACGCGGGTGCCGTGGCATCTGCCGCGCTCGAACCGCCCGCGCAAGGCCGCACCCTCCGGGTCCAGGCTCGGCAATGCGGCGCGAAACCTGTTGTCGGCGGCGAATTCCGCGCCTGCCGCGGTGCGGGTAGCCCGTGCCGCGCTGGTTCAGCAGCAATTGACGCTCCCGTTCGAGGCGCCGCGCTCGATGTTCAATGTGCCGATCGGCGGTGCGCGCCAGTGCGCGGTCCGGTCCTGGCCGCTGGAGCGAGTCAAGCAGGTCAAGAAGGCGACCGGCTCGACCGTCAACGATGTCGTGCTCACCATGTCCGCCGGTGCGCTGCGCTCCTATCTGATCGAGCGAAATGCCCTGCCGGACAAGCCGTTGATCGCGATGGTTCCGGTGTCGCTGCGGGCCGAAGACGACGACGAGAATGCCAACGGCAACAAGGTCGGCGCGATCCTGTGCAACCTGGCCACCGATGTCGCGGACCCGATCGAACGACTCCGGGTGGTGAGCGAGTCGATGCGCCGCAGCAAAGAGGTCTACAACTCGCTGTCGAGCGTTCAGGCGATGGCCTTGTCGGCGGTGATGCTCAGTCCGCTCGCGCTGACGCTGCTACCCGGCGTCGTCTCCTTGACCAACCCGCCGTTCAATATCGTCATCTCGAATGTCCCCGGCGCGCGCGAACCGCAGTACTGGAACGGCGCCCGCCTCGATGCCACCTACCCGATGTCGATTCCGATGGACGGCCAGGCGGTGAACATCACCCTCACCACCAACGCCGACAATCTCGACTTCGGTCTGGTCGGCTGCCGCCGTAGTGTGCCGCAGCTGCACCGTCTGCTCGATCACCTGGAGGATTCGCTGACCGGCCTGGAGCAGGCGGCTCTCTAGAAGGTCTATCCCAGCAAAACTAGAACGTGTTACTGTCGAAATATGGTGCACTCGCCAGTCGACGGGCCCGCTGCCGCGCCATGGCGATACTCGCGGTATGGGGCTCGTTCGGCTGGCCAGGGGGATCACCTGCCCTGCCGGACTGGAACACGGCAGGGCAACTATGTAACCCGTTCTAGCCTCTAGGGAGATCAGCACGCCATGCGTACCGAAATCTGCGATCGGCTGGGGATCGAGTTCCCCATCTTCGCCTTCACCCATTGCCGCGACGTAGCGGCCGCGGTCAGCAACGCAGGCGGGCTCGGCGTGCTCGGCGCTGTCGGTTTCACCGCCGAGGAACTGGAAGTAGAGCTGGCGTGGCTCGATGAGCACGTCAACGGCGTCTATGGCGTCGACCTGGTCATCCCGTCCAAATACGAGGGCAAGGGCATCGACGGGCTGAGCCCCGACGAACTGGAAGCCAAACTGGCGGAACTGGTTCCGCAGGGGCACCGCGATTTCGCCGAGAAGATCCTTGCCGACCACAATGTCCCGCATCTGCCCGAGAGCGAGCACCATAATCAGCTGCTCGGCTGGACCGCGACCACGGTGGCGCCACAGATCGAGGTGATCCTGCGCCACCCCAAAGCCAAGCTGGTGGCCAATGCACTCGGCACGCCGCCGCCGGATGTCGTGGCGCAGATCCAGGACTCAGGCCGCCTGATCGGCGCACTCTGCGGATCGGTGAAGCACGCGCTCAATCACAAGAAGGCGGGCCTGGATTTCGTCGTCTGCCAGGGCACCGAGGGCGGCGGGCACTGCGGCGAGATCGCGTCGATGGTGTTGTGGCCGCAGGTTGTCGACGCCATCGGCGATATGCCGATGCTGGCGGCGGGCGGCATCGGCAACGGCCGTCAGGTCGCCGCGGCCATGGCGATGGGCGCCGCGGGCGCTTGGACCGGGTCGCTGTGGCTGACCGTCGAGGAGGCAAATGTGCCGCCCGCGCAGATGCAGACCTACATCGACGCCACCAGCCACGACACCGTGCGCTCGCGGTCGTGGACCGGTAAGCCGTGCCGCATGCTGAAGAACGACTGGACCGAAGCATGGGAGCAGACCGAGAACCCCGACCCGCTGCCCATGCCGCTGCAAATGATGGTGGCGCTGGACGGCGTGAAGCGCGGGCACCGCTATCCCGAGGCAGCCAAGGACGTGAACTTCAACCCGGTCGGCCAGGTGGTCGGGATGATGACGAAGGTGGAGCGCTCCGCCGATGTGGTCGGCCGCCTGATCCAGGAGTACGTGGAGGCGTGCGACCGCCTCAACAAGCTCAACGGCTCGCTCTGAGTTTCACTGCGGGACAATCACTCCGGCCATTCCGGCCACGAGCGCTTCTCCTCCTGACACCGGATCGGTGAATGCCGCCCAGCAGACAGCTGGGCGGCATCCCCACGGGTCGGATGCCACCAGCAGTTGCGCCGAATACCCTCGGTAACCGCGACCGTGCAGACGACCTGAGCGAACCGATGCGGCCTCTCCATAGTGGAGCACCAGGATTTCCACGCGGCTGGAGCACCGCACACCCTCGGTCGACCGGATCGCGGCCACTCCCCCGCTGAGGTGTGCTTGCACCACGCGTCTACCGGTCAGTACCGTCAACGGGGAGCTGACAGGGGGCGGATGAGCCGGTCCGGCCCCACCGACATGGCACGCCACCGGCGGTGAGGAACCGATGACAAGCAGGGGGAATGTGCTGCGCGGTCTTGTCCTCGCGATCGGCACCGCTTTGTTATTGGCCGGGTGTGAAGACTCCACCAGCCCAGTCCCGACCACAACGGGCGCGGTGAGTCAGGCGTCGACGGCTGCGTCGACGACATCCGCCGATCCCGACGCTGCACTGTGGAATCCATGCGATCTGCCAGATTCGGCGATATCGGCTACTGGGCTCGATCCTGCAAGCAAGAAAAAGGATGTCGCAGGTGTCGACTTCGATGGCTGGAAGGAGTGCAGTTGGCGAGCCTCGGCGCAGTGGTACGAGTTGACGATCTACTCGGGGACACCAACACTCAACGACTTCAAGCAACGTCGTGACTTCGAGGGTTTCACACCGCGGACTATCGGCTCACACCAGGCGGTCGAATTCCTCCGCGTCGGCGATACTAAGCGGCTCAGGTGCGGCATTGCAATCGAGATGCCGCAAGGAACAGTGTCATTCGAGGTGTCGACCCGCCCTTCGGTTGGCAAACAGGGTGAACCGTGCGTCGAGGCGCGTCGGCATGTCGACGATCTGGCCGGATACCTGCCGGGGAGCTAGGGGGAATTATGGAGTTCGGCGTCGATCCAGCGGAGTGGCGTAAGGTCCTCGACCTGGCCAATGCTGGCGAGATATCTCTGCACCCAGATGTCGGTAAGGGTTTGGACAAGGTATGTGACGACTACCTCGACCGGCTTGACGCAATATTCCAGTTGGCGGGCAGCGTGACGTTCCTCACCGGGTTCGGGCCATTCCCATCAAGTAAGGCTTTGGAAGAGAAGTTCAGCTTGAAGGCGACTGGTGCCGACCAGTCCATAGACACCGTCCTCCAGCAGCACATTGAGACCGTAAAAATGGCGAAAGAAGTTGTCGCCAAGGCAATGTCGAACTTCGTCGAGATCGACCAAACCCGCGCCGACCAGTTCGCCGGAATAGACATCCCGCAATAACTCCTACGACCTCGAGCCCCATCCGGCATCGTGCGGCTGTGGCGAATTCCGGCCGCATGATCCAATAGATTTGCAACACAGGCTGATTCGATCATGCGCAGTCGGTGTCGACAGGCAGGATAAGGGGCATCATTCGCCTCACAGGGCAAACCAGCGATCCATCACTCGGACCTCCTAGAGATACCGGCGGCACCGGAGGTACGCCGCAAGGAAAGCTTGGCGGCAATCGGTGACGTTCGACAACCCTGAGAGGTGACAATGGAATTCGATATGGCGACACTGACGCCCATGGAGCGCGAATTCGTGGACGCGGCTCTGGCCAGCTGGACCGGAGTGTCGCACGATGCGCCGATACCTGTGCGTGCACTGGGATTTCCCGATCGTGATCAGTTCAACGACGAGGTCAGCAAGCTCCGACGCGCAGTCAGCGACCGTGCGAGGTTAACCGAGGTACAGACCGCCAGAGTGCTGTTTCTGAGCGAGCTGGCTTTCGGCAGTGACCTGCTCGGCGCGGGCATCGAGTTTCAGTTGGTCAGCACTTTTCGCGATGCCGAAGCGATTACGGTCCTGCGCACGCTGCAACGAAAGCTCTACACACGCGCCGGAGCCAAAGCACTGTTCGAGCCCAAGTTGTACTCACCTAAGCCGCTATTGGGCTAAGAGTTCGGGCCAGTGACCCTTTCCGGGTAGCGCCGTGCCACGTGGTTCGGCCGTCTTCGATGTGGAGTAGGACGAGTGCAGGCCGCCTGTTCGCACCGCTCAGGCCGTCAGATCGTCGAACTCGCCTGCCCTGCAACCTCGCGGCCAGGCGCTGAACTCATATGAGTGAAGGCTTTGCCCCAGCTCTTAACGGTTCTCAGGCTAGCGGGCGATTGAACTCGCCGTCCTGCACACGACCGGTGAAGGCATCCCATTCGCCGGGGGTGAAGACGAGCGCGGTACCGGTCGGGTTCTTGGTGTCACGAACGCCAACATGGCCCCCATCAAGGAATGCAATCTCTACACAGTCCTTTGAAGGGCCGCTTCGCCGACTCTTGAACCACTTCGCTTCGGCTAGATCAACGTTCACGCTCGTACTCCCTCGCTCCCTGCCGAAGCTCCTGCCGGTCAACGCGATCTAGCCAGACACTGAACTCGTCTCGAGTGAAGGCTTTTGCCCCAGCTCTTAACGGTTCTCAGGCTAGCGGGGGATTGAACTCGCCGTCCTGCACACGACCGGTGAAGGCATCCCCATTCGCCGGGGGTGAAGACGAGCGCGGTACCGGTCGGGTTCTTGGAGTCACGAACGCCAACATGGCCCCCATCGAGGAACGCGACTTCTACGCAGTCCTTCCCCATTGAGCTGCGGCTGCTCTTGAACCACTTCGCTTCGGCTAGATCAACGTTCACGCTCGTACTCCCTCGCTCCCTGCCGAAGCAGGTTCCTGCTGGTCACCGCAATCCAGCCAGACACTGAACTCGTCTCGAGTTAAGGCTATTGCCCAGCTCTTCACGGATCTCAGACTGACGGGCGATTGAACTCGCCATCCTCCACGCCGCCCGTGAAGGCGTCCCATTCGCTGGGAGTGAACACGAGCACGGGGCCGGTCGGGTTCTTGGAGTCGCGCAGGCCGACGTGGCCTCCATCAAGGAACGCGACCTCGACGCAGTCCTTGGTGGCGTCGCTACGTCTGCTCTTGAACCACTCCGCCCCGGATAGGTCAACGTTCACGCTCATACTCCCTCGCTACCTGCCGCAGCAGGTCCTTGCTGTCAGAAGCGTCCAGCGCTGCGCGTTGGATCGCTTCGTACGCCTGATCGTACCGACGCAAGTCATCTTCTTTTTCCAGGTACATATCTCCGGTGAAGCTCGGTGCGTAAACAACTGTCGGCTCCACCTTTTCGCCCTTGGCATCAGTACCGAAGTCGAGAATGGTGAACGGCCCGGTAAGTTTGCCGCTGGGGACTCCGGCTGTGAAGGGCAAGATTCGGATCGTCGCGTTTGGTCGGGTGCCGGTGTCGGCAAGATGCCTGAGCTGTGCACTCATGATCCTGCGTCCGCCGATGACGCGTCGCAGCACTGTCTCGTGCAACACAATGTCGACAGCTGCGGGACGAGCCTTCCGCGTGATCAGTACCTGTCGATGCATTCGCATCTGCACTCGGCGTTCATGATCGGCTTCGGTCTCGTCCGGTACGCCCAACCGGATTACAGCGCGGGCGTAGTCGCTGGTCTGAAGCAGACCAGGAACCAGCTCAACTTGGTATGACGTGAGGCGACGCGCTGCTGCTTCGAGCCCCATGTACACGTCGAAGTTCTCGGGAATGAGATCACCGAACTCATGCCACCACGACTTCGCCTTGGCCTGCTGAGCCAAGCCGATGAGCGCGGCAGTGGTCGTCTCGTCGGCTCCGTACACGCGGCACAGCGCCTCCACATCCAGGACTCTGATCCGGTCGGCCGTGCCCTTTTCGAGCCGCTGTAGCGTGCTGGAGCCCCGTTCGATCAGCTGGGCCGCCTCGGCGATGGTCATGCCGGACTGTAGACGCAGTTCCCGAAGGTAGCGGCCGAGTTGGCGGCGGGGAACGGTGGTTTCGATCTCGGGCATCTCAAAGGCTCCGTGTGGATTCGATTCGGTCTGTCCTTGGGCCTACCTTGGTCGCGCTCCGGGTAAGGATCCCGCACTACATGGTTCAGCCGCAGGCAGTTTGGCCGTCTTCTTCTGGATATCCCAGAATCGCCTGCCCACCCTTGGGTCGAGCGGTGTTCTGAGACCTGTGCCCGGCGGGCCCGCCTCTTATCCCCATCGAGCGCACCAAGCACCCACTGATGCAAGGCGAGGTCTGGAATGGACCAGCAAGAGTTCGGGGACACTCCGTTGTCCCGCTGTCGGTACTACCGGCAGGTGTGCGACCTGCCCGCGATCGTGGACCCGCCACAGCTCGGCCGGATCGTCGTCAGAGCGGGAATTGTATGGGCGGTGATGATGCCCAATCATCTCGGACACGCGGTGCGGCTGGAACTTCAACGCCGCCGACAACATATCGGTCCGATCATTGCGCACCCTCGCTCGAGCAGATGGAGCTTTTTGGTACGTCCTGATCTACCGAATGACGACAGCTTGTTCGCTGAGATGTTCCGGCTGAATGTCTCGATAGTGCGCGTGGGTGGCGTTATCGCACTGCCTTCCCCGACCGATCAGTGCACGCAATTCCGGTGCTGGGTCGAGCCACCGCGCTGCGCATTCCGCCCGTCCGGGCTGATGGTCGTCGCATCGATCCGCGCAACGGTGCAGGCGGCGGTCCAGCCCGCGTATGAGCGGCGGGCTGGTGGCCCGATGCCAGTGGTCGAAGACCGTGCCGACGCCATCCGGCTCCATTCGGAGGCATAGACGTGGCACTTCATCACTGGTACAGCAGTTTTCGCGAACACAGGGCTAGCGCGGGCGTTGACGCGAAGGCTACACGGACTGCTCTGGCGCGTGAACAGTGACTCACAGTGCACCGCTGCCCGGGAAGAACCTGCTCCTGGCCGCATGTCGTGGCGACGCGAACAACGACCACCCGCTACTGCGTTCGGCCAGAGAGCTGGCCGAACTACACGAACAACGAGTTGGTGCCAGCCGAGACCGAGTCGACGAGATCGACCACGAACGCACGCGCCTGGTCCGCGAAATCGACTACTGGGTCACCGGGCAACTCCCGCCGTCCCTCGGCGCGGCACGCGTACATACCGAAACCATCGGAGCGGTGGTCGACCGGCTCGGCCAGTTCACTGCCGGTGCTTTTGCGGCATTGGCTAGCGGTTCGAACTCGGAACTCGGCGACGCCTGGGAAAGGCTCGCCGAACTGGCGATCGGCTACGAAGATCTGAAAGATGAAGTGTCCGTGGGGCACCGCCGCTTGCCCGGCGCACCGTAATACATGGCGCGCACCGGGTTGCGTATCGTCGGACCGCACGCGGTCGAAAGCATGGCACCCCGCCACATTCCGTATCCAGTAATCACTCCGGCCATTCCGGCCATGATCGTTCCTTCTCCAGCACCGGATCAGTTATGCCGCCCCAGCAGACCAGCTGGGCGGCATCCCACCCGGCGAGCTCGGATCCGGCCGCGTAGACGGACTGGAAGAAATCGAGCGCGGCGCCGACCGGATCCGGAGACAGGCGCGCTTCGTCGTAGGGGTAATACGCGGCATGCCCGGACCCGGACGGGACCCAACGCGCGCCGGCGGGCAGTCGGCGATCGGTCAGCCCGGCGGGCTCGGGTGCGGTGTAGGAATAGAACATCGGTTCGGGGACCTTGTCATCGCCGAACCAGAATCCCGCGCTGATGACCTCGCGTGAGTAGGCCTCACGCGTCACCGAATCGACCGTGGCGGGCATATCGATCCGCCGTTCGGAGAACCGCTGCACCGCGAGATCGAAAGTGTGCCAGAACAATTGCACGGGACTGATCTTGCCGGAGTAGGTCGCGCTGAACTCCTCGAGTATCCGCCCGACCTGACTCTGCACCCGGAAGGCCCGCTGCACCAGCTCCGGGACGTACTCGGCGTGTTCGGTGTCGTCTTCGAACGGGCGTGCCAGGTCCGGCAGATCGAACGGATGTGGGTGTGGCAGCACGACATCGATCCCGAGATCACGCAGACCATTCATCACGTCGCCGTAGAAGGTGGCGACGGACTGCCGTTGCAGATCGATCTCGACCTCGACGCCACGGTCGGTCGCTATTCGCAGCACATGGTCGAAAAAGTCGAAGGCACAGGCGAATACCGGCCCGCTGCGAGCGGAGCCGAGCGGGACCGTTTCCCAGCCGCGCGCAGTGAGCCGATAGGTCAGGTGCCACCAGTGGTTGCGCCGAATGCCCTTGGCCAGCGCGACCTTGCCGACGACCTGGGCGAACCGGTGCAGCGTCTCCTTGGTGGGACGCCAGGATTCCAACGGTATAGCGGGTAGCGGCTCGACAGAGTCCATATCGAAACGGTACGGCCGCGTCCGAAATGTTGCCAGACAATCGCTGTGAATTGATCCGCGGTGGGCAATACCGCGGGAATACGCCGCCGAACGAGCAGTCCTGCAATCAGAGCTGCCGCAACTGTCTCAGACGATACGTTCTTCAGATTGGGCACTTCAATGGGCCGCTGACCATCGGAGTGATGGTATGTCCGCAGCACTGATTTCCGAGCTGGAAGCCGCTCTCCTGCAGGTCGCAGTGGCGAGTTCTCGGCGTCGCGTACGCGTTGTCCCGGCATCCCACCTGCCTGCTCGAAGCGCTGTCCGCGGCACCGTGTTCGATGAGTCCGGTAGCCAGAGCATCGTCGAAAGGTCGGTATGTATTCGTGCAGCAATCCCGATTGTGAGGGCGGCAGCCATAATTCGCAGGCTTGCCAGTACCGCGGCGATGTTGACCTGCCGTCCCGCCGGAACCTGGTGGTACTCGGCGTTCTCGCCCTGATGATCGTCGCCGCGCTGGTCCTTGCCGCTGCCGCGGTGGCGAATCGCTGAAAGCCGCTGGGTCAGGCAGCTACCGGCCGGACAGCGCGGGCGGTCCAGGCAGGCGGGAGATGGCGGGAGCCGATCGTGGCTACCCGCCATCTCCACCGATCACGCACTGCCGCAGTGTTATTCGGCCGTCCCCTGCCCGGCCGAATCCCAATCGTAGTGCACGTCGGTCAGTTTCTCACTCAGTCGCCACAACCGCCGGGCGGCCGAGCGGCTGTGCGCCAACGGGTGCCGAAGCGTACGCCGCGGATATCCGGCGACTTCGAATCCCGGTCCCAGATAAGCATTTCCGGGCAGATCCGGCACGGTGCTCGCGTACAACTGCGGCAGCGCACCCATTCGGTCGGGCTGGGCCAGTGCGAACAGAATGGCCTGCGGGATCGCGGCCAACATTCCCGCGGCGCCCTTTTCACCATTCAGGTCATAGAGATGGGTCGCCGACAAACCCGGGTGCGCGGCCACGGCGCGCAACTCGGTACCCGCTGCGCGGGCCCGACGGTCGAGTTCGGCGGTGAACAGCAGGTTGGCGAGCTTCGACTGGCCATAGGCGGACCAGCGCAGGTAGAACCACCGCCAGTTCGGATCGAGCCAGTTGATCACGCCGCCCCAGGCGGCCACTGACGATACGGTCACCACCCGCGGCCGCGCGGCCCGCAGCAACGCGGGTAGTACGGCGCCGGTGAGCGCGAAGTGGCCGAGATGATTGGTGCCGAACTGGGCGTCGAAGCCGTCAACGGTCCGCGCGCGTGGAGTCGCCATCACCCCCGCGTTGTTCACCAGCAGATCGAGCCTTTCGACCGTGTCATTGATCTGCTTGCCCACGAGCCGCACCGAGGCCAGATCGGCCAGATCCAGCGGCAGCACTTCGGGTTTCGGACCGGTGGCCACCGCGGTCACCTCCTCCAGCGCCGCGGCGGCCTTCTGCTGGTTACGACAGGCAAGCAGGACGCGGGCGCCCTTGCCCGCCAAAGCTTCCGCGGTGCGCAGCCCGAGGCCGCTGTTGGCACCGGTGACCACCACGGTCTTCCCCGATTGGTCGGGGATATCGGCAACGGTCCAGCGGCGCGGGAGAATTGGTAGCGAGCCGGTCAAGACACGCACTCCATTTCGTCTCAGACAATCGGTCCAGTGGGATGATCATGCTCGACGACGAATACTAGACCGATTTCGAGCATGATCCTACGATAAGCGACCAATTCCGGCTCAGACAGTTGAATCGGACGGCGAGGACTGCGGCGGACACCGTCAGGCCGTTGCCGCGTGCCCATCGTCCGCGTGGCCGTCAGCCGTGTCGGCACCGTCGAGCAACTCCTCGAACCGGGCAGTCACCTTCTCGTGATACATCCCGAAAAGATCCTCGAACAGCGCGAGCTGCGCATCCGATGGCCCGGAACCGGAGTCCCACACCGCGACGAGCGCCCGCCAGACCAGCACATGCAGGTCCGCGGCACCGGCGAAATAGGCATCGATCGCCTCGGGTACCTCGAGCACCATCTCACCGATGGAATTCAGGACCGCCCGCTGCATACTCAGCCCGAGCGCGGTCAGCAACTTGCGCACCAGCGCGACTTCGATCGCGAGGATCTGGCGGAAGTCCGGAACCTCCAGCCGGGCAAGTGATTCCAGCTGGTCGATATCGGCCTTCAATTCAGCCGGATCGATCTCCTGTTCGCTGCCGGTGTAGGCAAGCAGCGCCTCCATGACGATCCCGCGCTCCACCTCGACGATGTCGCGGAACATTTCGATCGCGGTATCGGGCATCGGGATGGAGAACCGGAACAGGTGCCGGTACACATCGATGCCACCCGCCTCCCGGACGTCACGGATGGTGAACCCCTTGCCCCGGCGCGCTTCGACGAATCCGTAGGACTCCAGCCGACCGAGGGTCAACTGTGCGGTCGCGCGATTCATATCGAATTCCTCGGCGACCTGGCGGACCGACGGCATCAAATCCCCTGGCTGATATTCCCCCGCGGCAACCCGGCGTGCCAGCTCATCGGCAACGTCGGCGACTACCGTCTGGGATCCCATCGGATGCCACCTTTCGACTCAGTTCCAATACGTCCCAGACAGTCTAAGCCCTCCTATGCCGGACCGCACGTGTGTAACACTGATCTGCGCACAGTGTGAGGTGAGTCATGACCATTCGACGAGGCAGCGGTCAACAAAACGGCGAATCCGCCGGTAGACGCACACGCCTGTTCGCGGCAGGGACCAATGGCAAACCACCGGTTCGCAAGGCGGTTCGCAGCGCGAAGCTCGCGACGCTGCCGGTGGCCTTCGCAGGCAGGCAGGCCGCGGGCGTCGGCAAGCGCGCACTGGGCAGGTCGGCGAGCGAAGTCAACCGGGACATCCAGTTGCGCACGGCCCAGCACATTTTCGAGGTGCTCGGCGAACTGAAGGGGTGCGCCGCCAAACTCGGCCAACTCCTCGCGATCTACGAGCTGGCCCTGCCGCCGGAGATCGCCGAGCCGTACCGCATCGCATTGAGCAGGCTGCAGGATTCCGCGCCCGCGATGCTGCCGTCGAGCGTGCACGCGGCGATGGTGGCGAGCATGGGCGACAACTGGCGTTGGTATTTCAGGGAATTCGACGACCGACGCGCTGCCGCCGCATCGCTCGGCCAGGTCCATCGCGCGATATGGCGCGACGGCAGGCCGGTTGCGGTGAAGGTGATGTATCCCGGTGGCAGGCAGGCAATCGAGAACGATCTGGAGCAGTTGCGCCGGATCTCTACTCTGGCCGCCGTTTTCCTGCCCGGCGCCGACGTCAAGGCGGTCACCGAGGCGATCTGCGCCTGCGTCCGTGCAGAACTCGACTATGCGGCCGAGGCCGAGAACCAGCGGGTGTTCGCCACGGAGTACGCCGACGATCCGGACATCTACATTCCGCAGGTGATCGAGCAGTGCGGCGATGTGCTCATCACCGAATGGCTCGACGGCACTCCGGTTCCGCGCATCATCGCCTCCGGCGCACAGGCCGAGCGCGACCGAGTCGGCATGCTGATGGTGCGATTCGTGGCTTCCGGTGCGCTGCGCACCGGCCTGTTGTATGGCGACCCCCATCCTGGAAATTTCCGCATCCTGCCCGACGGCCGGCTCGGTGTCGTCGATTTCGGGGCCTGCTCGACGTGGCCGCCCGACGGCTTCGAGGAACTGGCGTCGGACTATTGCAACGCCCTGTTCAACGGCGGTCCAACAGAGTTGGAGGCGGCGACCCGACGCCACGGATTCGTCCAGGCCGGCCGTGAATTCGACGTCGAGGCCCTCTATGCCCTTGTCGTGCCGTGCACCGAACCGTTCAAACACTCGACTTACCGTATGACCACTCCGTGGCTGCGCAAACAGGTACTGCGCGTGACGAATCCACGACTGTCCAACAGCGTCCGGCAGACGACCATGCCCCCGTACTTCACGCCGTTCGCCCGCTCGGCGCTCACCCTGATCGGGGTGCTGTGCCAGCTCGGGACCGAGGGGCCCTACCGCGACGAAGTGGGCCGCTGGATGCCGGAAGTGCTGGCGGCGTTCGTCCCGCCAGTACCCGACGACGGGCTGCCGGTGGACCTGGCCGCGGTGCGCAGGCAGCGGGCCGACACGTCTATTCCGCGTCAGTCCGTCGGCTGGCTGACCGGCCAACGGATCACTCAGCGGGACAACCACTCCCACCACTGCGGCGCAACCGATGCGGCCAGCTCGTCGTAGCCAGCCGCCCCGGGGTGCGCGCCGTCGCCATCCCGCACTTCACGCATCCACACCGCGCTCTCGCGCAGCTGCTGATGGATCCGGACATACGGGACCCCTTCGGCCGCACAGATTTCCGCGAATCGCTCGTCGAGTGCGGCGGTGCGGGCATTGTGTTCGACGTCATCGATCGGCGGCGGCGCGACCATCAGCACCGGCCAGCCGCGCTCGGCGGCCTGCCGCAGGATCTCACCGAGGTTGGCGGCAGACTGGTCCGACGACACTCTGCGCTGCCCATCCACCTGCATGGTGTCGTTGACGCCGAAGGACAGCACGATCCGCGCGTCGACGCCCTCCGGCAGTCGCTGGACACACTCGGCCAGGAAGCGTGCACGGATGTCCGTGGATTTCTGCCTGCGGATGCCCAGGTTGTAGCTGACGATCGGGATTCCGGCGGTGTGGGCCTGCATGGCGAGACGGCCCGCCCACCCCAGACACCGCGGGTCGCCGACCCCGGCGACGAGCGAATCACCGACAAAACACACACGAAGGTCACGACTCACGGCGCGATCCTCGCAACGCCCGGCCGACCAGCGCGCACCGGGGCACGGGCAGGCAATAGGATCGCGGTGTTCATCCGGGAGGGATTGATGTCGACAGGGGAAGCACTGCGCGCTGCGCCGACGGCACCGCCATGGTTCGTGGAGCTGTTCGCCCACCGGCGCTGGATTCGCCGCGCCGGACCGTTTCCGCACGTGTACGCGCGGGATGTGTTCGTCCCCGAGTTCTTCCAGCGGCTGACCGAGGAATTCCAGCGGGTGCTTCGGCAGCAGCCGGAGGCGTTCACACAGGTCACCAACGGATACCGCGCGAGCGGGGTGCCGCTGGCAACACTGCGCGAGGGGCCGCTCGCGCTGTTCCTTACGCGGGAGTGGCACGACCTGATCACCGGGGTCACGGGCGTCGCAACGACCGGAGACGTGGAGGGCTCACTGCACCATCACCCGGCAGGCAGTCCCTCGGAGTGGCCGCACAACGACCTGAATCCGGCCTGGTTCGCAGGCCCGGCGCCGGCGCCCGGCGAAATACGGACGCCCGACGCCACGGTCGACCTGAAGACCGGCGCCAGGGATTCGGCGATCACCGCCCGGGAAACTGTGCGCGCGGTGGCGGTGCAGTTCTACCTCGGCAACCCGGGGTGGACAGTGGGCGACGGCGGGGAGACGGCCTTGTACGAGCACATCGCGGGCAGCGGCCCGGTGCCTGCGCTGACCGTTCCGCCGCTGGACAATTCCATGGTGCTTTTCGAATGCGCGCCGCGGTCGTGGCATACGTTCGTCGGCAACAATGCCGCCGCCCGCAACAGCGTGGTGATGTGGCTGCATCGGCCGAAAAGCGATGTGGTGCGACGGTGGGGAGGAGACCGCATTGCGCAGTGGTGATTTCGCACGCGAGGAACGCAGGGTGTGCCTGCTCACCGGCGCAGGCGGCAGGCTCGGCGATGCCTTCTGCCGGGCGGCCTACACCGAATACGACATCGTCGCGGTGTGCCGCAACCGGATTCCGGCCGCGCCCTCGCAGCACGAATGGTTCGTCGACCCGTTCGCACCGGAAACACCGGTGCCGGAGAATGATTCGCGTATCTTCGTGATCCGCGCCGATCTGACCGAGCAGGGTGAGGTCGAGCGGGTCGTCGACCTCACCCTCGCCCGGTTCGGGCGGGTGGACCTGCTTGTCAACAATGCGGCCCACACCACATTGCAGCCACGCGGCATCGTCGACGGTGATGCCACGCTGAATGAATTCGAGCCGCATTTCGCGGTCAATGTCGGTGTGCCACTGCGATTGTCGGCGCGACTGGCGCAGCGGTCCTGGGTGCACGCCGGGGACGAGAACCGCAGGCACAACCGCAATATCGTCAATGTCTCCAGCATCTCGGGATCCGAGGTGTACCCGGGCGGGCAGGCGCTCTACGCGTCCTCCAAAGCCGCGCTCAATCGGCTGACCCGTCACCTCGCCGCCGAGTTCGACGAGTTCGGTGTGCGCGCGAATGCGATCGCGCCCAAGGCTTTTCCCTCGACGGTGCCGACCGAGCAGGTCGTGCAATCGATCGTCGAGCTCGACAGGGGCACCATGACCGGCGGCGTCTTCGGCGTCGGCGGCGAGCCCGAGAGCTCGGCCGGCGGCAGGCACTCCCGTGCCGGCGACCAGCCGAGCTGAGGCCCGATCCGACTGCTACTCGGTCGAATTCGGCGCCAGACCGGTGACCTGCTCCGACATCGTCCACAGCCGCTGCGCCAAGTCCTGGTCCACCGCCTGCTTGTTGCTCGGCGCTTCCTCTTTGAAGCGATGGAAATACTTGCCGTTGATCGACTCGGCATCCGATGTTGTCACCAGGCGCACCAACGGATCCGCGCCCTTCTCAGGCCGGATGAAGAAAGGCCGCGAGAGCGGGGAACGAATCAATGCGCCAAGGCCGAGCGGGGCGTTGTCGTATACATGGGTCGCGACCGCACCGGGATGGAACGCCGCGGTGACCAGGCCCGTGCCCTCGGTCCGGCGGGCGAGTTCCCTGGTGAACAGGATGTTCGCGAGCTTCGACGCGCCGTAGGCGCCCAGCTGGTTGAACGAGCCCGTTGTCGCGTTGACGGTGTCGAGATTCAGCTTCGCCATCCGGTAGGTCATGCTCGAGGTATTGATCACGCGCGCTTGCGAGCGCACCAGACGGTCCAGCAGCAGCGCGGTCAGCAGGAACGGGGACAGGTGGTTGACCTGGAAGGTCAGCTCGTTGCCGTCGTCGGTGGCGGTCCGCTTCGCCCATGCCCCGCCCGCGTTGTTGGCCAGCACATCGATGCGTTCGTAGCGGTCGAGCAGTTGGTCGGCGAGCTTGCGTACCTCCTCGAACCTGGCGAAGTCGGCGAGGAAGGCTTCCGCGCCGACCCGCTGCGCCACTTCGGCGGTCCGCTCCGGCGACCGTCCGACCACCGCGACGGTGGCGCCGCGGGCGACCAGCTTGGCGGCCGCCTCGGCGCCGATGCCGGAGCTCGCTCCGGTCACCACGACCGTCTTACCTGCTAGATCCCTGTCCTGCGCTGCCATTACTGTCCTCCGAACGTCGCGTGCGGCGCTCGGACGAGTGTCCGGCTGCCGGTCTCAACTGACCTGATCGTCTTCGGATCGGATGGATTCGGCAAGCCCCCACGCGCTCGAGTAGTGCTCGGCGATCTCGTCGCTGGTGGTCAGCCACACCCCGGGATGGTTCGCCACGTACTCGAGCGCCTGGTCCAGATACTTGCTGCGGAACGCCTGACCGATGACGAACGGGTGCAACGCCAACGCCATCACCCGGCCGCTTTCGGCCGAGTCGGCGTAGAGCTGGTCCAGCTGATCCTTGACGATCTGTACGAAATCGGGCCCGGTCATGCTCTTGCCGACGAACAGACTGATGTCGTTGAGCTCCACCGAATACGGCACGTTCAACAGGCCAGGAACATTCAGCGGATACGGCTGATCGTCATTGGTCCAGTCCAGCACGTAGCTGAGCCCGAGTTCGGTGAGCAACTCCGGGGTGCGGAAGGTCTCGGTGAGCGCGGGACCCATCCAGCCGTGCGGCCTGCGGCCCGTTGCCTTTTCGATGGTCCGCACAATGTCGGTCAGGTACGCGCGCTCTTCGTCGACCGACATGTCGGCCTGAAAGATCGAATTGTTCTTACCGTGCGCGAGCCAGGCCCAGTCTCTGGCCCGGCCTGCCTCGATGATCTGCGGATTATGTTCGGCGACATCGGAATTGAGCAGCACACTGGCGCGAATGCCGTGTCGGTCGAGAGTCTCCAGCATGCGCCAGAACCCGACGCGCGGCCCATAATCGCGCCAGCCGTAGTTCAGCGGATCCGGCGCCAGGCCGGCAGTTCCGGCGAAGATGCTGGTCGAGGGCCGATCGACCTGGTAATGCTCGACATTGAGCCCGACGTAGAAGGCGACGCGCGCACCGCCCGGCCAGTGGATCGGCGCGCGGTCGACGATCGGGCTGTAGTCGAAGAGGTCGTTGTCCATCTACCCATGCTCGAACCTCACACTGATGTGAGGATCAACCTCACATCCGAGTGACGTCGGCCACAACACAGCCCACCACGCGGTAGCCCTGAGGATTTCTCGGCGGGTGGACGACATGCCGGTGAGTACCCTGCCCGGCGGACATGACCCGTCCGCGATGAAACTGTCGCGACGCTCACGACCGGCAAGAGTCGCGGAGAGGCGGGGGGAGCCATGCCGTAAACGGTCGGCCCGCAACGGTACGTTAAGCGCACCCTACGACCGGCAAAGACGCGGAGAGGCGGAGGAGGGCTACGACATGCGAGTCGACGGGCGGGACATCCCGGTTACGGGCAGCCTGCTGCAACCGCTGATCCGGCGGACCAGTGACATCATCCGTGTCGTACTCGCCGCGCTGTGGGTCAGTGTTGTCGTCGCCGCCTCGATGATCACCCGGCCGGAATGGCTGGCACTGGAACACTCGGTGTCGGGCATCGTCGCGTTCCTCAATCCCGACCAGTCGAATCTGGTGTACCTGGTCTACGGCATGGCGATTCTCGCGCTGCCGTTCGCGATCCTTATCGAGCTGATCATCAGCAGGCAGTGGAAGCTGCTGGCGGGCTATGCCGCCGCGGGTCTGGTCGCCGGACTGCTGCTATCGATCACCGGGACCGGACTCTCCACGCCACAATGGCATCTGCAGGTGCCCGACCGGCTCGATACCTTCCTGTCCCAGTTCCTCGACGATCCGCGCTGGATCGCCATGCTGGCAGCGGTGCTCACCGTGTCGAGCCCGTGGCTGCCGACGCGGCCGCGGCGCTGGCTGTGGTTCCTGCTGCTGGCATTCGCGCCGATCCATCTGGTCGTCAGCGCGGTGGTGCCCGCGAGGGCGATGTTCGGGCTCGCGGTCGGCTGGCTCGTCGGCGCGGTGATCGTGCTGGTGGTCGGTACTCCCGCGCTGGAGGTTCCGCTCGATGCCGCGGTGCGGGTGCTTGCCAAGCGCGGGCACACCGTTACCGCGTTCACCGTCGTGCATCCGGCAGGCCGGGGTCCGCTGGTGCTCGCCGCCGCTGTCGACGGTCCCGAGCGCGAGTTGATGGTCGAGATGTTCGGCAAGAATCAGCGCAGCTTCGGGGCACTGCGTCAGTTGTGGCGGTGGATCACCTTCCGCGCCAGCGAAACCGCGGCGCTGCACGGATCCATGCACCGCGCGGTCGAGCATCGCGCCCTGATGACGATCGCCATCGGCGAGTTGGGGCTGGCCGCGCAAACCCCGGTCGCCGTCGCGTCGCTCGAACGCGGCTGGATGCTCTACGCGCACACGGTTCCGCGCGGCAAACCGATCGCCGAGCTGTCGGGCGACGTGCTGACCGGCGTGTGGAAGTCGCTCGACACACTGCATCGTGCCCAGGTCTCGCACGGCGATCTCCGGCCGAGCGAGATCCGAATCGACGACGGCACCACACTGTTCAGTGGCTTCGCCGTCGCCGAATACGGCGCGTCCGCGGCGCAGCTGCAATCGGATGTCGCGCAGCTGCTGGTGTCGACGACGGCGATCTTCGGCAAGGAACCCGCGGTGCGTGCCGCCATCGACACTCTCGGCGAACACGCGGTGGTGACCGCGGCCAGTCGATTGACCAAGTCCGCCATGCCTTCCGGGATCCGCAAGGCGATCCCGGACTGGAACGAGGTGCTGTCCTCGGCGCGCGACGAGGTGCGCAAGCAGACCGGGCACGAAAAGATTCAGGCCGAGCAGATCACCCGGTTCTCCCGCAACCAGATCATCCAGTTGGTGCTGCTGCTCGCACTCGTCTACGTCGCCTACCCCTTCATCAGCGCGGTGCCGACCTTCTTCACCCAGCTGAAAACCGCGAATTGGTGGTGGGCACTGCTGGGTCTGGCGGTGTCGGCACTGACGTATGTCGGTGCGGCGGCGGCGCTGTGGGCCTGCGCTTCGGGACTGGTCAGCTTCCGCAATCTGGTCATCATGCAGGTTGCCAACACCTTCGCCGCGACGACAACGCCGGCCCGGGTCGGCGGGCTCGCGCTCAGCGTGCGATTCCTGCAGAAGGGCGGGCTCGGCGCGGTGCGCGCCACCGCCGCGGTGGCGTTGCAGCAGGCCGTGCAGATCATCACGCACCTGAGCCTGCTGGTCGTCTTCAGCATCGCGGCGGGCACTTCGGCGGATCTGTCGCATTTCGTGCCGGACGCCACCGTGCTCTATCTGGCCGCCGGCGTCGGTGTCGGCATCATCGGCACCTTCATGTTCGTGCCGAAACTGCGGAGCTGGCTGAACAATTCGGTCCGACCGCAATTGCAGGAGGTGCTCGGCGAACTCGGCGAACTCGCCCGCGATCCGAAGCGGTTCCTGATCATCATCCTCGGCTGCGCGGCGATCACGTTGGGCCAGGCCGGGGCGCTGTGGGCCAGCGTCGAGGCATTCGGTGGCGGCACCACGTTCATCACCGTCACCATCGTCACCATGATCGGCGGCACGCTGGCCTCCGCGGCGCCGACTCCGGGCGGCGTCGGCGCCGTCGAGGCCGCCCTGATCGGTGGCCTCGGCGCCTTCGGCCTCCCCGTGAACATCGCCATACCCTCGGTGCTGCTCTACCGCGTGCTCACCTGCTGGCTGCCGGTGTTCTGCGGCTGGCCGACCATGCGGTGGCTGGCCAAGAAAAACATGATCTAGTGGCCGCTCACGAGTCTTTGATGGCGAGTATCGCTCCCGTCGCGGGTTTGACCTCGGTGAAATCCACGGTCCGGAATCCGGCCTCCACCAGGGTTTCTCGGTAACGTCGAATATCGATGGCCGCCAACGGATCTGCGCGACGACCGACCGCGGCGCCATCGTGGGTACGACGCCCTGCGTACCGAGCCATACCCTTGATCACGGCGGGCAGCACCCGGCCGGTCGGGTGCGTATCGGCAAGCAGCAGTCGGCCGCCGGGCCGTAGGACGCGGAACATGTGCGCGATCGCCGTGGCACGTTGCGCCTCCGGGATGTGGTGCATCACGAAGGTACAGGTCACCACGTCGACCGAAGCGTCAGCCAGCTGTAGTGACTGGGCGGGACCGAGTTCGAATCGGCAGTTCGACTGTCCGCGAGTGCGTTCGGTCGCGTAGGCGACCATCTGCGGCGACGGGTCGACGCCGATCACTCGGCCGCTCGGGCCGACCCGCACCGCAAGCGCGCGAGCGAGATCACCTGGCCCGCTGCCGATATCGAGCGCGTGCTCGCCGGGAAGCGCGCCGATCAGCGCGATGAGACGAGCGTTGAGTGCACTGCTCCTGCCGAGCAGGAAGGCGGTCTTGAAAGCGCGATAACCGCGCGGCTTCGTCAGTAGGACGCCGACTTCATTGTCGTCATCGAAACGGGTAATGGCAGACTGTTGTTCGTTTCGGGTCATATGTTCATGATCTGGAGGAACTGCCAGATCGACCAGAGGCAAAACGGCGGAATCTGTTCCGTTCGGAACGGATTCCAGCCTTCTGTTCGGAAGGCCAAGGCTTTCGGGAGGCCCTATGCACGGAATGAAGCTATGAGCGACAGCAAGGATCGCCGGGTCAGGCGTACCAAGAGCCAGCTGCATCGCGCCCTGATCGAGCTGATGCTGGAACACGGCTACGACCGGATCACCGTGCGGGACATCTTGCAGCGCGCCGACGTCGGGCGATCGACTTTCTACGCACACTTCCGCGACAAGGACGATCTGCTGCTGGTGAGCAGCACCGAGTACCTACGTGCCGCAGTGGCCGCGTGCCGTACCGGACGCGATACCGCGCCGCTGGCGCCGGTCTTCACGCTCTTCCGTCTCGCTGCCGAAAATCCCGAGGTGTACGAGGCGATGCTCGGACGAAAGAGCAGCGCGGTGCTGCTGCACGCGACCCGGCGCATGGTCGCGGCAATCCTCACCGAGCAGCTGTCCAAACGGCTGGACATGGACGAAAGGGAGCTCACCACCACCGTGACCTTCATGTCCTGGGGCGTGGTCGGCCTGCTCGGTGCGATTGCCGATACCGAGTCGCCACTGTCGGCGACCGAGGCCTATCAGCGCTTCGAGCAGCTGATCGGCCCCGGCCTCGTCGGCCGGGTGCGGGTGGTGGCACCCGTCGATGACTCGAAAGCCGACGCGGTGGAGTCAGTTGCCGTACTGCGCAGTCTCGGGGCGCTCGATCAATAGCGTGTGCGCGATCCCCTCGGCGACTGGGCGGTGCCGAATTCCCCTTGGCACCACGAACAGCTCGCCGGCATGGAGCGTGACGGAATCCCGGCCCGCCAACTCGATACGGAAGGACCCGTCCCAGCACAGGAAGAGTTCGTCCTCGTCGTGGTGGTGCCAGGGGAATTCACCCGCCAACTGAGCGACGCGGACCACGGTGTCGTTGACGACGGCCAATTCGCGCTGCTGGAACGGCCCAGGCAGTCCCGCGATGGCCGCCGTGATCGAAACGGGTCCGGTGGTGCTTGCTGCTGTCATGCGAACCATCGTCGGGCCGTGCGGACCGCCGATCCAGCGCCAATCGAGCATAATTGGTTTGCCTATGGATCCAATCAACGTGATAGAACGCCTCGGCCGCTGGTCGGCAGGCCGCGGCCCGTTGTATGCCTTGCTTGCCACGGGGCTGCGACGACTGATCGACGACGGCGAACTGCCCGCTGGCGCACTGCTGCCACCGGACCGTGTACTCGCCAACGCCTTGGCGGTCGGACGTAGCACCGTGGTCTCGGCCTACGACCTGCTGGCCGACGAGGGCCGGATCGTGCGACGACAGGGCAGCGGCACCAGGGTGGCGGGTACCCCTCGGGTGGACACGCCGGGAACCACGAGCGAGCCGATGTTTCTCGACCTGCTCGAACCACGATCCGACGTGATCTCGCTTGCCTGTGCGGCGCCGGACCGTCCCCCTCCGGAGCTGGCCGAGTCCTATGCGGCGATGCTGCCCGCGCTGGCCGCGACCACCGACGACATCGGCTACTACCCCTCCGGGCATCCTGTCCTGCGTCACGCTGTCGCCGAGTACTACCGCGGTCGCGGCGTGCCGACCGATCCCGCGCAAATCCTCGTGACCACCGGTGGCCAGCAGGCGCTTTCGCTGCTCGCGCGGGCCTATCTCCGGCCGGGTGATCGAGTGCTCGTGGAAGCACCCACCTACCCCGGCGCCATGGAGGCATTCCGAGAGGAAGCGGCGGTACTGTCCGGGCTGCCACCCGGGCTGGGCGGTTTCGCGGCCGCGGTACGCGACGACCGTCCGGCTATGGCCTATGTGATCCCCACCTTTCAGAACCCGACCGGTTCGGTCCTGTCCGCGCTCGCTCGTCGCCGCCTCGCGCAAGCCGCTGCCGACGAAGGGATACCGCTGATCGACGATGAAGTTCTCGCCGCGCTCGGCTTTCCGGGCCACGAGACACCGCCGCCGCTGGCCGCCTTCTCGGACGCCGTGATCACCATCGGTTCGTTGAGCAAGAGCGTCTGGGGCGGACTGCGCGTCGGATGGATACGCGCGGCCGCCCCCGTCATCACCAAGCTGGCTCGACTGCGTGCCGTACACGACCTCGGCGGCAACCTGCCCGCCCAACTCGCCGCCGCCGAACTGCTGCCCCGCCTCGATGGCCTGCTGCACCAACAGGCACCCGAGCGCAAAATGCGTCACGACCATCTGCGCGCGGAGCTGGCACGTCGTCTCCCCGACTGGGAGGTGCCGCCGGTGGAAGGCGGCCAGACCCTGTGGGTCCGGCTACCACACGGTGACGGCGTCTCCTTCGCGCAAGCCGCACTACGCCACCGGGTTTCGATCCTGGCAGGCAGCGGACTCGATCCGACAGGCGGCTCCGAAAGCCACCTGCGGATCCACTTCCTGCATCCACCGGAGACGCTCAGCACGGCCGTCGATCGCCTCGCCGAGGCCTGGCGCACCTACCGTCCGCCGCGGCGGCCCGTCACCGCACCACCCGTTCTCGCGATGTAGGACCAGCTCGTTCGCTTTTCGAAGGAGGTGGCAGGAAGATCAGCGGCGATCGATCAGAGCCAGCGCCTGGTCGGCCGTGAGGCAGCCTGCCGTGGTCAATTCGAGGTTCGCCAGCGAGGCCTCGGCTGCCTCGGCGGTCGGCGCGGCGACACAGTCCGCGATCGGATGGACGGTGAAGCCGAGATCGGTGCCGTGGCGGGCGGTTTGCTCGACCGTGAGATTGGTGGCGACGCCGGTCAGGAACAGGGTGTCGATGCCTTGGTCGGCGAGCCAGTCCGCGAGCTTGCTGCCCGCGAGGCCGGAGAGCTTCTGGTTGTCGAAGACGATCGTCGGCTGTTCGATCATCTCCGGAATGAGCTGGTTGGCCGGGGAATCCGGGCGGAAATCGGTCTGGGCCGCACCGACGGTGCGCATGAACCCGGTATTGCGCACCAGTTCGCCTTCGCCGATCGGAATGGTGAAGCGGGTGAAGACCACCGGCACGTCGCGCTCGGCCGCCACGTTATGGAAGTTCGTCGCGCGCGGCACGACACCGCTGGCCGCGACGGGGCCAGCCAGCATCGGTCCGAAAAACCCTTCGGGCCGAATGACATTCACTTGCCAGTGCAACGCGAGAACAGCCGCGCGGATGCGGGGAGTAGCCATGACTGATCCTTACGCACCCGCCCAACGGATGTCTACCCGATTATCGTCCTAACCGTCAGGACGAATAATCCTTGCGCAGTTGGACTTTCACGACTTTGCCACTGGCGTTGCGAGGCAGCTCGGCCACCACGACCAGATCCTTCGGGTGCTTGTAGCGCGCCAGGTTCTCGTTGAGGAAGGGCTCCAGCTCTGCCAGCGTGAGCTCCGCGGCCGCATCGACAAGGGCGACGATGGCGACCGGGACCTCGCCCCACTTCTCGTGCGCCCGCCCGACCACCGCGGCCTCGCGGATCTTCGGATGCGCGAAAAGCACGTTCTCCACCTCGGCGCAGTAGATGTTCTCGCCGCCGGAGATGATCATGTCCTTCTTGCGGTCCACGACGTAGAGAAAGCCCTCTTCGTCGGCGCGGACCAGGTCACCGGAGTGGAACCAGCCGCCCGCGAAGGCGTCCGCCGTCGCCTCCGGCTTGTTCCAGTAGCCCGACATGAGAGTCGGTCCGCGGTAGACGATTTCGCCGATCGCACCGGGCGCGACATCGTTCATCTCGTCGTCGACGATGCGGGCCTGAATGGTCGGGATGGGCTTGCCGACCGAGCCGAGCTTGCGAATCGCGTCCTTGCCTTCGAGTACGCAAGTGATAGGAGACATTTCGGTCTGGCCGAACACGGCGACGTTGGCGGCGTTGGGAAAGCAGTCCGCCATTGCCCGCAGCACCGTGTCGGAGGCCGGGGCCGCACCCCAGCTGAGCATCGTCAGCGCGAGCTTGCGGTCCTTGACCGTCGGCTCCGCACAGATCAGCTGCCATTGGGCGGGCACGCAGAAAGCCGCGGTTGCCTGCTCGCGCTCGACCGCGTCGAGGAAGTCGGTCGCATCGAAGGCGCCGAGCGGGTGCAGGACGGTCTTGCCGCCGAGCAGGAAATACGGAGCGAGGCTGCCGATTCCGGCGATGTGGAACAACGGCGAGGTACAGAAGCCGACCGATTCGGGACCGAGGTCCATGGCTCGGATGCAGGTCAGTGACTGGGCGTTCATGTTGGCGTGCGAGAGCACCGCACCCTTGGGGCTGCCCGTGGTGCCCGAGGTGTACATGATCAGCGCCGGGGTGTCCTCGGGGACGTCGAGCGGAGTGTGCGCAGTACCGCCTTCGGCCAGCACGTCGTCATAGCCGAACACACCGTCGGCGGTCTTGCCACCGATCACGATGCAGGTCTCCAACGCGGGCGTCTGTCCACGCACGGCCGCGGCCAGCGGCTGCAGCATGGTGTCGGTGACGATCGCCTTGGCGCCGCTGTCGCCGACTATGTAGGCGACCTCGGGTGGGGTGAGGCGGAAGTTCACCGGCACCGCGATGGCGCCGATGGCGTTGATACCGAAGACCGCTTCGAGGTACTCGGGGTAGTTCAGCGCGAGAATGAGCACGCGATCGCCGAAACCGACGCCGCGTCGGGCGAGCGCGTCGGCGAACTTCAGCGAACGCTCGTTGAGCTGCTGCCACGTGGTGTCCACCCCACGGAACCGAATCGCGACCGCGTCCGGCCGCATCTGCGCATGCGACGCGATCTGGTTGTTCCAGTGGTTTCGCCGCGACCTGATCGGCTCGTCGAGCGGCTGTACACCAGTGGTCATGCCACGAACTCCTCTCGGACCGTCAGATGTCCGCCGGGGGTGTCCGACAGCGCTGACGGGCTGAACTGAGATCAGAATAACAACTAACTTACCGATCGATCAAGAGACCAAGATATGAATCATCGTTAATCACCTCAGCGCAAGCCTCCACGCAACAAAACGTCTTCTAACTGCATATTCATCGGCTCCAGCGAGCCTTAGACAAGACCATGGATCGCACGAATGGGTAGTGATGATGCGAATGTCGGCTCACTTAAGAGTTGAATGCGAGGTGATTCCCGTGTCACCATCAATGCCGAAGGGCGGATGGCTCCAGCCGTCGGCCCCCGGACGACGGCGTCCACCCGTTTCAGGCGAGCACCGCGCCCGCGCAAGGCATAGGAGAAACGCAATGCTGCGTACCAGGTTCACCGAGACCTTCGGCGTCGAGCATCCGATCGTGCAGGGCGGCATGATGTGGGTCGGCCGGGCCGAACTCGTCGCGGCCGTCGCCAACGCCGGCGGGCTCGGCTTCATCACCGCGCTGACCCAGCCGACTCCGGACGACCTGCGCCGCGAGATCGAGCGCACCAGGGAGCTCACCGACAAGCCGTTCGGTGTGAACGTCACGATCCTGCCGTCGATCAACCCGCCGCCGTACGCCGAATACGTGCAGGCCATCATCGACAGCGGCATCAAGATCGTCGAGACCGCGGGCAGCAACCCCGAGCCGTTCCTGCCGTACTACAAGGACGCGGGCATCAAGGTGCTGCACAAGTGCACCAGCGTGCGGCATGCGCTCAAGGCCGAGCGCATCGGCGTCGACGGCGTCAGCATCGACGGCTTCGAGTGCGCGGGCCACCCCGGTGAGGACGACATCCCAGGCCTGGTACTGATCCCCGCCGCCGCCCGCGAACTGCGCATTCCGATGGTCGCCTCCGGCGGCATCGCCGACGCGCGCGGCCTGGTCGCCGCACTGGCGCTCGGCGCCGACGGCGTCAACATGGGCACCCGCTTCCTGTGCACCCAGGAATCCTCGATCGCGCAGAAAGTCAAAGAGCAGATCGTCGCCAATTCCGAGCGCGATACCCAGCTCATCTTCCGCACCATGCACAACACCGCCCGCGTCGCCGACAACGAGATCAGCCGCAAGGTCGTCGAAATCGAAAAGGCAGGTGGCACTTTCGACGATGTCCGCGACCTCGTCTCCGGCGCGCGTGGCCGCCGCGTCTTCGAAGAGGGCGACCTCGACGCGGGCATCTGGTCGGCAGGCCTCTGCCAGGGTCTGATCCACGACATCCCCACCTGTGCGGAACTCATCTCCCGCATGGTCGCCGAAGCCGAAGAGCTCATCACCGCCCGCCTGGCCGGAGCCGTCGTCGTCGGCTGACCCCCGCACCCCGTTCGAGCCGAGCCTCCGGCCCCGAGCACGAAAACCCTTCGACTGTCGGCGTTCTCGGAACGTAAGCTCGGCGGTCGAAGAAGGGGGTCGGCGATGTCTACCTTGCAGGTTACGGCGGAACGGCTTGTTGTTCATCCGCATCCGAATGCCGATCGACTCGAGCTTGCCCAGGTCGGGCTCTATCGGGCGGTAATCGCCAAGGGGCAGTTCGCGACCGGGGATTACGCGCTGTACATCCCCGAGCAGGCGATTCTGCCCGATGGGCTGATCGAGGAGCTCGGGCTGACCGGGAAGTTGGCCGGTAGCGCCCGCAATCGGGTGAAGACTGTGCGGTTGCGCGGCGAAGTTTCGCAGGGGATCGTTTGCCTGCCCGGGCTGGTGGGCAAGGCGGACCTCGCGCGGGCCGAGGCCGAGCGGACCGATTTCGCGGAGCTACTCGGGGTGACCAAGTGGGTTCCGCCGGTCCCGGTTTCGATGTCGGGGCAGGTGGAATCGGCGCCGGATCTGATTCGGTGGATTGATGTCGAGAACATCAAGCGGTACCCGGATATCTTCGCGGCGGGCGAGGTGATTGTCGCGACCGAAAAGATCCACGGCAGCGCGTGCCTGATGACCTATGTCCAGGGCGATGACCGAGTTCATGTCTCGTCCAAGGGGATCGGCGGACAGTCGTTGGCGCTGACCGTCGCCGACAGCAACCTGTACTGGCGGGCGGTGCGGCGGTTCGAGCTGGTCGAGGCGGCACGGAAAATCTCGGAGGCGCTCGATCTTTCGCGGATCGGTATGTTCGGCGAGGTGTTCGGCGCTGGGGTGCAGGACTTGCACTACGGTGCCGCGGCGAGCCGGGACGAGACGTTGGGATACGCGTTGTTCGATATCGCGGTCGAGGCGGCGGGCACGCCGCTGCGTTGGCTAGCACACGACGAAATCGGTTCGCTGCTCGGTGAACTCGGGATCACACTGCCGCGGGTTCCGGTGCTCTACGACGGCCCCTACGACGTCGATCTGCTGCTTGGACTCGCGGAGGGCACCGAGACCGTCACCGATACCGGGGCCAATATTCGCGAGGGCCTCGTGGTTCGGCCTGCGGTGGAACGCTATTCGGCGGTACTCGGTGGGCGCGCTATCGGCAAGATCGTGTCGAACGCGTACCTGCTGCGCGACGGCGGCACCGAGTACGAGTAACCGGTGGCCTCGCCCGCGCTCGGGCCGAGCGCGGGCGGGTCAGTGGAGGTTGAGGCGGGCGAGTTCGACGCGGCTGGCTACACCCAGCTTGGGAAATGCTCGATATAGGTGGTGACCGACGGTTTTCGGGCTCAGGAACAGCTGGGCGGCGATCTCCTTGTTCGTCCCTCCGGCGGCCGCCAGCCGGACCACCTGGAATTCCTGAGGAGTTAGCACCACGGCCAGATCCGTTTCCGGCTCCGGGACCGCGCCCTCCCCCGCCGCCCGCAGTTCGGTACGGGCACGTTCGGCCCACGGCGCCGCGCCGAGGCGATCGAAGATCTCCAGCGCCTTGCGCAGGTGGGTACGAGCCTCGCCCGCGCGGCGTTCACGGCGCAACCATTCGCCGTAGTGCAGGCCGGTGCGCGCGTAGTCGTACCAACGCTCCGCGGAGGCATGCAATTTCAGCGCCTTGGCGAACAGCTCGCCGTCGCCCCTCAGCAGCGCCTGGCAGCGCAGCATCAACGCTTCGGCCCACGGCGAACCGATGGCTGCCGACCACTCCTCGATGTCGGCCAATGCCTCGAAAGCACGCTCCGGACTCCGCATCCGTGCGGCCGCTTCCACCAGGTCCGACAGCAGATCGATCCACTGGCCCCGCGCTCGATGCGGCGAGTGGTACTGCCCCTCCAGTCGATCGAGCGCGAGCTCGTAGCGCCCGAAACCCAGATCGAGCAATGCGAGCGCCCATTCGAAATGCGCGGCATCGATGGCACTGTAGTCGCCCGTCGACTCGCGCAAATTGCGTGCGGCGAGTTCGCGGCAGCGCTGCTCGTCGCCGCGGACAGCCGCGATGATCGCCAGATTTCCTTCCGCGTGGGTGACTCGGTTCGGCTGGCCGATATCGGCGGCGATCCGCCCGTACTGTGTCGAGTTCAGCTCCGCCTCGCGGAAGCGACCGAGAATCATCTCCGTCGTCGCGAGCGTGCAGCCGACCGCGGGCAACCAGCCGACCATGCCCCGGTTGCGGAGTAACTCGGCCAACTCCGCCAATAGGTCTCGCGCGTCCTGCATATCGCCGATCAGTGCCGCCTGCAGCGCGTACGCCAGCCGGATGGAGATCATCTCGAGCGGGATCATGCGGCTGAAGGCCACACTCTGGCGGATCTGCGCCACGCCGCGTGCCCGATCGCCGGAATGCAGCAAGAGCGGCCCGTCCACCGAGGAAACCAGCACCGTGCCCTGCTCACCGAGCGGCAATGCCGCCATCCGGTCCCGAGCCCGATAGACCCCGTTGAGGTCACCCGCGGTCCACGACGCGCGCCCCGCTTCGATCAAACTCCAGGCGGCACGCTCGGGATCGACCTCCGCGAGGTGCTCGGCGGCCTCCATGAACAGGTTGTGCGCCTTGCGCAATGAGCCGTGCTCGAACTCGATGAGCCCACGCACCCCGACGATCCTGCCGCGTTGGCTCGGCTCGAGATGCAATCGCTCGGCCTGCTCGGCAAGGCGGAGGGCACGGTCGGTCCGGCCGGCCTCCGCGGCGGTTTCGACCGCGGACATCAGCCGTCGAGCGCGCACGACCGGGTCCGGAGTGAGCGACGCCGCGCGCTCGAGCGCCGCCGCGGCCGTGGCATGACCGGTTCGTTCGCGGGCCCGATCGGCGGCGACTTCCAAAGCGGCGGCGACGGTTTCATCCGGTCCCGTCGCGGCCGCGGCACGGTGCCAAGCACTGCGGTCCGGATCGTCGGCGAGTGCCGCGGCGATGGCGACATGCACGGCGAGCCGCTGGGTGAAAGACGCACTGTGATAGGCCGCGGCACGCTTCAACGGGTGCCGAAACGACACCGAAGGTGCGATGACGCCGACCATGCCGGAGCGCTCTGCCTCGGCGAGCGCGTCTGCGGTGAGCCCCATTTCGGTCAGCACTCGCAGCACCAAACCGAGGTCGCCGGTCTCCTCGGCGGCGACCACCAGCATGGCGGTGCGGGCGTCCTCGGACTGATTCGCGATGTACTGCTCATAGCCGGTCTGCAGGCGTGACGGCAGGGGCAAAGGTCCGAGATGCGGCGAATCGAGATCCATGCGCGGCAATTCGAGCAGCGCCAGTGGATTGCCCGATGCCTCGGTGAGCACCCGGCGACGCACCGCCGGGGCCAGGTCCGGCCAGAAGTCCGCGAGCAGGGTGCCCGCGTCGGTTCCGTCCAAGGGTGTCGGCCGCAATTCCGGCAGACCGGGTGCGGTGAATTCGGTGCGCCCCGCGAACAGCATCACGATGCCTTCGGCGCCGAGCCGCCGGGCCGCGAACAGCAGTGCGTCGGCCGATGGTCGATCGAGCCACTGCGCGTCGTCGATCAAACACAGCACCGGGCCCTCGGCGGACAATTCGGCCAACAGCGACAGCGTGGCGACTCCGACGAGAAACCGGTCGGCCTGCTCGGCCGGACCCAAACCCAGCGCACCGCGTAGGGCGTCGCGCTGCGGGCTCGGCACGGCCTCGATCCGGTCCAGCGTCGGGTTGAGCAACAAGTGCAGGCCGGCGAAGGGGAGCTCGGATTCGCTTTCGATACCGGTGCAGCGCAGCACCCGCCAACCGGCCCCGGACAATTCCTCGGCATGGTGCAGCAGCGCCGACTTGCCCTCACCCGCCTCCGCGATGATGGCCATCGCGCCGCTACGGGAGTGGCGTGCCCCGTCCAGCAAGCTCCCGATCTGCTGTATTTCTCCAGCGCGACCGTAAAGCATGTACGTCAACCTAAGCGGCTTGCGGAAAATCAGCAAACGGGACTATTCGGCCGCCAGCGCGGCGACGGCCGTGTAGTCGTGGGCCGCGATGATTTCGACGCCGTCGGGCAACGCGTGCAACCGGTGGATGGTGGCGAAAGCGGCATCGCGGTCGGCGTCGAACAACTGCCCCGGCATCGGCGCCTTCTCTCGAATCAGCTCGACTTGGAGTTTGTTCCAAACCGCGTCACCGGCCAACAGCACGCGACTGCCATCGTCGACCGCGAGCAGCACGCCGATGCTGCCCGGCGTGTGCCCGGCCAGATCGACAAGCAGCACCGAGCCGTCGCCGAACAGGTCTTTGCTGCGCGGGAAGGTCGAGACCGGTGGCCCATCGAGCTCGAATGTTTCGAAGGTGCGGGCCCGCAATGGACCGCGGGCAACGCCGATCGGGGCGTGCTCGCCACCGAGAGCCCAGGCGTGCTCGGCGGCCGGGAGGCGGACCGGGACCGAATCGGGCAATTCGAGTAGACCCGACACATGGTCCCAGTGCAGGTGGGTCGGAATCACGAAGTCGATCGCGGCGACGGCGATATCGCGGGCGGCCAGGGCATCGGACAGGCCGAGCACGGGTTTGTCCGGGGCCACCAGCAACGGGATCGGGAACGGCAGCTCGGGCAGCACCCGATCGTGCACACCGGAGCACAGTGCCGGATCCACCAGGAAGCGGGCACTCGGGTGTTCGATCAGGTAGGTGGACATCGTCATCGGCAGCTCACCCAAGCTCCGCACACCCTCGGCGACGATGGTCGTCGGTGCCGACATCCTGCCCTGCATCAGCACGGTGAGACCAACGGTGACCTTCGCGGGTGGCAGCGGCTGCGGGTCGTTCAGACTCGCGAGCAATTCGGCATCGGGGCGACGCGGACGCAGCAACCGTCCCGGCGTCGCCGCCAATGCGGCGCAACAGCGCAAGACGGTGGGCAGGGTCGGCGTCCGCTCGCTGCTGTCGGGCATCGTGCCACCGTAAGCGATCACGACGGTCGGTGAAAGCGTCGGGCCCAGGCAATTTCCGGCCTTGCCCACGACGATTTCTGCGGCATAATTCTTGGGGGTACCGGCCGCGGCGGTCACCAGCCTCCGTGCGGCAACTTTCGGTCGAAGGGGAGGGGAAACGGATCGTGTCCAGTCTCCGGCGGACCACACTCACCACCGCAGCCGTCGCCGCGATCGCGGATCTGCTCGGTGTCGAGGCAGCGACCGTATCGACCAGCGCCCCGTTCAGCGAACTCGGCCTGAGCTCGCTGCAACTCGCCCGGCTCACGGCACAGCTGGAAGATGCCATGGGAGTCGAGATTTCGCTCACCGCGCTATACGACCACCCGGATATCGAGCAACTGGTCGAGCATCTCGCGATGCGATGACCGCCACCACAACCGGCCGACCGTCTCCGCCGGTATCGATCGTCGGTGTCGGCTGCCGAGTACCGGGGGCCGCGGACGTGGCCGAATTCTGGCGGATGCTGCTCGAGGGCAGGGACGCCACCGGAGAACCACCGGCCGGGCGGCGAGGTTCGCGCCGCGGCGGATATCTCGACGATGTCGAATCCTTCGACAACGATTGGTTCGCCATCTCCGGCCGGGAGGCCGCGCTGATGGATCCCCAGCAGCGGCTTGCGCTGGAAGTCGCGATCGAGGCCATCGATGATGCGGGAATCGGCTATCGCACCAGGGGCTCCGGCGCAGCGGTGATCTTCGGTGCGTGCGCTTACGATCACGGGATCGCGGTGCTCGGCCGTGGCGGGAACGACGCACCCTATGCGGTGACCGGCTCCGCGCTCAGCATCATCGCCAATCGGCTGTCCTACGTGCTCGACCTGCACGGACCGAGCCTGGTGGTGGACAGTGCCTGCTCGTCCTCGCTGGCCGCGGTGGATCTCGCGCTGCGCCTGCTCGCCGACGACGCGGTGCCGTTCGCCATCGTGGGCGGGGTCAACCTCGCGCTGCTGCCGCATACCTCGGACTACCTGGCCGAGGGCGGATTCCTCGCGCCCGACGGCCGCTGCAAACCATTCGACGCCGCGGCCGACGGCTACGCCCGTAGCGACGGCTGCGGCGTGGTTGTCCTGCAGCGCACCGCCGATGCGCTACGTGAGGGCAACCGGGTGTACGCGGAGATCGTGGGCTCCGCGGTCGGCTCGGACGGTCGCTCCAACGGCCTGTACGCGCCGAACGGCCGCGCCCAGCAGGAAACCCTGCGCGCCGCGTGGGCCAACGCCGGACTCGACCCACGCACCGCGGGCTACCTCGAATGCCATGGCACCGGTACGCCGTTGGGTGACGCGGTGGAGGTCGGCGCCATCGCGGCGGTGCTGCGCGGTGACCACGCCGAGGCGACCTGGATCGGCTCGATCAAATCCAACATCGGGCACATGGAGGCGGCGGCGGGCGTCATCGGCCTGATCAAAACGGCGCTGTCCATCCGGCACGGCGTGATCGCGCCGACCATCAACTTCCACACCGAGAATCCTTTACTGAAACTCGCCGAAAACGGACTGCGCGTACCGACCGAACCCACCAGCTGGAGCGATACCCCGGTGACCGAACGCCGCGCCGGGGTGAGCTCGTTCGGATTCGGCGGCACCAATGCCCACGTGGTCCTGCGCGGCATTGCCAACACACACCCACAGCGCGGCGCCGAGCCGCCTGTGCTCATCGCGGTGAGCGGGCGCGATATCGCGGACCTGCGTGCACGTGCGGAGCATTGGGCCGACCTGCTCGATTCCGATCTCGACACCACCGGCGAAGCTCACCACGACACCGGTTCCAATCCACTGCGACAACTCGGTTCAGCCACAGCACGATTGATCCCGGAGAGCACTCGGGCCGCAGTTGTCGCCTGTGACAAGGGCGAGGCTGTCAACCGGTTGCGAGCCCTGGCCGCCGGCGACTCCGGTGCCGGTGTGCTCGGTCCGAATTCGGTACGACGACAGGGCGGGGTCTTGTTCCTGTTCTCCGGACAGGGAGGCCAGCATTCGAAGATGGGGCGGGCGCTGGCGGCCCGCTATCCGGTGTTCGCCGCGGCCGTCACCGAGGCTGCCGACGCGATTGCCGATGCGGGCGGGCCGCGGGTCTGGACGCCACGCAAAGGGTTTGCCCTCACTCCCCCGAGTGAGGGCAACGGCAGTGCTGCCACCGAACTCGTGCAGCCTGCGATCTTCGCCTTCCAGGTGGGAATGGCGAAACTGCTGGCGTCGTGGGGTGTCACACCCGACGCCGTAGTCGGCCACAGCCTCGGCGAGGTGGCCGGTGCGGCCGTGAGTGGCGCGTTGCCGTTGTCGGACGCTGCCCGAGTCGTCGTGCAGCGCAGCAGAATTCTGGCGCAACTCGACGGCCACGGTGCGATGGCCGTGGTGGAGGCGGCGCCGGACGAGGCGGCGAATCTGGTGGAACCGCTGCGGGCGATGGTGGGTATCGCGGCGATCAACGGACCGCGTTCGGTTGTTGTCTCGGGGGCGCTCCGATACGTGGATACCGTCGTGCGCCGGGCCAAGCGCCGCGGCCTGTTCGCCCAGCGAATCGCCGTGGACTTCGCCGCGCACAGTCCACAGGTCGCGGCGGTGCTTCCGCAATTCGCCGACGCACTCGACGATCTCGACCCGCTGGTGCCACACACTCCCATCTATTCCACTGCGCACCAGGGCAAAACGATCACCACCGCCGAAATGGACGCCAACTATTGGGCCGACAATGCCTCGGGCACAGTAGAACTCGCCGCGGCCATCGAGCGGGCCGCCGCCGACGGGCTCTCCACCGTGCTGGAGATCGCGCCACAACCCGTGCTGATACCAGCCTTGCGCGAATATGCCGACTTCCAGGATTCGGCCCACCCCGTCGCCGGGCGCGATGACGAGGCAGCGGCCTTTCTGACCTGCCTCGGACGCCTTTCCATCGAGGGACGTTCCGTCGACTGGTCCACGCACGGACCATTGACCGCAGGGCCGCCACGCAGGCACTGGCTCGAGCGTCGATTCCCACTGATCAACGAGCCCGAAATCAAAGCGTCCGTCGTTGCGCGCACACCCATCGGATTGAGCGGCAACGGTGCATCCGTCGCGTCCAGCACCCTCGCACGGCGCGGCGGATTCAACGAGACCGATGATCGCAGTATCGATGAATCCGCTTTCCCCGCCGATGATCTCGTAGACCATGTAGTGCAAGGGGTGCCGACAGTGCCCGCCGTGTTCTGGCTGCGCCGATTGCTGCACATGGCGTACGGGTCGGCAGCAGGCGTGGCGGCCACGACGGTTGCCGACTTCGCGGTGCACGAGCGGACTGATCTGTCCGCGCTGCCCGCGGTCACCTATCGGCGGAACGCCGAGGAGGAAGGTGTACGGGCGGAGGTCGCGGGTGCCGGGACGCTGGCCTCGGCTCGGCTCAGCGGTGGCCCGACACCCGCGGATATCGTCGCGTGGATGCGGGTTGTCGACGCGAATCGGGCTGCGCGCCATCGCATGCGCAGAATCGATCTCGATGCTTTCTACCAGGCTCTGCGCGGGCGACAGCTCGAATACGGACCGGGCTTCCGGCCACTGCGGGCCATCGAGGCCGGGCACGATCGCGCACTGGGCACCTTCGATTCCGCACCGCTGCAGCGCGCGGCAACACTGGACGGCTGCCTGCAACTGCTCGCGGGCGCGAGCTTCGACAGTCTGCCTTCCGACGCGGTCCCGCTGCCTATCGGCTTCGAATCCGCTTGGCTGTCCACGGAATCGGATCGGGTGGTGCTCGAGGCACACGCATTCGTTCGGGAACGCACGGATACCGGCCTGACCGGTGACATTGTCGGCACCGACCAGTACGGCGTCCCGGTACTCGCACTGTCCGGTGTCATGGTCCGGTTCGCGGCGCTCGGTGCGTACCTGCCACGGATCGAATTCAAGTCGGCCACTGGCCCTTTCCGACGCGAGACGTGGCGCACGGTACGGCTCGGGTCGGTTACCGAAGCGTCGACCGGCCGGGCGGCACGTGGATCTGCCCACACGCAACGAGCTCTCGTGATCGGGGAATCAGAGTTGGCCATTCGGCTGACCAGGGAACTCGACCGCACGCTGCCCACCGAACGGGTCGCGCGCGAGCCCGACGCCGCGGGCCCGATCGTCTCCGCCGTGCTCGCGGGCCGGACCCCGGCGTCTCGCACCGCGGTAGTACTGGTCTGGCCGTCAGAACCCGATAGGGTGCAACAGACAGAAGTTCCCGGCCCGGTCCCCGCTGTCGGGCGAATCCTCGATGTCATCCAGCGCGTCCAATCCGACGACGCCACTGCCTCATTGACGGTCGTGCTCCCGGAACATGCCCTGCCCGCCATCACGACGACACCGCACGAGCCGGTCCGCCGCGGCGACAGCTCGGTGCCGATGGCGATCGCCGGGTTGGTGCGCTCCCTACAGCTCGAATCGGGACGCGACGTCCGGCTGGTGTGGAGCGACGCAGCCGCGGAGAGCGCCGCGCTGCTGCACAGCATCATCATGGAGACCTCCGCCGAGCAGGCCGAACGGACGCCTGCGGAGCTGCGAATCTCGCGTGGCACCACGTCCGTTCGCCGGTTCACCCCAGCACGCGTCCGATCTGGAACGCCCGGGCCCATCGACACCAACGGAACCTACGTGGTCACCGGTGGACTCGGCGCGCTCGGCGCAATCGCGGTGCGGTGGCTGCTCGACGCGGGGGCGCACGATGTGGTGGTGCTGACCCGCGCACCGAGACCGGTGCCCGCACTGCTGGAGGGTATGGAGGACCGGATCGTCGTGGTTCGGTGCGATGCCGCCGATCGAAGCGATCTGTGCAACGCGCTCAACGATATTCGTGAATGCGGATCGACCATCCGCGGCATCGTGCACGCTGCCGGCAGTCTGGAGGACGCGGCATTCGACGCGGTCACCGGTCGGCAACTCGCGCGAATGTTCGCGCCGAAACACCGTGCCGCAAGCAATCTGATCGAACTCACCACATCCGATCCCACCGATTTCGTGCTGCTGTTCTCCTCCGCCACCGGCGCACTCGGCGCACCGGGGCAGGCCGCCTACGCGGGCGCCAATGCCGCGATGGACGCACTCGCTCTCATCTATCCAGAACGTCGAGTACTGAGCATCGGCTGGGGTGTCTGGGAATCCGGCCTTGCCGAGGCCGCGGGCGGGGCGGCACACCTGCGGCGCGCGGGGATCTCCGCGTTCACTACCGCTCGCGGTGCCGAACTGCTTGCTCAGGCGCTGCACTACGACGGCGCCTACCTTCTCGCGTTGGACTACACACCGACTTCCGACACATCTCCGGTTGCCCTGCGGCTCAGGGACTTACTCGCAGCCACCGAGAAATCCGCGGCGGCTGCCGCATCGAAACCGGTAACCGACCCGGCTCCCGCGCAGGCCGGAGACAATCCGGCCGAGACACTGCCCGCGATCATTCGCGCGGTGCTCAGCGCCACCCTCGACTTGCCTGCCGAACACCTCGATTCAACAGCCGATTTCAATGAACTCGGCCTCAGCTCGTTGCTCGGCATCGAGATGCGGCGCAACCTCGAAGCCCGGCTCAATATCCGAATCTCAACCGCCGAGCTCTTCAAGCACCCGACCATCACCGCACTCGGTGCGGCCCTCGCCGACCGGGTCGCCGCGGCGAATCCTCGTGAGGCCACGTGATATCCACACCCATGCCCAATGAGCTGGCCGCTCGGGTCGCCGAATGGGCTCGTACCAAACCCGATGCCGACGCCTATACCGAATTGCGTTATAGCGGTGCCGAATGCGTTCCGGTCTCGATGAGCTATGCCCGATTGCATACGGCCGCGGGCAGGCTCGCGCAGCAGCTCAGGATTTCGACCGATCCGGGCGACCGGGTCGCGATCATGTGTGCACACGGCGTCGACTACGTCGTAGCGTTCCTGGCCTGTCTCTACAGCAATCGTGTTGCCGTCCCACTCTTTCCGGCAATCGGCACGCACAATCGGGCTCGGCTCGACGGCGCGCTTGCCGACGCCCGACCATCGCTGAGCCTGATCTCGGCGGCGGACCGCACGACCTCCGAGCTCTTCGGCCCGGCACTCGGCCAGGTGCTCGAGCTCCCGGAGGATGTCACCGTGTCCGCGGCAGCTGCCGTGGCAAATCCGGTGATCGACACACTCCGCACGGATCTCGCCTACCTGCAATACACTTCCGGCTCTACCAAAGCGCCTGCGGGAGTAGAGGTAACACACGCGAATCTGGCCGCGGCGCTGAATCAGTTGTGGTCCGCGGTGCCCGCTGTCCGGCACAAGCCCATTGTGACCTGGCTGCCGTTCTTCCACGATATGGGCCTGGTCCTGGCCCTCTCGCTACCGCTGTACTCGGGGGTGCACGGGGTAACCCTGGCACCCGCGGAATTCGTGAAGCGACCGATCCGCTGGTTGCGCGCCTGCAGCGAATACCGGGCCGGTACCACCGGCGGTCCTAATTTCGGTCTGACACTCGCGGTCTCGGCGACCACCCCCGAGGAACGGGCCGGACTTGACCTGTCCGGCCTGGACGCACTGCTCAACGGCGCCGAACCGATCCGCGCCGAAGCACTGGCTGACTTCACCGAAACCTATGCCGCCTACGGCTTCCGCAGCCATGCGCACACCCCCGGTTACGGACTGGCCGAGGCGACCCTGTCGGTGACGATCTGCGAGCCCGACGACGAGCCGGTCGCACGCCGATTCGATCGTGCCGCCTTGGCACACGGCCTGGCGGCCGCAGCACCCGATGGCGTACCCCTCGTCGGGTGCGGGACCGGGGTGGGCCAGCTGGTCGCGGTCGTGCACCCGGTCGAGCGGATCGAGGTCGCGGAGGCGACAGTCGGTGAAATCTGGGTCGCGGGCCCGAATGTCTGCGCGGGCTACTACGACAACCCCGTCGCGACCTCGACGAGTTTCGGCGCCTGGCTGCCAGGCAGTACCGCATCCTGGTTGCGCACCGGCGATCTCGGCTTCTGGTACGAAGGGCAGCTCTACATCGCGGGTCGACTCAAGGACCTCATCGTCATCGACGGCCGCAACCACTATCCGGCAGACATCGAAACAACGGTGGCCGCGTGCGCACCAGAGGTGCGCACCGGTCATGTCACCGCATTCGGGCACGACGACGGCCACCGCGAGGACCTGGTGGTGGTCGCCGAGCTTGCGACAGCGGAGCCCACCGAGGCCGACGAACTCGCCGCGCTCGCACGGCGCATCCGCATCGCGATCGCCGCCGCGCACGAAGTGGTGCCGGGTGCGGTCGTCCTGGTCGAGCCCGGCCGCATCCCGAAAACCTCCAGCGGCAAGCTGCGGCGCGGCGAATGCCGGAAACTGTACGGCGCAGGACGACTACCGCATCTGGCGGCTATCGGCGCCCAACCGCCACCGCATCGGTCGTAGGGCTTCGCTGTTGCCGCGCGATGGTGACGGGTACCCCTGATCGTGCACAAGAAGGCCAAGGACGTCGGCGACCGGAGCTCAGCTGTCTTCTCTGCCGAGCAGCCGATCTGTCTCTCGGCGTTCACGTTTGGTCGGCCGACCGGAACCCCGGTCGCGGCGCGGCAACGTCGCGAGGATCTCGCGGGAGGGCGGCGGCGGGCTGCGGTCGATCAGACATTGCGCGGCAATCGGGGGACCGACACGTTTGGTGACGATCCGCTCCACGATCACGATGCGCTCGATACCACCGGCGCGGATTCGGACCTCATCGCCGGGGTGTACGGGGTGGGCAGGTTTGGCCGCGGCGCCATTGACGCGGACGTGCCCTCCACGACACGCCTCGGCGGCCGCGGACCTTGTTTTGAATAGACGCACCGCCCACGTCCACGAGTCGACTCGCGCCTGTGTCGCGGCGTGCTGGGTGCCGGGTACGGCTGGTGCCACCCGTTAGACGATACGGCGCGCCGTAACAACCATGTCGGGGCGCAGCGGGGTGTAGGAAACAGGGTCACCCGACTGGACCGCGTTCAGCAGCTTGCCGTCGCCCGCGTACATACCGACGTGGCCGCCGCCGGCGGTCACAACGATGTCGCCAGGCTGCAGTTCGCTGAACGCGACCGGCGCGCCGACGTGCGACTGCTCGAAGCTGGTGCGCGGCAGCTCGACTCCGGCCTGACGGTATGCCCACTGGACCAGACCCGAGCAGTCGAAGCTGTAGGGCCCTGCGGCACCCCAGGAGTACTGGGCGCCGACCTTGGTCTTGGCCGCGTCGAGCGCGATGTTCGCAGGCGACGCTTGGAACATCCCCTGGAAGTTGGGCGCACCGAAGCTGGGCATCTGCATCTGCGGAGCGGCCATCGGGGCCTGCGGCGCCACCGGCATCGCGGTCATGGCCTGCTGAATCTGTTGGTTGAGCTGCTGAACCGGCTGCTCGAACTCCTGCGGGACCGGGACGTCGAAGTCGCCGATACCGGGGATATTGATGGTGGCGGCCATCGCGGGAACCGCGGGCATCGCACCTGTCGATGCGGCCACCGCGCCCATGACGAGGGCACCCTTGACGGAATTCGGTAGCCGAGATTCCCGCTGCAAGCTGTGTTTACCCACCGAGCTGAGTCTCCGATCTTCCTGCTCTCCCGCCGACCGGATCAGCTAGGGCTCGGGCCAGAAGACGACCCTGCACCAACCGAACCTCACCAACCGAAATGGCTTGTGAGGATTCACCACAGACAACCTGTGGATCCCCGGCACGACAGTCGAGAGTTGATGGTCCCGGCAGCCGATTAGGCGGTGACTCCCTGGCGCCGTTTCTCTTACGAAGCGACAGACTCCCTGAAGTCACGAAGAGATTACGATGCGGGCGCGGTGTTGTCCAGCCCACAGACCAGCGCGCTTTCCGGGTCGGACATATTGCCTGCACGAGCGGCCGGAACAGCGACACGCCCGACTGATCACGACACGATATCGACCGAATCGAATGCGTTATGCAATCGAAAGTCGCAGCCGGATCCGGCCTGCGCGATCAGGATTCGGACGGTCGCCCAGCATCGTCGCCGGAGCGCTCGGCCAATGCCCGCTCGAGCTCATCGATACGGCGCAGTGCCTCGGCGAGGCCGACCTCGAGCTGCCCGAGCGCCATGACCAGCGGTCCGACCGCCAGATCGGCAACGAGCTGCGGATCGTCGTAACCGCGCTCGATGGCAACCAGGATGTTGGAGCGAATGCGTCCGGCCACCGTCGCGCCGGCAGGCACGTTCCAGGCTTCGACCACCTCGGCGGTGGTGGTCGGAGTGGATTCCTCGGACATGCCCCTCCATTCCTGCGCTGGACCGTTCACCGAACGGCCACCAGCGTAAAGATTTCCGTGGCGATAGCAATAGTGCAATAACAACACCGCTTGCGACTGCTTGCAGGTCGCTCGAAACAACACCGCTTGCGACTGCTTGCAGGTCGCTCGAAACAGCCTGCAATTCATACCGCTAGCCGTATCTAGGACACGCCGTAGACATCCGCAGATTTATAGGAGATGACGAGCTACGGTGTGTGGGCATGGACCCCGTGCGGAATCCGTATGCTCCCGGAGCCGGACAGCGCCCACCCGAACTGGCCGGGCGCGACAAGCAACTCACTGCCTTCGACATCGTGCTGGAACGCATCGCGCGCGGCAGGCCGGAGCGCAGCGTCATGCTCACCGGACTGCGCGGCGTCGGAAAAACGGTGCTGCTCAACCAACTTCGCTCCGCCGCCGTCTCCCGCGGTTGGGGCACCGGCAAAATCGAGGCGCGACCGGATCAGGAACTGCGCCGCCCACTGTCCTCGGCGCTGCACATGGCGGTCCGCGCGATCGCCATGGGGCACCGCAATCCGGAACGGGTCGACGACTTCCTCGGCATCCTCAAGGCTTTCGCGCTGCGGTCCACCGCCGACAAGGGCATGCGGGAGCGCTGGCAGCCCGGTATCGACGTGCCCGCGGTGACCGGTCGCGCCGATTCCGGCGACATCGAAATCGACCTCATCGAATTACTCAAAGAGGCGGCCGCGCTGGCCAGCGACATCGGTGTCGGCATCGCGATCTTCATCGACGAGATGCAGGACCTCGGCCCATCGGACATCTCCGCCATCTGCGGCGCCTGCCACGAATTGAGCCAGGACGCAGCGCCGCTCATCGTCGTCGGCGCCGGTCTACCGCATCTGCCCGCGGTGCTTTCCGCGTCGAAAAGCTACTCAGAGCGACTTTTCAGCTATCACCGCATCGATCGCCTCGACCGCGAATCGGCCGATCGGGCACTCATCGCACCCGCCGAGCGCGAGGAAGTGAAGTTCACCGACGCGGCACTGGATGCCTTGTACCGAAAGGCCGATGGCTACCCATATTTCGTGCAGGCGTATGGCAAGGCCGCTTGGGACCAGGCTCCGGAGAGCCCGATCGGCATCGAGGACGTCGAGGTGGCGGCACCGACCGCCGAGGAGGAACTGGCCGTCGGCTTCTTCGGCTCTCGCTACGAGCGCGCAACGCCTGCCGAGCGGGAATATATGCGCGCCATGGCCGATCTGGCGGGGGACGACGGTCCGGTGGCGACCTCCGCGGTGGCCACCGAACTCGGGCGCAAACCGGCCTCACTGTCGCCGGCCAGGGACGGACTGATCAAGAAAGGCCTGATCTATTCGGCCGAGCGCGGCACCATCGGGTTCACGGTGCCGCACTTCGGCCGCTATCTGCGCAGCGTTTGATTGCTGCGCACTTGCCCGTTCAACAAGATCGTTAGAGATCTGTAGAAATCTCTGGACCGGAAGCCCTACCGGCCGGTAACTAAAGTTCCTACACTCGAATGTGATCCTGATCACGTCCGAGGAGGACATCATGGCGACCACCGCGAAAGTCGACGCGACCGAAGAACAGGCCCGCGCACTCGTCGAGGAATCTCGCGAAACCAGTTGGGTCAAACCATCGTTCGCCAAGGAGATGTTTCTCGGACGGTTCCGGCTCGATCTGATCCACCCCTACCCGCAACCGAGCGCCGAGGATGCCGCGCGCACCGAGGCCTATCTGGCCCGGCTGCGGCCGTTCTGCGAAACGATCGACGGCGCCGTGATCGAAGCGGAGTCCCGGATACCGGACGAATACGTGAAGGGCCTCGCCGAGCTCGGCTGCTTCGGGCTGAAGATTTCGGAAGAGTACGGCGGCCAAGGGCTTTCCCAGGTCGGCTACAACCGAGCGCTGATGCTGATCGGCTCGGCGCACCCCGCGCTCGGGGTGCTGCTGTCGGCACACCAGTCCATCGGCGTTCCCGAGCCGCTGAAGCTGGCAGGCACCGCCGAGCAGAAGGCCGAGTTTCTGCCCCGCTGCGCCGCGGGCGCGGTCAGTGCCTTCCTGCTCACCGAACCCGACGTTGGCTCCGACCCCGCTCGGATGGCGAGCAGTGCTACTCCGATCGAGGATGGCGAGGCCTACGAGCTCAACGGCGTCAAGCTGTGGACCACCAACGGCGTTGTCGCCGAGTTGCTGGTGGTGATGGCCAGGGTGCCCAAGAGCGAGGGGCATCGCGGCGGCATTTCGGCGTTCATCGTCGAGGCCGATTCACCGGGGATCACCGTGGAGCGGCGCAATTCGTTCATGGGCCTGCGCGGCATCGAGAACGGTGTGACCAGGATGCACAATGTCCGCGTTCCCAAGCGCAACCTCGTCGGCCGCGAGGGCGACGGCCTGAAGATCGCGCTCACCACGCTGAACGCCGGTCGTCTCGCCATCCCCGCGCTGTGCACGGCGGCCTCGAAGTGGTCGCTGAAGATCGCGCGGGAATGGAGCACCCATCGGGTGCAGTGGGGCAGGCCGGTGGGCGAGCACGCCGCCGTCAGCGAGAAGATCTCGTACATCGCGGCCACCACCTATGCCCTGGAGGCGGCACTGGACCTGTCCGCGACGATGTGCGACGAGGGCCGCAACGACATCCGGATCGAGGCTGCGCTCGCCAAACTGTGGGCCAGCGAAATGAGCTGCCGGATTGCCGACGAGCTCGTGCAGATCCGTGGCGGCCGCGGTTACGAGACGGCGGCTTCACTCCAAGCGCGCGGCGAACGCGCGGTAGGCGCCGAGCAATTGGTCCGCGATCTGCGGATCAACCGCATCTTCGAAGGCTCGAGCGAGATCATGCGGCTGCTGGTCGCCAGGGAAATGGCCGACGCGCACATGTCCGCGGCCGGGGCGCTCGTCGATCGCAACGCTGAGTTCAAGGCCAAGGCCAAGGCAGCCGTCGGTGCGACCGGGTTCTATGCCAAGTGGTTCCCGCAGCTGGCGGTCGGCGCGGGCACCGTGCCCGCGACCTATGCCGAGTTCGGGTCGCTGGCGCGTCACCTCCGGTTCGTCGAGCGCAATTCGCGTAAGCAGGCCAGATCGTTGATGTACGCGATGGGCCGCTGGCAGGCGGGCCTGGAGTACCGGCAGAACTTCCTCGGCCGGATCGTCGATATCGGCGCCGAGCTGTTCGCGATGTCGGCGGCCTGCGTGCGGGCGCATGCCCTGCGCGCCGCGGGCGCCGAGGAGGCCACCTCCGCCGAGGAACTCGCCGATACGTTCTGCAGGCAGTCACGGGTCCGGGTGCGCAAGCTGTTCGACGCGCTGTGGGACAACACCGACGATGAGGACCGCACCCTCACCCGGGGCGTCCTCGACGGTCGCTACCGCTGGCTGGAGGAGGGTGTGCTGGATCCGAGCGAGGGCACCGGGCCGTGGATCGCCGAATGGCAGGTGGGTCCGTCGACCGAGGCGAACCTGCTACGCCCGTTCTTGCCCTCCACCAGAACCCACGCGTAGCCATCGGTTCCGATCGGCCGTACCTCGACGCCACGTCAGGTAACCCCCCGGGTCACCAACGTGCCGCTGGTACGGCCGATCGAACTGTCTGCACCAGTATTGAAAAATCGCTAGATACCCATAGATTTCGGATACAGGCGAACATGACCGTTCGATAACAAAATCTAGGGGACTCTAGGCAATCTGATCAATCCGCCGATGGCCGGCAACCGAAGCGGTTGATCATGGATGTCTACCCGAATCTAGCGTTTGACCTACGGTTTCGTAGATTCCACGATCGAGATCCGCCGGGTCGGCGGCGATGTCGATCACCGGCGTCGGTTGCGCATCGTGTACATAACGGCAGGTATGAGCCGCTAACGCGAAGGAAATGACTACCGACAACCAAGCAAGGACGCTCCGTCCGAGGTGACCCGACCCAGGAGAACCTTCATGTCCACGACCATCGCCCGAGTCGCCGCCGACTATGACGGCCACCGTGTAACGGTGTCGGCCGATGATGGCGTCCCGATCGCGGTCCGCACCTTCGGCGCCGACGACGCGCCGCTGACCGTGGTCTTCGTGCACGGCCATTGTCTGCGCACCGAATCCTGGTCCTTCCTGCGCGACCAGCTGTTGCGCCAGTGGGGACCCGCGACCCGGATGGTCTTCTACGACCACCGCGGCCACGGCGAATCGGGTGTGGCCGATCACTCGAGCTACACCATCGACCAGCTCGCGCACGACCTCGACGCCGTGCTGCGGGCGGTGGCGCCGACCGGCCCGATCATCCTGGTCGGCCATTCCATGGGCGCCATGGTCACCCTTGCCTACGCCCGCCTGTTCCCCGAGGCGATCGGCACCCGCGTCGTCGGCGTCGGCCTGATCGCGGGCGCGGCCAACGGCATCACCGAGGTGGGCCTCGGCCGCTTCCTGCACCGGCGTGCGGTGAACTCGCTGCAGGCGGCGGTGCTACGCGCACCACGGGTCATGCAGGCGTCCAAGCGGATGTCCCGCCGGATCTTCGAGCCGATCCTTCGCGAGGCGAATTTCGGTACAAGGAAGGTGAATCCCCGGGTGGTCGCGGTCGCGACGGCAATGCTGAACGAGACCCCGCTGCTGACCATGTCGAGCTTCCTCGCCTCGCTGATCAACTTCGACGAGACCGCGACACTGCACCGGCTCGGCACCATCCCGGCGCTCGTGCTGGCAGGCTCCGCGGACATCGTGGTGCCGTTCGCACATTCGGTGGTGCTCGCCTCGCAACTGGCCGAATCCGAGCTGGTCCGACTCGAGGGCGCGGGCCACAGCGTGATCCTGGAGTGCGCCGAGGAAGTGGCGCTGTCCATCGTCAGGCTGGTCGATCGGGTTTTCGCGGGCATGCGCGGACAGGGATCGGAGTACACCGCCGTCGGCTGAAGGCAATCATCCGCAGCGCCGCTGGCAACATTTGAGCGAACCGCCGGAGTCGGATACCGACGAGCCAAATCACGATTCCTCACGTACTGTGTTGGAGATCACGTTGTGTGGTGAGTCACACAACTTGGTGCGGCACGTTCCGAGGCAGACTATGGAAACACCGCTGTGCACCGAGTTCGTATGTCCGCCAAGGAACACAGGAGGTAACGATGACACGCAGCGATATCGCGGAACTCCGCTATGCGGTCGGCCAGCTCCGGCAATCCATCGGCGCACTGCGCTCGCACTACGGCGACGCAAACACTGTGCGACGACTGGAGAACGACCTCGAGCGGCTCGTCATCGACGCCGACGAGCTCGAGCAGTCGCCGCCGCCGGAGATCACCCGCCGACCCCAGGACACCATCTATGTCCCCGACAGCAAGTCGGACGAGGCGGCCTGGATGGGCGCGCAGGACGAAGGGCTCGGCTTCCACTCCCGCCCGCGCACGAAGTAGACGTTGCTGGCGGCCGCCCGGAGCAGCTGAACCCGGGCGGTTGATCCGTGTCTCAGGCCCGGTGTCTGCCGAATCGGCGGGGGCGAGAGCCATGGAAGCGGGCGCCGAGCGGCGCGGTCGCGGCGGGAGTCGTCGCTGCTGATTCGAACAGGGCGGCGATGCCGTGATCGTGGCCGAGGGCAATCGCCTCCAGCCCGTAGCGGCCCCCGGTACGCGCCAGTTCGTGCAGCATCGTCGTCATGATGCGCAGGCCGGTGGCGCCGACCGGGTGGCCGAGGGCGATCGCCGAGCCGTTGACGTTGAGCCGGTCGCGGGTGTCGAAGTCCCATTCCCGGGCCAGCGCAAGCACTTCCACGGCAAAACCCTCGTTGACCTCGACCAGGTCGACGTCGTCGAGGGTGAAGCCGGTGCGGCCGAGCAGCTTGGCGACGGCCGGGGCCGCGCCGAGAGTCGCCGTGTCGGAATCACACCCGGCCGCGGCCCAGCCTACGAGATAGGCCATGGGGGACAGGCCGAGTTCGTCGAGCCGGTCCTCGGCCACAAGCAGGCAGGCGGACGCACCGTGCCGGTGCGCGCTCATGTTTCCGGTGGTCACGACGCCCCGGGAGATCAGCGGGCGCAGTGCGGCGAGGGTGTGCGTCGAGACATCGTCACGCACACCCTCGTCCCGCAGGATCTGATGCCGCGACGCGGTGTCGGTGAGGGAATCGGACCAGTCGTGGCCCTCTTCCACCACGCCGACCGGAATCACCTCGGCGGAGAAGAAGCCCTGTCGCCACGCGCGGGCCGCCTTGCGATGGCTCGCCACGGCGAACTCGTCGGCTTCGGCCCTGGTGATTCCGTAATGGCGGGCCAGGTCTTCGGCATTCGCAAGATCGCCTGGCCGGATCGGGTCGCCATGGCAGGTCACCGTGTCCGCGGCGCTTTCCACACCGCCCGCGACCACCACGTCGGCGGCGCCGGTCTGCACCATCATCGCCGCGGTGATCACGGCCTGCAGGCCGCTGCCGCAGCGGCGATCGGTGAGAAAACCCGGCACGGCGAAGGGCAGTCCGGCACCGCGGGCCGCGAGCCTGCTCAGCTCCGGCGCGCTGGTTGCGCCGCCATCGACGCAGGCCATGGCGACGTCTTCGATGCGCATCGGGTCTATTCCCGATCGATCGATGACCGCCGAGAGGACGGTCGAGGCAAGCCATTCCGGTGGCATTCCGGATAGCGCTCCCCCCTCGACACCGCTCGGAGTTCGGACCGGCGCCACGATCGCGGCTCTTCTCATGGTGGTGACTCCTTCCCCCGGCGTGCCCGTCCGGTGCGACACACGCATCAGCCCATGTCAGCGGGTAATTCTCAAGGGAAAGGTCACCACAGATTTATTGCCGCAGTGTGACGACCGAACGGCCGATTATTCGACCTCGGGTCTACTTTGTCGCAAACCCGCTCGAATCACGTTCTGTTTAAGCCGAGTTCGATGCGTTTGCGGTCGGTTCACTGTCGCGCGTCACTGATGCGGCGGCTGGTCGATGTGGCGCAAATCACGGGCATTGCGCCGGGTCTGTATTGCCGGGACCACGCTCGAGCGATAGCGGGGGTGTCGTATGGTGCTCAGCATCACATTCGACTGCGGAGGTATCGATGACCGCCCGCACAGCAGATCAGCGAGGCATCCACCTGTGAGTGCCGCACCGACCGCCGCCCCGGAAACGGGGACAGGCGTTTTCAGTAAGACCAGGGCTCGAATCACGGAGCGCACGCTACGCATCGATCGATGGTGGGTGCCGCCGCTGTTCACCGTGCTCGGCCTCGGCGCCTTCGTCGTCTACGCGACGATCAGATCGTATGTGCGAACGGCATATTGGGTACCGGACTACCACTACCTGACGCCGTTCTACTCGCCATGCCTGAGCACCTCGTGTGTGGAGGGATCGACGCATTTCGGCACGCCGTTCGGCGACCTGCCCACGATCCTGCCGCTCGGCTTCGTGGTGCTGCCGTTCCTGCTCGGCTTCCGGCTCACCTGCTACTACTACCGCAAGGCCTACTACCGCGCGGTGTGGTTCTCCCCGCCTGCCTGCGCCGTTGCCGAACCGCACGCCAAGTACACCGGCGAGACCAGGCTGCCGCTGATCATCCAGAACGCGCACCGCTACTTCTTCTATGTGGCGATTGTGGTTTCGCTGATCAACACCTACGACGCGATCATCGCATTTCACGGCAAGACCGGCGGTTTCGGCTTCGGTCTCGGCAATATCGTGCTGCTTGTCAACGTGATCCTGCTGTGGGCCTACACGCTCTCGTGCCACTCGTGCAGGCACATTGCGGGCGGGCGACTCAAGCATTTCTCCGCACATCCGGTGCGGTACTGGTTCTGGACCCAGGTCTCCAAGCTGAACACCCGCCATATGGCGCTGGCCTGGACCACTCTCGGCACCCTGGTGTTGACCGACTTCTACGTGATGTTGGTTGCCAGCGAGACGATTTCGGACCTGCGGTTCATCAACTGAAGGAGTATTCGCGGCCATGCCAGAAGTGGAACGGCACAAGTACGACGTCGTCGTTATCGGTGCCGGTGGCGCCGGACTGCGCGCGGTAATCGAAGCAAGGGAACACGGCCTTTCCGTTGCGGTGGTGTGCAAGTCGTTGTTCGGCAAGGCACACACCGTGATGGCCGAGGGCGGCTGCGCCGCCTCGATGGGCAATGCCAACGAAAAGGACAACTGGCAGACCCATTTCAAGGACACCATGCGCGGTGGCAAGTTCCTCAACAACTGGCGGATGGCCGAACTGCACGCCCAGGAGGCGCCCGACCGGGTATGGGAGCTGGAAAGCTATGGGGCGCTGTTCGATCGGACCGAGGACGGCCGAATCAGCCAGCGCAACTTCGGCGGCCACACCTACCCGCGCCTGGCCCATGTCGGCGACCGCACCGGGCTCGAGATCATCCGCACCATGCAGCAGAAGATCGTCTCGCTACAGCAGGAGGATTTCGCGGAGAGCGGCGACTACGAGTCGCGCATCAAGGTCTTTCACGAATGCACCATCACCGAGCTGCTCAAGGATGGCGATCGGATCGCGGGTGCGTTCGGCTACTGGCGTGAATCCGGCCGGTTCGTCCTGTTCGAAGCGCCCGCCGTGGTGCTCGCCACCGGCGGAATCGGCAAGTCCTACAAGGTGACCTCCAATTCCTGGGAGTACACCGGGGACGGCCACGCGCTCGCGCTGCGCGCCGGGGCGACGCTGATAAATATGGAGTTCCTGCAGTTCCATCCGACCGGTATGGTCTGGCCGCCGAGCGTGAAGGGCATCCTGGTCACCGAGGGTGTGCGCGGCGATGGTGGGGTGCTGAAGAACTCCAAGGGCGAGCGATTCATGTTCGACTACATCCCCCCGGTCTTCAAGGGGCAGTATGCCGAAACCGAGGAAGAGGCCGACCAGTGGCTGCGCGACAACGATTCCGCGCGCCGCACACCGGATCTGCTGCCGCGTGACGAAGTGGCCCGCGCGATCAACTCTGAGGTGAAGGCGGGGCGCGGCACCGAGCACGGTGGCGTGTACCTGGATATCGCCTCGCGGCTGCCCGCCGACGAGATCCGGCGGCGACTGCCCTCGATGCACCATCAGTTCAAAGAGCTTGCCGACGTGGATATTACGAAGGAGCCGATGGAAGTCGGGCCGACTTGCCACTACGTCATGGGCGGGATCGAGGTCCACCCGGACACGGGAGCGGCGACCGTGCCGGGGCTGTTCGCGGCGGGCGAGTGCTCCGGCGGCATGCACGGGTCGAACCGACTCGGCGGCAACTCCCTTTCCGACCTGCTGGTCTTCGGCCGACGGGCGGGCATGGGCGCGGCGATTTATGTCGATCAACTGGGCCAGCGGCCCGTCGTCGCGGACACCGACCTGGCGACGGCGGCGAAAGCGGCGGTCGCGCCGTTCGATCCGCCCGCCGACGGCACAGGGGAGAACCCCTACACCCTGCACACCGATCTGCAGCAGGCGATGAACGACTTGGTCGGCATCATCCGCAAGGAACACGAACTGCGGCAGGCCATCGAGCGGCTCGCCGAGCTGCGCACCCGCTTCGCGGGCGTGCTGGTGGAGGGACACCGGCAGTTCAATCCCGGCTGGCATCTGGCGCTCGACCTGCGCAACATGCTGTTGGTCAGTGAATGCGTCGCGCAGGCGGCGTTGCTGCGCACCGAAAGTCGCGGCGGGCATACGCGCGACGATCATCCGGCGATGGATGCCGACTGGCGCAACAAACTGCTGGTGTGTTCGATCGACCCCGCCGATGCGGACGAGGCCGTCCCGCCGGTGCGCGTCAGGCCGGAGGAACAGGTGCCGATGCGTGCGGACCTGCTCGAACTCTTCGAGCTGACCGAGCTCGAAAAGTATTACAACTCCGACGATCTCGCCGCTCATCCGGCCGGTTCGGCTACTGCTGCGAAAGGTGACGCGTAGCAATGGGTTACGACGCCAATTTCCGCGTATGGCGCGGCGACAACGATGGCGGTGAGTTGCAGGATTTCACCGTGCAGGTGAACGAGGGTGAGGTGGTGCTCGACATCATCCACCGGCTGCAGGCCACCCAGGCGCCCGATCTCGCGGTGCGCTGGAATTGCAAGGCGGGCAAGTGTGGTTCGTGCTCGGCCGAAATCAACGGGCGACCGCGGCTGCTGTGCATGACCCGGATGTCGACGTTCCAGCCCGAGGAACTGATCACCGTCACCCCGATGCGCACCTTCCCGGTGATCAGGGACTTGGTGACCGACGTGTCCTTCAACTACCAGAAGGCAAGGGAGATACCGTCGTTCACGCCGCCTGCCGATCTGAAGCCCGGTGACTACCGGATGAAGCAGGTCGATGTGGAGCGCTCGCAGGAGTTCCGCAAGTGCATCGAATGCTTCCTGTGCCAGGACACCTGCCACGTGGTTCGTGACCACGAGGAGAACAAGGCCACCTTCGCCGGGCCGCGGTTCCTGATGCGGATCGCCGAGCTGGAGATGCATCCGCTCGACGTCGCCGATCGCACCGACCTCGCTCAGGACGAGCAGGGGCTCGGCCTCTGCAATATCACCAAGTGCTGCACCGAAGTCTGCCCGGAAAACATCAAGATCACCGACAATGCGTTGATCCCGATGAAGGAACGCGTGGCCGACAAAAAGTACGACCCACTGGTCTGGTTGGGCAACAAGCTATTCCGGCGCTGATCACGACGTGACCACCGGCCGGGTCGATACCCGGCCGGACGGCGCACCCTTACAACATCGCGACTACCCCGACAGCGACGACCCACACCAGCACTCCGACGAACAACGCCGACAAGAACGAGCCGGTGAGGACGAACACGCCCACCGCCGACACTGCGAATAGCAGCGCAACGATCAACCATTCCACCCAATCGCCCGGCTGCAATTTCTTGTACCGGGGGTGGGAATTCTTTAGCCCACGGTCCACAAATTGTTGTCTACCCGGTACTCAGCCCGGACAAACACACTTTCGTTGCCGAACCTCCGCCGTTTCGTGATCAACAACGTCCGGCGGTCCTACCGAGCCCGCTCGAACCGTGCCGCAGGATCAGCGCGGCCCGGCGGGCGTATCCCGCCGGGCCTGGCCAGATGTCTCAGGGGCGATCGAACTCGCCGTCATGCACGCCCGCGGTGAATGCGGCCCACTCGCCGGGGGTGAAGATCAGAACGTCGCCGTCGGGGTTCTTCCCGTCGCGTAGGCCCACATGGCCGTCCTCCAGCAGTGCGACTTCCACACTGTCCTTGCCCGCGCCACTGCCCGCCTTGCGCCAGACCGCGCCGGCCAGATCAACCTTCGCGCTACGATCGATGCTCACGATTCGGACTCCTTCAGAATTCGCCACTCGCCACGCATGCGGTGAAACTGTCCCACTCGCCCGAGGTGAACAACAGCGCGGGTCCGCCGGGATTCTTGCTGTCGCGGACGCCGACCCGGCCGCTGTCGAGGAATGCTACTTCCACGCAGTCCTTGCCCGCGCCACTGCGCGTGCTCTTGAACCACCGCGCACCAACCAGATCCGTACTCATGCCACATACTCCTTCGCTACCTGTCGCAACAGATGTCTACTGGGTTGAATATCCAGCGCGCTGCGCTGGAGGCACTCGTGAGCCCGATCGTACCGCCGTACATCAGCACGTCTTTCGAGGTAGAGATCGCCGGTGAAGCCCTCTGCGTAGACCACCGGCGGTTCGATCGGCTGGCCCTTGCTATCGGTTCCGAACTCCAGAACCGTGAACGGGCCGGTGGAAACTCCGAGCGGAACACCGGCCGCGAACGGCAGGATACGCAGTGAAACGTTTTCGCGGGTACTGAAATCGGCAAGATGACGTAGCTGCGCCGCCATCACTTTGGCGCCACCGACCACCCGGCGCAACACCGATTCGTGTAGCACCACATCGACGGTGGCAGGCGAGGCCTTCCTGGTGATCAACGCCTGGCGTTGCAGCCGCAGCTGCACACGCCGCTCGAGCTCCGCATCGGAATCACTCGGGTAGCCGAGGCGATTGAGCGCCATGGCGTAGTCCGCGGTCTGCAGCAGGCCGAGGACGAGTTCGGATTGGTAGGAGGTCAGTTGCTGCGCCGAGGCCTCCAAACCGACGTAGACATCGAAGTTTTCGGGGATCAGGTCGCCGTAGGCGTGCCACCAGCTCTTGACGGCCGCCTGCTGGGCGAGGCCTTTGAGACCGTCGGCGAGCTCGTCGGGGATGCCGTAGATCCGGCACAGCTCTTGGATGTCGATGGTGCGGATGCGGTCGGCTTGGCCTTTTTCCAAGCGCTGCAAGGTACTTGCGCCCCACTCCATGAGCTTGGACGCCTCGGCAATGGTCAGACCGGCTTGGGTGCGCCAGTCACGGAGATATCTACCCAGCTGGCGCCTGGGTAGGGTGGACGAGGCACTGTGGGCGGACAGCCGGTCCGGCCCCCCGGACGCCCTTGCGGAACTCGTGGATCCGGTCGAGGATGCTTCCCAACTCGCCGATGTACTCGCCGAAATCGATGACGCTCTAGCCGAACTCGCTGATGCTTCTGCTGAACTCGCTGATGCTTCTCCTGAACTCGCTGACACAGCACGCTCCGTTCTGCGCTCGGATGCTCACCCGAAGGGCAGTCCGCGGCGACCCACAAGCTCGGTTCCCCGTGACTTTGCTTGGGCAGAGGGCTCTTTCGTCCACTATGGAGAATCCTCCCCTCCCGGTTGGATTTCGTGCTGGGAATTCGCCCCAAATCTTTGGATATCCATCAAGGACGTCGCCTGAGTCCTGCGCCGATGGTGTGCTGAAAGTGTGCCCGGAGCCGAGCAGGCCCTGTCCCCCTCTTTCTGCGAAACCTCCGGGCACACCAACTGAATCGCACGTAGGAACGAGGAGTCATGGCTGTACATGTCATAGCGTCGTCCTTGATGACCAGCGATTTGACCTCGCACAGGGCGCGCAGCGTAGGCCAGGAGAACTGGGTGGTTTCCTATCTGCCCGGACGCACACTCACCTGTGCGCAGGCAGTTGCCGCACTGCGGGTTGCTGAAGTTGTTCCGTCACTTTTGGACACGGTCGGCGAGCTCGCCGACGAGGTCGGCCTCACCGCACTGGAGGCCGTCGGAATGGCGGTCCGGCAATCCCCGTGGGACGAACCGCCTGCCGGGCGCTCGCGCCGACTCCGGGCCGACCGGCGCCGGGCGGAGGTCGCGTGATGCAACTGACCAACCTGAACATGCACGTCGCCGAGCTGCTGATCTGTGGACGCGACCCCGGCATCATGACTACCGAACAAGCCCACGCCGCAATGCAACTGCACATCGACTGCACAGTCGATCGCTGCCGCGTCCGCTGCCGGGCCCGCACCACGCTGGTCGAAGCGGGCAAATACGTGCTTGACGAGCGCGCGTTGCCGTGTTGATCGCCGCCTCGCGCGCATGCCCATCGGCCGATCCACGCGCCGTGTTCCCGCGCTCGTCGCACTGACCGGCCGACAGTCCGCGGTGCATCGCGGTGGTCAGTGCCAGGTGTGGTCGGTGAGCGGGGTACGCGGACCGAACTTCGGTTTGTGCGCCTGGCCGCTGATCTCCAGCAACCGAACGGCCCGATAGCGGTGCGGGCGAAGCGGTTCCAGGTATTCGATCATGGCGTCGTCGTCGATGGGGTGACCGAGCAGGGTCCAGCCGACGACCGCGGCGAGGTGGAAGTCGCCGACCGACAGCGCGTCCGCATCGCCGAAGGCGCGTTGGCCGATTTCGGCGGCGGTCCACACGCCGATCCCCGGCACCGTTTGCAGGCGGCGGGCGGCCGTTGCGGGATCGTGGGCGGCCGACTGCTCGAGTGCGTCCGCCTGCCTGGCCGCGCGGACAATCGTTTGCGAGCGCTGCGGACCGACGTTCGCGCGATGGAAGGTCCAGGATGGAATACGCCGCCAGGTATCGGCGCCGGGCGGCACCAGCAGGCCTGCGGGCGCCGGGCCCGGCGCCCGTTCACCGAACTGCCGCACCAGCTTTCGCCATGACGCGTGGGCGGAGATGGTGTGCACCTTCTGTTCCAGGACCGCGGGGACGAGCGCCTCGAAGACCAGGCCGGTGCGCAGCATGCGCAGGCCGGGAAACCGGCGGTGCGCCTCGATGAGCTTCGGATGTTCGGGAGCGAATTCGGACAGATCCTCGTCCAGGCACAGCATGTGGTCGAGGCGATCGAGGAACTCGGCGGCGCCCGCGCCCCAAGCGTGCGCCTGCACCGAGCAATAGTCCGACTGGACGAGTCGGTAGGTGACCGGGCCGGTCGGCATTCGTGATGCGTGCCAGTGCGCGCCATCGAGTGTCACCTGATGACACGGGTCGCCCCGCCCCCGGGAGAGTGGAGCGAGGGTCGGCGCGAGGTCGATGGGCCGGTCGGCCGTCACCGTTCGAGTCAGCCCGTCTCGGCTCACTCCCGGCTCGACCATCTGTTTGCGCACCGGTTCATTGTGCGCGGCGGGGCCGGGCATCGGTCCGCCGGAGTGCCTGATGCGGCAGGACCGAGCCAGGAGTTGTCCGAGTCACCCCGATATTCGCCGGAAATGCCCGATACGGATTCGGCATCATCGCTGCTCCACACCATTTTGTAACGCGACCAATAAATGTGGCGATATTGGTGCCGATCGGCAAACGATCGGCAGTCGCCACGATGGAGGTTTTCGAATGATCACCAATGTGCTCAACTGGTTGCTCAATGCTTGGGGTGGCGTTTCCGCGGGTAGCTCGGGTTACCAAATTCCGCCCGGCACGCTGCCTTTCGGCAGCTGACGGTCACGGCGCATTTGCCACGACCGGCGCGGCAGGTAGGCGAAAGCCTCACTCGCCCAGCAGGAATTGCACCAGGTGTCGGCCTTGGCAGTCGGCAAGCTGTGCCGCTTGGCTACGACACGAGAAACCGTCGGCGATCAAGATCGAATCGTGGCGTGCGCTGCGCAATGCGGGCAACAAACCATTCTCGGCCACCGCGACCGATATGTCGTAGTGGCCGGATTGCATTCCGAAGTTTCCCGCAAGTCCGCAGCATCCGGTGACCTCTGTCACATTCACTCCCATAGCCGCAAATAGTCGGCGATCGGCATCGAATCCGAGAATCGCATGGTGGTGACAATGCGGTTGCACCACAATCGACTGGCCTCGGCGCTGCGGCGGGCGCCAATCCGGCTGCTCGGCCAAGAACTCCGCCAACGTGCGCACGGCCGCGGCGGTGGCGGCCGACCTGGGATCCTCCGGCAGTAGTTCCGGCAGGTCCGAGCGCAGCACCGCGGTACACGACGGCTCCAAGCCGACGACGATCCCGCCTTTTCGCACATGCTCATCGAGCGTGGCCAGCGTGGCGCGCAATCGGGCACGCGCTCCGTCGAGTTGGCCGGTACTGATCCAGGTGAGTCCACAGCACACACGGCGGGCCGGTATCCGGACTCGATAGCCGAACGATGCCACCAACTGTGCTGCGGCGAGCGCGATCTCGGGTGTGAAGGTGTCGGTGAAGGTGTCGATCCACAGCATCACCTCCTGCCCGCCTGCCGTAGAGTCGGCCGAGGGTGGCGGCTCGGGCCGATCGTGCCCTACCTCGCCGTTCAGGTCGCGCCAGATCCGGCGAAAGCTGCGGTCCGCGAGCGGCGGCAGCTCGCGACGCGGATCAATTCCGGCGGCGCGCAGCCCTGTTCGGCGCAGCCATCCGATATCGGCCAGCGCATTGACCACGCGCGGCATCCGGTTCGCGACAGCCAACCACCGCGGCAACCAACCCAGCGCATAGTGATCGATCGGCCGCGGGCGGTGCCGGTAACGGCGGTTCAGCGCCTCGGATTTGTAGGTGGCCACATCGACGCCCGCCGGGCAGTCGGAGCGACATGCTTTGCAGGACAAGCACAGATCGAGCGATTCCGCGACGGCCGCCGACGACCACGGGAGCGCGCCGCGAACGACCTCTTGCAGGACGCGGGCCCGACCGCGGGTGCTGTCCTTCTCGTCCGCGGTGGCCAGGTACGACGGGCACATGAATCCGCCGGTCGCGCGAGTATCCGCGCGGCACTTGCCGACTCCGACACAGCGGTGGACCGCGGCCCCGAGATCACCGCCGTCGTGCGGAAACGCGAAACCCCCCGCACTCGGTGTCGGGGATAATCCGACCAGGCGCAAATCAGTGTCGATCGACTGTGGCGCGACCAGGACTCCCGGGTTCAACGCATTGTCCGGGTCGAATAACGCCTTGTATCCGGCGAACACGTCGAGTGCCTCGCGGGAATACATGACCGACAGCAGTTCCGAGCGGGCGCGGCCGTCACCATGCTCGCCCGACAGCGAGCCACCGTACCCGACCACCATCTCGGCCGCGTCGAACAGGAAAGCGCGAAAGCGTTGTGGCGCATCCACGATCGGTAGATCCAGGCGGACGTGGATGCAGCCGTCGCCGATATGGCCATAGAGCAGACCGTCCACACCGTGCTCTCGGGTCAACGCACCGAAATCGCGCAGGTAGGCGCCGAGACGTTCGGGCGGCACCGCGGCATCCTCCCAACCCGGCCACGCGGGCTGCCCCGCCGGTGTGCGACCCGCCAATCCCGCGCCTTCGGCCCGGATGCGCCAGAGCGCCTCGGCCACACCGGGATCAGTGATGATTCGAGAATCCAGCGCGCCGACGGATCGGCACAGGGATTCGGCGGCGGCATATGCCTCGGCCTGGCCCTCGCCCGCCGTTTCCACGAACAGCCAGCCACTGCCGCGCGGCAGTTCGGGCACCCCGCCGGAGCTTGCGCCGCGATGCACACGCACGATGTCGACCAGCCGCGCGTCGATACCCTCGACCGCGATCGGGGCGTAGGCCAGCACCGCGGCCACATCGTCTGCCGCGCTTGCCATGTCGGAATAGCCGAGCACCGTCAGCACGGTGGCCGATGGGAGCGCGACCAGGTCGACGGTGGCATCCAAGAGCAACCCGCAAGTGCCCTCGGTGCCGACAAATGATTTCGCTACCGCCGAACCCCGTTCCGGCAGTAGATGTTCGAGCCCGTAGCCGGACACTTGCCTGCCGAACCGGCCCAGTTCGGTCCGGATCACGGCGAGGCTCGACCTGGTGAATTCGGGGAGCCCGGGCACCACGGACGGATCGGACGCGAGGGTCCGCCTGGTACCGGTTCCGTCGAGGATTCGCAGCTCGCGCACGTTGTCGGAGGTCCGACCCCAGGCGACGGCGTGCGGTCCGCAGGCATTGTTGCCGATCATGCCGCCGAGGGTGCACCGATTCTCGGTCGATGGATCGGGTCCGAACCGCAAACCATGCGGACGGGCTCGGCGTTGCAGCTGCGACAGCACCACCCCCGGCTGCACCCGGGCCACCCGTCGCTGCGGATCCAGTTCGAGGACCGAGTTCATATGCCTGCTGAAGTCAAGCACGATCCCCGGCCCGATCGCATTGCCCGCCACCGAGGTTCCCGCGCCACGCGCGGTCACCGACAAACCGTTGTCCCGCGCGAATTCCAGGGCGGCCGCCACATCGTCATCGGCCAGCGGGAATACCACTGCCGCGGGGAGGACCCGGTAGTTCGAGGCATCCGAGGAGTACTCCGCCCGCCGTCGCGCGGACGCGTCGACCTGTCCGCGGATCCTGCCCCGCAGCGCCTGCGCCATTCGGTCCTCGGTCACCCCGCCAGCCTAGTAAGCGCAGGCCGGTGGCCATCCCGCGCTCGGCTGGAGCGCGGGATAGCCACCGCCCTGTCGCCTCCGCAGGAGGCGATGGTCAGGCTTTCACTCGGAAACGGCCGGAACTCTGGTGAACAATCGGCCCGCGACATCGACTCCGATCACCGCGCCGGTCTCGTCGCGAGTGAAGTAGCCGCGCTGTCCCATCAAAGCGCCGCCGGTGATGATGTACTCGTCCCCATCGCCGGGCAGCAGACCGAGACCGCCCGCGGGCAGGTCCGCGGGCAGCTCGATTTCCGATGCCGCGCGGATCTCCGGTTTGATCACGCACCCAACCGTGATCCCAGCGCCATCCGTGGCGATGGTGAGCGTCATGACGTCGATGTCGTAGTCCCCGACGATCTCCGCGGCCCGTGCTACGTCATAGGGGATCGGCTCCGGATCCCGGTCGATGACCCCGAGGAAGTGCTCGAGGGCCCATCGGACGATGGCCTGGTTGCACTGCATGCCATCCTCCGGGCCTGCGTTGGATGCGGTAACGACCGCAAAGTCGCGTTCAGGCACGATGAGCAGCTCGGAGAACTGCCCGTAGGTCGATCCGCCGTGACCGACAGTGCGAACACCGTCCACGTCGCGCAACCACCAGCAGAGGCCGAAGGCGTCGCCGGTCGCGTTGGCCTTCAACTCGACCGTTTGTTCCTTCATCTCGGCCAGCACCTCCGTGGCCAGCACCTGCTCACCGTTTTCCGCGCGGCCGTCGCCGAGATGGAATCGGCCCCAGCGAAGTAGGTCCGACACCGAGGAGATGACATCTCCGCCCGGGTTGTTGCCTCGGGTGTCCTTCCACTGCTGTGCGACAGCCAGCTTGCCGTCCTCGTCGCGGTTGTGCCCCACGGCGAACCGCCCGGTCATTACCTCGGCGGGGGAGTAGAAAGTGTTCGACAGACCGAGCGGCTCGAGCAGCAGTTCGGCGACGGCCCGCTCGAAGGTCAGGCCCGTGACTTTTTCGATGATCCGTCCGAGCAGGTTGTATCCGGCCTGGCTGTAGGAGGCCCTGGTGCCGGGCGGGGCGATCTGTTCCAGCTCGGACATCCGCGCCACATACTCCGCGAGGGCGTCGTCCCCGTCGCCGGTTTCGACGACGAGTCGCACGCCGAGGCCCGAGGTGTGATTGAGCAGGTTGAGAACCGTCATCTCGGCGGCGGCCTGCTCGTCGGCGAGGACGAGCTCAGGAACATACCGGCGCACCGGAGCGTCCAGCTCGACCCGCCCGTCCGCGACCAGGCGCATCAGCGCGGTTGCCGTGTACGTCTTGCTGACCGACCCCAGCACGTACAACGTGTCCTTGTCGACCGGCAGCGGGTTGTCCAGGCTCGTGACGCCGTGGCACGCGAAGACTTCCTGACCGTCCACCCACACCCCGACCGCAACACCGGGGATCCCGAACTTGGTGGCCGTCTCCTCGACAAATTCGGACAGTGCGATCTGTGACATGGCTTTTCCTTCGGATTCTGTGTGTCGTACGTCTTGCATGCACAGCACGATGCCCAGCGCTGCTGACACGGCGCTGACACGGATCGCGAGCCATGTGTCGCCCCGCCCCGCCGCCGTTGCGTTCACCGTCGGTGGAATCGGGCTACGGGTGAAATCGACTTGCTCTCAACCTTTGTTGAGGTCTTAGTGTCGGTGGCCAGGAGTTTGATGGGGCGGGAGCGAGAGGAATGTGACGTGAGTATCGAATCCGTGGCCTGGAGCCAGATGTATCGGCGGGCGAACGCACCGCAGGAGCAGCGGCCGTTCCGTTTGGCGACGGCCGAGCGAATCCTGAGATTCGCCGCACCGCATCGACGCCGGATCAGCGCCTTCCTGCTGTTCAGCGTGGTGTCCGCGTTATTGGCGGTGGCGACGCCGGTGCTTGCTGGACGCGTGGTCAACGACATCGTCGGTGGGGCCGCGCCACGTGTCGTGATCACCCTCGCGCTCGTGATCGGCGGGATCGCGATATTCGATGCCGCGCTCGGCGTGATCGTCCGGTGGTTGTCCTCGCGCATCGGTGAGGGACTGATTCTCGACCTGCGCACCGCCGTGTTCGACCATGTGCAGAAGATGCCGGTCGCGTTCTTCACGCGCACTCGCACAGGTGCGCTGGTCAGCCGATTGAACAGCGATGTGATCGGGGCACAGCGCGCGTTCAGCGACACCTTGTCCGGGGTGATCACGAATTTGGTGACGCTGGCACTCACCCTCGCGGTGATGGTGCGGATCTCCTGGCAGATCACTCTGCTCGCGCTGGTGCTATTGCCGGTATTCGTACTGCCCGCCCGGCGGATGGGTAATCGACTGGCCGGGATGCAGCGCGAAGCGGCGAGCCTCAATGCGGCCATGAGCACGCAAATGACCGAGCGGTTCTCGGCACCGGGGGCGACCCTGGTGAAACTGTTCGGCCGTCCGCACCAGGAGTCCGATGAGTTCGCCCTGCGAGCGCGCCGGGTACGCGATATCGGCGTGCGCACCGCGATGCTGCAGACCGTCTTCGTCACCTCGCTGACCCTGGTTTCCGCACTTGCGCTGGCACTGGTCTACGGGCTCGGCGGCTGGTACGCGTTGCGCGAACAGCTGGATGCCGGTGCGGTTGTGTCGCTCTCGCTACTGCTGACCAGGCTCTACACGCCGCTGACCGCGCTGGCGAGCGCCCGGATGGAAATCATGTCCGCGCTGGTGAGTTTCGAGCGGGTCTTCGAGGTGCTCGATCTGAAGCCGCTGATCGAGGACGCACCCGACGCGGTCGCGGTGCCCGATGGCCCGGTCGCGGTGGAGTTGGACAACGTCACCTTCGGCTATCCCTCCGCCGACAAGGTGTCGCTTGCTTCGCTGGAAGACGTGGCGACGCTGGACAGTCGCGGCGGTGTGGAGGTGCTGCACAATGTGTCGCTGCGGGCCGAACCCGGGCAGCTCGTCGCCCTGGTCGGGTCCTCGGGCGCCGGGAAATCCACCATCGCCCAACTTGTTTCCCGCCTGTACGACGTGGACGGCGGCGCGGTGCGGTTGAACGGCACCGATGTGCGGGACCTGACGACGACCTCGATTCGCGAGACGGTCGGACTGGTCACCCAGGACGGGCATCTGTTCCACGACACCGTGCGCGCCAACCTGCTGCTGGCGCGGCCGGAGGCGACCGAGGCCGAGCTGTGGGATGCCTTGGAGCGGGCCCGGTTACGCAATCTGGTCGACTCGCTGCAGGACGGACTGGACACCGTGGTCGGTGAACGCGGCTACCGACTGTCCGGCGGCGAACGCCAGCGGCTCACCATCGCCCGGCTGCTGCTCAAGCAACCTCGCGTGGTCATCCTCGACGAGGCGACAGCCTCCCTGGACTCGACCTCGGAAGCCGCTGTGCAGGAAGCACTCTCCGAAGCACTGGACGGCCGGACCGCGCTGGTGATCGCGCACCGCCTTTCCACGATTCGCGCCGCCGACCAGATCCTGGTGCTGGAGGACGGTCGAATTGTGGAGCGCGGCACGCACACTCAGCTGCTAGCCGCCGATGGGCGCTACGCCGAGCTGTACCGCACCCAGTTCGCGGAGGATCCTGTCACCGTCGCCGCCTGACCGAGCGAACTCAGCGGTCGCGCCGCGCCTGCAGCCCGTCCAGCATCCGGTCGAGCCCGTACTGGAACTGGCGTTCGCGCGCTGCCGCCGGGTCCTGGTCCCAGGTGCCGGTCGCGTCGGTCTGCCGCAGTCTCGGGTAGTCGTGGGCGGCCTGTTCCGCGGCGGGCCGCAGGGTGGCGACCAGTTCCGATTCGGTCTGGCCGCTGCGGGTCAGCAAGGTCAGCCAGGCGGCCTCACTGATGCCGATGCCGATGACGAAGCTGGTGACAGCGCCGATGGCGTCGCTGAGCTCGTCCGCCGCGAAACCACCCACCTCGAACAGGGCGAGCATGCGGTCGTTGAGCCGCATGACATTCGGGCCGAGGTAGGACAGCCCGACCTGACCGAGGGTCGAGGCCATCCACGGGTGGCGCAGGATCATCGCCCGCAGGCTTGCCGCGCACTGCCCGGCGGCCGCGCGCCAGTCCGCTGGATCATCGATCTCGGACACCCGGATCTCGCCGTACACCTCATCGACGACCAGTTCGATGAGCTCGTCGCGGTTGGCTACATGCCGGTACAGCGAGGTCGCGCCCGCATTGAGGCGGGCGCCGAGCTGGCGCATGCTCAGCGCCTCCATCCCCTCGGCATCCAATAGTGCGACGGCCGCCGCCACGATCTGCTCTCTGGTCAGCGCCGGCTGTTCCCGACCGCGCCTCGGGCGCGTCCAGACCGATCCGACCTGCTGCTTCTCGACGGGCATGTCGACTCCTTTCGATGCCATCAACGTAGCGCACGACGTTCCCTGTTGCGAACACTAAACATCTATGCGTACAGCGTTCGCCTCACAGCGGTCACTGCTACATGCCCACCGCGCCGGATGACGGGCCGGCATCGCCGGAGTTGCCCGGCCGCGAGGTATAGCGGCCGGATCAGAATTCGCCGGCGACGCCGAAAACCGTGCGACCGGAGTGGGTGCCGCCCTGGATGGAGCGCAGCACCCGTTCGGCGTCGATAATGGGGGCGATGTGCTCGATCGTCGAAAGATGTTGGGGGCGTAGTTCGTTGCCCAGGCGCGTCCAGAGAGCGCGACGCTTTTCGCTCGGAACGTAGGCGGAGTCGATACCGAGCAGGGCGACGCCGCGCAGGATAAAGGGCATGACGGTGGTGGGGAGATCCGCGCCGCCGGTGAGGCCGCTGACCGCTACCGCGCCGCCATAGCCGATGGCGCTGAGAATGTAGGCCAGGGACTTTCCGCCGACGCTGTCGACGGCACCGGCCCACTGAGCCTTCGTCAATGGGCGCAATGTGGCGTCCGGGTCCTCCGGCAGCCTGCCGATCACCTCGTTCGCGCCGAGTTCTGCGAGCAGGTCGCCCGCGTCGGTCTTGCCGGTGGAGGCGATCACCTCGAAACCGAGACCGGACAGGATGTCGATGGCAACGCTGCCGACGCCGCCCGTGGCACCGGTGACAAGCACCGGCCCGGTCTCCGGGGTGAGCTCGCGATCGAGCAGACCTTGCACGCTCAATGCGGCGGTGAAACCGGCGGTGCCGAGCGCGGCGGCGTCGCGGGTGCTCAGGCCGTCGAGCTTGACCACCCAGTCGGCGGGCACCCTGGCGTACTCGGCAAAACCACCGTTGTGCGAAACGCCGATGTCGTAGCCGTGTGCCACCACCAGATCGCCCGGAGCGAAGTCGTCGTCCTCGGAGGAGACGACCTCACCGGTGATGTCGATGCCCGGGATGATCGGATATTTCCGGACCACACCGCCGCCCGGGGTGATCGCCAGCCCGTCCTTGAAGTTCGCACTCGAGTAATGCACTTTGATCGTCACGTCGCCCGGTCCGAGGAAGTCCTCGTTGACACGCTGCCGCGTGAGCACGATCCCGCTGTCCGATTCGTGTGCCACCATCGCCCAGAACTCCATGCCGACGAGCATACGAGCGTCCGCACGCGCCCGGGGAGAAGTCACGGTCGATCGGGACTCGTGGCGGGTCGATCATTCCGGGACGAGTTCGAGGCGGACGCCGAGCAGGCGGATGGGGCGGTCGAGATCGAATCGGTCGATGATGCGGAGCGCGGTTTCCACAATGCCCGCGATATCGGCGGTCGGCTCGGAGAGCTTCTCCTGTTTGCTGCGGGTGTAGAAGGTTTTGGTGCGGACGGTGACCGAGACCCTGATGCTGATGCGACCCGCCTCGGCCATCTCCTCGGCCACCTCGGTGGCCAAGCGCGCGACCTGGGCGCGGATTTCCTCGGGGTCGGTGAGATCGTGCGGGAAGGTCTCGGACTTGCTGCGGCCCACCGGAACTCGCGGCTCCGTGGTGACGTCGGTGTCGCCCTTACCGTGGCCGAGCACCCAGAGATACGGGCCGGTGTTCGGCCCGAACTCGGCGGCAAGGCGATGCCGGTCCGCCGCCATCAGATCGGCGACCGTCTCGATGCCCAACTCGGTCATCCGGGCGGCGATCCGACTTCCGATGCCCCACAAGGCATTTGTCGGCCGGTGCGCCATCACCTCGGTCCAGTTCGCCGCGGTCAGCCGGAAGACTCCCGCGGCCGCGCCCGCACCCTCGGCCGGTTCCGCCGACGACTTGCCGGTGGACTTGGCGAACCCGGTGGCGAGCTTGGCGGTCAGCTTGTTGTCGCCGATCCCGATGGAACAGCTGAGGTCCAATTCGGCGATGGCGCTGCGGATCTCACGAGCAAGACCCTCCGGGTCGTCGGTGTCGGCGGCGAGAAATGCCTCGTCCCAGCCCCACACCTCGACCCGCCCTGGGAAGGTGCGCAGCAGCGACATCACCTCGTCCGACGCCTCCTCATAGGTGGCCATGTCCAACGGCAGGAACACACCATCGGGGCATTTGCGCTGCGCGCTGCGCAGCGCCATCCCGGCCCGGACGCCGAAAGCGCGGGCCGGATACGACGCGCAGGTCACCACCTTGCGTGGTTCGGTCGGGTCACCGTTGCCGCCGACGATGACCGGCAGCCCGCGCAGCTCCGGATGACGACGGAACTCCACCGCCGCTTGGAACTGATCGAGATCGACATGCAACAGCCACCTGGCCATATGTCCGTCTTACCGCACGACACCGACAAGCAGCCGGTATTCCGCCCAGACCATTGCGCGGCTCCGAAAACAGAACTAAATTCTGTATATGAAGATTCGAGATCGGTTGCTGTTGGCGGCCGAGCGGCAGTTCGCGGAACGGGGGACGCTCGAGACGACGCTGACCCAGATCCGCGACGCGGCGGGCGCCAGCGTCGGCGCCCTCTATCACCACTTCCCGGACAAGGCGGATCTGTACCGAGAGGTGTGGGCGCACGCGCTCGTCGACTACCAGCAGCACTTCTGGGGTGTGGTCGGCGCGAGCACCGACGCACGGGAGGGAATCACCGCAGGCGTACGCGAACACCTGCGCTGGGTCGCCGAAAATCAATACCGCGCAAAGGTTCTCACCTCCGCCCGGCCGCCGGGCGTGCGGGAGAGCGACAGCAACCGCGAATTCATGACGAATGTGACGCGCTGGTGGCGGACCCATGCCGGATACGGCGCGGTACGCGATCTGAGCCTCGATCTCGTCTACGCGCTGTGGCTGGGTCCCGCACAGGAGTACGCACGGCAATGGCTCGGCGGTGACATGCGCATCGCACCGAGGGATGTCGCCGACGAACTCGCCGAGGCCGCCTGGCAGGCGCTCGGAACCTCGAATCACTGAGCAACCGGAACCATATCCGCGCCAAACGAAAAACGGAGCACCCGATGACCGCAGACACGTTCACCCTCGACATCGAACTCGCCAGGCAGGTGCTGGTCGCCCAGCCGTTTGCCCAGCTCGTCGGGACCGAGATCACCGCATTCGGCGACGGCGCCGCGACTCTCGTCGTCGCGATCCGGCCGGAACTCGGCCAGCAGTTCGGCTTCGTGCACGGCGGCGTGCTGTCCTATCTGGCCGACAACGCACTGACCTTCGCGGCCGGAACCGTTCTCGGGGCGAATGTGCTGACCGGCGGCTTCACCATCACCTACCTGCGCCCGGCCGCCGGTAGCCGGTTGCGCGCCGAGGCGGTCGTCAGCGGATCGACCCGCCGCCAGGCCGTCGTCAATTGTGAAATCTTCGCCGAAAGCGACGATTCCGAACCGGTGCTGTGCGCCCTCGCCCAGGGCACCACCCGAACTGTGGAACGGGATCTGCCGAACAACGGCAACTGAACCAGCAAACAGGGTGTGCTGTTCCTCCCTTCGCGCCGATTAGTTCGGGCCGGCCGGTCGGTCTGCATTCGCAACGGAAGGAAATGCAGATGACAAACTTCGTGGCATCCGCTGACGGCACGAGGATCGCGTTCGACCGATTCGGGCAGGGTGCGCCGGTCGTCCTGGTGAGCGGGTTGTTCTGCTCCCGGCCGATGACCCAGGACCTCGCAAACCGGCTGGCCGAACAGTTCACCGTCATCAACTACGACCGTCGCGGCCGTGGCGAGAGTAGTGACACCGCGCCCTACGCCGTGCGGCGCGAGATCGAGGATCTCGGCGCACTGATCGACGCGGTGGGTGGCGAAGCGGCGGTGTACGGACACTCCTCCGGCGCTGGGCTTGCCTTGCTGGCCGCGGCTACCGGATTGTCGATCACTCGCGTGGTGCTACACGAGCCACCCTACGGCGGTAACGACGCAGCCAGCCGAGCGAGCGCGCGGAAGTTGGCACGGAACGTATGGACAGCGGTCGCCCGAGGCGACCACGACACGGCCGTCACAACCTTCTTGATCGCATCCGGCATACCTGCGGAGGCAGCGCAGGACTCCGGCCGAGATCCGGGCATGCGGGCCGTCGCACCGACGATGCCTTACGACTTTGCCGTCATGGGCAACTTCAACGATGGCGGCACGATTCCTGTCGACCTCGTCCGGAGTGTGGACATCCCGGCTCTCGTACTGCTCGGCAGCACCAGCCCGGAGTTCTTCGCCACTACCGCAATGCGTCTGACAAAGTTGCTACCGCATGCGCAGCTCTGCGTGCTGGATGGCCAAAACCATGCCGCACCTGCCGAGTTCGTGGCACCCGCAGTCGCGGCCTTCCTCACCGGGCAGACCGAACATGCCACATACAAACGGGCCGTGCACTTCTGCGTGCACGGCCCATTCGGCCGGATCAGGCGGTAGCCGCCAGCGGGCGGCCGTCCAGCGCCGGTTCGGCGACCGGTTCGATGGCGTAGGCCAGGATGTCGGCGACGTCGGCGACGGGACGAACATCCAAGGCGGCCAGCACATCCGCGGGGACATCGTCCAGGTCCGGCTCGTTGCGGGCCGGGATGAACACCGTCTTCAAGCCGGCGCGCTGCGCGGCGAGCAGCTTCTGCTTCACGCCGCCGATCGGCAGCACTCGGCCGTTCAGCGTGACCTCGCCGGTCATGCCGACGTCCGCGCGGACCTGCCTGTCCAACGCCAGCGACACCAGGGCGGTGACCATGGTGACGCCCGCGGAAGGACCGTCCTTCGGCACCGCGCCCGCCGGGAAGTGCACGTGGATATTGCGATCCAGCACCGACGGTTCGATGCCGATCTCCTCCAGGTGCGAGCGCACATAGGTGAGGGCGATCTGCGCCGACTCCTTCATGACGTCGCCGAGTTGGCCGGTCAGCGTCAGCGACCGCTCACCCTCCGCGGCATTGGCCTCGATATAGAGGACGTCGCCACCGAGGCCGGTCACCGCAAGTCCGGTCGCCACACCCGGCACCGCGGTGCGTTCCACCGAGTCGGGAGTGAATCGCGGACGACCGAGGAAGTCCTTCAGATCGGCCAGGTCGATCCTCAGCGCCTCCTCCGGAACGGACTCGGCACCCTCGGACTTCACCAGTTCGTCGTAGCCGAGTTCAGCACCGTAACCCAAATCGGTCACCACCGATTCGCCTGCGGCCGAGCCGGTTCCGACCTCGGACAGCCGAGTCGCCGCCTTGCGCAACGCCTTGGCGATCAGCCGTTCCAGCTGCCGCACACCGGCTTCCCTGGTGTAGTTCGCGGCGATCTCACGCAGTGCCGCATCGGTGATGGTCACCTCGTCGGTGGTCAGTGCGTTGCGTTCCAGCTGCCGCGGCACCAGGAAGTCGCGCGCGATGTCGACCTTGTCGTCCTCGGTGTAGCCGTCGACGGTGATCAGCTCCATCCGGTCCAGCAGCGGCCCGGGGATGGTCTCCATGACGTTGGCCGTCGCGATGAACAGCACGTCCGACAGATCCAGATCCAGATCCAGGTAGTGGTCGCGGAAGGTGTGGTTCTGCGCCGGATCGAGCACCTCGAGCAAGGCGGCCGCCGGATCGCCGCGGAAGTCGGAGCCGACCTTGTCGATCTCATCCAGCAGGACAACGGGATTCATCGATCCCGCCTCTTTCATCGCACGGACGATCCGACCGGGCAGCGCGCCGACGTAGGTGCGTCGGTGACCACGGATCTCGGCCTCGTCGCGCACGCCGCCGAGGGCGACGCGAACAAACTTGCGGCCCATGGCACGGGCAACGGACTCACCCAGCGACGTCTTGCCGACACCGGGCGGACCGACCAGCGCGAGCACCGCGCCGGAGCCACGCCCACCGACGACTTCCAGACCACGCGAGGCCCGCCGCGAACGCACGGCCAGGTACTCGACCATGCGGTCCTTCACCTCGTCCAGACCGTGGTGATCGGCGTCCAATACCGCGCGAGCGGCCGAAACATCGGTGCTGTCGGTGGTTTTCACCGTCCACGGCAGTTCGAGCACGGTGTCGAGCCAGGTGCGGATCCAGCCGGTTTCCGGGCTCTGATCGCTGGCCCGCTCCAACCTGCCGACCTCACGCAACGCTTCCGCGCGGATGTCGTCGGGCAAGTCGGCCTGCTCGACCCGGGTCCGGTAGTCGTCGGCACCGTCGGGCTCGTCCTCACCGAGCTCCTTGCGGATGGCATTGAGCTGCTGGCGAAGCAGGAACTCGCGTTGGCTCTTCTCCAGGCCCTCGCGCACGTCGTCGCTGATTTTCTCGGTGACCTCGGCCTCGGCGATATGCGCCTTGGTCCACTCGATCAGCGTGGTCAAACGCTTGGCGGCGTCCGGGGTTTCGAGCAGTTCACGCTTCTGGTCGTTGGTGAGGTAGGGCGCATAGCCCGCGGTGTCGGCGATCGCCGATGGATCGGTCAGCTGATTGACCGCGTCGATGATCTGCCATGCCTCGCGGCGCTGTAGCACCGAGACAACCAGCTTCTTGTACTCGGCGGCAAGCTCTTTGGTGCGCCCGTCGGCAGCGGGCGTATCAACCGGCTCGGCCTCGACCCACAGTGCGGCGCCCGGCCCCGTCACCCCGTGGCCGATCTTCGCGCGTCGCTCGGCCTTCAGCACCGCCGCCGGCGCGCCGCCGCGCATCCGCCCGACCTGTTCGATAGTGGCGACAACACCGTAAGAGGCGTAGCCCTCGGTCAGTCGCGGCGCGAGCAGCACCGCTTCGGTCTTCGCCGCCCGCGCGGCGTCGATGGCGGCCTGCGCCGATTCGTCCAGTTCGATGGGCACGACCATGCCCGGCAGCACGATCGGATCGGTCAGGAACAGCACCGGCAGGTTCTGTGGTGTAGTCACGTGTTCGACCCTTCCAAAAGTTGAGCGATGCCCAGTCAACCCCGGCGGTTCCACGTTTGTTCCAGTCCGCTCCCGACGTTCGCTCATGGCGAACCCGGCGACTGCGGCCAGGGGACCGGCCCGGAGTCGCCGGGCGCCAGGCGGAATCGGGTCAGGGGTGAGGGGTCGCGACGACCGCGTGCAGTGCGGCGACAGCCGCCTGCCGCAACACCGGCGCCAGTGCCGAGGGCGGCGCTTCGACGGCGCCACGCACCCACTGCCTGCAGTACTCCTGGGCCGGTCCGATCCAGATCGCGTGGGCGAGTGGGTAGCCGACGGAGGTTGGCAGGCCGAGTTGCTCGAAGCGACGGGTGAGTGCCGCGAAGAATTCTCGATTCGGGTCGGTCAGTGCGGGCTTGGCCTCGCATGCCACCTCTTCGGGGAGGGTGGCGAACAGGAAGCGCGCCAACTCGCGGTGCTGCTGGACCCAGCTGAGGTGCGCATCGAGCATGGCCAGCAGTGCCGCCGTCGGATCGGTCGCCGAGTCCAGTGCCGCGACCGCGGTGCGCTGGTAGTCGAGCATGCCGTCGACGTAGACGGCGGCGGCGAGCGCCGGCTTGGAAGGGAAGGCATGGAACATGCTGCCGCTGGACAGGCCGAGTGCTGCCCGGACCGAGGTGATGGTGAAGCGGGAATAGCCGTTGTCGAGCAGTTGGCGCGCTGCTTCGGCGCGAATCCGGTCGCGAGTGTTCATGTGGCGGTGGGGAATTCGGTGTCGATGCCAGAACGTACGGCGGCGAGCACGGCGGCACGGACTCGTTGCTTGGTGCCCTGGTGGGCGGCCATCACGAGGTCGGTCAACCGGGTCGCCTCCGACTGCGCTCGCGTCGTCAACTCGACCGGGTCGGACACCAGGTCGTCCAGGAAGCCGAGTCGTACCGCTTCCTGCGGGCCGTACAGCGCGCCGGTGAGGGTGGCGCGATCGAAACCGGGTGCAGTCAGCTTGTGACGGGCCACCTCGACGCCGTAGTGCGGAATCGTCAGCCCGATCGCCACCTCGTTGAGGCCGAATTTGAAGCCGCCGTCGATCCCGATCCGCAGATCGGCGGCGAGCATCAGGAACGCGCCCTGGGCGATCGCATGTCCGGTGCAGGCGACCACAACCGGATGGGGGAAGCCGAGGATGCGGTGCACCAGATCACCGCCGGCACGCAGGGTCCGGACGATCGCCTCGGGATCGCCCTTGAACATGGCCAGGTCGTAGCCCGCCGAGAACACGCCGGGCCGACCGGCGAGCACGACCACCGCGGCGTCGGCCTCGGCTCGGTCGAACGCGGACCTCAGCTCGGAGAGCATCGACTCGGACATCACGTTGACCTTGCCGTCGTCCATCGTCAACGTCGCGATTCCCTTGTCGAATCGGTAATCCACGAGATCGGCCACGACTGCCTCCATAATTAGAGTGACTCTCTAGAGAGCAACTCTAGGACGATCGCAGTCGGAATGGAAGGCCGAAGACTCGGTCGCGTGGACCTCCGACGCCGACGGCACATTCGAGACTTGAACGGAACGAATCATTCTGTTTAAATAGAACGGAACCAAACATTCCGTTCCGATAGGAACGGGCTCGCTCAGGAGGCACCCGTGACCGCCGTCATCGAACATCCGCCAGTCGAAACCCGCAGTGCCGCAGTCGAATCGGAGGCCGAAGAGCACTACCCCCGCCGCTGGCTCGGACTCATCGCGATCCTCGCCGCCACCCTGCTCAACCTGCTCGACGCCACCATCGTCAACGTCGCGGCACCCTCGATCCGGATCGAACTCGGCGGCTCGGCCACCACCATTCAGTGGCTCGCCGCCGGGTACACCCTGGCGCTGGCAGTCGGCCTGCTCACCGGCGGACGGCTCGGCGACATGTTCGGACGCAAGCGAGTGATGATCGTCGGGTTGATCGGCTTCCTTGTCACGTCACTGCTGTGCGGCGTGGCCGGATCGATCGAGACACTGCTGATCGGCCGGGTGGCACAGGGACTGTTCGCGGCGATCATGGTGCCGCAATGCTTCGGGCTCATCCGCGATCTGTTCGGTCGCGAACTCGGCAAGGCCTACGCGGCTTTCGGCCCGCTCATCGGGGTGGCGACCATCGCGGGGCCGATCGTGGCCGGGCTGCTCGTCGATGCCGATCTGTTCGGAACGGGCTGGCGGTCGATCTTCCTGATGAACCTGCCGCTCGGCGCCGTCGCGCTCGCACTGGGAATCTGGATCCTGCCGTCGGGATCGCCGATCGAGGGCATGACGTTGGACCTGCGCGGCGCGCTCATCGCGGGCGCCGGGATGAGCCTGCTGCTGTACCCGCTCGTCGAGGGCCGCGAGCTCGGCTGGCCGTGGTGGTCGCTGGCTATGCTGATCGCCTCGGTTCCGGTGCTCGGACTCTTCGCGCTCGATCAGGTCCGCAGGTCGCGCACCGGGCGTACCGCACTCATCGAAATGAGCGTTTTCGCCAAGCGGTCCTACACCTCCGGCATCGGGTTCGTGATGGTCTTCTTCGGCGGCATCACCGGCTTCTCGCTGGCGATCGGAATGTTCTTGCAGCTCGGCCTCGGTTTCAGCCCGCTGAAGGCCAGCCTGACCATGGCACCGTGGGCGCTCGGCGCGTTCCTCGGCTCCGGCGCGAGCGCCGCCCTCGCTCCCAAGCTCGGCCGCAAGGTGTTGCACCTGGGACTGCTCGGCATGACCGTCGGCCTGGTGGCGCTGTTCTTCCAGTTCGGTAGCACCGAAGCTCCTGCGCCACTGGCATTCACACCGGCGTTGCTGGTCTACGGACTCGGCATGGGGCTGATCTTCGTCCCGCTGTTCGGCATCATCGTCGGCGATCTGGAGGATCACGAGGTCGGCTCGGCCTCGGGTCTGCTCGAGTCCTTCCAGCAGGGCGCGGCGGCGCTCGGTGTGGCCGGAATCGGCTCGATCTTCTTCGGCCGGTTCGCCATCGGCGATGGTGAGGGCGCGGCGTTGTCCGCGGCGCAGACGATCACCGGCGTGGCGATCGCGCTCACCGCGGTGTCCTTCGCGGTGGTCTTCGGTCTGCCGAAGCAAGCGAACCAGCAGCACTGAGCCGCCGCTCACGACGACGCAACCCCGGACTCTCGACGAGTCCGGGGTTGCGTTGCTTTGCCTGAGCCACTGCGGAATTCGGTGCGGCTAGCCCTTGGGAGTTGGCGATGCCGGGAACACGGCGTCGATGGTGCTGGTCGCACTCGCCGTCCTGTTCCCGACGTTCCTCAGGGCGAATTGATCCACCGAACGAGGTACCTGTGTAACAATCGCGCGGAGTGCCTCGGGCGCGCGGACATTCAGGCGTCGGCAACCACGCCCAGTCCGGTCACGGGGCTTTTCCTGGTTCATACCGCTCGAAACCGCTCGACCTTCCACCGATGCAGACCTGATGGATTGCTCGTCGAGTAAAGCCCCGCGGCGGTCATGATCCCAACATCACCACGGCCGGCCACCGCTGCTGCCGCTCCTCGAGACTGCATCGGACGCAAGTCAAACCGTTCGAACGTCGAAAGGACTGTGGGCAAGTGCACTACCTGGATTCACGCTCGGCCTCGGCCAACGCCGTATCGATGGCCGGTCGCGCATGACGGCCGCAAACGAGATTCTCGACTTGACCGGCGACTTCTACCAGGACCCGCACGCGGTCTACCGGACGCTGCGTGAGCGCGGTCCCATTCACCGCGTCCGATTGGAGGGGGTGCTCGGCTGGCTGATCGTCGATTACGACGTGGCGAAGCAAGCCTTCGTCGAGCCGAACATCAGCAAGAACGTCGGGTCACCCGAGGGCCAGGCCGTCCTGGCCAAGAACGGCGCGGCCGACATGTTCAACGGTGCCATCAACAACAACATGCTGTTCTCCGATCCGCCACAGCACACCCGGCTGCGCAGACTCGTTGCGAAGGCGTTCGCCAGCCGCGCCGTTCGGGATCTCGGGCCGCGGATCACCGCGATCGCCGACACCCTGCTCGACGACATGAGTTCCCGGGAAACCGTCGACCTGCTGGACAGCTACGCGTTCCCCTTGCCGATCGCGGTGATCTGCGAGCTACTCGGGGTGCCGGACGACGACAAGGACGCATTTCGTTCCTGGACCGCGATCGTTGTCAACGACTCGGCCCCCATCGAGGAGCGCACCAGCGCCGGCGTGAGCTTCTTCACCTATCTGACGGAATTGATCTCCGCACGCACCGACAATCCCCGCGACGACCTGCTTTCGGAGCTCATCATCGCGAAGGACGACGATGACCGACTCGACCAGCAGGAACTCATTTCCATGCTGTTCCTCTTGCTGGCGGCCGGACACGAGACCACCGTCAACCTGATCGGCAACGCTGTGCTCGAGCTGCTGCGTGATCCGGCAGCGGCCGAGCGACTGCGTGCGGACCCAAGCGGGATACCCGCCTACATCGAGGAGATCCTGCGGTGCCAGGGTCCGGTGCACTTGGCCACCGCCCGCTACACCACCGCGCCGATCACGTTGGGCAACCAGGACATCGCCGCCGGCGAATTTGTCATGATCTCCCTCGCGGCCGCCAACCGCGACCCGGAGCGGTTCGCCGAACCAGACCGGATCGACGCCGATCGCGGCGACAACAGGCATGTGGCCTTGGGGCACGGCATCCACTACTGCCTCGGCGCGACCCTCGCGCGGATGGAGGCCACCATCGCGCTCACTCGGCTCTTGGCCAGGATTCCGGCAATGTCGCTGAACGCGGAGGTCGGCGAGCTGATATGGCGCAAGAGCCTGCTGATCCGCGGGCTCGCCGCGCTCCCGGTCCGCCTTGTGCCGCACACCGATTCGACGGCGATGCCGATCGGCGACGATGCGAGGCAACCGTTGATGGTCTGACGACGGTCGTGCGCGGCGTTCATCGGCTGTAAGGACGTGCGCGTTCGCGCCGGTAAGTGCAGACGACTTCGAGCACAGTCTTCTGCACTACCGGCGACCGTCCGCCTTTGCCGACATCGCTCATGACGAGCCCAGGCCGGACCGGACCCGCGTTGACACCTCGGCGGAGCCGGTGAGAATGTGGGGGCCTTCATATGTCACTACCCGGTCAGCACTAGGGGGACCCCGCGATGTCAGTGATCGCCTCCGGTGTATTCATCGACTGGGAAGATCTGACAGGGCAGTCCAAGTTCACCGTCGATCTGATTACTTTCCCCATCTTCAGTGCATTGGCGGGCTGGCTGACGAACTGGACCGGCGTCCTGATGTTGTTCTGGCCCGTCACTTTCCGCGGTGTCCGAATCCCCGGCTTGCACGTGCTGTATCCGTATTTCCCGCGCCGGGTCCAGGTGCTGCCGACATTCTCCGGAGACGGCCGCAGGCTCGGATTCCAGGGATTCATTCCGGCACGCGCGGAAAAAATGGCCAGTATCTGTGTCGATAAGGCGTTGATGCGGATCGGCAGCCCGAAGGACTTCATCCACGAACTGGATTTGGACGGAATCGCCGATTACATCGCAGTACTCGCGAGCAAACAGGTGCAGCCGCTGGTCGACGAGCTGATGAACCGGGAGAACCCGGATCTCTGGCGGACCATGCCACGCGCGATGAAGCAGCTCGTCTATCAACGGGTGGATCGCGAACTACCCGCGCTGTGCAGGCGTGCGTTCGAATCGCTTGGCGACAATGTCGATCAGCTCATCGATATCAAGAGTTTCGTCATCCGGTACCTGCAGGACAACCCGACCATCCTGAAGGACCTCACCACCACTATCGCCGCACCCGAGCTGAAGTTCATGGTCCGCGTCGGCCTGCTCGGCGCGCCGTTCGGCCTGCTACTCGCACTGTATCTGCATGCGCACGAACACATTCCGGTACTCGGCTGGGTGCCGGGCTGGGTAATCGTGCTGCTGGCAGGCGCGGCGATCGGTGTCATCGTCAATGTCATCGCGGTCAAGATGGTGTTCGAGCCGGGTGATCCGCAACCGCGCTACAAGTACCTGTGGCGGCAGGCGCTGCTGGCCAAGCGGCAGCCGCAGGCGGCAGTCGACCTCGCACACATACTGGCCTACCAGGTGCTGACCCTGCCGAACCTGTCGAAGGAACTGCTAGAGGGCCCCAACGGCGACAAGACCCGCCAGCTGCTCGAGCGGTTGATCGCCGACGAGATCCATCGCCAGCTCGGCCCGACCACCTCGTTGGTGCGTGCGGCCTTCGGACGCCGCCAGTTCGACAACCTCAAGGTCGGCGCGGCAGGCGCCGCGGTCGGCTTGGCGCCGAGCCTGGTGGAGGACGAGGAGTTCACCCTCGAGCAGGCCGAGAAGATCGACGAATTCGCCGCGCGCAAGCTCCAGACCCTCACACCTGGTGAGTTCATGGAGATGTTCTACGCCTCGGTCGAACAGGACGCCTGGCTGCTCTACCTGCACGGTGCCCTTCTCGGTCTTGTCGTGGGCGCCACCCACTTGCTCCTCTTCGGTTGGTAGTCACCGGTTTTCGCGGTCAACCACACCTCGGGCACGGTTCTCACCCAAAATACAAGCAGGCCTGCTTGCATTTTTCTGGACCCGCTGCGATGCTGAAGCACGATGGCGCACAGAGCGGTGTGCCCGCGACCGGCAAGGAAACAGATGGCTGACCTCGACGCGCTACTCGGTGACTTCGCCGCGGAATGCGCGGATCTGGAATACCTGGTCGCGCCGCTTGCGCCGGAAGTCTGGGCCACGCCGACGCCCGCGACAGGCTGGAATATCTCCCATCAGATCGGCCATCTGGCCTGGACCGACGAAGTAGCCATCCTCGCCACCACCGACCCGGCCGGCTTCGCGCAGTTGCTGGCCGAGGCCGCACCGAAGGCGCTGACCTTCGTCGACGAGGCCGCCGAGGCGGCGGCCACCACGCCGGCGCCGGAACTGCTCGACCGCTGGCGCCGGGGACGCGCCGCCCTCGCCGACGCCCTGCGCGCGGTGCCGAAGGGCACCAAGCTCACCTGGTTCGGCCCACCGATGAGCGCGGCATCCATGATCAGCGCCAGGATCATGGAGACCTGGGCACACGGGCAGGATGTGGCCGACGCCCTCGGCGTCACCAGGACCCCGACCGCCCGGCTGCGTACCGTTGCCCACCTCGGCGTGCGGACCAGAAACTTCGCCTACTCGGTGCACGGCAAGACCGCACCGGACGAGGAATTCCTGGTGGAACTCACCGCGCCGGACGGCAGCCTCTGGTCGTGGGGACCCGCCGACGCGACACAGCGCATCAGTGGACCCGCACTGGACTTCTGCTTACTTGCGACACAGCGCCGCCATCGCGACGACCTGGCACTGGAGACGATCGGCGCGGACGCCGCGGAATGGCTGACGATCGCGCAGACCTTTGCGGGAAACACCGGAGAGGGTCGAGCAGCGGGCCAGTTCGCCTGACCCGCTGGTATCCCGACCACCCGTTCCGAAGTTCGGGAGCGGGCGAGCGCCACACTTGGGTGCGCCGTACGTGTCGACGGCCGGACGCCGTTGGCCGGGGTGTCTCGATGTGGCAGTCGAGAATGACGCTCGCCAGCTATCTGGGTTTACCCGCCCGTCAGCTGGCGGAAACATGGACGATGCGAAAAATTTGGACCGATTGCGGCGCTGACGACGCTCTTCGCACGGCTTTGTGATGCTGCTCTCACCGATGCGGCGGCCCCACGGGCAACACCGTAACCTGGACAAGCGTACGGCTTTCAACGATGCGGGTCGCGCTGCAAGGGGATGAGGGGCGGAGGGAAGGAAAAGCATCGTGACTGCACACAAGCCCGCCCAGATCGTTCGGCATGCCGCTATCGTGCTCGCGGGCGCTGCCAGTCTCAGCCTCACCGCCGTCTCCGGGGCGTACATCGTGAACCAGATGGCCGACACACACCGGGCGGGCAGCGAACTCTCGGCACCACCTACCGCGACCATTCGAGACTTCGCCGCCGCCGACGGCCCTGCCATCTCCCAGGCCGTGCTGACCGGCGGCACCCGCGATCTCCCCGCGATATTCGTGCGTACCCTCCCCGACACCGCCACATCGTCGAATATCGCTGAACCGCATGCTGATCCGGTCGTCGGCACAGCGGCCGGGCTGGCCGGAAAGCTCCGGCTCGGCACCACCTATGTCGGTGCGCAGTTGGCTCCGGTCCGCGCCGACACCATCGCGTTCACCGTCGACACCAACGCGTTGACCGTGCTGTCGGATTTCCTGCTGTCCGCACCGGTGCGGGAACGACTCGGCGTCGATATCGACCCGTCGGCAACCACCCAGGTGCGCACCGAACTCGACACCCACGGCCAGGTCACTGTGACGTTTTCCGACCCAGCCCTCGGCCGGCACGCATTGCTGCTGAACCGGTACGCCGCACCCACTCCGAAGGGCGCACCGCAGGAGTCGGTGCACACGGTTCCGCAGGAGTCCGTGCCCGCTGTCACCGGTACAACACCCGACACAGCGGTACCCGAAACCCGCGTGACGCCGATGGACGCGGCACCGCGCCCCAGCATGAAGACCGCGCCGAGCACCATCGACGTCTGACGCCGGGCACCCGGCTGGCGGCATATGGCGCCAACTGATTTCGTATGCACATGGGTAACTCACCGGGCGGGACAGACTTCTGCGTAGTTGGTGGCGGGATTGTCGGTGTAGCGACGGCGCATCGGATTCTCGAGCGCCATCCGGGAGCAAGCCTCGTGCTCGTCGAGAAGGCCGCAGGGCTGGCCACTCATCAGACGGGGCACAACAGCGGCGTCATCCACTCCGGCATCTACTATCCGCCGGACAGCTTGAAGGCCACACTGTGCAGGCAAGGTGCGCAGTGGACGAAGGATTTCGCCGCCGCGCACGACATTCCGTTCGAGGTGTGCGGAAAGCTGCTGGTGGCCACCGACGCCGCCGAGTACGAGCGAATGCTCGCGCTGCACGAGCGGTCGGTCACCAATGGCGTGGATGTCGAATTGATCGACGCGGCCGAACTCACCCGCCGTGAACCGCACGTGACGGGAGTAGGCGCCTTGTTCGTGCCGAGCACCGGCATCGTCGACTACACCCGCGTCACCACCGCATTGGCCGATGAGATCAGGGCGGCGGGCGGGCAGATCGTGCTCGGCGCTGAGATCGACTCGATCACCGAGACCGATGACGCGGTGACGGCCGCGGGCCCTTCGGGTTCCTGGACCGCACGCACCCTGGTGGTATGTGCCGGGCTGCAGGCCGATCGGATGGCCAGGCTCGCGGGTCTGCGCACCGACTTTCGCATCGTGCCGTTCCGCGGCGAGTACTACCAATTGCCGCCCGCGCGCGCCGGGCTGGTTCGGACACTGATCTATCCGATCCCCGATCCGAACCTGCCGTTTCTCGGCGTCCACCTGAGCCCGACCATCGATGGTCAGCTGACCGTCGGCCCCAACGCGGTGCTCGGCCTGGCCAGGGAGGGCTACCGCAAGGGCAGCCTCGACGCACGGGATGCCCGCGAGGTGCTCGCCTTCCCCGGCTTCCATCGGGTGGCCCGCGCACATCTGCGCACCGGCGCACGCGAATTGCGCAACTCGCTGTTCAAGCGCGGCTACCTGGCCGAATGCCGTCGGTACTGTCCCGAACTGACGGTCGCGGACCTGCGGCCACGCGAGGCGGGGATCCGAGCACAGGCGGTGCTGCGCGACGGCACCCTGGTGCACGACTTCATGATCGAGCGCACGCCGCGGTCGATCCACGTGCTCAATGCGCCGTCGCCGGCGGCGACCTCGGCCATGCCGATCGCCGAGTATCTGGTCGACCAACTCTGATTCGGCACCGTTCGGCAACCAAGCAACCGCCCGGTAGCAATGTGGAAATCTGGCAAATCAAATCCTGGGCAACCCCTCCAATAAAGAGGAGAACTGTAGTACTTTTAGCGACAGCCGTGGAACAGGGAGGGCCTGATGGGCCACATCAAGTACGCGAGTGACGTCGGAGCGCCTGTCGAGGTCGCTTTCACCTACACGGACAACCACCTATTCGTGCCGGACTGGATGTTCGCTGTCGCCGGCTTCGAACCGGCGGGCGAGGTCGACCACGGACTCGGCGCGGTCTACACGACCACGGCACGGCTGGCATGGTGGCGGCCGACGGTGGTCTGCGAGATCACCGAATACCGGCGCAACGTGGTGATCGGCTACACGCTGCGCGGACGTTTGTCGGGAACGCTGACATTGAGGTTCGATCCACTCGGCTACGGACGGTCGGTACTGACGTCCGAGGCGGAGTACGCTCCACCGAGCGGCCTCCTCGGCCGCCTGTGCCTCGGATTGGTCGACTCCGCCGTGAAATCGGCGCTGCGCCGCACCGAGTCTCAGTTGCGAAGGGAGATAGAGGAATTCCACGGTACCGATCTTGTCGGTCGGATTGCGTAGGGTGCCAGCCATGATCATCGTGAGCACCGACGGATCCTGCCTCCGCAACCCCGGTGGCGCCATCGGCTGGGCGTGGGTCAATCATCAGGGCGCCGCACGCAGTGGGGGAGCCGCATCCGGAACCAATCAGGTCGCTGAGCTACGCGCGGTGCTGGAGGCGATTCTCGCGCATCCCGGGGAAGAACCCCTGTTCATCGAAAGCGATTCGCTCTACGCGATCAAATGTGCCTCGGAGTGGATCTCGGGCTGGCGGATCAACGGCTGGCGCACCTCCACCGGCGCTGCGGTGAAGAATGTCGAGCTCATCAAGCAGATCGACCGGGCCATCGCCACCCGGCCGGGACCGGTTCGGTTCCGCTGGGTCCGTGGGCATGTCGGCAACTACTTCAACGAGCAGGCCGACAAACTGGCGGGCGAGGCGGCCAGGCAGGCCGCAGTACTGGCCGCTGGCAGCGAAGTCGCCGCCGCGGAACTGCCGACGGTGCCCGAACTGCCGACCGTGATCGAAATGACGGTCGCCGCAGAGACAGTCGTACCCGAAAAAGAAAAGACTCCCGGGCCGCGGGCCGCGGGGAAGCCGGTCGCACCGGCGGCGCCTCAGACATTGACCCTGTTCTGAGTCCGTCGGCGCGAACGGAGCGCAGGACCGCCCGAAAGACCTCCGGCGGTGGTGGCTCGGCCCACCGCCGGAGGCGCTTCGGCTATTTCAGTTGTCGTGCCGAGCTCAGTTGTTGCCGAGCTGCTTGAGGATCGGCAGGTCGAACTTGTTGACCAGCCACTTGTCGCCGTCCTTCTCCAGGCCGGCCACCACCACGAGCTCGACCCGGCTCGGCGGCTTGCCCGCCGCGGCGATATTGACGTTGGTGGTGGTCTGGCCGATCACCACGAGCACGGTGGCCTTGTCCTTGTCACCGGACTGGTAGCCGCACTGCATGTCGTAGGTGGACGACTTGGCCTTGGCGTCGACGACCACGCCCTTGAGGTCCTGGCCGAGCTTGCCGAAGGTTTCCTTCCACTCACCGGTCGAGGCTGCGTCCACCTTCTTCAGGTAGTCGTCGATGGTCTCCGGGTCGTAGGTGGAGATGAGGCGGCCGTATTCGCAGGCGGCCTTGGTCGCGTCGGCTTGCGCATCCAGCTTGTCGCCGCGGTCGCCGGCCTGCAGGTAGAACACGACGACCGCGGTCACCGCGGCCACCAGCAGGATGCCTGCCACGAAGGCGGCGACGACCGGGACGAGTCCGAAGCCACCCTTGGCGGCCGCGGCGACCGGCTTGTCCTTCGCCGTCTTATTGTCGGCCGTCTTCTTATCGGCCGACTTGGCCTCGGCGGCGGCATCTCGGTCCGCCGCGGCATCGGACTTCCCGAGCTCGACCGTCTTGTCGTCGGCTACAGGGCTGTCCTCGGCGGCAGCGTCTGCGGCAGTAGAGTCCTCGACCCCCGTGTCCTTCTTCGATTCGGGGTTGTCGGTTCCAGCATCATCGTTGGACATCGATACAATCCTGCACTTTCCCAGCGCGCTCAGGCGCGCCGATTTTGCCTTGTCAGCCCGCAAGCGGCGAACCGTTCGCACTCTGCGGGCGAGTATTCCCGGCCGGCGAAACCACCGCCGAAGCGGGTTGTTTCGAGCGACTCACCGGATCGGCGGGAGGGTCACTTCATTCAGATCCACATTCGGCGGGATCTGGGCGCCATTGTCCGGAACATTCGGTCGCGGCGCGTTTGCCGAACCACGAATCTGCAACCCGGGCGGCGGGTTCTCGCAGTAGTTCCACTTGGGCAGCGAGCCGTCCTGGATGACCTCGTTGCGGATCGGCACATGCTTGTACTGGCAGATCGGCCGCACCCAGATATCGGCGATGGTGAAGAACTCGTTGTCGTGCGCGGGCACACCCGCCGCCGAAAGACCGATCGTCAACGAGGGGAACAGGGCCTGTAGTGCCGGGATGCGCAACTGCGCGGCCTTGGTCATCGCGGAGAAGTTGGCGGCCAGACTTGTGATCGGGTCCGCGGTCTTGTCCAGCACCGCGCCGAGACTGGTCAGCTGACCCGGCGCCTGCTCGAGGATCGCCTGCAATTCGGCGTTGGCATTGTTGAACTGATTGAACAGCGCGCCCGAATTGCGGGTCAGCGTAGCCAGATCGGGCTGTGCGTTCGAGGTGGTGTCCGCGATGGTGTGCAGATTGGTGATCAGGTTCGTGGTCTGCGGCAGCAGCGAATCGAAACCGGCCATGGCCAAGCTGATCCCGTTCACCATGCCGCGCAACTGATCCGGGCCACCGCTGAGGGCGATGTCGAGCTCGGAGAGGATGACCCCGAACTTGTCCGGGTCGATCTGCGCGATGAGGGCGCTGGAATTGTCCAGCACCGACCACACCGGGGTCGGTGTCTTGATCTTCTCCGGATCGAACTGGATGACCGAACCGTCACGCAGGTATGGCCCTTGCTCGCTGCCCGGCCGGAAATCGAGGTACTGCTCGCCCGCACCGGACAACGCCTGCACCGCGATCGCGGTATCGAGCGGAATCTTGTACTTCGAGTCGATTTGGGCCTTGGCGGCGATGGACTGACCGCGGTCGGTGAGCTCGATCGAGGTCACCTTGCCGATCCGGTAGCCGCGCAGCGTCACATCGTTGCCCGGCTGCAGTCCGCCGGAGCGATCCAGATTCACTGTGACGGTGTAGTTGGACTTCAATGGGTTCACCCGCATGACGCTCACCAACAGATAGCTGGCGCCGATGAAGAACACCAGCACCAGACCGATGGTCGACAACAGCAGCTTGCGCCGGAACAGGTTCGTCAGCCAGGTCACTTGTAGGCCCCCGTCACTCGCGCTTGGATCAACTGCAGGACGGTGATCAGGCTGCCCGCCATATCCCCCACGTCACGAAGATCCTGGATCTTGCCGTGCGCGGGATCGCTCAGCACGCTGAGGTCGAGGTTCGTCGCGGTCGCGTAGACGGCGAGGCTGTTGCCACGGAACGACGCGTCGACACCTGGCTTCATCTGGTGCAACGCGTCCAGCGCGGGTCCGAAATTCTGTTCGGTCCTCGACAGTGCGTCCATCAGCTGGTGCACGTTGTCGAGCAGGCTGGCCAGTTGACCGCCGGAACTGTTGGCATAGTCGCCGAGCGCCGCGCTGGTGACCGAGAGCTTCGCCAGCAAATCCCCGATGGCTCGGTTGTTCTCCGCCACTGCGCCGATCATCTGCGGCAGCGTGTCGGCGACCTGACCGAGTTCCGAGCGCCTGGTCTCGATGGTCGTCGCCAGCGCACTGAACTGGTTCAACACATTGTCGACGCGGGTGGTGTTTTCGTTCAAACTGCTGATGACGCCGGTCATCTCGGTGATCAGATGTGCCATCTGTTCACCGCGCCCGCCGACGATGGAATCCAGTTCCGAAGTCAGCTTGCTCAACGCCGCGACACCGCCGCCGTTGAACAGCATGGAGACCGAGATGAGCAGTTCTTCGACCGTCGCGCCCGCCGAGGTTTTGTCGAGCCCGAGTGTGTCGCCTTCGTGCAGGATCTGCGTGCCCTGCTCCGTCTTCGGCTTGGACACCGCGACGAAGACATCACCGAGCGGCGTGGCCTGCCGCAGTTCGGCGGTGCTGCCGGTGGGCAACTCGATGTCCTTGCTGATGGTCAGATCGACGATTGCCTCGAAGTTCTTCGTCCTGATGTTGGAGACGACCCCGACATCGGAACCCCCGATCTTCACCTTGGCCTGATCCGGCAGGTTCAGCGCGTTCTCGAAAACCGCGTGCAAGGTGTAGGTTTCGCCGGTCGCACCCGGTTTGGGCAGCGGGAGCTTCTCCACGGTGAATCCGCAACCGGAGGTCACGGCCACACCGGTTGCCACCGCGAGTGCGATCAGCGTGCGGCTTGCGTTCTTCATCAGCCGATTGGTCATTTGGTCATCCCCAGCAGTGCTGCCGTAATTCCCAGGTCGGGTCCGAGGTCCTCGAGCTTCCCGGTCCGGCATCCGTCCGGCTTCATCTGAATCCGTTCACAGAACACACTCAACAGCTCGCCGTTGAGGAAGGTCTGGATGTTTCCGTGCAGTCGGATGAAACCCATTTCCCGGTTCACCGACCGATCGAGGTTCTGCATGAGCAGCGGCGCGAGATCGACGACCTCGGTGACGCCACGCGCATTGGCGCGCAGCTGGTCGGTCACCTTGGTCAGCCCGACAAGCGAGCTCGACAACTGGTCCTGGTACTGCACGAACACCGAACTTGTGTTGTTCAGGAAGTCGTTGAGCTGCTGCAGCGTCGCTTCCAGGCCGGGCGATTGATCCGCGAGCAGTCCGGTCATCTGCGTCATCCGGTTGCTGAAATCGCGGACGGACTGGTCGTTCTCGGCCAGCATCGTGGTCAGCTCGTTCAGCTTGACGATGATGCTGGAGACCGCGTCCTTATTGTCGACACCGACCTTCAGCGCGCCGGAGAGCGCATTGAGGGTGTCGCGCATCTTTTCGCCCTGACCGTTCACCATCGGGTAGAGCACCCGGCCCGAGAGCGGGCCGATGCCTTCGGTGCCAGGTTCCGGCTTCAACGCGGCGGCGAACTGGTCGATGGTCTTGATCATCGTGTCCAGCTCGACCGGCGTTCTGGTGCGCGCCTTGGGCAGGTGGGCGCCATCGGACATGGTGTCGCCCTGGGTGTACGCCGGCGTGAGCTCGATGTGCCGATCGGTCACGATGGACGGCGAAACAATCGCGGCCATCGCCTCTTTCGGGATCTTCACCCCGGCGTCGATCGACAGGTGGACCTCGACGAGGGTGCCCCTCGGAATGATCTTGTCGACTTTGCCGACTTCCAGCCCGAGCACCGTCACCGGATTGCCCTCGTACATGCCCGCGATGTTCTCGAAGTCCGCGGTGATGTGCATTTGGTTGCCCAACGCGTTGTTCACCGAGCTCGGCAGGATCGAGCAACTGCCGACCGCAAGCGCCGCGGCGCTGATCGCGACGGTCTTGGCTATGGTCCTGAGGTTCATCCCTGGCATCCCTCGATCATGTGGGCGAAGCACAGCCAGTTGTCGGGGAAGACCCACGGCAGGCCGACCTCACCGTACGGACCGTTACCGAACGCGTTATTGAACTGGCGCACCGACACCGGCATGATCTGCAGCAGCCGATCGAGGTTGTCCTTGTTCTTCTGCAGGCCCTCTGCCATGGTGTTGAGCTGCATGATGGTCGGGCCGAGCTGGTTGTCGTTCGCGGCACCGATCTCCTGCAACTGCCTGCTGAGCGTCGACACATTGTCGAGCAGCTGACGCAGCAGGCCCTGACGCTCCATCACCCGGTTGGCGATGGCCTCGCCCTGGGTGATCACCAGCAGCACGCTATTGCGGTTGTCGCCGAGAATCCGGGTTACCCGGTCGAGGTCCTTGAGCAGACCGTCGACTTCGCCCTTACGCGCGTCCATCACTTTGGCCAACACACCGATGCTGTCCAGCGCCTGCGCCGTGAGCTGCGGTGAATCGCCCATCTGCTTGTTGATCATGTCCAGCGAGGTGGCCAGCTTCTTGGTGTCGAGCGCCTCGAACTTCGGGGTGCCGATCTCGACCACGTCGGCCAGGTTGTACGGAACCGCGGTATTGGACAACGGAATCCGATTGCCCCGCAGACCCGAACCGTCACCCGGCTCCAGATCCACGTACCTGGCGCCGAGCAGTGTGGCCATCTTGATGGACGCCTTGGCGTCAGGGCCGAGCTCGAGGTCGTCGTTGACGCTCAGGGACAGCAGGATGTGCCCGCCCTCGAGCTTCGCGTCCGCCACCCGGCCCATCGGGACGCCCGCGACGTTGACCTTGTCGCCGACCTTGACCCCGGCGGTCTGGGCGAATTCGGCCTTCACCGTCTTCTCACCGACGCCGATCAGCCTGTAGGCACTCGAGCCGATCAGCAGCCCGAGGACGAGCACCGCGCCGATCACGCCGAGCCAGAAGTTCCGGTTGTTGTCGAACCTGGATCTGATCTTCGTCATCATGGGCGGCACACCGCCGACTGTCCGTTGCCGCCGATCTGGGTGAGCAGACCGCGCGGGAGCAGGATGCCGTACAGCGAGACGTCCAGTTTGCACATGTAGGCGTTCGCATAGGCGCCGTCCTGGGTGGCCTTGCCGAGATTCGAGAGCATCCCCGGCAGGTCGATGGCCGCCTGGTCGAGCCTGGCGCCGTTGGCGATCAGCAGCGTCAGTGCGGCACTCGTCGAGTCCTGCGCCGTCTTCATCTTCGGCTGCACCAATCCCATCATGTCGACCAGGGAGCTGGTCGCATCCGCGATCTGCACGGTGGATTGCTGCAGGGACTGTCCCTGGTCGTACAGACCGCCGATCAGTGACCGGGTCTGGGTTACCAAGGTCTCCAATTCATCACCTCGCTTGGCCAACCCAGCCATCACGCCGCTGAGGTTGGTGATCACATCGCTGAGAATCGCGTCCCGGCGCTGGAAATCCGTGGCCAGGGTCGCGGCCTGAGTGATGAACGCGCTCAACGAAACACCGTCACCCTGCAAAGCCTGGATGAAGGTCTCCGACAGTCTGTTCACCTGCTCGGGCTGCAATACCTGGAACAGCGGCTGGAACCCGTTGAGCAGCGCCGAAACGTCGAATGACGGCTCGGTACGTTCCAGCGGGATGCTTGCCTTGTTCTTCAGTGGCGCCGGGCTCGTCGCCTTGCCCTGGGCCAGCGCGATATAGCGCTGGCCGATCAGGTTCTGGTAGCGCACAAGAGCTTTGGTGTCGTCGTACACCGTCTGGTTGCGCTGCACGATGAACGTCACCTTGGCGTCGTTCTTGCTGTCGAGTTCGATCTTCTCGACCTTGCCGACCCGCACGCCCGCCATCCGGACGTCGTCGCCCTCCCGCAGGCCGAGCACATCGGTGAAAGTGGCTGTGTAGCTGTTGGTGTCGCCGTCGACGACGCGCGCGAGGGTATTCCAGATGACCACGGTCACCAGGATCGAAACCAGCGCGAACAGACTGAATCCGATCAGGGGTTTGCGAACGCTCACTTGCCCTCACCACTTTCGGTGACCTGCAGGGTTCCCCCACGCAGCGCCGAACTCAGCAACAGGTATTCGGCGGTCGTCGGACGACGCCCGAGCAGCGCGGTGATCGCGGCATCTCCTTCGTACGCAATGGGACCGGCTGACGGAGCGCTTGCCGGCGTCGCGGGCAGATCCGGTTGCGGCTCCGGCTGAGCCGCGGGAGCGGGTGCGGCGCCGGGAGCGGGTGGGAACAGCTGCGGGAAGAGTCCTTCCAGCGGTGTGCCCGCGAACGGACTCGAAGGCCGCGGCCCGTTCTGGCCAGGGATACTCGCGGCGTCCGCGGCCCCACCCGGAGTCGTCACGCCAGGGATTTCCGGCAGACCTGCGGGCAGCGGCAACCTCGGCAGCCCGGCCGCCGAATCCAGGGCCCGCGGCCGCATCGACTCCGGCAGGTAGCCGGGGTCGGCGATCGTCGGTGCGGTGACACAGCTGGGACCTGGCAGGCTGCCGTAGCGGGGGCAGTCCTCCAAGGCGTACGGCTTGTACGGGGTGAGCGTGACACCGGCGTTCCACACCATCTGCTTCTGCGGACCCCAGTGGAAGGTCGTGTTCAGCTTGCGCAGCGAGGTGTTCAGGCTCTCGATCGCCTCCGGGATCGAGTTCGCATCGGCCGCGAGCGCACCGAACATGTCGCTGGTGCCTTCGGTGACCTGCTTGCCGACGTCGCCGTTGCGGGCGAACAGTGCGTTCACGGTATCCACCGTGCCCGCACCGTTGGAGATCAGCGCGATCAGCGCCATGCGCCGGTCGGCAATCGTCTGTGCGGTCTTCACCGAGCTGCCGAGCACGTCGAGCAGTTCCGGCGCCGACTGGTTGAGCGCCTGGAACGAGCTGGAGAAATCATTCAGCAGCACACCGAGATTCGGGATCGACTCGTCGACCGAGGTCAGCCAGCGATCCAGCCGTTCGATGGTGGAACCAGGCATCCGGCCGCTGCCGTCGAGCGCCTGCGACAGCGTGCCGAGTACGCGGCCGAACTGCACCGGGTCGATCTTGTCGAGGATGGTGCGGACCGTGGTCAGCGTGTCCTGCAGCGCGATGGTGCCCTGACTGCGGTCCTCCTGGATCTGCGAACCCTCGTGCAGGTATTGGTCGGCGGGTCCGTTGAAGACGAGTTCGACGGAGGTGACGGCGAACAGGTTGCTCGGCACCACGCGGGCGGTCACGTTGGACGGGATGCCGGCCGCGAACCCCGGCTTCAGCTCGATCTGGACCTTCTGCTCTTCGCCCTTCGCGGCAACATTGACGTCCTTGACGGCGCCGACCAGCACGCCGCGGAATTTCACGTCGGCTTGGCTCGGCAGTCCGTCGCCGGTGGTGGTCAGATTGGCGACCACGTTCACCTTCGGCACGAAATAGCCGCGGTAGCGGGCCATCAGGAAGCCCAGGATCAGCGCGAAGACGACCAGACCACAGACGCCCGCGATGAGCAGCTGTCGCATGGTGGGTCCGCGCCCACTCGGATCGATGATCATCTCGCCCTACCCAGAAATCCGGATGCCGGGGTTGACGCCCCAGATCGCCAACGTCATGAACAGGTCCGCGAATACCACCACGATGATGCACATCTTGATCGCCCGGCCTGCTGCGACACCCACACCCTCGGGACCACCCGAGGCGAAGAAGCCGTAGTAGCACTGGATGAATGTGGTGATCGCGACGAACACCATGGCCTTCGCCAGTGAGTAGAGCACGTCCGTCGGTATGAGGAACTGATAGAAGTAGTGCGAGAAGGTGCCGCTCGACGTGCCACCGATCAGCTGCACGGTCAGCGAGCACGAGATGTAGGCCATGGAGAGGCCGAGGCAGTAGAGCGGGACGATGGCGACCATCGCCGCGAACATCCGGGTGCTCACCAGGTAGGGCAGCGGCTTGATGGCGATGGAGTCGAGCGCGTCGATCTCCTCGGAGATGCGCATCGCACCCAGCTGCGCGGTGAATCGACAGCCTGCCTGTGCGGCAAATGCCAAGGCCGCCAACAGCGGTCCCAGCTCTCGGGTGGTGGCGAAGGCCGAGATGGCGCCGGTGAGCGGGCTGAGGCCGAGCAGATTCAGCGAGGTGTAGCCCTGGATGGCGACCGTCATGCCACCGAAGGCGCTGAGGATCAGCACGACGCCGATGGTGCCGCCGCCGACGACCAGACTGCCGTTGCCCCAGGTGACATCCGAGAGCAGCCGCCACACTTCCTTCGGATACTGCTTGAGTGCCGTCGGGATCGCGCCGATCGACCGCAGGAAGAAGAACACCTGGTGGCCGAGGCGAGCGACCAGATCTACCGGAGCCTGCGCTGTCTTCTTTAATTGCCGAAGTGGCCGCAGCAGCGGCGGTACATAGGTTGATGACACCGGCTCAGACCACCTGTGGGGGGAGAAGTACGTTGTAGATCTGGGTGATGATGAGGTTCACTCCGAACAACATGATCGCGGAGCTGACCACCGCGGAGTTCACCGAGTTCGCCACTCCGCCTGGGCCGCCACGGGTATTGAGTCCGGTATCGCAGGCGATGATGGCCGCGAGTAACCCGAATATCAGCGATTTCACCAGTGCCACAAGGAGATCGATGGTTACCGCGAACGAGGAGAAGGTGCCGACATAGGAACCCGGCGTACCGTTCTGCGCGAAAATATTGAATATGTAACCGGTCAAGAATCCGACGAAGACGACGAAGCCACAAAGCAGCACACTGACCAACATGGCAGCGCCGAGGCGAGGGGCGACCAAGCGGCGCAACGGATCCACCCCCATCACCCGCATGGCGTCGATCTCTTCGCGGATGGTGCGCGAACCGAGATCGGCACAGATCGCAGAACCGACCGCACCCGCGATCATCAGCGAGGTGACCAGCGGGGCGCCCTGCTGGATGATGCCGAGGCCGTTGGCCGCGCCGATGAAGGAGGTCGCGCCGACCTGGCCGGCGACCGCGCCGACCTGGATGGAAACGATGACGCCGATCGGGATGGCCACCAGCAGCGTCGGCGCCGCCGCGACGCTCGACATGAACGCGCACTGCTTGATGAACTCACGGTACGGAAAGCGGCGCCGGAATATCGCGATGAACAGCTCGGCAACGGCGGCGAATCCCATGGCGATCTGCCTGCCACCGGTCTCCAGTGACCGCTTCGGGTGGTCTTCCCAGTAACCTTTTACCCAATCAACCGTGTCACTCATCCGCGACGCTGCAGGTGGACTCTTGGTCAACTGCACTGGCTAGCCCCTCTCGACGCCGGTAACCCAAACCCCGACGGCTTGTTTGCTTGACGCACCTTACTACGGAGTAGTGCAGAACACACCATCGTCATGTGATTGCAGTCATAGGTATGTGTCACCGTTGAGAAAAAGCTATGAGTCGCGGCACGGGCGTTGGTGCACGCCCCAAAGTTAACCGTCCATCTTCTAGAACAAGTTACAGTTCACCTGCGCTGATCACCGGCCCATTCGGTATCTCAGCTGAATTACGCGGATAATATTCATCAAAAATCACATTCGTTTCAGAGCATCGAACATGACGTCACGAAGTTGTGACTGAAACACAAACTTACTACGCGGATGATGCCACTTATAGAAGATTGCTATTGCGCTAGTAAGAGACGCTCTACCTGAAATGTCGAAAAATGAGGGCGCGGTGGCACCCCGCCTATGGGGCGGTACATGACGCGCCCGGGCCCGAATACTGACACGATGGGTGCGACAGATTGATATCGTGCGGACTTCCGACGTCTGGAGGGACATGTTCAGCAAACTCGCCAAGGTGGCCAACGCCGCCTTCGCCGTAGCCCTGGGTGCGGCGCTGCTCGGGACGGGCGCAGGGACAGCGGACGCAGCGCCCGGCCCGCCCGTCGTGGGCGGTGGTTCGGGAATCATCATCGACAATCAGTTCGAATGCACAGTCACCACAGTGGGTTACGACGGCGGCGGTCGGCTGGTCGGCCTGACCGCCGGGCACTGCGGCGACCCGGGCGCTCAGGTGTACGCCGAGGTCGACCGCGGCGCAGGCCAGATCGGCCGGTTCGTCTATTCCAATCACGATCTGGACTACGCCGTCATCCAGTTCGAGCCGGACAAGATCATCCCGGTGAACCGGATCGGCAATGTGACCATCACCGGGATCGGCGCCCCGGCGCAGTTCCCGACGATCGTCTGCAAGGAAGGCCGGACCACCGGCAACACTTGCGGCATCACCTGGGGCGACGTCTTCGGGACGAATATGGAGACCTGGGCCCAGATGTGCGTCGTGGAGGGCGATTCCGGTGCTCCGGTCGTCGTCGGCACCACGTTGGTCGGCATGGTGAACGCCTATCTCGCCATCGCCTGCTTCGGTCCCGAGGTCGGCACCAATATGACCTCGATCATGGGTGATCTCAACGCACGCGGCGGGGTCGGCGCGGGCTTCAACCCGATCTGATCCGCAGCTGTCGGAAATAATGAGCGGGCCGCGAGGCCCGCTCATTTTTCGTTGACGGTCACGCCGGGCGCCAACGCGGGACCCGACATCCCGCACTGCGGCATGCAGTCGACGTTGTCCAGCGTCGGCGTGTGCCGCGGCTGCCGCAACAGCAACGCGGCCACCAGCGCGCCCGCCACCAACAGTCCGACACAGATCCACATCGCGACGCCGAACCCTCGATCGAATTCGACCGGGTCACCGAGCGATCCGGAGATCCCGGCCAGCCCAGGCAGTGCGGCGACGGCGAGCAGTTGGGCGGTTCTGGCGACGGCGTTGTTCACACCAGAGGCGATACCGGCCTCGCTGGCGGGCACCGCGCCGAGCACCGCCCCGGTGAGCGGGGCGACCAGCACCGACAAACCGAGGCCGAACAGCAGCACGCCGGGCAGTACATCGGTCACATAGGTGGTGTCCGGTCCGATACGCAGCATCAGCACCAGCCCCGCGCCCGCGAGCAGCGGTCCGACCGTCAACGGGGTGCGCGGACCGTGCACCTGCGCCCACCGGCCCGCGGGCGCGGAGAGCACCAGCATGATCAGCGTGACCGGGACGGTGGCGACGCCAGACATCAGCGGCGAGTATCCGGCCACCAACTGCAACTGCAGAACCAATAGGAAGAACACCCCGCCGAGGGCGGCATAGACCGCGAGCGTGACCAGGTTGGCGGCGGTGAACACCCGCGAGGCGAACAGCGAAGGCGGCACCAGCGGATGGTCGCTGCGCATCTCGATCACCACGAACACCGCGAGCAACAGCAGCCCCGCGACGACAAGCAGCGGCATCGAGTCGATCAACCCGAAGGTCAGCGCGCCCAAGGCCAGCGCGACCACGACCGCCCCCGGAATATCCAGGCGCGCGGCGGCATTCGGATCGTGACTTTCCGGTACATGCCGCACGGCGACGAGCACGACGACCAGTGCGAGCGGCACATTGATGAAGAAGATTGATTGCCAGCCCGCCACATCGATGAGCCAGCCGCCGAGGAACGGCCCCAGCGCGCCCGCGACGCCACCGAACCCCGACCACAGACCGATCGCGGCACCCTGATCGCGCTGATCGATGGACGAGGAGATCAGCGCCAGGCTGCCCGGTGTGAGCATGGCGCCCGCCACACCCTGCAGAACGCGGGCGAAAACCAGCATCTCGATATTCATCGCGGCCCCGCACAGCGCCGAAGCGATGGCGAAACCGATAGTGCCCCAGACGAAGACCCTGCGGCGGCCGAGGCGGTCACCCAGCGATCCGCCGAGCAGGATGAACGACGCCAGCGTGAGCGTGTAGCCGTTCAGCGTCCACTGCAAGCCGGCGACATCGGTGCCGAGCGATTCGCCGATGCGTGGCAGCGCGATATTGACGACGGTGGCATCGAGCGAGGCCACCGACGACCCGAGAATGGTAGCCAGCAGTATCCAGCGGCCCTTGGCCGAACGTAAGCGGGGAAGCTCCGGGGTGCTCACCCACACAACCTAGCGGCCAGTAGCCGCCGGTAGCCGCGAATGGGAAGCCCCGTCGGCCTCAGAGTTCCTGGACGCAGACCACGAAATGCCGGGTCGGGTAGGTGAATCCGGTACCGCTGGTGCAGACGCCCGCATCGTCGGCGTTCTGCTGGATGTTTGTCACCTTCACCCGCTGGGTGCCCCGCTCGGTGCAGTCGATGCGCTTGGGATCCTCCCCGCCGACATCCATGCAGCCGCCGACGACCCAGTCGATATCCAGGCACAGCGCGCCCTGCTCGATGCCGTTCAGGGTTTCCGCGTAGTAGTTGTCGCGGTCGCTGACGCACTGGGTGTTGGTCGGCGCCTTGCCGACCACCTTGTAGTTCGATGCCCGGCTGCCACAGGAAGCCTTGGAGATGGTGGCGTCGGACACCGTGCCACCCAAGGTCACACAGTCACCGACGTTGGCCTGGAAGTCGGTGTCGCCGCCGCGGTCGGCCGAGGTCGGCGTCGGCTTGCCCGAGGTCGGCCTGCCGGTCGTCGGCTTCGAGGTTTTCGGTGTGCTTGTTGTCGATATCGCATCGACCGTTCCATTGTTCATCGCAGGCTGCGCGGAACCACTGATAGTGGAACTACATCCCGCCACAAAGATCGCGGCAGCAGCGGCAACCGCCGCGACCGCGGCAACCGCAAGGCGGCCTGAGTTTCGACCAGACACGTAACAGTCCTCCCGAGCTGTAACGCTCCGAACTCACACCCCCGTCAGAATCCGAAGTTGACAATGCAGAGCTTGAAATACCACGCCATGCATACACCATGCGCGGCGCGCGCGTCGAGTCGAAGACGGCGCGGCGCCTGGTCGGTGCGGGCGGTATTACGTCCCCGCAGCGGTCCACCAGCGGAATCGTATTCCCAGCAACCGATCTGAGTATGGTGGGAATTCCAATGTGAAAGGAGTTGTCCGTGAAGCTGATCAGCGCAATCGTCTGCACGACCGCCGCGATGGGCACCTCCTTACTGCTGCCGGCAGTGGCCTCAGCAACCGACGTGCATTGCGCGGCGGACCAAGGAAGCGATATCACGGTCATCGATGGGCGATCCGCGTGCCGGGCCGCGAGCGACACCTTCGGGCGGGCACGCGCCGCGGGTTACGACGGTGTCGGCTACGCGAAGGCAACCGTCGGGGCAACCGCATTCGGCATCGGCGCCGCCGGTGGCATCGGTGCAAGCGAAGGGGTGGGCGGGATTCCGATCGCGATCGGAATCGGAACGGATGCGCTGGCACTGACCTCGATTTCCGACGCGGGCGAACGCGGCGCCGGTGGTCAGATCCTCGCGGTGTCGATTGCCTTGGATGGGTCGCGGGCCGGGGTCGAATCCGCGGACAGCGCCGTGGTCTGCCTCGGATCCGCCGCGTTCGCCTGGAGTTCGGCGACCGGCGCCACCTGCCTTGCTACTCCATTCGGTCGCTGGCAAACCGCACCTGTCGCGTTAGGCTGAGAGCTACCGGCCGCTGAGTTCGTGCCCGCTTCGGCCGTCCCAGCGGTCAGGAGGTGCACCCGTGGTCTCTGCCTTCCAACCATCCGGCAAGCGACTGGCCGCGCCCCGGGAAATGATCGTCGACCCGAGGTTCATCCGGCTGGCCGACCATTTCTTCGGCATGTTCACCCAGACCGGCCGCGGCGGCGGCGCACTGGCGATCTACCTCGATGGCCGACCCGTGGTCGATATCTGGGCTGGGTGGGCGGCCAAGGATCGCCGCTGGAACGGCAGGAACGTGGCACTCACGTTCTCCACCGGCAAGGGCGTGGCCTCCACCGTGCTGCACCGGCTGGCCGAACGCGGTCTGATCGATTACGAGGCACCGGTGGCCGAGTACTGGCCGGAGTTCGCCGCCCACGGCAAGGGCGACATCACGGTGCGCGATGTGCTGTCGCATCGGGCCGGATTGCACCGGGTGCGCGGCCTGGTGCCGGGCCGCGAGGGCATCCTCGACTACGACGCGGTGGTGCGGGCTCTCGCCGATAGTCCGGCGGACCCGCGGCGCATCCGCTCCTCGGGGTATCACGCGATCACGTTCGGGTGGCTGGTGGCCGAGATCGTGCAACGGGTGACCGGTGACCCGTTCACCGACGTGCTGCGCCGGGAGATCGCGGTGCCGCTCGGCATCGACGAATTCTGGTTCCGGGTACCGGAATCCGAGCGTTACCGGATCGCCAAGATCTTCCCGCACCTGAGCCCACCAGGAATCCGTTGGAACACCGCGTCGTCTGTGCTGTCCTGGGTGCGCCCCATCCGCGGGCTTGCCGAGGCGGGCATGCCGGAGAGCTTCGACGAGCTGGTCCGCGACCCGCGGGTGCACGATGCGGTGATGCCGGGCTGGAACGGCGTGTTCTCGGCGCGGGCCCTGGCCAGGATGTACGGTGCGCTCGCCAACGGCGGGCGGGTCGAGGTGGACCGCGGCGCACAGGGGATCGAAACCGTGCAGTTCATGAAGCCGGAGACGATCGAAACCATCAATCAGGTGCAGCCCTCCGAGAGCCGCGACTATGTGCTCGGGTTCCCGCTGCGCTTCACCCTCGGCTATCACCGGCCGGTGCTGATGTCCAAGCAGCAGCCGCGAAACGCCTTCGGCCACTACGGCATCGGCGGGTCCGGTGCGTATGCCGATCCGATGCTCGGCATGTCGATCGCCTTCGTCACCAACCGGCTCGGCAATGCCGTGACCGCGCTCGGCGACGCCCGGCTCGCGCGACTCGCGGCTCTGGCCAGCACTACAGTGCGCAAACATCAACCGGCCACGGAGGTCGCCGCTGATCCGCTCGACCCGGCGGCGGGATGACATGACAAGTCGAACCTCGGGACCGATGAGTTCGTACCTATAAATATGGACGTCGGTAAACCGCGGCGCGGCGAGCAAGCAGCGCCGAGTGTCGCGCGATCACCGCGGACGCCCAGGCTGGTTGTCGCGCACGCACTGGCGGCAGGCATTGATTTCGAGCGGTACTTCCGCTGGCGCCGCGCGCACGAGGGTGATCCGTTCTACGTGCGCTTTCCCGGTTTCGGTTCGGTGCTGTTCACCGGAACACCCGAAGGCGCGCGGGAGATGTTTCGCGCGCCGATGGCGCTGCTCGAACCGCCGCGACCGAATCCGATCGAACCGCTGGTCGGCACCGCGTCGCTCATCCTCGCCGCGGGCGAGCGGCATCGGCAGGACCGGGCACTGCTCGCGCCCGCATTCCACGGCGCTCGCATCCGTGCCTACGGGGAGCTGATCCGCGATTCGGCGCTGGACGAAATGTCCGGTGGCACAGCAGGATCCGGCCGCGCATGGCGGCCGGGCACGCGCATCGACGCGCAGGCGGCGGCGAGGTCGATCACCCTGCGAGTCATCCTGGAGGCCGTCTTCGGGGTGGACAGCCACGAGCAGCGAGCCGCCTACACCGCCGCGGTCGCCGAATTCCTCACCGCGTTCTCCGGGCCGCTGATGCTGCTGCCGGTGTTGCGTCGTGGACTGTTCGGGCATGCGCCGTGGGATCGGTTCGTCGCGGCGCGCGACCGGCTCGACGCGCTGATCCTGGCCGATATCGCCAGGCGGAACAACGATGCGAACCGCGCATCGGCCGACATCCTCGGGATGCTGCTGACGACCCGTTACGACGACGGCACCGCGATCTCCGATGCCGATCTGTGTGAACAGCTGCGCACCCTGCTGGTTGCGGGGCACGAGACCACCGCGACCACGCTGGTGTGGGCGCTGTTCCATTTGCACCGAGAACCCGAGGCCTTGGGGCGGCTGCGTGCGGAATTACAGGCCGCAGGCCCCGAAGCGCCGCCGCTGGAACTGGCAGCCCTGCCCTACCTCGACGCGGTGTGCCAGGAGACGCTGCGCCTGCATCCGGTGGTGCCGATCGTGCTGCGCCGGGTCACCGCGCCGTTCACGCTGCTCGGGGTCCCGCTCGCGGCGGGCGACACGATGGGCGTCGCCGTACCGCTGTTGCATTCCGATCCTCGGGTGTGGTCGGAGCCCGAGCAATTCCGGCCCGAGCGGTTCCTCGAGCGCCGGTACGGACCGTTCGAGTTCGCACCGTTCGGCGGCGGTCACCGACGCTGTGTCGGAGCATCGCTTGCCGACTACGAACTGCGGATCGTGCTGGCGACAATCCTCGGCCGGGTCCGGCTGCGGCTGGCGCCGCGGTACGCGCGTGGGCGCGCGCCGCTGTCGGTGCCACACAACATCGCGACCGGTCCGCAAAGGTCGATCCCCTTCGATGTCGTGGCGTGAGTTACGTCACGAACCGGTTTGGTGTCACCTACAACCGTCTGGATGGTCGGCTGCGCGCCCGCATCGAGACTCGCCGGTGTGACCGGCAGCTTTTGCGAAAGTCAGTGACCGCCAACGACATATGTGGCGCACAACACACTTAGTGGTCGGATTGAATCAGTGTGAAACGCGGGTGGCTTCGAGCCGCGCTCGACGGTAGAAATGGACGTCAGGGGCGAGTGCGTCAAATGCCTGCGGGGCCGCGTCATGGGTTCCGCGCTACATCCGCGGTGCCGTGTCTTTGGCTCCGCAACACATTCGTGGGGTGCCTCGAGAGGCTCCGCGCCTATGAAAGATCTCGTTCGCTACGCGCGGACGAGAAATGGAATGGACGAGAAACCTATGCATGTCGCTTTGCACACCAGGTCGTTGCCATCTACACACCGGGGAGCGCAGCTAGCCCGGCGGATCCGGCAGGGCGTCCTGTTGTCCGCGGCGATCGCGATGGCTGGTGCCGCGCTGGTCGCGCCCGCTCAAGCCGCACCACTGCCCGGCGGTTCCGGCTCGTCCTCCACCGCCGCCACCGATCCGACGACGAAGCCGAACTTCGCGCCGCCGTCGATCAACATCGCCGACGGCGAGACGGTCGGCGTCGCGCAGCCGATCATCATCAACTTCAAGGACCCGATCACCGATCACGCCACCGCGGAGAAGGCCATCAAGGTCACCTCGTCGAACCCGGCGCCCGGCCACTTCAACTGGTTCAGCGACAAGCAGGTGCGGTGGCGGCCGAACGACTTCTGGCCCGCCAACACCGACGTGACCGTGCAGGCAGGCGAAACCCGCAGCGCCTTCCGCATCGGTGACGCGCTGGTCAGCGTCGCCGATGACACCACGCACACCATCACGATCACCCTCAACGGCGAGGTCGTGCAGGAGATGCCGACGTCGATGGGCAAGACCAAGTACGAGACCCCGAACGGCACGTACTACGTCGGCGAGCAGCTGCGCAAGATGACGATGGATTCGTCCACCTACGGTGTCCCGATCACCGACCCCGAGGGCTACAAGCTGGAGGTGGAGTACGCGACGCGGATCTCCAACAGCGGCATCTTCGTACACGCCGCCCCGTGGTCGGTTGCGCAGCAGGGCGTTTCGAACGCCAGCCACGGCTGCCTGAACGTGAGCACCGAGAACGCCAAGTGGTTCCTCGAGAACACCAAGAAGGGCGACCCGGTCATCGTGCAGAACACCAAGGGCGGAACGCTGAACGCCCGCGACGGCTTCGGCGACTGGAACGCCTGACCCATCGCCACACGTTGTCGTAGCTGAGGCCTGCCCGTTCGCGGGCGGGCCTCAGCCGAACAAAACGATCTAATAACCCGAAGTTGACGACCGGAATGTCCGGTCTTTGCTTCACTTGGTCGGTGTTTGGAAAGTTCAGCGGGTCGGCGGGTGATGTTAACCGGCCGTTTGCTCATTTCCGTAGAGTGCGCGCTGTGCGAACCAGCCCCGAGCGAGTACTTCCGCAACCCCGAGGTCGCGGCCTACGGGGTCGGCCGTGGCAGGACTACGCACTCTTCGTGGTGCTGCTGGTACCGAATCTCGCGCTGCTGACGCTTTTCGTCTATCGACCACTGCTGGACAACATCCGGCTGTCGTTCACCGACTGGAACATCTCCGACCCCTTCGTGACCTACATCGGGTTGGAGAACTACCGCGAGTGGTGGGGCCGGTCGGATTCCTGGCAGATCGTCACCAACACGGTGGTTTTCACCCTCGCCGCCGTCATCGGCAGCATGGTGCTCGGCCTGGCGCTCGCACTGCTGCTCGACCGTAAGCTCTTCGGCCGCAACGTGGTCCGCTCGGCCATCTTCGCGCCGTTCGTCATCTCCGGTGCCGCCATCGGTGTTGCGTTCCAGTTCATCTTCGATCCCAGCTTCGGCCTGGTCCAGGATGTGTTGCACCGCATCGGCGTCGACAAGGTGCCCGACTTCTACCAGGACCCGCACTGGGCGATGTTCATGGTGACGGTGACCTACATCTGGAAGAACCTCGGCTACACCTTCGTCATCTATCTGGCCGCGCTGCAAGGCACTCGGGCCGATCTGATGGAGGCGGCCGAGATGGACGGCGCAAGCCGGTGGACCACCTTCACCAAAGTGCTACTGCCACAGCTGCGCCCGACCACGTTCTTCCTGTCCATCACGGTGCTGCTGAACTCACTGCAGGTCTTCGACATCATCAACGTGATGACCCGGGGCGGACCGCTCGGCACCGGGACCACGACGATGGTCTACCAGGTCTACGAGGAATCCTTCCGAAACTTCCGTGCCGGTTACGGCGCGACCGTGGCCACCATCATGTTCCTGGTGTTGCTGACCATCACGCTGATCCAGGTGCGGATCATGGATCGAGGCGAGCAGTGAAACACGTTGGCCCGACCACATCTTCGTACCAGAAGCGGCAGTTGCTCGTGAAGCTGCTCGGCTACGCCGCCATGCTGTGCGTGCTGATCATCGTCGGCGTGCCGCTGTTCTGGATCATCATCACCTCGTTCAAGGCGCGCCCGGACATCTACACCCAGCCCGCGGTGTACTGGCCGCACAGCTGGCATCCGGAGAACTACGAGGAAGCCACCACCGCGCTGCCGTTCTGGACGTTCCTGCGCAATTCGCTGATCGTCACCGGCGTCATCGCCGCGGTGAAGTTCGTGCTCGGCATCTTCAGCGCCTACGGCCTGGTGTTCCTGCGCTTCCCCGGCAAGAACGTGGTGTTCCTCGTCATCATCGCCGCGCTGATGGTGCCCAACCAGATCACCGTGATCTCCAACTACGCATTGATCGCACAGCTGGGTTGGCGAAATACGTTCCAGGGCATCATTGTTCCGCTCTGCGGCGTTGCCTTCGGCACCTTCCTGATGCGCAACCACTTTCTCTCACTGCCCTCGGAGGTGATCGAGGCGGCCAGGATGGACGGCGCCAACTGGTGGCGACTGCTCACCAGGGTGGTATTGCCGATGTCCGGGCCGACCATGGTCGCCTTCGCCGTTGTCACGCTGGTCAACGAGTGGAACGAATACCTCTGGCCGTTCTTGATGGCCGACGACACCACGGTCGCCACCTTGCCGGTCGGCCTCACCCTGCTGCAGAACACCGAGAATCCGAGCGTCACCAACTGGGGACCGGTGATGGCGGGCACGCTGCTCACCATGCTGCCGATCCTGCTGGTGTTCCTGCTGCTTCAGCGCCACATGATCAAAGGCCTCACCTCTGGTGCGGTCAAGGGTTAACCGATACAGGAGAAACCACGTGTCCACATCACAATTCCCCGCGTTGTCGCGGCGCGGATTCATCGGTCTGGCCGGCGCGGTCGCCGCGGGCGCGGCACTCACCGCATGTGCGGGCAGCGGCGGTGGCGGCAAGCAGTCCGGCGACGCCAACACCATTACCTTCTGGTCGAACCACCCCGGCACCTCGAAGGAACTCGAGACCGAGCTGATCAACCGCTTCCAGGCCAAGTACCCGGACCTGAAGGTCAACCTGGTCGACGCGGGCAAGAACTACGAGGAGGTGTCGCAGAAGTTCAACGCGGCGCTCTCCGGCGGTGACCTGCCGGATGTCGTTGTGCTGTCGGATGTGTGGTGGTTCAACTACGCCCTCAACGGCACCATCGAGCCGCTGGACGGGCACTTCGGCGACGCCGGTGTGCAACTCGACGACTACGTCGATTCGCTGGCCGCCGACTATGTGTTCAACGGCAAGCACTACGCATTGCCCTACGCCCGCTCTACTCCGCTGTTCTATTACAACAAGGACGTGTGGGCGAAGGCAGGCCTGCCGGACCGGGGTCCGCAGAGCTGGCAGGAATTCGACGAGTGGGGCCCACGAATCCAGGCTGTGGTCGGCGATGGCAAGCTCGCGCACGGCTGGGGTGACGCGAAGAACTACCTGGCCTGGACCTTCCAGGGCCCGAACTGGACCTTCGGTGGCGCCTACTCCGATCAGTGGACGCTGAAGTTCACCGACCCCAAAACCATTGCGGCGGGTCAGTTCCTGCGCGATATGATCCACACCAAGAAGTACGCGGGTATCAAGCCGCAGATCGCCGTCGACTTCGGCACCGGCGTGATCGCCTCCACCATCGCCTCCACGGGCGACCTGAAGGGCATCAAGAAGAACGCCGAGGGCAAGCTCGAATTCGGCACCGCGTTCCTGCCGCACCCGAACGGACCCGGCGTCACCACCGGTGGTGCCGGCCTTGCCATTCCGGCACGGATTCCCGATCAGCGAAAGGTGAACGCGCTCAGGTTCATCGAGTTCATCACCAATGCCGCGAACACGGCGTACTTCTCGCAGGGCACCGGATATATGCCGGTGCGCAAGTCGGCCGTCACCGATCCGAGCGAGGTGGACTTCCTGGCGAAGAATCCGAACGCGAAGGTCGCCATCGAGCAGCTGCCGCTGACCAAGTCACAGGACTACGCGCGGGTGTTCGTGCCGGGCGGCGACCAGATCATCGGCACCGGACTGGAGCAGATCGGTTTGCAGAACGCCGACCCGGCAACGGCTTTCGCCAATGTCGCCAGTCAGCTACAGGCCATTATCGACCGGCAGATCACACCGAAGCTGCCCAAGTAATTCGGCACTGCCCATCAGACAAGGAGATCGACAGCATGGCAACAGTGCACTTCGACGGGGTGACGCATCTGTATCCCGGTGCGCCGACGCCTGCTGTCGATAGCCTCGACATCGACATCGCAGACGGGGAATTCATCGTCCTGGTCGGTCCTTCCGGCTGCGGCAAGTCGACCAGCCTGCGCATGCTTGCCGGTCTGGAGTCGGTCGAGGCCGGCCGAATCCTGATCGGCGGCAAGGACGTCACCGGCTTGCCACCGCGAGCCCGCGATGTGGCGATGGTGTTCCAGAGCTACGCGCTCTACCCGAATATGACCGTCGCACAGAATATGGGCTTTGCCCTGCGCAATGTGGGAATGAGTAAGGCCGACACCATGGTTCGGGTCCAGGAAGCGGCCAAGATGCTGGAGCTGGAACCGCTGCTGGACCGCAAGCCCGCGAAACTGTCCGGCGGCCAGCGTCAGCGAGTCGCCATGGGCCGCGCCATCGTCCGTCGCCCGCAGGTGTTCTGCATGGATGAGCCGCTGTCCAACCTGGACGCGAAGCTGCGGGTGAGCACCCGATCTCAGATCGCCGCCCTGCAAAAGCGGCTCGGCACCACCACGGTGTACGTCACCCACGATCAGGTCGAGGCCATGACGATGGGGGACCGGGTCGCGGTGCTGCGTGATGGCAAGCTGCAGCAGATCGCCGCGCCACGCGAGCTCTACGACAACCCGGTGAACACCTTCGTCGCGGGCTTCATCGGCTCGCCCGGCATGAACCTGCTCGACGCGCCGGTGCGCGACAATGCGGCGATCCTCGGTGACCTGCGAATTCCTTTGCCACACAGTGTGCAGACCGACCGTGTTGTCGTCGGCGTGCGCCCGGAATCCTGGGAAGTCACCACCGAACCCGACAGCCTCGCCGTGGCCGCCGAACTACTCGAAGAACTCGGGGCCGAGTCCTTCATCTACAGCCACGGCATCACCGAAGAGTGGAACAGCCGCTCCGGCAAGGTGGTTGCCCGTGTCGACCGCCGCTTCCAGGTCGCCCTGGGCGATCACCTGCGGCTGCGCCCCAAGCTCGACGAAATCTTCTTCTTCGACGGCGCCACCGAGCTGCGCCTGCGCTGAGCCGAGCTGTCCCCGCATCCCGGGCGCGACCCGGGATGCGGGGTAATGCGGTTCGCCGCGCAGTCGCTACCAGATCCGGACGCGCTCGGCCGGTTCCAGGTACAGGCTGTCGCCGGGCTTGACGTCGAAGGCTTCGTGGAAGCTGTCGATATTGCGCACCACGGCATTGCAGCGGAATTCGGGCGGCGAGTGCGGGTCGACGGCGAGGCGGCGGATCGCTTCTTCGGTGCGGGCCTTGGTGCGCCACACCTGGGCCCAGCCGAAGAAGACACGCTGCAGGCCGGTGAGACCGTCGATCTCGGGTGCGCCGCCACCCTCCAGCGAGATCTTGTAGGCCGCGAGCGCAATGGACAGGCCGCCGAGGTCGCCGATGTTCTCGCCGATGGTGAACTCGCCGTTCACGGTGTGCTCGTCCGGCAGTTCCTTGGGTGAGAGCACGTTGTATTGATCGATCAACGCCTTTGTCCGCTTGCCGAATTCGGTGCGGTCGGCGTCGGTCCACCAGTCGATCATGTTGCCGTCGCCGTCGTACTTGGCGCCCTGGTCGTCGAATCCGTGGCCGATCTCGTGGCCGATCACGGCGCCGATACCGCCGTAATTGGCGGCGTCATCGGCGTGCATGTCGAAGAACGGCGGCCGCAGAATGGCTGCGGGGAAGACGATTTCGTTCATGCCCGGGTTGTAGTAGGCGTTCACCGTCTGCGGGGTCATGAACCATTCGTCACGATCGACGGGGCCGCCGAGCTTGTTCATGTCGCGGTCATGGTCGGCGGCGTAGCCGCGCCGGTAGTTGCCGACCAGATCGGCGGGATCGATGACGACCTCGGAGTAGTCGCGCCACTTGTCCGGGTAACCGATCTTCGGCGTGAACTTCTCCAGCTTGGTCAGCGCGGCCGCCCTGGTCTCGGGCCCCATCCAGTCCAGCTCGGTGATATTGCGCCGGTAGGCTTCCCGCAGGTTTGCGACCAGCTCCACCATCCGCGCCTTGGCCTCCGGCGGAAAGTGCTCAGCCACATACAGTTTGCCGACAGCCTCGCCGAGCAGGTCCTGCACCAGCGAAACGCCCCGCTTCCAGCGTTCCCGATTCTCCTGCGCGCCGGTGAGGGTGCGGCCGTAGAAGTCGAAGCTCTCCTCGACCACCGCGTCGGTGAGATACGCCGCGCGCGAGCGGATCACCCGCCACGCGGCCCAGGCCTGCCAGTCTGCCGTCGACTCGGCGGCCCAGGTCTGCGCGAAGGTGCGCACATAGTCCGGCTGGCGCACGATCACTTCCGCGAAGAGCTCGGAGCCGGCCGCGGTGACGCCTTCGGCGAGAGCCGAAGTCCATGCGGTCCAATCGAATTCGGGATATTCGGAAGTCAGCTCGTCGAAGGTGGTCAGGTTGTAGCCGAGTTCGGCGTCCCGACGACGCACCACATCCCAGTGCCCGGCCGCGAGCTTGCGCTCCAGCTCGAACACGCGTTGGCCGACGGTGTCCAGATCGTCCGGCAGCAGACCCGCGAGCTGCGGATCGGCGGCGGCCAGGGCGAACATGCGGCCGATGTGGGCGATGTATTCGGTGCGGATTTCGGCGTATTCGTCCTGCCGGTAGTAGGACTCGTCGGGCAGACCGATCCCGGACTGGGAGGCATGCACCAGATACCGGTTGGAGTCCTTGTCGTCGGTGTCGACGTAGATGCCGAGCGCGCCGCCGACGCCGGTGCGCTGCAGTCGGCCGAGCAGCGCGGCGAACGCACTGCCTCGACGCACGGATTGGTCGGCGACCTCCCTGATCGCCGCGAGCTCGATGGCGATCGGTGCGAGTCCGACGGCCGTCACGGCCTCGGTGTCCATGAAGCTCGAGTACAGGTCACCGATCTTGCGAGCATCGCTGCCCGGCTGGGGTTCCGATGCCGCCGCGTGCTGGATGATCGTCTGCACGTCCAGTTCCGCCTGGTCGTACAGCGTCCGGAAGGCGCCGTCGACCGCACGGTCCGCGGGTATTTGGTGTGTGTCGAGCCAAGCGCCGTTGACGTGCGCGAACAGGTCGTCCTGCACCCGCACGGCAGCGTCGAGGTAGGACAGATCGATACCGGAAGGACTGGTCAGCTCGGAAGTCACGATCTCCAGTATGCCGATCCGCGCGATCGGGTGCCGAGGGGTTGCCCCGGCCGCGGCGCGGCCGGGGGAGTGATCAGGCGGGCAGGATGATGCGGTTGAATTCGCCGTCGCGAACGCCTACGAGGAAGGCGTCCCACTCTTCGGGGGTGTAGGTGAGAGTGGTATCGCCGCGGCGGAGCGTGGTGTGTCCGTCGGCGGTGGTGAGCACGGTCAAATCGCTATGAGTTCGCCCGCGGATGAGGGTGTCGAGGAACGAGGTCCAGTCGTCTGCGGTGACGGTGATGATGGGCTCTTCAGCGGGGCGGTTGGCCGGGTTGCGGCGGTATTTGCTGTCACGGATGAGGACCGCATCACCATCGAACCGGACCTCGACGCATTGATTGCCGTTGTTCGATCGAGTCGATGTGAACCAGTCAGTGAAAACCGACCGGGGGGTAGCGGTGGTGGCCATGGGCAGAATTTTACACTCGGGTATACCGGCTGATCAGGGCTAATGACTCGTCACGGTTCAATGATTGCTCCAACGCCCGCACGTACGCGAAGCTCAGATCGCGCACCTGTTCGGGGTCGTCGACGGCGCCGCCGAATACCGCGCTCTCCGCCCAGCCGAAGGTGGGCAGCTGCTCGCCCGCGAAGTCGATCAGATGGAAACTCGAGCCGCCGAGCACCGCGCCCGCGGTGGCGGCGAACGGGATGACCCGCACCTCGATGCTGTCGAGTTCGTCGATGAGCTCGGCCAGATGCTCGAGCTGACCGTAGAGCACCTTCGGTCCGCCGGTCTGCTGCAGTAAGGTGCCCTCGCCGATCACGGCGGTCAGCTCGATCCGGTTGTCGCCACGCAACCGCTCCTGGCGCCGCATTCGGATGGCAACCAGCTGCTCGACCTGCACCGGCCGGATCATCACGTCGGCGCTGATGAGCGCGCGGGCGTAGTCCTCGGTCTGCAACAGGCCGGGCACGACCAGGCTGTCGTAGCTGCGGATGCTCTGCGCGCCGGACTCCATGCCGTAGAGCCGCTGCAACTCCGGCCCGATCAGCGCGGCGGATTTCGCCCACCAACCACGCTGCTTGCTGGCCTCGAGCAGGGCGAGCAATTCCTCGCGTTCCTCGGCGTCGACCTCGAGCAGTTCCAGCACCGGGCCGATGGTGTTGGTGGTCAATACCCGTCTGCCCTTCTCCACGTGCGACCAATTGGCCGGCGTGAAACCGACGCGCTTGGCAAAGGTGGCCGAATCGAAGCCCCGCTGTTCGCGCAGTTCGCGCAGGCGGAGCACCAGTTCCCAGCGGGCAACGGTCGGCGAGACGGGTGCCATGACAGGCGATGGTACGCCGGTCAACTCACCGGCGTGTGACTATTGTCAAGCATGTTGTGCAGGTCTAGGGTCGATTTCAGCGGCCGCTCCACGATTCATTTCGATCCACTTCATTTCGATCCACACAGCATCGAGGCGAGGTTCGACATGAGCACATCAGGTAGCCACAGGGTGTTCGGACAGACCGACGTCCAGCCGACGGCCGCGCAGGACTTCGCGGCGATCCAGGACGCTATCGCTCGCTGCCGCGGCTACCGCAAGGACAACGGACTCTACGGTGTTGTCGATCCCGCGCTCGGGCGCATCATGCTGGAGGTCGGTGCGGTCGGTGCGGTAGTTATGCCCGCGGTGCTCGGCAAGCCGGTACGTGAACGCCTCGACAGCCGAAGCGGCCCGATCATCGCGCACCCGCGCTCGGGCCGCTGGACCTTCCTGACCGGCCCCACCGACAACTCGTACCTGGACATGGCCCTTTTTGCCGACCTGTTCCGAGTCTGCGCCTCGGTCGCGCTGCCGGGCAGCCACATCGTGCTGCCCTCACCCACGGACGAACACACCGGTTACCGAACCTGGATCGCACCGCCCGAGCACGACTTTCGCCCCGAACTCGCCGAGGTGGTCGCCGCGACCCGGGCCTGTGCGGCGCGCTGACTGTCAGCGGGTCGGTGCGGGCGGGGGCGTGATGGTCACGCTGTACTTGTTCTCCAGCGTCTGATTCCAGTCCCGCGTGCACTGGTCTACCTTGGCTTGATCGTTGCCCGCCTTGTTCACGCAGTCGAAGAAGTCCTTGCCGCCGGAGTTGACGAAGAAGCTCCAGCCGACAATCGACAGCAGAATCGCGGCGGCCAACGAGAGCACGCCGAGGATCAGACCGGTGACGGCCATGCCGGTGCCGCCGGCGGTGCCCGAACGCGCCTTCACGAATGCGATCAGGCCGAAGATGACCGCGAAGGTGCCGAAGAGATAGCCGCCGACGAGGGTCCAACAGGTCAGGATGGCAATGATGCCGAGCACCAGCGCGGTGATCGCCAGGCCCTTGCCCTTGGGCGACTCTTGCCAATAGTTGGGCGGCCCCTGGTACGGACCCGGCGGCGGGTACTGACCTGGTGGTGGATACTGGCCAGGCGGTGGATACTGGCCAGGCGGTGGATATTGCGACATGGACTTCCTCTCAGTCCGGCGGGAGCGTGCGCACACACGGCAGTCCCCTACTGATCGCGCTCCCTACTCAGGGATGTTAATGCCGCTCGCGCGCTATTGAGCGCCGAGGCGCGCATGCATCTCCCAGACCAGCACCTCAGAGGGCCTGCGCGCGATGACACGTTGGCCACCGGACCTGGTCAGGCGCACCGCATCGCCCTCGTAGAGTGGGCCGACGCCTTCCATTTCGACCTCGCCGCGCGCGACGAACACATGCAGGTACGGCGCGTCGGGTAGGTCGATCGTCTGCTCGGTTTCCTCCGGCTCGGCGCCTGCCATTCTGGCCACATGCAGCGCGGAATGGCTGCTCGCGATCGCGATGGCGGTTTTGTCGCGGTAGCGCGACAGCCCGGAGGCCACCGTCACCAGGCCGCCGCCGGCCAGTTCATCGTCGATCTCCAGCTGCTGATAGCCCGGCGCGAGTCCCGGCTCATCCGGCACCACCCACATCTGCACGAAATGCACAGGCTCGTCGTGTTCGGCGCTGTTGCCGTCCAGGCGCCAGGAGTCGTTCTTCTCCGAGTGCAGGATTCCGGTGCCGGCGCTCATTCGCTGCGCGAGGCCTGGATAGATGATGCCACTGTGGCCGAGCGAATCCTGGTGCACCAAGCTGCCGCCGAGCACCCACGTGACTATTTCCATGTCCCGATGCGGATGGGTGTCGAAGCCCTGACCGGGGGAAACAATGTCCTCGTTATTGACGAGCAGCAGGCCGTGGTGGGTGTTGTCGGGATCGTAGTGCTCGCCGAAGGAGAACGAGTGCTTCGAATCCAGCCAGGACACGCGCGTTTTCATACGGTCCCCGCCACGATGGACATCGATGTGTGGTGTCGTGAGTGTGGACATCGTGGTCCTCCTCTCGGGACCGTGCACCGATCACCTTTCAGGGTAGGAGCACTTCAGTCGCGGTACTCCGAATTCCTAGTAAATTGTCCTGCACTCGGCATTTTACGCGAGCGACCAGCGAGTGAACGGCAGGTGAGCAGAACCAACCGGTAGGTCGCCCCTTTGGGTCGACCGGCTCCAGCCCGAACCCGGGAGTCCATTCACCCGGGTGCGGCGTTCATAACATGATGTGCCACAACGGAACCGGAGGTGACGACCAGATGCGATCCGCAGCGCTCGCCGACATCGAACGGCACCTGCGCGAGGAGGCGCGCCGCGACGACATCTCCGATTTTGTCGTCGGCGTCGCCGTGTTCCGCGACCGCAAACTCCTGGTGGTGCGCCGGGTCCCGGACGACTACCGCGGCGGCATGTACGAACTACCCGGCGGCGGTGTCGAATCCGGGGAAACCTTCGCCGAATGCGTGGCGCGGGAGCTGTTCGAGGAGACCGGCCTGCGAGTGCTCAGCATCACCGACTTCCTCGGCGGGTTCGACTACGCCACCAGAACCAAAGCCAGGGTGCGTAAGTACAGCTTCGTAGTGGAGGTGGAGCCGGGCGAGGTGGCACTGGCACCCGGCGAGCACGACGCCTTCGCATGGATCGACGCCGCGGCCCTCGACGACCTGCCGATGGCACCCGACATGCGCGAGACGGTCAGCATGCTCGTCGACATTTCCTGACTTCGATACCAACCCAGTAGCCTCTCGGCGTGTCTACTCGTCGCTCCGATAGCCCGGTACCCGCGGACGAGGGGCACGTATCGCTGCGGAGCGCACTGAGTGCGAGCCCCGGCGTGTTGCGGTTGGCGATGGTGCGTTTCACCGGGCAATTCGGCGACGGCATGTTTCAGGCGGCGCTGTCCGGGGCCATTCTGTTCAACCCCGAGCGGGAAACCGATCCACTCGCGATCGCGGCGGCCTTCGCGGTGCTGCTATTGCCGTACTCGCTGATCGGCCCGTATGCCGGAGCGCTGCTCGACCGCTGGGATCGGCGCGCGGTTTTGCTGGTGGCCAATGTGCTGCGGGCGATCCTGATCGGCGCGGTCACCGTCGGGCTGTTGACTGGTGCTGGCGCGAAACCGTTGCTGCTGCTTGCGCTGGCGGTGGTCGGGATCAGTCGATTCGTGCTGTCGGGTGTGTCCGCGGCGCTGCCACGGGTGCTCGACCAGCACTGGCTGGTGCCCGCGAACTCGGTGCTCGCCACGGTGGCGTCGGCCTGTGCGGGCATCGGAGCCGCCGCATCGGTATCGATCATCGGCCTGATCGGTGCCGGTGATGCCGCCTCGGCACTCGCGGTGGCGCTCAGTGGCATCGGGTCGGTGGTCGGTGCGGTCCTTGCGGCCGGGTTCGGCACCGGAGTGCTCGGCCCGGATCCGGGGTCGAGGACCAACGAAAGCGCGGTGCGGGCGATCGCCACCGGCCTGCGTCATGGGGCGGCGGCGGTGTGGGGGTCGGTGCATGTCACCACCGCGATGCTCGGTATCGGCGCACACCGGATCGTATTCGGCACCAACACCCTGATCATGGTGCTGGTGCTGCGCCAGGCCCCGGTCGACGGCAGCACCATGAACAGCGGGCTGACGCGGTTCGGGCTCGCCATCGGCGCTGCCGCGGCGGGCATGCTGGTCGCGGCGATCGTCGCACCATTGCTGATACCTCGGCTCGGGCGGCCACGGACCGTGATCGCCGGACTGCTGACCGCGACGTTCGTCCAGTTGGCATTCGTCACGCCCACCGCGGTCACCGAGGCCGGGGCGGGCGCACACCGTGCGCAACAATTGCTGCTCGTCGGTGCATTCCTGTTCGGATTGGCGGGGCAGACGATCAAACTGACCGGCGACGCGACCATGCAGATCGATATCGACGACACACGACGCGGTCAAGTATTCGCGCTGCAGGATACGGTTTTCAACATTGCGTTCGTGCTGGCGATCGCGATCACCGCGCTGGTGATCCCCGCCGACGGGCGCTCGCTTGCCGTAGTGCTGGTGGGCGCCGGAATATATTGCGGCGGAATAGCGGCCATCACACTCAATTCACGGCGCAGGCCGATTACCGGCTGAACGACTCGCCGATCCGACCGTCGTCGAAATTCATCTGATCGGTCGCGTGGTCGCCCGTTGAGGCGCGCTGGTCGTGCAACGCGCCGACCTGATCGAGAGGCGCCGGCCGGTCCGACCACGCCGCCGGAAAGTCGAGCGGTGCCCCGGAGTCCGATGGCTCGGCGCCGAGTCCGTGGGCAACAGCGTGTTCCGGCGCCACCCCGAGTTCCGGCACGGGACCGGTGCGCACGATCCAGTCGAGCTGTTCACTGCCCGCATCGGACTCGGCGCCGGTGACCAGATGATCCCAGGTGCCGAGGCCGGAGGGGTCGGTATAGAAATGATCGAGAACGCCGTCGTCGTCCAGATCCAGCGCCGCCACATCGGCGATTCCGGTGCCGTGCGAATCCCACAGCGCGTCATCGGCTAGTCCGTCACCGTCGAAATCCAATTGCAGAGCATCGGCAACGCCCGGGCCTGCCAGCTCCAAATCCGCCGGTGTCGACCAGACATGGACCGTTCCGTCGCCCGTTCCGAATACGTACTCGATCTCGTTCATGTCTTTTTGGACGCGACCGGCCCCCTTTCGGTTCCCCTCGGTGCCACATCGATTCAATTCCTTCACCATCCCGCATTCGGGCACAAAGGTCCGGTACGTTGATCTTTCGGCGACCCGATTCGACAGGGAGGCAACAACACATGGGATTTCTGCCGAACAGGTCGCGAGCGTTCCCACCCGCCTCCGCGACGTGACGACAGAACCACTGTGACATCCCGATTCGGCATCACCTCGCCGTGCGCCCCCGCAATGTTGGGCGTGCTGCTCGCCGGACTGCTCATGGTGCCCGCGCCCGCCGCTCAGGCGGCGCCGCATCCGTGGGCGCCGCCACCGGTGAACAGCTGCGGCGAGACCGGCTTCGACCCATTGAATCGCGAGCCTGACCCGAACGCGCCACCGCCACCGTTGGTGCCGCCACAGATCGATATCCCGGTGCCGGTACCGCAGCTCATGCCCGTCCCGGTGCCCGATCCGCCGCAGGACAACACCAGAATCGATCCCGAACCGCTGCCCGCGGACCCGTGCGACAATCCGTGCCCGGACATTCGCGACTCGCCCGAGCCACCTGAGCCCACCAGCGACACCGATCCCGAACCGTACCCGGGCCCGGCTCCGCAGACCGGCTCGAGTTCGGGTTCGGGCTCCGGCAGCGGCTCCGGGTCGGGCGGGCCGATCACGTTGCCGCGCATCGAGATCAAGCCCGAGATCGAGCCCATTCCGATCCCGGTCCCCGGTGGTGAGGGCGAACCGCCGCAGCCAGCGCCGCCGCTGGTGGTGCACCCGGCCGAACCAGGCCCGCTCGCGGCCGCGGTCGCCCCGCCGCGGGTGGACTCGGTGCGCCTGGTCGGGCAGCTGACCGGGCACGGTTCGGAGAACCGCACCGATATGCGCTGGCAGGTCGACGGCACCGATCTCGGTCTGATGTGGGAGACGAAGCCGGGCGAGGTCGCCGTGCTGTTCGGCGATACCTTCGGCACCGGCTGGGGCGGTGGCGGCGCCGGTGGCGAAGACCAGGATTGGCGCAGCAATGTGCTCGGCTACAGCACCGACCGCGACCTGTCCGACGGCCTGACCATCGACACGATGGTGCAGGACAGCCGCTGCCACGCCGTCGAACTGCTCGGCAGCCGCAAAATCAAGAACTGGGAGACGACCACCATCCCGACCTCCGGGTTCGCGATCGGAAATCGCCAGTACATGAGCTACATGTCGGTGAACAGGTGGAGCCGGATCCCCGGACTGTGGTCGACCAACTACGGCGGCCTCGCCTTTTCCGATGACAACGGGCGCACCTGGACCAAGGATCAGCATGCCAAGTGGGACAACCTCTTCGGCATCGACCGCTTCCAAGTGGCGGCCATGGTGCCGCACGGTGACTACGTCTACATGTTCGGTACCCCCAACGGCCGCGTCGGCGTGATCGGGCTGGCCAGGGTGCCGAGCGCCGAGTTGCTGAACAAGTCGGCCTACCAGTACTGGGTCGGCGGGACATGGGCGCCGGCCGCCGAAAACCTGGCCACCCCACTGGTTCTCGGCATGGCCAGCGAATTGTCTGTGCGCTTCGACCAGGCATCGCAGCAATGGCAGATGGTCTACCTGGATTCGGCCAGAGGCGCCATCGTGATGCGCACGGCGGCGGCGCCCCAGGGCGCCTGGACCGATGCGGTGTCGTTGGTCTCGACCTCCGATTACCCGAAGTCCTACGGCGGCTTCATCCACCCGTGGTCGACCGACACGGATCTCTACTTCACCATTTCGGCGTGGGACAGCTACAACGTGTATCTCATGCATGCCCAACTGAGTCCGCCGCACTGACATCGGCAGACTCGTGCCCGACCAATGGTTTCACCGTCCGCGGTCGGAGCCGGGATTCAGCGGGCGCGACGGAACCGCAGCGCCTGTCCGGGACGAGCCTGAGCGACGGCGTCGATGTCGGCATCCACGATCACCGCGACCACCGGATAGCCACCGGTGATCGGATGGTCGGCGAGGAATACCACCGGTTGACCGCTCGGTGGCACCTGAATCGATCCGAGCACCATGCCCTCGGTGGGTAATTCGCGCGAGACGCCGCGTCGCAGCGGGGGACCGGCGCGGCGATCGAGTCGAGCGCCGATCCGGTCGGTATCGGTCGAAACGACCCACTCGCCGTCGAAAAGTGCTCCGGCATCGACAAACCAGTCGTCGCGCGGGCCGAGCAGGGCTCGTATCGTCAGAATTTCGGTGGATAGGTCGGCTACCGGAGCGAACTCGACATTCGGCAGTGTGTGCGGCGCGGGTCCGATCGGCAGCCGATCACCGGAACGCAGCGGCGGCGGTCCGATCCCGGACAGCGTGTCGCGGCTACGTGAACCGAGCACCGGAGGCACCTCAATCCCGCCCCGCACCGCGACATAACTACGCAGACCGGTGCTCGCCAGCCCGAGCCGAAATGTTTGCCCGGCAGCGAGTTCCAGCACGCTCGCGTGGCCGACGGGAGTGCCCTCGACTGTCGCGGGAGCGGGCGCACCGGTCACCGCTACGGTGCAGTGTCTGTCGGCCCGCAACGCCAATCCACCGAGCAGTACTTCGATTCCGGCGTACTCCTCGGGATTTCCGACCAATCGATTGGCCAGTCGCAACGATGCCCGGTCGGCCGCACCGGCCGGCCCGACACCGGAATCGAACCATCCCGGCCGCCCCAAGTCCTGGATGGTGGCCAAGGGTCCTACCTGCTCGACAACAATCATCGGCCGGCTCACCGGCGCTTGCCCGCGTTCACGAATCGGACCGCTGCTCCCGCACGAATAATCGCAGGCGGCTCTCGGTCGACATCCCACATCTCCAGGTCGGTGCTGCCGATGAGCTGCCAGCCGCCCGGGGTGCTGCGCGGGTAGACGGCGGTGTATCCACCGGCCAGTGCGACCGCACCGGCGGGGATCGCGGTGCGCGACTCGTCCCGCCGCGGAACCGTCAACCGCCCGTCCGGCGACTCGAGATAACCGAAACCAGGGGCGAATCCGACGAACGCACAGCGCCACACCGTTCCGGTGTGCGCGGCGATGACCTCGGCGGTGCTCAGGTCGAGCAACCGCGCGACCTCGTCGAGGTCGGCGCCGTCGTACCGGACCGGGATCAGCACCGCGTCGTCCTGGACTCCGGCATCCGGCAGTGTTCCACGGGAAACAACGCGCGAATCCCGCTCGCGCCCAGGTCGATACGTCGACGCTATCAATGTGCGCAGTTTCCTGCGGACCGGCTCCGCGTCCGGTACCGAAAGCAGGGTCACCAGAATTGTTTCCGCCGCGGGCAGTACATCTTGGATGCCGGGAATCGGGCGGCGCCGCAGTACCGCTACGAGTTCTGCCACAGCGGCATGCCCGATCGGGGTGATCAGCAGGGCGCGGTCGCCCGCGGCACGGATCAACCGATCCGGGTCCAGATCCACCGCACCGGAAGAGGCGTCGCTCCGAGGGGAATTCATCACGGCACCAGCCTCAGCAGAATGGGCCCACCAGCACGCCGACGTCGTCCAAGGCAGCTCGGATACGTACGGTCATCTCCACCGCCGCAGGCGAATCGCCGTGCACACAGATACTCGCCGCGGAAACCGGCACCTGACCGGATCCGTCCACCGTCCGCGCGGTTCCCGACAAGGCAATCGATACCGCCTGGGCGACAGCCTCGTTCGGTTGCAGCACCGCGCCGGGCACGCCGCGCGCGGCGAGGGCGCCAGTAGGCGTGTACGCGCGATCGGCGAATCCCTCACCGACAAAACGTATCTCGGCCTCCTCGGCGGCGCGCTCGAGATGAGTCCCAGCGGGTCCGAGCAGCGCCAGCTCGGGATCATATTCCGCCATCGCGGCCAGCACCGCGTCGGCAAGTCTGCGCTCCTTCGATGCCGAGTGATAGAGCGCGCCATGCGGTTTCACGTAGCGGACCCGGTCACCCGCGGCCCGCGCGAAGGCATCGAGGCTGCCGATTTGATAGAGCACCTCATCGCGCAACTCGGCCGGTTCCATCGCGATCGCGCGCCGCCCGAATCCGGCGAGATCGCGATACCCGACGTGCGCGCCGATCCGGACGCCCTTCTCGACGGCAAGCGCACAGGTCCGGCGCATGATCGACGGATCACCGGCATGGAAGCCGCAGGCGATGTTGGCGCTGGTGACGATATCCAGCATCGCCGGGTCATCGCCCATCGTCCACGCGCCGAATCCCTCGCCGAGATCGCTGTTCAGATCGAGCGACATGTGCCTCCTTCCGGTATCCGTGCCGGTCCGACCACCTAAGACCCGCATCACACTTCAGCGTGCCACGTTCGGGCGGCGGGGCTGTGTCCCACGAGGATGACCGATGCCGGGAATGTGGTGGCTATCGGGGCGAACGGCGTGGCCGGACCCGCTCGCATGGGCGTGTTCCCCGAGGCCAAGTACCCTCGGTGCAATCATGGCCACGTACTTCGATCCGACGTCATGGTCACCATTGCGGGCCGTCGATCTCGGCAAGCGCCTGTTCGACCAGTCCTTGCTCGAGCAATGGATCTCCTTCACCACCGCCTGGGTGGATCCGGTGGCCGACCTGAGCGCGGGCGCGGTCACGGCGCTGATGCCGGATGTGCTGATGACCGTGCTCAGCGAGGGCATTCTCAGCCGGTTCGGCGGCCAAGAGGTCAGCGCCACATTGCTCGGACACGACCTGCACGCCACCCTGCAGGTGCTGAAGGTCCGTCGCCGAGGCGCGCACTTCCAGACCAAGACGGTGTTGTCCAGGATGCGCTGGGACGATCACCCGATCGAATCCGTGACCGTGATCGCGCACGGTGTTCGCCTGATTCCGGGTGTGCCGACGAAGGTACGGACCCAACAGCTCGACCTCGATGGCACCGTCACCACCGCGGCATTGGTCGGGTGGCTGAATACCCGACCGCTCGACTGGGAATTGCAGGTCGACGAAAGCGGGCTGATCAAGGCAAAGCACCGGCGCAGGCTGATCACCGCGCTGGTGGACGCCGAGGTGCGCGACAACCTGCTCACCGTGGAAATCCGCAGGGCGAACTGGCTCGGCATCCGGATACCGCGGAAGATGTTGACCGCGCCCGAGGTGCTGCTCGACGGCCTGCCGAACGCGGCGCGCATCGTGCACGCACGCCGCGAGGGCGACCTGATCCGGTTCCGGGTCGAGCTGCCCGCGATAGTTGGATCGTTCGACCTGGCGCAGATCCGCTCGGCGATCGTCACCGGCACCACGCTGATCGTCTTCTGACCCGGCGAATCAGACCTGCGTCTTCCACCATTCCAGCAGCGCGGCCTCGGCTTCGTCGCGAGTGAGCGGTCCTCGGTCCAGACGCAGTTCTTTCAAGTAGCGCCATGCCTTGCCGACATCCGGCCCCGCGGACAGACCGAGCAATTCCATGATGGCGTTGCCGTCCAGATCCGGGCGGACCCGTTCCAGATCCTCCTGCTCCTGCAGCTTCGCGATCCGCGATTCCAGCTCGTCGTAGGTGGCGCGCAACGCAGCGGCCCTGCGCTTGTTGCGGGTGGTGCAGTCGGCGCGGACCAACTTGTGCAGCCGGGGCAGCAGATCGCCCGCGTCGGTGACATACCGGCGCACCGCCGAATCCGTCCACTGGCCCTTGCCGTAACCGTGGAAACGCAAGTGCAGGAACACCAGCCGGGCCACGTCCTCGGTGAACTGCTTGGGGTACTTCAGCGCCCGCATCCGCTTGCGTACCATTTTCGCGCCGACAACCTCGTGGTGGTGGAAGCTGACGCCGCCGCCCGGCTCGTTGCGCTTGGTGTCCGGCTTACCGATGTCGTGCAGCAGCGCAGCCCAGCGCAGCACCAGATCGGGATCGCCATCTTCCTGATCGATGGCCTGCTCCAGCACGGTCAGCGAATGCCAATACACATCCTTGTGCTGATGATGCTCGTCGATCTCCAGCTTCATCTCCGGCACCTCCGGCAGCACCCGCTGGGCCAATCCGGTCTCGCACATGACGTTGATGCCATCGATCGGATGCGCGGCGCCGATCAGCTTGTCCAGTTCGGTGCGGACGCGCTCGGCGGTGATCCGGTCGAGCTCGGGTGCCATCGCGGTGATCGCGGTCCGCACCCGCGGATGCAGCTCGAAGCCGAGCTGCGCGACGAAGCGGGCGGCGCGCAGCATGCGCAACGGGTCGTCGCTGAACGAATCCTCGGGCGCCGCAGGGGTATCCAGCATGCCTTCGAGCAGTGCGTCCATCCCACCGAGGGGATCGACGAACTCCATCGACCCGTCGGCCCCGATCCGCACGGCCATCGCGTTGACAGTGAAGTCCCTGCGCACCAGGTCGCCCTCGAGCGAGTCGCCGAAGGTCACCTCCGGATTGCGGGAGACCCGATCATAGGAATCACTGCGGAAGGTCGTGATCTCGAGCTGCTGGTCGGCCTTGGACCCACTCACCGTCCCGAACGCGAGACCACCGGTATCCCACAGGTGATCGGCCCAGCCACGCAGCATCTCCTGCACCTGCTCCGGCCGCGCATCGGTGGTGAAATCCAGGTCGGTCCCCAACCGTCCGAGCACCGCGTCCCGCACACTGCCCCCCACCAGGTACAGCTCATGCCCGCGCGCCGCGAACAACTCGCCGAGGGGCGTCAGCACATCGGACAACCTCCCGAGCGTGACCGCGGCCGCAGCCAGCAATCGGGTACGTCGATCCTGCGCTGCTGCATCCTCAGACTGGGGCGAAACCACGAATCAGCAGCTTACCGAGCCCCCGCAACCGATATTCCAGCGCAACCCACGCAGCACCCCCCGGATATATAAGGCCTCCCGCATAGCAACACCAGACCCTGGCGATTACTGCCAACCAAGGCCGAACCGCCTGCCACCGACGCGCCGACCACGGAGCGAGTCCTTACGAGCGACATTCACGACCGGCGCGCGAGACGAAAGACGTTCACGACCGGCGCGCGAGACGGACCCGCATTCAACAAAGTCGCGAGCGTCGCGACTGACGCACCCCCTCGCCACGACATCGCCTTCCGAGCGAAGCGAGATCGAGCACTAGAGTTCGCGGCCCGGCTCGCTTCCGAGTGGCCGAAGCGCATGCGCCGAAGGCGCGAGTCTCGGCCGCTCGGAAGCGAGCCCAAGGGGGCCGCGAACACGCAGCGCCGCCAGGCGCTGCCGAACAAGCACAGCGAACACGCAGTGCCGCAGGCACTGCAAATCCAACCCAGTAGGATTGCTGGGTGTCTCCGGCCGATCGTGCGAACAGTCGACGCCGCCAGCCTCGGCGCCGCGGTTCGGCCGCCAACGCGGCGAAACCTCGCATGCGTACGGTCCGGGAAACCTCGGCGGGTGGGTTGGTCGTCGACGGGCTGGATGGTCCGCGCGACAAGCGGAGTGCGGCACTGATCGGGCGCACCGATCGCCGCGGCAGACTGCTGTGGTCGTTACCCAAAGGGCATATCGAAGAGGGTGAGACCTCCGAGCAGACGGCGATCCGTGAGGTTGCCGAGGAGACCGGAATCAACGGAATAGTGGTCGCCGAACTGGGCAGTATCGATTACTGGTTCGTCACAGAGGGTCGTCGGGTACACAAAACCGTGCATCATTATCTGCTGCGATCGGTCGGCGGTGAGCTTTCCGACGCCGACGTCGAGGTCACCCAGGTGGCCTGGGTTCCGTTGAGCGAGTTGGATTCTCGACTGGCCTACGCCGACGAACGGCGCCTGGCCGAGGTGGCGAATCGGATGATCGACCGGATGGAGACCGGCAAGCGATGACGCGTGGACTGTTCCGGATCATCGTGGCGGTCCTGACCATTCTCAGCTCGGCGACGGTGGCACCGATGTTGCTCGCGCAGCAGGCGGCCGCACAACCGACCGGGTCGAACGGGTCGACGACGCCGAAATTCTTGAAGCTGTCACTGGATTCGGTGACGCCGACCGCGGTGACCACGCTCAGCGATCCCATGCTGACGGTGTCGGGCACCATCACCAATATCGGTGACCGCGTTGTCGACGACATCGTCGTGCGCATTCAGCGTGCCGCCGCGGTTGCCTCGCCGAGTCTGCTGCGTTCCGCGCTGCGCCTCGATCAGGTCAATTACGACGTGACCGGCCCGTTCGAGGATGTCGTCGAGCGTTTGAGCCCGGGTCAGCGCAAGCAGTTCACCTTGAGCATCGCGCTGCGCCCCGGCGGTCGTGATACGACATCCTCGCTGGATATCACCACGCCCGGCGTCTATCCGTTGTTGCTGAATGTGAACGGTGAACCGGCCTACGGCAGTCAGGCCAGGCTCGACGACGCCCGATTCCTACTGCCGGTGCTCGGTGTTCCGCCCGCGGCGAATGCGGAGTCCGACGGCAGTGCGGCACAGGCGGTGGCTGCCGCGACTGATGCTCCGATGGCGACGACGCTGCTGTGGCCGCTGGCCGACCGACCTCGACTGGTCGCGGGCCACCCGGGTTCGGTCAATGGGAAGGCGGAGCTCACCGACGACGAGTTGGCCGCCTCACTCGGCAAGGGCGGTCGCCTCGATCAGTTGCTCGGCGCGCTGGAATCGGCGATCGGCACGAATATCGGCCGGGATCGGACCCTGGCCACGGCTGTGTGCGTCGCGGTCGATCCGGATCTGCTCGTCACCGTGCAGGCAATGACCAAGGGTTATCGAGTGCTGGCAAGTCCGTCCGATCCCGACGGCGCGACCAGGACGGGCACCGGCGCGGACCAGGCGCAGACCTGGCTGGACCGGTTGCGCGCGCTCGCCGCGTCGGTGTGCACGGTGGCCTTGCCCTTCGCCCAGGTCGATGTCACGGCGCTGGCCGCGGTGAACGATCCCGAGCTGTCGGCCAGGGCGCTGAACGCACCCGCCGACATTATCGACTCGCTCCTGTCCACCAGGTCGGTGCGCGGCGTGAGCCTGCCCGATTCCGGCAGCATCGACACGAGCGCAGGAATGTTGTTGCGCGGCCACGGTTTCGGAACCGCGGTACTGGCCGACACCGCCGCTGTCACCGTCGGCTCCGCGGGCTCGCACGATTCGTCCGAATCGTCGCCCGCGACCACTGGTGCGGGGCGCACCACCACCGGCAGTCAGCCGACCTCGAATTCGACCATCTCGAACGTGCCGATTCCGGATGCCGCCGCGCCCGACATAGTCCGGTTGCCGGAGATCACCGCGGCGCAGGTCGGCGCCGATAAGACCGGTGCGGCCGAGCCGCCCACCGGCGCGATACCGACCACGACCGCGGCGCCGACCAACGGCCAGACGCAGTCCAACGGCGCGCTACCGCCCAACGGCGCTATCCCGGCCCCGCCCGCGGGGCCCGCGACCGATCCGGCGCTGCACGCCGCGACGTTCGATATCTGGTCCGCGACCGCGCTCGCCGCGGTCGGTTCGAATCCACCGACGCCATCGTTCACCCCCGCGAAGGTGCGCTACGACGTCACCAACGACTCGCGGATGGCCCGGCTGCAGGACGCGCTCGGCGCCATTTCCTGGACCGCGCTGAACCCCGAGCCGAACCGGCCGCGCTCGATGCTGCTTGTGCCGCCACAGCAGTGGGGGGCCAGCCGGGACGAGGCCACGGCGCTACTGCGCCAGGTGGAGTTGCTGGTGCGCAACAACCTCGCCACTCCCCGCGCGTTCCACGAGCTGTTGGCCGAACCGCCCGACGGCCAGCCTTACGAGCTGGACTACCTGCCCCAAGCCGCGGCAGACGCGGTACCCGAACGCTTCGTGCTGCCCGTGCGCGAGCAAGGGCACCGGATCAGCGAGCTCATGCGCTCGCTGGTCGAGTTGCCGGAGGCCGAGCCGACGCCGGGCCAGTTCCTGACCCCGCTGCGCGACGATTTGCTGCGGGCGCTGACCCTGTCCGATCGACGGACCGGGGATGCCGCACAGCCGGACACCTTCGCCCAGCGGCGGCTCGATCAGACCACGCGGACGCTCGACAACCTGTACCGATCGGTGACCGTACTGCCACCCGGTGGGGTGTACACCCTGGCCTCCGAGCAGAGCCCGTTGCTACTGGTCGCCCGCAATGAGCTACCGGTCGCGATCCGCGTCAAGTTCCGGATCGAGGCACCCGCGGAGACGAAAATCACCGATATCGGCGAGCAGGTGCTGCCGCCCACCGGAACTCGCTCGTTCCAGATCCCGACCGAGGTGAGCGACAGCCGCAACCTGGTCATTCCAATCTTCCTTACCACGCCCGACGGAATCCCGCTCGGCAATCCCACTTCAGTTTCGGTGCGTTCGAACGCCTACGGTCAGGCCTTGGCAATAATTACGGCGTGTGCCGGAATACTGCTGTTTCTGTTGGCCGGGCGTCGGTTGTGGCGTCGGTTCCGCGGACAGCCGGATCCGGCCGACGAGGGTTTCGATCCAGGAACCCGGCGCCGAGTGAATAGATACCGGCGTGCGCGGCAACGAGTACTACGGCAACAGGAGCAGCAGGAGGCACCGTGAGCGACGCGCGCATAGCGCCCTCACCTGCATCGATTAGCTGTCCCGCAGTGCACGATGGCACAGTGGTGGAGAATCACGTAGCGCCCTCGGCGAGGCCGATCGGCCGGGGGAGATCGGTAGAACTGGGGAGTCACGGTGAGCGAAACAGTCGAAACGCTGCTCACCGAACCGCCGGGATGCGGCTTTTCCGGCGGGTACAGGAGGCATGATGGGCGACGATGAACTATCCGCTCATCAACATCGACCTGGCGATAGACACGACGGGCCACCGGCCCGCCGCGCTCCAGCGGCGCCTTGGGAGCGTCGACTGCAGCAGCCGCAGGACGAGGATTCGGATATGAACCCCGGCGATCCTTACGGTGACCCGGGCAGGCCGATGCCACGGATCAGCCATCCCGCCCCGCCACCGCGACAAGGTCAGCGGATGGTGCCACCACCACCGCCACCACCTTCCGGACCCATTCCGCGACAGCCGGCGCCACCGCAACGTCCCGCACCGCGCCCGCATCCGGGCCAACGCCAGTACCCGGTGCCGCCGCCACCCGGTCCCGGGCAGGCCCGCCCGCTGCCGCCGAACCAGGGACGCCCCGGACCGGACCGGCCCGGCCGCGTGCCGCCCGAGCGTTTCGCGCCGCCGCCACCACCTCCACCACCGGCGCGGCCGCAGCCGTACCCGCCGCAACAGCGGCATCGACCACCGGCCCCTGCCCCGCGTGGCGCGATGGACAAGCGCCCGACCACCCGCGAGATGGCAGCCCAGACCAGATCCGCCACGGATGCCCCGGAACCGAAACAGAGCGCGAATTCGCGCCTGCTGCGCGACTCCGGTTCGATCGCGTTCGCCACGCTGGTCAGTCGAATCACCGGATTCGGCAAGCAATTGCTGTTGCTTACCGTGCTCGGCCCGGCCATCGCCAGCTCGTTCACCTCCGCCAGCCTGATCCCGAACATGATCACCGAGCTGGTGCTCGGCGCGGTGCTCACCGCCATGGTTGTCCCGACACTGGTGCGTGCCGAGCAGGAGGATGCCGACGGCGGCACTGCCTTCGTCCGGCGACTGGTGACCGCGGCGTTCACGGTGCTCGCCGCCGCCGCGCTGCTTGCCACCGCCGCGGCACCGATCCTGGCGACGCATGTCTTCGTGTCCTCCGACGGCAAGGTCAACACCGCGCTGACCACGGCACTGACCTTCCTGCTGCTGCCAGCGATCCTGTTCTACGGCATGTCGGCGCTGTTCACCGCGATCCTGAACACCCGCCAGGTATTCAAACCGGGCGCGTGGGCGCCGGTGCTGAACAACCTCGTCGTGCTCGGCGCCCTCGGCCTCTATGCACTGACGCCGGGGGAGATCACCCTGAACCCGGTGCGCATGAGCGATCCGAAACTGCTCGTACTCGGCTGCGGCGTCACGCTCGGCGTCATCACCCAGGCGGTGAGCCTGCTGCCCGCGATCCGCAGAGAAGGCATCGACCTGCGGCCGCTATGGGGCATCGACGCCAGGCTCAAGCAGTTCGGCACCATGGGCGGCGCGATCATCCTGTACGTCCTGATCAGCCAGGTCGGCCTGATTTTCGCCAACAACATCTCCTCGCAAGCCGATGAAGCGGGTCCGGCGATCTACTCGCAGGCCTGGCTGCTGCTGCAACTGCCCTATGGCATTCTCGGCGTCACGCTGCTCACCGCGATCATGCCGCGCTTGAGCCGCAACGCCGCCGCCAACGACACACCGGCAGTCGTGGACGACCTCTCGGTCGCGACCAGGCTGACGATGATCGCCCTGATCCCCGTGGTCACCTTCCTTACGCTGGCGGGCCCGCAGGTGGGCGAGGGGCTGTTCGGCTATGCGCGGTTCGCCGAAGATGCCTCCCGCCTCGGCCACGCGGTCAGCTGGTCTGCCTTCGCCCTGATTCCGTACTCGCTGGTGTTGATTCACCTGCGCGTGTTCTACGCGAGGGAGCAGGCGTGGACGCCGACCTGGATCATCCTCGGCATCACCGGCGTGAAGATCCTGTTCTCGGCCCTGGCGCCGTTCGTCGCGAGCAGCAGCGACGAGGTTGTCATCGTGCTCGGTGTCGCCACCGGCCTCGGCTTCACAGCGGGCGCCGTGATCGGTGGCTATCTGTTGCACCGCAGTCTCGGCGATCTGCGCATGGTCAATGTCAGTCGGACGGTGACCCGCGTCGTGCTGGCTTCGGTCGCGGGCGGCGCGGTCATGCTGATCGTGGACAAGGTGCTCGGGCTGGATCGCCTGTCGGGCGGGATCGGCTCGCTGATCCGCGTCGCGGTGTCGGCGATCGTGATGTTCACAGTGGCGTTCGGGCTGATGCGACTCGCCGGTATTCCGGAAATTGTCGGAATCACCGTCGCCATCTCGCGCCGGCTCGGTCTCACGCCGCCTGCCCCCGACCTCGATCTGGACAGCCCGGTCGAGGATGTCTACGCGACGCAGGTGTTCCGCAGGCCCGACCCATATGCCTACCCACAATTCGACCCGTACATGGATGCCCAGACCATGGTGCTGCCCGTGATCAGAGGCGATGCCGTTGACATCACCGGCAAGGGTGAGTTCCCGTACCCTGTTCGGCAGAGAAGCACAAGTGGCGAATTCGCCGGAACCTCGACATATAAGGGCGAAGGAGGACCGAGGGTGAGCGACGACGCGGCAGTGGGCGGCGGCGTCCCGGCCGCCGATTCTTCTGCGGCCACGGCAGGCGGGCTCTCCACTGACGTCCCGCCGAATGCCGGGGATGCGTCGGATCCCGCATACGCGAATCAGGAGACCGACACCGGTCCTCCGGATCGCGATTCGGGACCGGCACCGGGCGAGGGCAAGCTACACGCTCCGGAACGTGATCCGATGTACGACACCGGCATGATTCCGATCCCGCCCCAATTGCCACCTATGGGTGGCGATCCGGGTGGTCGTCGAATTCCGCGCGGCCCCAAGCTGATTCCCGGCGCCTCGGTCGCGGGCGGCCGCTACCGGCTGCTGGCAGGCCACGGCGGTTCGCGTGGGCTCAAGTTCTGGCAGGCCCTCGACATCAAGCTCGACCGCGAGGTCGCGCTGACGTTCGTCGACGCCGATCAGAAGGCGAGCGAGAATTCCGGCCACGACGGCCCGCAGGCGATTCTGTCGCGCACGCTGCGGCTCGGCCGGATCAACTCACCCGGTCTCGCACGTGTTCTCGATGTGGTCCGCGGCAGTTCCGGCGGCATCGTGGTGGCCGAGTGGACACCGGGCCGGTCACTACGTGAGATGGCCGAGACCGTGCCGTCGCCGATCGGCGCGGCCAGGGCGGTCCGTGCCCTTGCCTCGGCCGCCGAATTGGCCCATCGCGGCGGCGGATCGCTTTCGATCGATCATCCGGATCGGATTCGGATCAGCGCGTCCGGCGATGCGGTGCTCGCCTTCCCAGGCACCCTGGCCGATTCCGACGCGCAGTCCGATGTGCGTGGTCTCGGCGCGATGCTCTACGCGCTGATCACGGCGCGCTGGCCGATCCGGTCCGGCGGCATCACCGGCACCGCCGCGACGATCGGCGGACTGCGGTTGGCCGATTTCGGCCCCGACGGCACTCCCGTCGAGCCGAGGCAGATCCGACCCGAAGTGCCGTTCGAGATCTCCGCGGTCGCCGTGCGCTCGCTGGAATCGAACAAGGGTGTCCGTACCGCCGCGACGGTGCAGCACGTGCTCGAACAGGCGTCGGTGGTCGATCAGAAGACCGACTTCATCCCGGTACTCCGACTCGGTCAGCGCCCGCCGACCAGAGTCGACGAGTCGCTAGCCGATCCCGAACTGCTCGCGGCGGAACGGGAGCGTTCGCAGCGAATGATGTGGATCATGGTCGGGCTCGGCATCCTGGCCGCGCTTGTCGTCGGCATCGTGCTGTGGTGGATGGTCAGTGTCTTCGCGCCCGGTGCGTCCGACGCGCCGCTCAACGAGCAACGCAATATCGGCCTCACCACGAATAGTTCAGCCGCACCCGCCCCGGCTCCGGGGTCTACGCCGACCCCGGCGGGCGGCGTGCCGCTCCCGGTCACCCATGTGTCGGTGTTCTCCCCGGAGGGCACCCCGGACGGCGTGGGCAGCGTGCAGGATGTGCTCGATCACGATCCCGCCACCCTCTGGCGCTCCGATCAGTATTTCCAGCAGTTCCCGGCCCTCAAGAAGGGGGTCGGGCTGATGGCCACGCTGCCGAGCCCGGCGAAGCTGACGACTGTATCGATCACGTCGCCGAGCCCGGGCACCACGGTCGAAATCCGTACCTCGCCGACCGCGTCGCCCACCCTCGACCAGACTCAACTGATCGGCTCCGCGCGATTGGCGGACGGCGACACCGAGATTCCCGTGCGCACCGACCAATCCACCCGCTATGTGCTCGTCTGGATCACCGGACTGGGGAACTCCGGTGGCCGGTTCCAGACCTCGATCGCCGAGATTCGTTTCGACGCCGCGCCCTAGCCGCCGCGCACCTTCGCTGACGCCCGCCGCACGTGTCTGCCACCGTGCCGCCGCAGGTCGGCGTTCCGGCCTTGTCGCCATCAGACTTGTCGCCGTCATCCGCGTCCCGATCGGTCTGGTTGCTGCCGAATCGTGCCTGACGATATGATCTGTTCCGCGCTCTAAGCAGGGGAGCTACCGGGTTCTGGTGTTTCGATCCTGGCTGCTGCGAAATTCTCGGTGACGGTCGCCCGTGTCCGTTTGCCACCGCGAGCGCTGTCCAAGGGGTTGGCCTTTTTGTCCGAACTGAACGACGAGTCCCATGGGGGGACATCGCGGCCGGTCGCGTATCACGCAGGCTCGTTCATGCCTGACGAGCTGACCGACATCGAACTGCTCCACGCCCATGTCCGCGGTCAGCGGCATGCTTTCGCGGAGTTGCTGCGCAGGCACAACGATCACCTCTGGCAGACCGCCCTTCGCACCTCCTACACGCGCGAGGACGCAGCCGACTGTCTGCAGGACGCACTGCTCTCCGCGCACCGCACTGCCGCGTCGTTCCGCGCCGAGGCGGAGGTGCGCAGCTGGCTGCATGCGATCGTGGTCAACGCCTGCCTGGACCGGATCCGGCGCAACAAGACCCGCCGCGCGATCTCGCTATCGCCCGAAACCATGCCTGAACCGCGCGATGAGCGCGACGATATGGCCGAACTGGAGATGTCCCTCGTTATCGACCGTGCCCTGTTCTCGCTGCCGCCGGACCAGCGGACGGCGCTCGTCGCGATCGACCTCGAGGGGTATAGCGTGGCGGAAGCGGCAGCGATGCTGGGCGTTCCGGAGGGCACGATCAAGAGCCGGTGTGCACGTGCCAGGCAGCGTCTACAAGAACGCCTGGAATTTCTGCGGGATCCGGGGAACCGGAAGTAGGTGGGATGCGTCATTAATAGTGACGAACCACTAGGCGATGTACATGCAGTCCCCGTATTGGCGGTGGGACCCACGCAATGTCAGATAAAGCACGATGTCGGACAAAAATGACGTCAGATGAGAGAACCGGAGGTGCGATGGCGACCCGATCCGTTCCGCAGCCTCCCTTCTCGGCCGAGTTGCTCGCCGATCTACATGCCGACAATGTCGCGCCGGAGCTCGGAGAGCAATTGTGGCCCGTGGTCCGTCACGACCCGGAAGCGCTGCGGTATCTGGATTCGCTCGACGAAGTCAGCGCACAGCTGCGTATGCTCGGCCGCGACGACAAGAGCATCCATACGATGCCCGCCGACGTTGCGGCTCGGCTCGAGCAGTTCGTCGACGGGCTCGACCTGAGCGAAGAACCCACCGAACGGGTGGCGACCATCCATCAGATCCCGTTCACCGCGATACCCGAATCCGCCGACACCGCAGCGGTTTCCGAGCCGGAGGCGCGGCCGCACGACATCGCCGCGCCGGTCTCGCTCGACGAGCGACGCGGTCGCAGGCTCCGCTGGCTGGCCGCTACGGCGGCCGCCGTAGCGATCGTCGCCTGCGCCGCCGTGGCCGTGTCGACGTTCGGCGGCCGCGAGGTCGCCCCGACCGCGCAACCCCCCACCGGCAATGTCGAACTCGGTGACGACCTGAACGCCACCGCCGCGCTCAGTGTGCTCGGCCGCAACGATGTCACCGGCCCGCTCGGCAGCCAGGCGGCCCTGAACCGCTGCGTGCAGGCCAACGGCCTCGACCGCACTGTTCTCGGCTCGACCAACGCCACCCTCCACGGCAAGGCCGCGGTGCTGATCTTGCTCACCGGCCCGCGCCCGCACAAGATCACCGCGCTGGTCGTCGGGATCGGTTGCACCACCGGCGAACCGCAACAACTGGCCGTCACCGACATCGGGTGACGTGGTCGAGGCGTCGGCCACACCCTGACCCGGGAACAACAACGTTTAGGCTGTTGTTGACCGACACGTCCCTGATTTCTCCCCCGGAAGGGCCCCATGAGCACGCCAGTTCGCGACTTGATCATCGTCGGCTCCGGACCCGCCGGCTACACGGCCGCTGTCTACGCCGCCCGAGCCGAGCTCCAGCCGCTCGTGTTCGAGGGCACCCAGTTCGGCGGCGCACTGATGACGACCACCGAGGTCGAGAACTTCCCTGGCTTCCGTGACGGCATCATGGGCCCGGACCTCATGGAGGAGATGCGCGAGCAGGCCAAGCGGTTCGGCGCGGACATCCGCACCGAGGACGTAGACGCGATCGACCTGAGCGGGCGGATCAAGACCGTGACCGTCGGCGACGAGACGCACCGGGCCTACGCCGTGATCCTCGCCATGGGTTCGGCGGCGCGCTACCTCAACGTGCCCGGTGAGCAGAAGCTGCTCGGCCGCGGCGTCAGCGCCTGCGCCACCTGCGATGGCTTCTTCTTCAAGGGCCAGGACATCGTCGTGGTCGGCGGTGGCGACTCCGCGATGGAGGAGGCCACGTTCCTGACCAAGTTCGCCGCCAGCGTGACGATCGTGCACCGCCGTGAAGAGTTCCGTGCCTCACGCATCATGCTCGAGCGTGCCAAGGCCAACGACAAGATCAAGTTCTTGCTCAACGCCGAGGTCGCCGAGGTCAACGGCGACACCAGTGTGACGAGTCTGACGCTGCGCGACACCCGCACCGGTGAGACCTCGGAGTTGGCCGCGACGGGTCTGTTCGTGGCGATCGGCCACGACCCGCGCAGCGAACTCGTCCAGGGCCAGGTGGAACTCGACGACGAAGGCTATGTCCTGGTGCAGCACCCCTCGACCGCCACCGAGGCGCCCGGCGTCTTCGCCGCGGGCGACCTGGTCGACCACACCTACCGCCAGGCGATCACTGCGGCGGGCACCGGCTGCCGCGCGGCGATCGACGCCGAGCGCTGGCTCGCCGACCAGGGCGACATCACGTCCAACACCCTGGACCATGCCGGCAGCCCAGTTGCCGTGCCCGCCAACTGATCTCACAATCTTTTCCATCGCAAGGAGATAACCCATGTCCAAGAGTGCCAATACGGTCACCGTCACCGACGCGTCCTTCGCCGATGACGTGCTGCTCAGCGAGAAGCCCGTACTCGTGGACTTCTGGGCCGATTGGTGCGGTCCGTGCAAGATGGTCGCCCCGGTGCTGGAGGAGATCGCGGGCGCACACGCGGACAAGCTGACCGTCGCCAAGCTGGACGTGGACGCCAACCCGGGCACCGCCCGCGATTATCAGATCCTTTCGCTCCCAACTATGATGCTGTTTTCCGGTGGTAAGCCGGTCAAGCAGATCGTGGGAGCCAAGGGCAAAGCCGCCCTGTTGCGCGAACTCGACGGCATCATCTGACGCCGAATCGAGTCCCCAAAGGCCGCCGTTATCCAACGACGCGCCGTAGGATGCCTGGACTTGGGAATTGTCGAATTCCCGTCCGGGTCTGAGACAATCGACCGACTCCGGTCGTGCGAGGGTGTACGCCGTCGCATGAGTGGGTACCCGGGTTGACGGAAGGAAAGGGCTCTCACGCATGCACCGACTTCGTCACGGCGATACCGGTCCAGCCGTCGCCGAGGTTCGGAGCACCCTGGCAAGTCTCGGGTTTCTGCACACTCACGCCGCAGGCACCGATAAGGCCGACGCGCGCGAGTACTGGAAGGACACCGACGCCTCCTTCGACCGCCAGCTGGATTCGGCGGTTCGGGCCTTCCAACAGCACCGCGGCCTGCTGGTGGACGGCATTGTCGGCCCGGCTACCTATCGAGCCCTCAAAGAGGCGTCCTATCGCCTCGGCGCCCGCACCCTGATCTATCAGCTGTCCGCACCGCTCTACGGTGACGATGTGGCAACCCTGCAGCGCAGGCTGCAGGACCTCGGTTTCTATGTGCATCGGGTCGACGGCTACTTCGGCCCGCACACTCACGAAGGCCTGACCGCGTTCCAGCGGGAAATCGGGCTGGCCGCCGACGGCATCTGCGGTCCCGACACGTTGCGGTCGCTGGAGCTGCTCGGTGCGCGCGTCACCGGTGGCAATCCACACCGCATCGCCGAGGAAGAGGTGGTGCACCGGGCCGGACCACAACTGACCGGCAAGCGCATCGTCATCGATCCCGGCCTCGGAGGCCAGGACAAAGGCCACCCGGTGCCCACCGAGTACGGCGACGTCTACGAGTCGGAGATCCTGTGGGATCTGGCCAGTCGGTTGGAGGGTCGGATGGCCGCCACCGGCATGGAGACCTTCTTGTCACGGCCGTGGGGCGCCAACCCCTCCGACGCCGAACGGGCCGAAACCTCCAACGCCTTCGACGCCGACCTGATGATCTCGCTGCGCTGCGCGACCAACCCGAGCCCGGCGGCGAACGGAGTGGCGAGCTTCCACTTCGGCAACTCGCACGGCTCGGTGTCGATGATCGGACAGGTGCTGGCCGGCTTCATCCAGCGTGAGGTCGTCGCGCGAACATCGTTGCAGGACTGCCGACTTCACGCCAGAACCTGGGATCTGCTGCGCCTGACCAAGATGCCGACGGTGCAGGTCGATATCGGTTACCTCACCAACGAATACGACGCTACGGTGCTCACCAACCCGAGGATGCGCGACGTGATCGCCGAGGCCATCCTGATTTCGGTAAAGCGGCTGTACCTGCTCGGCCAAGACGACCAGCCAACGGGCACATACACTTTCGCCGAATTGCTGGCCGAAGAACTGGCCGCAGCCGACCGCATGTAATAGAGCCGATTCCGATCACGCTGAGAACCAGCCGATTACGTCGGATCGATAACTCCGGACAAGTACGCCCCCGCCGACTTTTGTCGGCGGGGGCGTAGCCGTCTGTGCCGTCCGCAGCTAGGGCGCGCCGACCCGGAAGGGGACAGTCAGCGATGCCGCGGCGAGCAGTTGATCAAGGGCACGTTCCACGTCTTCCTTCCAGCCGTGGTCGGAGTTGAGTTCCAGGCGCAGCCGCGGGAACCGGTGATGCTGCGCAACCACCTCGAAACCGACGTCCTCCAGGAAATCCGCGTCGATCATGCACGTTTCGGGCGAGCACTTGGTGGCCGCGCTGGCCGAGCCCGAATCCCGGACCGGTGAGCCGATCCGCTCCATCAAGGTCATCGACCCCATCGACCGGTCGGACATCGCCTTAGTCGGGGGATCGGTGCGGATGCCGAAGGCCTCCAACGCCCGAACGCCGCGGCGCACCAGATCGGCCACCACCGCCGATATGAGCCGGTGGGCTATGTCGGCATCCGGATAGGGGAATTCGGCGCTCAGCGTGGTCAGCAGGACCGCGTCCGGGCTTACCGGTGACGTTGGGAAGAGAGCAGCTCGCGGCACAGCGCTCGGTGGCGAATACAACGCACAACCCGCCACGTTGCCATTCACGTTCGCTACCTGGCCGCACGAACCCCATTCCAACATGACCGTCGAGAGCCAGGCTTCCTTCTCGAAAACCGGATCGCTGAACTCCCGGGAGTTCTCGGCCACCGCGGGATCGATCTCCCAGAACACACAACGCCGGGCATGTGTGGGGAGTTTGTCCAGTCCGCCGAGGGTAAGTGCTGTGACGCTGGTCGACACCGCTCTACTCAGCCTCCAGCTGTCCGATTCATCCACGCTCACGCCGCATCAGTACTTGCTCGCCAGCAAGAATAAGCGATCAACGAGATCCCGCCTCACTCCACGTCACTGTGCTATTGGTCAGGAGCCTTGCGCCGGTCCCATCGAGGGTCACGGCGGCGCCGCATTCCTCTATTTTCCGCGCCGTCACTGTGACGTTTCGGCGCCAGGCCCGTACTTATCGGAAACACGGGGCTATTTTCGCCACTTCCGTCACATGCCGAGCTGTTGTTGTTCCATCATCCCGACAATGCGCTCGAGATCTTCGACCGAGCCGAACTCGACGACGATCTTGCCTTTGCGCTTGCCGAGACTCACAGTGACCCGAGTATCGAAAGATTCCGACAGCCGCTCGGCGACATCCTGCAGACCCGGCATATGGATCGGCTTGCGCCGGGGAGCGGACGGCGCCGGGGCGTCCGGATCCCGGTTCGCCAGGGTGACGGCTTCCTCGGTAGCCCGGACCGACAGCCCCTCTGCGACGATCCGCGCGGCGAGCACCTCTTGGGCATCCGCCCCGGCCTCGAGACCGAGCAGTGCCCGAGCGTGTCCCGCGGACAGCACACCAGCCGCCACGCGCCGCTGCACGGGGATCGGCAGCTTCAGTAGCCGGATCATGTTCGTCACGACCGGTCGGGAGCGGCCGATTCGCGATGCCAGTTCCTCGTGGGTGACATCGAACTCTTCGAGCAGCTGCTGATAGGCCGCTGCCTCTTCGAGCGGATTGAGCTGCACTCGATGGATGTTCTCCAACAGCGCGTCGCGCAGCATTGATTCGTCAGCGGTCTCACGGACGATCGCCGGAATCGTAGCCAGACCGGCCTCTTGGCAGGCCCGCCAACGCCGCTCGCCCATGACGATCTGATACCGGTCCACTGCGGGCTCGACCCGACGCACCACGATCGGCTGCATCAGACCGAACTCTCGGATGGAGTGCACCAGCTCGGCGAGCGCCTCCTCCTCGAAGACGTGTCGCGGCTGCTTTGGATTCGGCTCGATCTGCTCCGGGGCGATCTCGCGATAGATCGCGCCGCCGGGGGAGGAGAGCTCCTCCTCGGTCGGATCAGGTACCCGATGCAGGAACGCGGAGGCGGGCTGCGGCCCGATCGGATCGAGACCGATGACCACATTCGCCGCGGCACTACCGAGACCCGGTGTGGCCGCCGGCCCTGTGGGGATCAACGCGGCAAGACCGCGCCCGAGCCCACCCTTCTTCGCCTGAGTCATCGGTCTACCGATCCCTTCTCTGTTCGCCACCACGCCAGTCCAATCGACCGCTTCGGGTCACTGTGCGCCTTCTGCTGCCCCGCGCCGGGGCACCGAACGCGCTGCCATCTCACGACCAGCATCGAGATAGCTCATCGCGCCCCGGGAGCCTGGATCATAATCGAGCACCGTCATTCCGTAGCCCGGAGCTTCGGAGACCTTCACGCTGCGGGGAATCACCGACCGCAGCACCACGTCACCGAAGTGTCCACGCACTTCCTCCGCGACCTGGTCGGCCAGCTTGGTCCGGCCGTCGTACATCGTGAGAACCACGGTGGAGACGTGCAATTCGGGATTGAGATGTGCCTGCACAAGACCGATGTTGCGGAGCAGCTGACCGACACCCTCCAGCGCGTAGTACTCGCACTGGATCGGGATCAGCACCTCCTTGGCCGCGACCATCGCATTGACGGTGAGCAGACCGAGAGAAGGGGGGCAGTCGATCATCACATAGTCGATGTCGTAGCCCGCGATGTTGGCCTCCTGGATCGCGGCCTTGAGTCGACCCTCACGAGCCACCATCGACACCAGTTCGATCTCGGCACCGGCCAGATCAATGGTGGCCGGAATGCAGAGCAGGCGCGGACTGTGCGGGCTCTGCTGGATCGCGTCCTTCACCGAGATCTCGCCGATCAGCAATTCGTAACTCGACGGGACGCCCGAGTGATGATCGACGCCGAGGGCAGTACTTGCGTTGCCCTGCGGATCGAGGTCGATCACGAGAACTGTCATCCCTTGGTGTGCCAGGGCGGCCGCGAGATTGACCGCTGTCGTCGTCTTACCGACGCCGCCTTTTTGATTGGCAATGGTGATGATGCGTTGCTCGTGCGGTTTCGGCACTGTCACCTTTCCTGGATGCAATATCTGACTGGCGCGTTGCGCTTCGGCCGCGATCGGGGTCTCACTAGCGGAGATGTGCCCGAACGGTGTGCTTCCGAAGGCCTCCGCATCGAGATTGCTGGAGTCCAGCATTCCCGGCACGCGCGACGTAGTTTCCCGTGAAACATTCGCCGGACCACCGCTCGACATAGACAGCTCCTAACGCGAGAACCTCAGATCACGAGCTCCCGACGAGCGTCGGCGCCGTGTCATCAATAGCTGTGTCGGATCGAACATGATGCTCAAGCGGAACCGCGGCGCCCGATCGACCGAGCGGAGCTCTCACCGCTGTGACACCGACATCCCTCCGTGGCACCAACGCTCACGCCCGACGGTCCCTAGCTTGCCAGCCCCGAGCGTGATTAGAAAGCTGAATCGCGGCAACGCACAAAGAGCACGCAAATCAGCGGCGATTCTTCATCGCACGGACCATGTTTCGCGCACTCGAAGTGATGTTTCACATGAAACTTGGTGCCGAATCAGCACTTCGGAGCCACCCGACGAAGCGCTATCTCCGTATGCTCGGTTGGCCGCGGACATCCGCGGTTGGCACCGCATCGTTGGCAACGAATACACCGACTCGCGGCACGAACTGTCACGTGGAGAATCCACTGTCCAGTCAGGGGAGCGGCTATGCCAGGGGCGTCGCGATGTCGCCATCGATCGCGATGTCGAACTTCGATCGACCACTCGTGGACCAGGTTTCACATGAAACATAGGCCCGCCCCTGTTCCCGCTACTTCGCCTTCCGGGCTTGCCGGGCCGCGCGGCGCGGCGCTCGCTCGGTCCGCGGCAGACGCTCTGCACTGATCACCAAGGTGGGAGTCGAAACGATTCCTGCCCCACACTCGAGGACGGTCGCGTTGCCCGCACCCGCGCGCGCCAAGGCCGCACCGTCGCGCTCGAGTTCCTCGGCAGCACTTACTCCCTTCAGTGCCAGCATCCGCCCGTGATCACGGAGCAGGGGGAGTGACCACTGCGCCAGCTTCGCCAGTGGTGCGACCGCACGCGAGGTAACGACATCCGCGCCGCCCGCTTCCTTCATCACGCCCGACTGTTCGGCCCGGCCACGCACCACGGTGACATCGAGTCCTGCCGACTCGATGAACTCACTGAGGAAGATGGTGCGACGGAGCAATGGCTCTACCAAGGTGATCCGCAGGTCCGGTCGCGCGATCGCCAACGGGATACCCGGTAGGCCCGCGCCGCTGCCGATGTCGACCACCGTCGCGCCCTCGGCGATCAGTTCACCCAGCACTGCGCAGTTGAGGATGTGCCGATCCCAGAGCCGGGGCACCTCGCGGGGACCGATCAAGCCACGCTCCACTCCTGCGGTGGCCAGCGCGCCACAGTAGCGGCGCGCGAGCTCGAGGCGATCGCCGAATACCGTCGCGGCGATCGCGGGTGGTTCCAGCTCGGCTGGCAACGCAGTGGCTTCACTGAGATCTCGTTCCACGTGAAACATCCTTCCGAGCTCGAGTCGATCAGGCAGCAGGCCGGACATGAACACATGAATAAGGGCCCCCGGTCCGAAGACCAGAGGCCCTATCCAACCATTGCGCATCCGGTCACCAAACTTGGCGTCCCGGAAGGTGGTTCAGGAAGGTACTACGACCACGTGCCGATTCGGCTCGACGCCTTCGCTCTCGCTGCTCACGCCGTCGACCGCGGCCACCGCGTCGTGCACGATCTTTCGCTCGAACGGAGTCATCGGAGCCAACGGCTCCGGCGCACCCGACTCGAGCACCCGCTGCGCGGCAGCGGTACCCAGCGCGCTCAGCTCGGAGCGACGCTTGGCCCGCCAGCCGGCCACATCGAGCATCAGCCTGCTGCGCACGCCGGTCGTCTGCTGCACGGCCAACCGAGTCAGCTCCTGCAGCGCGTCGAGCACCTCACCGTTGCGGCCGACCAGCTTCGAGAGATCCCGGCCGCCGTCGATACTGACGATGGCACGATCGCCCTCGACGTCGAGGTCGATGTCACCGTCGAAATCAAGCACATCGAGCAACTGCTCGAGATAGTCGCCGGCGATTTCGCCCTCTTCGATCAGAGCTTCTTCGGCGTCGCTCGCGACATCGCCGGGGTCCGCCCCGGTCTCCGGTTCACGACCCGTCGTGGTGTCCACCATCGTCGTCGTCGCCACTGTGGCGTCCCCTCCGTCGGTCTCAACAGTCATTTGATTTCCTTCATCTGCTTATCGCGCGGACCCGGCGCTGGACGCCGGACGGAAACGCGATCAGGGGTTGATCAATGCGTTCAGCGTCGACGCTTCTGATTCGCCCGGCCTCGGGTGCCCGGCCGCCGCTGGCCGCCCGGCCTGCGCTGTCCGGATGTCTTGCCCGCGGCAGGCTTTGCGGTGCCGTTCGTCGACGCGGGAGCGTCGGTCGAGTCGACCTCGGCATCCACGGGTGCGGCGTCGACCGATGCCTGCTTCTTCTTCGTGCTGACCGGCTTGGCGCCAGGCTTCGGCGCATTCTGCGCACGCTGCTCCAGCTTCGCCTGCTTCTTCTCTTCTTCTTCCTTTTCCATCCGGCCGAAGACGAGGTGCTGCTGCCCGTAGGTCCAGATGTTGTTGGACACCCAGTAGAGCAGGATGGCGATCGGCAGGAACGGACCACCGACAAGCACGCCGAGCGGGAACACCCACAGCGCTAGCTTGTTCATCATCGCGGCCTGCGGGTTCGCCGCGGCTTCGGCGCTCTGCCGCGCCACCGACGCGCGCGCGTTGAAATGCGTTGCCAGACCGGCGATTACCATCAGCGGGATGGCTACGGCCGCGATGCTGACCTTGCTCGGCACACCGCCGTATTCGGCGAATGCCTGCAGTTCACTGGCCGGGCTGGTGATGAAGGCGGAGATGGGGGCGCCGAAGATACGGGCGCTCAGGAACGACTGGACATCGGCGGCATTGAAGACGTAGTTCGACGTGTGCGCGTTGTCGTAGGCCGACATGCCGAGCTGCCCGATGCCGTGGCCGGTCCGGTTGAAGGAGCGCAGTACATGGAACAGGCCGAGGAACACCGGCACCTGCGCCAGAATCGGCAGGCAGCCCATCAATGGATTGAAGCCGTGGTCCTTCTGCAGCTTCTGCATCTCGGTCGCCATCTTCTGGCGATCGTTCTTGTACTTCTTCTGCAGCTCCTTGATCTGGGGCTGCAGCTCCTGCATCTGCTTGGTCGTGCGGACCTGCTTCACGAATGGCTTGTAGAGCAGCACTCGCAGCGTGAACACCAGGAACACCACGGCGAGGGCCCAGGTGAGTCCGTTGTCCGCGCCGAACGCGAACCCGAAGACCCGATGCCAGAACCAGAGGATCCAGGACACCGGATAATAAATGAAGTCGAGCACGGCTCTATGCACTCCCGTCGTTCGTGTCGCCGATCACCGCGCGCGGTGATCCTTTACAAGCATCTGGCGCCGGCGTCGCAGGGTCGGCGGCTGCCTCGTTCGCTGCGCGTTTTCCGCGTTCCGGAACGGGGTCCCACCCACCAGGGTGCCAGGGCGCACATTTGGCCAATCGCACGACCGTCAATACGAGGCCGACGAACAGTCCGCGAGTGCGCAGCGCGGTGACGGCGTACTCGCTACAGGTCGGGGTGAAACGGCACACCGGCATGCGAGTGGGGGAGACGTAGGTGCGGTACAGCTCGATCATAAAGATCAGTGCATTGGCGGGCAGCCGAGCGACGGTCGCGCTCACGACCGGCCGCCGGGGGCTGCGCCATTGGACTCGTGGGCGATGCCGAGCTTGCGCAGCGCGCCGCGCAACTGGTGAAGCAACTCGTCCGAGTCGGCCTCGGCCGCACCGGGTAGCGCGCGGATCACGATGTCGGCCTCGGCGGGTAGATCGGCGGTTACCTTGGCACACATATGACGCAGGCGGCGGGCCACCCGGTGTCGAACCACCGCGGAGCCCACCGCCTTGCTGACAATCAATCCGAACCGTGGTCCGCCAATGCGAACCAACGATCCGGCTGTTGCCGGATCGTCCTGTCGTCCACTCGCGCCCATGATTCCGTCATACCCGTGCACAAGCGCGTGTACGACCAGATCTCGCCTCCCGATTCGCTGGCCGCGGCGCACCGTCCGGGAGAAGTCGGCACGATGATGCAACCGATACGGCTCAGGCAACACCCGAGCGTCCGAAAGCGAAGATCAGGCAGTGAGGGTTTTGCGGCCCTTGCCGCGACGCGCGGAAACGATGGCGCGACCCGCACGGGTCCGCATCCGAAGACGGAAGCCGTGAACACGCGCCCGACGACGGTTGTTCGGCTGGAACGTCCGCTTGCCCTTGGCCACGGTCAACACTCCTCGAGTAAGTGGGCGCCAGTCGGCACCCGAAGTATGGGTATTACGTATTTCGCGATGAATCGCAGTCTGGTCATCATCGGCGCGCGTCGGTCCTGGCGCACAGGTCTGGCTCGACCAACCGCGGTCAGCACAGGACCGCCACCGCACCAAGGGGTGACTGTACGAGGGTACTGATCGGCCAGGAGCGGGTCAAACTCGGCCCACCCCGGCGGGCTACGCATTCATGCGGTTACCGTGAGTTCGTCCACACCCCTAGCCGGGGACCACCTCGGCACCTAGCGCGTGTAGCCAGAAGATTGCTACAGAACCGCAGGTCCAGGCCGTGTCGCGGACGAATGCGAGCACGTTTCACATTTCCCCAGAGTTCTCCACATCTGTGGATAATTGTGTGGAAAGACCCCTGGAGTGGCATATTCGTAGGGCCGACGGTGCCACGTCGCCGCCCGGGACGGGGGAATCCGGGCAGCGTCCGAACCTAACGGACGTACGCGGGATCATCAAAATCTACCTTGTCCGGTAGCTGCCCGCGTACCCCGGCCGTCTGCTCCTATCGCCTACTTCCGGGGAGGAAACTGCATGGACGACGAGCAGAACGTGTTGGCCACGGTATGGCCCGAGGTTGTTGCCGAGCTCACTACCGGCTCACCCGATGGTGCCATCCCACCGGTGACCCGCGCGCAGCAGGCCTGGCTGAAACTGGTCAAGCCACTGACGGTGGCCCAGGGATTCGCCTTGCTCTCGGTGCCCTCGTCGCTGGCTCAGGAAGCCATCGAACGCGATCTGCGCGAACCCATCCTGCGCTCGCTGGCCCGGCGCCTCGGCCCCCAGGTGGAAGGACTCGGCGTCCGGATCGCGGCACCGACCAACCAGCCCTCCGAGCGCCCCGGCAATTCGGCACGCCACGCCAGGATGACCAGCAGGCCCGAGCGAAGCAGGGACGCCGGTCGCGGCCCCGCCGGATATCCGTCGGCCGACTATCCCGGCCGCAGTGACTATCAAGCGCCGCGCTATGCAAGCCCGAACGACTACCAGGCCGCGTCCAATGACTACGCCCCCCAGTCGAACGACTACGCACCGGCCGCCAATGACTATGCGCCGACGTCGGATTACCCCGGAACCGACTACGAACCCGAGTACGTGCCGTCCCAGGAGTACGTGCCCGCTGCCGAGTACACCCCCAATGGCGATTACCACACCGATGAGTACCCGACCCGCGGCGATTATCCGAGCCAGGGCACTCGCAGAGAAGGTACCGGCGCGCCGACGCCGGAGGTGATGCCCGCGCCGCGGCGCGAACCCGGGATGCCGCCGCGTCGCGACTCCATTCCACCTGGGCAGGAGTCCTTGTTCACCCCGGAGCCGGGACCTGCGCCGATGCGTGGTCCGGCCAGGGCGCCGATGCGTGAGGGCGGCCCGAACGAGGATCCCGCGATCGCCGCCGCGCACGAATCGGTCCGTGAGCCGATCTCCGACAACTCACGTGATCACGACGACGAGCCCGTCGTCAACGTCCGCAACTCCTGGCCGACCTACTTCACCAAGACCCAGGAGACCCCGGCGCAGTCGAACTCCTCGGCGAGCCTGAATGCGAAGTACACCTTCGAGACGTTCGTGATCGGCGCGTCCAACCGCTTCGCGCACGCCGCGGCGGTGGCCATCGCCGAAGCGCCGGCCAGGGCTTACAACCCACTATTCGTCTGGGGTGCTTCAGGCCTTGGCAAGACCCACCTGCTGCACGCGGCCGGCCACTACGCCCAGCGGCTGTTCCCCGGCATGCGGGTGAAGTACGTCTCGACCGAAGAGTTCACCAACGACTTCATCAACAGCCTGCGCGACGACCGCAAGGTCGCCTTCAAGCGCCGCTACCGCGAGACCGACATTCTGCTTGTCGACGACATCCAGTTCATCGAGGGCAAGGAAGGCATCCAGGAAGAGTTCTTCCATACCTTCAACACCCTGCACAACGCCAACAAGCAGATCGTTGTCTCCTCGGATCGGCCGCCCAAGCAGCTTGCCACCCTGGAGGAGCGGCTGCGGACGCGATTCGAGTGGGGTCTTATCACCGACGTGCAGCCGCCCGAGTTGGAGACGCGCATCGCGATCCTGCGCAAGAAAGCGCGGATGGACCGGCTCGACGTGCCGCACGATGTGCTCGAGTTGATCGCGGGCCGGGTCGAACGCAACATCCGCGAGCTGGAGGGCGCGCTGATCCGGGTGACCGCGTTCGCCTCGCTGAACGGTCAGCCGCTGAATCTTCCGCTGGCCGAGGTCGTGCTACGTGATCTGATGCCCGACACCGCGACCCTGGAGATCAATGCCGCGACGATCATGGCCGTCACCGCCGAGTACTTCAACACCACGCTCGAGGAGCTGACCGGGCCAGGCAAGGCGCGGCCGCTCGCACAGGCCAGGCAGATCGCGATGTACCTCTGCCGTGAGCTCACCGATCTCTCGCTTCCGAAGATCGGTCAGGCCTTCGGCCGCGACCACACCACGGTCATGTACGCCGACAAGAAAGTGCGCAAGGAGATGACCGAGCGACGCCGGGTCTACGACCAGGTGCAAGAACTAACAGCCCGGATTAAACAGCGCTCACGCTGACCGGTACTAACACCCCCTGCACCGCCCCTGAACTGGGGCGGTGCTTTTTTGTGGGTTGTGGATTCCTCGAGGAATCCCTGTGGAGTCCTCGAGGAATCTCCTAGTTGTGCACCGGTTCGTGCACAGGCTGGGGGAGCGGGGCCGGCGCCGGGACTAACAGGGGTGGATTCAACAGTCTCCACAGCGATCGCTCCCCAAGCATCCTGACCAGCGCAGTGCTCGGTCAGCGGCTTGTGGATTCCTCGAGGATTCCATGTGGAGTCCTCGAGGAATCCTCGAGTTGTCCACGAATCGGTGCACATGTGTGAACAACTGGGTGAATCTGGTGGAACAACTCGAGGAGCACTCGAGGATGGATCCTGAACAACTTCGGACCCTCCACAGACCCCTCCCGTTCATCCTCGAGTCACCCGATAGCCATCCCCACGGCACCACACCCCCGGACCTGCGAATACCGGCCCCAGTCCACAGATTCCACAGTGCCTACTACTACTTCAGTTCTTCTTCTTAGAGAACTCTCTTCAAAACAGGGTGTGTGGAAAGTCCGTTGGTGAGCGTTGCCTCCGTGCCACTCGCCGAAAGACCGGCAAGGACGAGACGGGTGACTGATCCACAGACACCACCGACCCGCATCGAACATCGATGAGTTCGCGCGGTCCCACGCCGAGTACGGCGAGTACTCGGTTGATCGGCTCGGAGGGTCGGACTAGGTTCAGGTGCCGCACGCGAGTACGGTTTGGTGTCGGTCACCTGTGCCACACTTTTCAAGGCGGCCGATTCAGCACCCCGTTCGAGAACTGACGAGCCGAGATAGATCACAGAACCGGGAGAGGACAGATCGGGCGATGGAGCTTGCAGGCATGAAGTTTCGGGTCGCTCGAGAAGACTTCGCCGAATCCGTTGCGTGGGTGGCTCGTAGCCTCCCGTCCCGGCCTCCCGTTCCGGTGCTCGGCGGTGTACTGCTCGTTGCCGATGAGGGCGGGCTGACCGTCTCCGGCTTCGACTACGAGGTGTCCGCACAGATGCGGGTCGCGGCCGAGGTCGCGGGCCCCGGCCAGGTGCTCGTCTCGGGCCGCCTGCTGGCAGACATCACCAAGGCGCTGTCCAACAAGCCCGTCGATGTATCGCTCGACGGCACCCGGGTGCTGATCGCGTGTGGCAGCGCGAAGTTCTCGCTGCCGACCATGCCCGTCGAGGACTATCCCCAGCTTCCCGAGGTGCCCCAGCAGACCGGCGAATTGAGCGTCGAGGTCTTCGCCGAGGCGGTCGGCCAGGTCGCTGTCGCCGCGGGCCGCGACGACACCCTGCCGATGCTCACCGGCATCCGGGTCGAGATCGAGGGACCCAAGGTCGTGCTCGCGGCCACCGACCGGTTCCGGCTCGCGGTCCGGCACATCGAATGGCAGCCTGCCCGCACCGATATCGAGACCTCGGTGCTCATCCCGGCAAGGACGCTTTCGGAAGCCGCGAAGACGCTCGGCCCCTCGGACGCCCCGGTCCAACTGTCGCTCGGCACCGGTTCCGGATCGGGCTCGGACGGTCTGCTCGGCATCGTGAACGCAGGCCGCCGGACCACGACCCGGCTCTTGGATGCCGAGTTCCCCAAGTTCCGTCAGCTGCTGCCGAAGGAACACACCTCGATCGCGACTCTCCAGGTGGCGACGCTGACCGATGCCATCAAGCGTGTCGCCCTTGTCGCCGAGCGTGGCGCTCAGGTGCGCCTGGAGTTCTCCAGCGAGGGTCTGCTGCTGTCCGCGGGCGGTGACGACGCCGGGCGCGCCGAAGAGTGGCTGGAGGCCGACTTCCGTGGTGAGTCGCTCACCATCGCATTCAATCCCGGCTACCTCATCGACGGGCTGTCCGCGCTGCACTCCGACCGGGTCACCTTCGGATTCACCACACCGAGCCGTCCCGCGGTGCTGCTGCCTGCCAGTGACGAAGAGCCGGAAGTGCTCGACTCGGGCGCCTTCGCCGCGCTGGAGAGTGTGTACATCTACCTGCTGATGCCGGTTCGGCTTCCAGGCTGAGCGTCTGTGCATGATCAATCTATCCACAGTTCTTCCACAGAATGTGATGGGGCGCCAACTTATTCGGCGCTTGCGCGACCTCAATCAACCCCGGGGCTTCTACCAGCGACGATGATGCCCGAGTCAAGGTAGGCGGATGTTCATCAGGGCGCTGTCGCTGCGTGATTTCCGCTCCTGGGAGCATGCGGAACTCGAATTATCCCCAGGCCGAACGGTTTTCCTCGGATCGAACGGCAACGGCAAGACGAACCTGCTCGAGGCAATCGGCTACCTGGCCACGCTCGGGTCGCATCGGGTCGCCGCCGACGCGCCACTGATCCGACTCGGCACCGAGCGTGCCAGGATCGGCACGACCGTCGTGAACGCGGGCCGCGAGCTTCGGATCGACTTGGAGCTGAATCAGGGCACGGCAAACCGCGCCCAAATCAACCGGTCGCCGGTGCGCAGACCGCGCGAAATTCTCGGCATTCTCCAGACGGTGCTGTTCGCGCCGGAGGATCTCGCGCTTGTCCGCGGCGATCCCGGCGAGCGCAGACGGTTCATGGATGAGTTGTGTACAGCCAGGCTCCCTCGGCTCGCCGCGGTCCGCGCCGACTACGACCGAGTGCTTCGGCAGCGTTCGGCACTGTTGAAAACCGCGGGGCGACAAGGACGATCGCGGGGATCCGGGTCCGGTTCGAACACCGAGCTGACCACTCTCGACGTCTGGGACGGGCATTTGGCGACGCACGCCTCGGAGCTGCTCGCCCAGCGCTTGCGGCTGGTGCACGACCTGTATCCCTATCTCGCGCAGTCGTATGCGTCGATCGCCCCCGAATCGCGGCCCGCCGCAATCGGTTACCGCAGTGCCACGCTGCCGCCGGAATTCCTGGATCCGGCACGTGCGCCGATGCCTGCGGACACCGAGGAGTTGGCGGCGATCATGGTGCGGGAACTCGCGGCGGCGCGACCGAAGGAGTTGGAGCGCGGCGTCTGCCTGGTCGGTCCGCACCGTGACGACCTCGATCTGATGCTCGGTACCGCGCCTGCCAAGGGATTCGCCAGCCACGGCGAATCGTGGTCGTTCGCCCTCGCGCTGCGGCTGGGTGCATTCGAACTGCTGCGTGCCACCGGAGCAGAGCCGGTGTTGCTGCTCGACGATGTCTTCGCCGAGCTCGACCGCCGCAGGCGCACCGCACTTGCGGAGGTGGCCGCGACCGCCGAGCAGGTGTTGATCACCGCCGCCGTGCCGGAGGACGTGCCCGCGGAACTGGCAGCGGTTCCGCTGCGTGTGGAAACCAGCGGCGGGCCGGACGGTCGGATCTCACGGATCATCGAACCCGCTGCCGAGCCGCCGCCGGTCGAGCCTGCGGGTGTTGCCGACGACCTCGGAAACGGTCCGGGCAGCGCGTCCGCGACCGGCACCTAGGGCCCGGTGTCTGTCGGTGCGCTCCCGTACAGTGACCATGCGTCGGAGGTGCTGCCGTCGACGCGGACATGCCGGCCGGACTGCCAGCACTTGTGGATAATTCGGCCCGGTCAAGTCGCTTCGCGGACCGGTGGAATCCGACCCGTTGCGCCATCGGCCGATGCTCGACAACAAAAAAACGCCGAGATGGGCGTGGAATGTGGTGACCGACACCTTTATCGGGGCGTTCGGTCGTGGAATACCTTGCCGTGCACTAGCAAGCCATCGGCTGGGGACAGAGTGGACAAAGCTGGGGACAAAGCAAGTGCGTGCGAACGGAGCGGGTCGATGAGCGATCAGCCTGAGCAGGGCGCCTCCGCACCGCAGCCCGGTGCGGAGCCGGAGCTACGTGGCATAGATCTGGCACGGCGGGCACTGGAGGAGGCCCGCGCGGCCGCCAAGGCCAGCGGCAAGTCGGTCGGGCAGGGACGCGCGTCGCCGCGCCGGAACCTGCGGGCCGGGGGCAGGCGGCGGACCGGATGGTCGGGCGCGCGCCCGGACGAGCGTGACCCGCAGCTGCTGTCGCGGCTGACCGGGTCGATCGCGAAGAACCGTGGCTGGTCGACGAAAGTCGCCGAGGGCATGGTTCTCGGCCGCTGGTCCGGCGTGGTCGGTGAGGACATCGCGTCCCATGCCACGCCGGTGACGCTGAAGGACGGCGTGCTCAGCATCGCCGCCGAATCGACCGCATGGGCGACGCAACTGCGCATGCTGCAGGGGCAGATCTTGGCGAAGATCAATGCCGCGGTCGGCCAGGGCGTGGTCACCTCGGTGCGCATCTCCGGTCCGGCGGCGCCGAGTTGGCGTAAAGGGGAACGGCATATCAAGGGCCGCGGTCCCCGGGACACGTACGGATAACAACCCCGGTCGGGTCGTTCCACGTGAAACCGCTCATCGGGATCTGCCACGTGGCAACGGATTTCATCCCCGAGTGCCCGCGACCGAGTCCGCGGGCATCAGGCCGGGTCGCCTGGCTGCATCCGCCGCTCGGACTCGGCACCGGAGCGGCGGTCCCGGCCCGATGGCACCCGGTCCGCCCGACGATCGGCGCGACTAGGTGGAATGACTCGTCGCTGCCCCGAACCGTCCTGGTTGCAGCCGTCGCGCGGCAACCGAATTCGCGTCCCGAACGAACGGTTGGCAACCGGTGGCGAAGCCAGGGCGCGTGTGGCAACTCTCAGGGCAGCCGAGATGGATTGAAACCCTCGGAAGGCGGAACGGACCCGTCGTCGTTCGATTTCTCGCATCCACGGAGCCGTCAGGGGTGTCGTAGGTGCGCTGTGGCTTGGGTCTACCAGTAGGATGGTGACGTAACTAGCGGCGATACCTTCGGCGCGTTCGGCACAGCCCGCGCGTGGACCCGTAAATCTCGAGCAGACAAGACTCGGGCCCCACGTGTGCTATCCGACCGCTGCGCCGAGGATCAGCAAGTAAGGAGAGCTACCGACCAGTGGCTGCCAACGACTCCAATGAATCGGGCTCGACCAACGCGACATCGGGCAAGCAGGATTACGGTGCCTCCTCCATCACGGTGCTGGAAGGCCTCGAGGCGGTCCGCAAACGCCCAGGCATGTACATCGGCTCCACCGGCGAGCGCGGCCTGCACCACCTGATCTGGGAAGTCGTCGACAACTCCGTCGATGAGGCGATGGCCGGATACGCGAGCAAGGTTCAGGTCACCCTGCTCGCCGACGGCGGCGTCGAGGTCGTCGACGACGGCCGTGGTATCCCGGTGGCGATGCACGCGCAAGGTGTGCCGACCATCGAGGTCGTCATGACCCAGCTGCACGCGGGCGGCAAGTTCGACTCCGACTCCTACGCGGTGTCCGGTGGTCTGCACGGTGTCGGTATCTCCGTGGTGAACGCGCTGTCATCCCGGCTGGAGGCCGAGATCGACCGCGACGGCTATCACTGGAGCCAGACCTACAAGGCCTCCGAGCCGGGCAAACTGGTGCGGGGCGAAACGTCCAAGAAGACCGGAACGACCATCCGCTTCTGGGCCGATTCCGAGATCTTCGAGACCACCACCTACAACTTCGAGACGGTCGCGCGCCGCCTGCAGGAGATGGCGTTCCTGAACAAGGGCCTCACCATCGTCCTCATCGATGAGCGCGTCAGCGACACCGATGTCATCGACGAGGTGGTGAGCGAGACCGCCGAGGCGCCCAAGCATGCCGACCCGAACGCGCCCGCCGCGCCGGTCGAGCACAAGGTGAAGACGCGGACCTACCACTACCCGGGTGGGCTGGAGGACTTCGTTCGGCACATCAACCGGACCAAGCAGGCCATCCACAACTCTGTCGTCGGGTTCACCGGCAAGGGCACCGGGCACGAGCTCGAGGTGGCCATGCAGTGGAACTCCGGTTACTCGGAGTCGGTGCACACCTTCGCCAACACCATCAACACCCATGAGGGCGGCACCCACGAAGAGGGCTTCCGCGCGGCGCTCACCACGGTGGTCAACAAGTACGCCAAAGACAAGAAGCTGATCAAGGAGAAGGACGGCAGTCTCACCGGCGACGACATCCGCGAGGGTCTTGCCGCGATCGTCAGCGTGAAGGTCAGCGAGCCGCAGTTCGAGGGCCAGACCAAGACCAAGCTCGGCAATACCGAGGTCAAGTCATTCGTGCAGCGGACGTGCAACGAGCACCTCGCGCACTGGTTCGAAGCCAATCCGGCCGACGCGAAGACCATCGTGAACAAGGCGGTCTCCTCGGCACAGGCCCGCGTCGCCGCGCGTAAGGCCCGAGAGTTGGTGCGCCGCAAGAGCGCCACCGATCTGGGTGGTCTGCCCGGCAAGCTGGCCGATTGCCGGTCCAAGGATCCGAGCAAGTCCGAGATCTACATCGTGGAGGGTGACTCCGCCGGTGGCTCGGCCAAGTCCGGCCGCGACTCGATGTACCAGGCGATCCTGCCGCTGCGCGGCAAGATCATCAACGTCGAGAAGGCTCGCATCGACCGCGTCCTCAAGAACAACGAGGTCCAGTCGATCATCACCGCCTTCGGCACCGGTATCCACGACGAGTTCGATATCGCCAAGCTGCGATACCACAAGATCGTGCTGATGGCCGACGCCGACGTCGACGGTCAGCACATCTCGACGCTGCTGCTGACGCTGCTGTTCCGCTTCATGCGCCCGCTGGTCGAGCACGGGCACGTGTATCTCGCGCAGCCGCCGCTGTACAAGCTGAAGTGGCAGCGGTCCGATCCGGAGTTCGCCTACTCCGACCGGGAGCGCGATGGTCTGATGGAGGCCGGTCTCGCCGCGGGCAAGAAGATCAACAAAGACGACGGCGTCCAGCGCTACAAGGGTCTCGGCGAGATGAACGCCAAGGAACTCTGGGAGACCACCATGGATCCCTCGGTGCGGGTGTTGCGTCAGGTCACCCTGGACGATGCCGCCGCGGCCGACGAGCTGTTCTCCATCCTGATGGGTGAGGACGTCGAGGCGCGTCGCAGCTTCATCACCCGCAATGCCAAGGACGTTCGCTTCCTCGACGTGTAACCGACGTGACGCCCATTCCACGTCCGGTGCCAAAGGAGACTTTTTAGATGACTGAAACCACGCTGCCACCCAACGGCGGGGCGGGTGACCGGATCGAGCCGGTCGATATCCAGAACGAGATGCAGAACAGCTACATCGATTACGCGATGAGCGTGATCGTCGGCCGTGCGCTGCCCGACGTCCGCGACGGCCTCAAGCCGGTGCACCGCCGGGTGCTTTACGCGATGTACGACAACGGTTACCGGCCTGACCGCGGGTACGTGAAGTCCGCCCGCCCGGTCGCCGAGACCATGGGTAACTATCACCCGCACGGCGACGCCTCGATCTACGACACCCTGGTGCGGATGGCGCAGCCGTGGTCGCTGCGCTACCCGATGGTCGACGGCCAGGGCAACTTCGGTTCTCGCGGCAACGACGGCGCGGCCGCCATGCGCTACACCGAATGCCGCCTGACCCCGCTCGCGATGGAGATGCTGCGCGAAATCGACCACGAGACGGTCGATTTCACACCGAACTACGACGGTCGCTCGCAGGAGCCGACCGTGCTGCCCGCTCGGGTGCCCGCACTGCTGATGAACGGCAGCAACGGCATCGCGGTCGGCATGGCGACCAACATCCCGCCGCACAATCTGAACGAGCTGGCCGACGCGATCTACTGGGCGCTGGACAACTTCGAAGCCGACGAGGAGTCCACCCTCGCGGCCTGCATGGAGCGGGTCAAGGGCCCGGACTTCCCGACCTACGGCCTCATCGTCGGTGGTCAGGGTATCCACGACGCCTACACCACCGGCCGCGGTTCGATTCGTATGCGCGGCGTGGTCGAGATCGAAGAGGACAACCGTGGGCGCACCACGATCGTCATCACCGAGCTGCCGTACCAGGTCAACACCGACAACTTCGTCAACTCCATCGCGGAGCAGGTGAAGGACGGCAAGATCGCGGGCATCTCCGATATCCACGACGAGTCCTCCGACCGCGCGGGTATGCGGATCGTGGTCACCATCAAGCGCGACGCCGTGGCCAAGGTGGTGCTGAACAACCTCTACAAGCACACCCAGCTGCAGACCAGCTTCGGCGCCAACATGCTCTCGATCGTCGACGGCGTGCCGCGCACACTGCGCCTGGATCAGATGATCCGGTACTACGTCGAGCACCAGTTGGAAGTCATCATCCGGCGCACCCGCTACCTGTTGCGCAAGGCCGAGGAGCGGGCTCACATCCTGCGCGGGCTGGTCAAGGCTCTTGACGCGCTCGACGAGGTCATCGCGCTGATCCGGCGCTCGGCCAACACCGACACCGCGCGCACCGGCCTGATGCAGCTGCTCGATATCGACGAGATCCAGGCCACCGCCATCCTCGACATGCAGCTGCGCAGGCTGTCTGCCTTGGAACGGCAGAAGATCGTCGACGAGTTGGCCAAGATCGAGGCCGAAATCGCCGACCTCAAGGACATTCTCGAAAAGCCGGAGCGGCAGCGCGCGATCGTGCGCGACGAGCTGGCCGAGATCGTCGAGAAGTACGGCGACGAGCGGCGCACCAAGATCGTGGCCAATGACGGCGACATGGCTGACGAGGACCTGATCGCCCGCGAGGACGTGGTCGTCACGGTCACCGAGACCGGCTACGCCAAGCGCACCAAGACCGACCTGTACCGCAGCCAGAAGCGCGGCGGTAAGGGCGTGCAGGGCGCGGGGCTCAAGCAGGACGACATCGTCAAGCACTTCTTCATCAGCTCGACGCACGACTGGCTGCTGTTCTTCACGAACAAGGGCCGGGTCTACCGGGCCAAGGCCTACGAGCTGCCCGAAGCAAGCCGGACCGCGCGCGGTCAGCACGTTGCCAACCTGCTCGCGTTCCAGCCGGACGAGAAGATCGCCCAGATCATCCAGATCAAGGGCTACGAGGACGCCCCATATCTGGTGCTGGCCACCAGGAATGGCCTCGTGAAGAAGTCCAAGCTCTCGGACTTCGATTCCAACCGCAGCGGCGGCATCGTCGCGGTGAACCTGCGTGACGAGGACGAACTGGTCGGCGCCGTGCTGTGTTCGGCGGAGGACGACCTGCTGCTGGTTTCGGCACAGGGCCAGTCGATCCGCTTCTCGGCCACCGACGAGGCGCTGCGTCCGATGGGCCGCGCAACGTCGGGTGTACAGGGCATGCGGTTCAACGCCGACGATGAGCTGTTGTCGCTCAACGTGGTTCGCGAGGGGACCTATCTGCTGGTCGCGACCTCCGGTGGTTACGCCAAGCGCACCGCCATCGAGGAGTACACGGCGCAGGGTCGCGGTGGTAAAGGTGTATTGACTATCCAGTACGACATCAAGCGTGGCACCCTGGTCGGTGCGCTCATCGTCGACGACGAGGATGAGTTGTATGCGATCACGTCTGGAGGCGGCGTTATCCGGACGGCGGCGAAGCAGGTTCGCAAGGCTGGACGACAGACCAAGGGCGTGCGATTGATGAACCTCGGCGATGGCGATACGTTGCTTGCTATCGCGCGCAATGCCGACGAGCCCGAATTGGTCGACGGCGACGACGACACCACCGGTTCTCCCGAACAGTAACCCCACAGCGGCGGCAACGAACGGATCTAAGGATTCCCATTGACCACTCCGAATCAGCCGAATGACGAGCGGCACCAGACGAACGGCGTGACCGAACGGATCGCACCGTCACCGATTCCGCCTCGGCCGATCCCTCGGCCGGTCGCTTCGGCCGAGAACGGGCAGCAGGGTGGCCCGCAGGGTGGTGCCCAGCCGCATGAAATGTCCAACCAGCAGGGCGATTTCGCGCCTCAGCAGGGGGGTCCGCAGCAAGGGACCCCGCAGCAGGGGTCGCCACAGCAGCAGCCGCCACAGCAGCAGTCGGCGCCGGAGCAGAACTCCGGCGAGCGGCCCGCCCCCGCAGCGTTCGACCAGTCGACGGTGCGGGTGAACAACTCCCAAGAGCCCAAGCAGCAGAGCGGTGGTGACCAGGCCCTCGGCAACGGCGGGGGCCAGTCGCCCTACCAGCAGGATGGTTGGGGGCAGTTGCCGCAACGGGAGCCGCAGTCCAACCTGTACCGCCCGGGTCAGGCGCCGGTAACCGGTCGCCCGAGCACCGGGTCGGGTGGTCTCGGCGGCGGCAGCGGCGGCGGCGGACTCGGTGGTAGTGCGACCAACGCACGCACCACCACCGACCTCGCGGCCAAGGCGGCCCGCAAGGAAGCGGCCATGGTGAAGTCGGTCGGCATCGACGGACCGACGCGCAGCATCGCGCGGCCGGAGCTGATCAAGGACATGCCGGACCTCTCCGAGATCCGACACCCGTTGCCGCCGATGGAGACAACGGGTCCGCAGCCGCCCATCTCGCCCGCAGTGCCTGTCGCGGTGGCCGCGGCCGTCGCCTCGGGCGAGCCGCTGCGGGCGACCGTGCAGATCCGCAGGATCGACCCCTGGTCCACGCTGAAGATCTCGCTGGTGATCAGCGTGGCGATGTTCTTCGTGTGGATGCTCGCCGTCGGTCTGCTCTACATCGTGCTCGAGGGTATGGGTGTGTGGGAGCGGCTCAACAACACCGTCAACGATATGGTGTCGCACGACAGCGGTTCGGTGGGGATCGACGCGGGCACGGTCTTCGGCTACGCCGGTGTCATCGGTCTGATCAACGTGGTGCTCGTCACCGCACTCGCGACCGTCGGCACCTTCATCTACAACCAGTGCTGCGACCTCGTCGGCGGCATCCAGATAACCCTGGCCGACCCCGACTAGGGACGGTTTCCAGTCGGCCGGTAGCGACCCTGCACAGGGCCGCTACCGGCCGTTTTGGTCTTCAGCAGACCGGTAGGGTAATCTCGTGCCTCGGTTCGGTTAACAGCTTCGGCGGGGAATCCGGACCGGTTGAGGGCCTATAGCTCAGGCGGTTAGAGCGCTTCGCTGATAACGAAGAGGTCGGAGGTTCAAGTCCTCCTAGGCCCACTCCCACCTCGACCAATTCCTGGTCATTCGGTGCTGCCCCCGTCCGCGTGTCGACGGTGTAGATGGCCGCCATTGAAAACCCCACCGAGCCCGGCTATTGCACTACGGACGCCCTGGCCACTCACTCGGATTTATTGCGGTACCAGGCCATTTCCTGGGTAGTCTGTCGTCGATCGATGCTTCGTAGCGCAGCCGCTCATCCGCCGTTGTGGAACGGGAACCTATGGTCACCCATCGCAGGAAGCCGATTGTTCTAGTCGCAGCTGTCGCCGCGTCCGTCATACTGCTGCTCGCCGCGTGCGGGACCGATGGGTCGAGGACGTCGGGCGGTGGCAACGCCGGTCCCGACGCCGCCCCGGTCGCGTACCGGGAGCCGGTCAAGCTCACAAGCAAGGACGGCGTTCTCGAAGTGCGGCTGTCGGCCCATCAGGGCACTATCGCCCTCGACACGGTCTCGACGCCGGTCTCGAACTTCCTGGTCTTCGGCTACGAGGTAATCAAAGGCACCGCCTCGGATGGCTCGACCAAGGGTGACAACCAATACCCGGCGCCGACACTGCGTGTCGATCCGGGCGAGCGCTTGATCGTGCACTACGACAACGATCTGCAGGGCCTGACGCTCGCGGACTACTACGACCCCGCTTTCACCCCCGCGGGTGGAGACGTTCCGATCTACCCGCCTGCCCTCGCATCGTCGCCGCTCAACCTGCACACCCATGGGCTTCACGTGAGTCCCGGCGGCAACGCCGATAATGTCCTGCTCGACATACCTGCGGGCAAGGGCAACGTCTATGACTTTGCAGTGCCGCAGGATATGTCGAACGGCATGTACTGGTACCACAGCCATCGCCACACGCTCTCGGCTCAGCAGACCTACAAGGGGCTCGCGGGTCTACTGGAGATCGGACGACCCGACGGCAACCTGCCGCTGGTGACGCGGAACAACATCCCGATCCGCGACATGGCGCTGCAGTACAACTTCGTTTTCGACCGCAAGGGCAGCGGTCACCAGTTGAACGACCCGAATTGGCCGCAGTACGTGAGCACGCTGCGGCCTCCGGAGGGATCGCAGCTCGCCGACGGCACGTACCGGCCGAGCCTGGCCCCGGTGAACTTCGCGTCGACGACGAAGGGCTCGAGGTATGTCACCAACTGGTACAGCGGACCACTTTCGCCGGCCAATCACCGTGGTCAGAACCAGTTCGTGCCGAGTAACCTGCAGAGCTTCACCAGCGATCCGAAGTCCGTGTCGCCCATCGCGATTCCCGCGGACCTCGCGCTACCGGACAACCAGCGCGACGTGCAGTTCACGATCAACGGGCAGTTCCAGCCCGCACTGAAGCTGAAGCCGGGGCAGACCGAGATCTGGGTCTTGGCGAACATCAGTGACTTCGCCTATATGCCCGTCAGGCTGACCGAGACGGCGACCGGAAACCATCCGAAGTTCGCCATCGTCGGTCAAGACGGCCTCCCCTTCACCGAGGTCCAGGTGCCGGTCGACGGTGACGGCACCCGTCTCGTAATCCCGCCGGCATCGCGCTACGCGATCGCCGTGACGATGCCGAGGACCGGCGATCTTGTACTCGAGATGCCACCTCTACCAGGCGCCAGGCCCATCACGGAGCCCGGCGTGCTCTATACGAACAACGGCACCGACCACCCGCCCGCCGTACTGGGCACAGTCCGCGTCGACCCCTCGGTCATCAGCTACGAGGACGGCTTCTTCACCTTCCCCACACAGAAGCTCCTCCAGGTGCGGCCCGACAGCGGCGAAGGGCGGACCACGCTGTTCGTGCCCGGCCAGAAGCTCGACGCCTACACCTCCTTCGTCGACACATCGGTCACCACGCCCGACGTGCAACGCACGCTGACGGTCTCGGGCGGCTTCGGCAACGACAAGGCAAGCAACAGCGATCCCAAGGCCTTCACCTACGAGTTCGACGGCAACACCTTCCCGAACATCCCATTGCTCCAGCCGCGACTCGACTCGGTCGAGGAGTGGTTGATCACGAACCTGAACAACGACGAGCACCCGATGCACATCCATGTGAACGACTTCCAGGTGATGGAAATCGTCGATCCGGTGGCGAATTCCCGTATCGGAGTACAGATGTGGGGTGAGGACAATGTCAATGTCCCCGCTCCCGTCACCGACGAGAACGAGAACGCGCTGGTACCGGCTTCGGTGACGTTGCGGTCGAAGTTCACGGAGTACACCGGCACCTTCGTGATCCACTGCCATCGCCTCAACCACGAGGACAACGGCCTGATGGCGATCGTCAATGTAATCCCCGAGGTATCGACGTACGCGGTGGCGATTCAAGGGTCGCCGGGTAAGCCCGCGACCGTGCAGGTCTATGACGGCAATGGCGACAAGTTGGTCGCGACCGTCACGCCGTTCGCCTCGTTCGAGGGCACGCCGACCGTTGCCATGGCGGATGTCAACGGCGACGGGGTGCTCGACCTGGTCTCCGGGACCGGTGAGGGCGTCGGCCCCGAGGTCGTCGCGTACAACGGCGTCGGCGACGCACCGTTCAGCGCCGAACTGACTCGGTTCAGCCCCTTCGGGCGTGAGTTCCGTGGCGGCGTCGATGTCGCCGGCGTCGATATCGATGGCAATGCGTTGGCCGACAACATCATCGTGAGCTCGGGTCCGGGCATCGAATCGGAAGTGAAGGTATTCTCCTCGACGCTGCCCGGTGAGCAGGGCCAGGTGCCCGAGCTGTTCTCGAGCTTCACGCCGTATCCCGGATCGAAGGCGGGGGTCACTGTCGCCACCGGGATGGTCGACACCTCCTCGGGCCGGGCCAGCATTGTGACGGCCCCGGGCCCCGGCGACCCGCCGCGGGTGAAGACCTTCCGATACGACCTCTACACGCCAACCGCCGCCGCGGCGGCGAAGGGCACGGCCCATCCGCAGGATCATCCGGGTGAGCCGGAGATGACCTCGGATTTCCTGGCCTTCGACGAGAACTACCTTGGCGGGGTCTCGCTCTCGACAGGATGGGTAGGCGGCGCCGAGGGCGGGGCGAAGAGCATCGTCACGGGCATGCTCGGCGGCGACGGCATGGTGCGGGTTTGGTCGAGCGGGTCGCGGCTCGACGGCGGGCCGGCGATGTATACCGAGAGCCCGAACCATCATTCGGACACGGTCTCCTTCCGAGAGATAACGTCATTCGCCCCCTTCGGCGTCGGCGCTGGGGTTCGGGTGGCGACCACCAGCACGACCTCCGGCGCCGATCTGCTCGTCAGTGGAGTCGCGGTGAATGGGACCGAGGTCAGAAAGTACGGACTTGGTCGAGCCGGCCCGGACGCCACAACCCTGACACCGACGCTGTTGAACACGGTTACCCCGACTGCCATATCGACCGGGGCGCCGCCGCTCGCCGGCCGGTAGCGGGTACCGGACCGGTCAGGGGAGTGTCCAGAGCTGGGTGGTCACCACGTAGAAGATGACGACCCAGGCCAGCATGAGAGCGGTGACGACGGCGATGCCCGCGAGATTCGTCTTCGCCGCCGGCGCGTCCGGGGGCGGACGCAGCCACCGCTTCAGCAGCCGGTTCACGTAATACGGCATCGTGAAGAAACTCATGGTGAAGCTGGACAGCAGGTTGCCGATGAGCAGCCCCAGCCACAGCGGCATTTTCAAGGGGGACAGCGCGAGGGTGAGCAGCACAACGGTCGGATAGAGACCGACCCAGACCGCGATGGATGTCTTGGTGTCAGACGGAGCGGCAGCCCCGTTGCCGTTCTCGTCGAAGGCGAACCAATTGCCGAACGAGTTGTCGATGGTGCGCAACTCGAAATCGCTGAACTTTTCGCCCTCGGCGAGGAGTTCCCGGCGTCGGTCCGAGGTGAGCCACGTGGCCAGGTTCGCGGCGGTGTCGAAGCGGTAGAGCGCGGTCCACTCGTCCTGAACGCCTTCGATGGGACGGAAGAGTTCGCTGCCGCGGAAGCCTTCGAATTTGGCCTCCTCCTGCGTCAGATGAGTCTGCCAGGCAAGGAAATCGGCGACGCTGTCGCGACTTACGCGGTGGGTGACGACGACCGTGACGAGAGGATCAGGGGGCCGCGTGCCGCCGCTGATGACCTGTTGGGTGGCGGGGCCGTCGAAGTATTGCCTGCCCTTGTCGAGAAGGTCCTGACGGGTGGCGCTGTTCAGCCAGGCCTGCAGGTGGGCGACGGTGTCGAAGCGGTAGACCACGACCCAGTCGGCCTGCACGGCGGTCGGGGCGCTGATCTGGGCGCCGAGGAATCCGGCGTAGCCGGAGGCCGCCGCGTTCGTGTTCTCCTGCCAGGTCTCGAAGTCCCGCTCGAAACCGGCGCACACCTTCTGGCCGATGATGACTGTCGCGGCGTCCTCGGTGAGCTTTCCGGCTGCCATCGCTCTCTCCTCCCGGCTCAGCCCTCGACGGAACCGGTGTTCTCGCCTAGTCGGCGGTAGATACGCTCCGGTGTGAATGGCAGCGCTCGGTAGCGGACCCCCGTCGCGTTCTCGAGCGCGTTCGCCAGTGCGGGCGCCACCGGGTTGATGCAGCATTCCGCGATGCCCTTCGAATGCAGTGGACCGACAGAATCCGTCGAGTCGACCGTGAGCACCTCGGTCCGGGGAATATCGGCATAGGTCGGGATGCGGTAGTTGCGCAGGTTCGGGTTGACCATGCCGCCGTTCTCGTCGACGTGGAAGTTCTCGGTCAGCGCGAAGCCGATGCCCTGCGCGACGCCGCCCTCGATCTGGCCGCGCACCTGCACCGGGTTGATGACGACTCCGGCGTCGGCGGCATGCACGCTGTAGAGGATGCGGATCTCACCGGTCACCTGGTGGACGGCGATACGGAAGCCGTGGCTGTTGAACACAACGCTGCGCGGCGACCCGAAGGCCTTGCGCGCCTCCGTCAACCGGATACCACGTCGGCGCGCCACCTCGACCAGCTCCACCAGCGACAAGCGGCTGTCGCCGCAGACGATCCCGTCGTCGTCCATCGAGCACGAAGCGACGTCGACCCGCGTATGCGAGGCGGCCACCGCCAGGATGCGATCGCGCAAGGCGTTGGACGCCCGCAATACCGCGTTTCCGGCTACGAAGAGACCGGCGCTGGCGAACGCCCCCGTATCGAAGCCGGTTCGGTCGGTGTCGGACTGCACGATGCGTACCCGCGACGGTGTGGTGCCGAGTTGGTTGGCCGCGATCTGCACATGCGCGGTCGACGTTCCCTCGCCGAACTCGACGGTGCCGATGGCGAGCTCGTAGACGCCGTCATCGCCGAGGGTCAGCCATGCCTCGGAGAGGTGGTCGGTCGGGGGCGCGGTCTCGTGCAGCGAGCTGGCGGCGCCGGTGCCGACGAGCCACCCGGCTCCCGGTGGCGGCTCGGCGGCGTTGCGCTGGAGGGCGGCGTCGACGAGATCGATGCATTGCGTAAGGCCGTCCTCGCTGAACGTCACGTCGTCGGGGCCGTCGTCGAACGCCACCAGGGCATCACCGGGACGCACGATGTTGCGCCGCCGCAGCTCGAACGGATCCATGGCGAGCGCGATCGCCAGCTCGTTCATGGCGGACTCCACCGCGAATGCCGGCTGGGTCATGCCGTAGCCGCGCAGCGCGCCGCTGGGCACGGTGTTTGTATAGACCGAGTAGGCGTCGACCTTCTTGTTGGGGCAACGGTAGATCGCGATGGCGGCCCCACCCGCGAACAGCGTCTCGCCGCCGTGGTTGCCATAGGCGCCGGTGTTCGACACATTGCGGACCTGGAACGCGGTGAGCGTGCCGTCGGCCCGTGCGCCGAGCTTGATCGTCAGCTTCATCGGGTGCCGTGGTGACGCCGTCGTGAACTCCTCCTCGCGGGTGAACTCGAGACAGACCGGCCGCCCGGTGTCCAATGCTGCGAGGGCGACCAGATCTTCGGAAATAACCTCTTGCTTGCCGCCGAACCCGCCGCCGACACGCTTGCTGAACACGCGCAGCTGATCGGGACGAAGGTCGAAGAGATAGGCGATCTTGCCCTTGGCGATCGATGGGGACTGCGAGCTGGTGCGCAGATGCAGACGACCGTCGTCCATCCATGCGATCGATCCGTGCGTCTCGAGATGGGCGTGCTGCACACGCGGCGAAAAGTACGTGCCCTCGTGGATCACATCGGCCTCGGCGAACCCCGCCTCGACGTCACCGACGTGCCCGTGGATCTCGAGCAGGATGTTGTGCTCGGGATCTCGAACGAACGGGTCCTCTGAGCCATGCAGCTGGGGAGCGCCGTCGGCCATCGCCGCTTCCGGGTCGAAGACCGCGGGCAGCACCTCGTATTCGACAGTCACACTGCGGCAGCCCTCTTCTGCGGCTCCGACGGTATCGGCCAGCACCGCGACCACCCGTTGACCGACGAAGCGCACCGTGTTGTCGAGGATGAAGGTGTCGTTGGGATCGACGAGGTGATCGGTGTGTATCGCGGTCGTGAAGCGCTTCCGCGGCACATCCTCCCAGGTGTACACGCGATGCACGCCGGGGACCGCGAGCGCCGCGGTCTTATCGATGGACACGATGCGGGCATGGGCGTGCGGTGAGCGCAGCACTTTGAGGTGCAGCATGCCGTCGATCGCGGTGTCCATTGTGAACTCGGCGCGGCCCGTCACCACCTCGGTGGCGGCGGGAGCGCCGACGCTCGTTCCGACGGCCCGACCCGGCCGGGCGACCTCGATCTCAGCGACGCCGTTTACCGCATCTTCGATCGACCGGTAGCCGGTGCAACGGCAGAGGTTGCCTTTCAGCGCGCGAGGTAGGTCTACCTTCTGGGCGTTGGTGAGCGACACCGCGGTCATGATCATGCCTGCGGTGCAGAAGCCGCACTGGAAGCCGGGGGCGTCGCGGAACTGCCGCTGCATCGGGTGCAGGTCCTCGGACGAGCCGAGGCCTTCGATCGTCGTGACTTCGCGCCCGTCGGCGCGGAACGCGGGCGTGACGCAGCTGTGCACCGGGTTGCCGTCGAGCCACACCGTGCATGCGCCGCAATCGCCTGCGTCGCAACCCTTCTTGACGCCGTGGCAGCCGAGCGAGCGCACGAACGTGCGCAGGCATTGACCTGGCTTCGGCTCGTCTTCGAAGGTGTTTCCGTTCACGGTGTACGTCATGCCCGGCCTTCTTCGGCGAACTCGATTCGGATCTCCTCGGCGAAGTGTCCGGCCAGGTGGTGACGGTGGTCGGGCGTGCCGTTCGGGTCGCTGAACCACAGGTCTTCGGGTATCGCCTCGATGCGCTGCCGCAGCGTCTCGGCGTCGGGCATGGTGTCGAACGCCATGCGCACGGGACGCGTGGTGCCGGCCGTGATGGTGAGCAGCAGGTCGGCGGTGCCCGGCGACTGAGTGGCGATCATGAACAGTGTCGAGCGGCCCAGGTGCGTCAGGGTGAACCGTCGGTGCGTGTGCCGCTTGCGAAGCGCGCTGACCGGGATGTCGATGCGTCGCAGGATCTCGCCCTCGGCGAGGACGTTGCGGTGGTCGCCCGTGATGAAATCGGCCGCATCAACGATGCGTTCGGACCCATCCGCGGCCCACAGCGTGTAGGTGGCTTCGAGCGCGACCGTCATTGTGATCATCGGGCCTGCGGGCAGCGACATGCAGATATTGCCGCCGACCGTCGCCGCGTTCCAGATCTTGAACGACGACAGGAACGCCTCGCAACTGGTGGCGAATAGCGAGCCGGCGCGCCAGTCGCTCGGCGGTGCGAAGGCGTTCAGCTCACGGATTGTGCACGTTGCGCCGATCTCCAGGCCGGCATCGCTCGGCACCAAGCTGTCCCACCCGAGCGTGGTGAGGTCGACGAGCCGGCGCAGATCCGGCTGCTCGGTGGAGAACAGCCACGTTCCCCCGGCCAGCCACGCGTCGCCATTGCGCCAGACTGCACCCGGTCGGTCCGGGGGGCGCCGAACGATGTCGGTGATCGTGTTGAGATCCAAAGCGCTGCTCCTTCGGAGAAGGTGCCGTGCCGCCGCTCCGCGAGCTCGATCGCGACGCGAATTCGCCCTGTAGGGGGCGTCGCCGGTCACGAATTCGCTTTGCGTCAACGTACCTGACTTTTGACATCGCAGTGCCGTGTTCGACTTCGCGCTCGACCTCGTTGACCTGCGTGTTCGGCGGCGTCATCAGAAAGCCGCTAGCTCGAGTCGCGAAATGCACCGAACTGCCCAGACATGCCTCTCGAACCCGGTGATGTTCGGGTAGCGCAGGCTGTGACCAGGGGTTTTGTCAGATACCTGTGGTGGCCGACGGTGGCGTCGTGTCGCCGTCGGGCAGTGGCGCAAGCTGCCGCAGGACTCGGCAGCCCAGAGTAGCTCTGACGCGCGTTTGTGGAGCCTAGGGGAATCGAACCCCTAACCCCTGCCTTGCAAAGGCAGTGCTCTGCCAATTGAGCTAAGGCCCCTTCACCGCTCACCGCGGCACGCATTCCATGAATGCGCGCTCGAAACGTTACCTGTCAACCGTTCGTAGCGTCAAAACAGCCCTCCGCCGCGGCGCGGGTTCGCCAAGCGATCCAGCGGCCGCGACTAATATATGCACTGGTCAGGCCACTTATCGGCGGGCAGGCTCGCAGTCGGCCGACCGTGTCGAGACAGAGTTAGCGGATGCCGGAGCGTCGACACGCAAAGAAACCGCTGGGTCTATTTTGTGACTGATGTGACATAGCATCATCGGCTGCAGGCGGAAACCATGGTCGCTTTTCGTCAGGAGGCAGCTCGATGCGGTTGGGTACCCGAGCGCGACGGGCGGCGCTCGGCTGCTGCTGGGTCGCGTTGGCAGTGGCCGGATCGACGACGCACCCGGCTTCGGCCACCCCGGAGGTCGAGGACGTCCCGTTGCCACAGGGGATGGTCGAGGCTGTGCGGCGCGACTTGGGAATCGATGCGTACGAATATCTCCGACGCGCCGAAACCGCGCAGCGGCTGGCCGCGTTCGCGACAACGGCCCGTATCGCGCACCGGGCTGCCTTCGCCGGGATTCGGATGGACGGCGACCGCCCGGTTGTCTCGCTCACCGATGATGTGAATGCCTCGGACGCTCGGGCTGCGGCCGAGGAGGCAGGGTTCACGGTGGAAACCGTCACCGACAGTGAGGTCACGCTGCATGGCCGCGGCGTCGCGTTCGAGCGCTGGCTGGCGGGTCAGTCCAGCTCGGTCACCGATGCGGTCATCGGCTACGGCATCGATGTGGTGACCAACAGCCTCGCGGTTCGGCTGGCGAAGGACCTGCAGTTGCCCGTCGAGGCGGGGCAGGTCCGGACATTGCTCGCGGTGATGCCGGAAGCCCGGCCCGATGACGCGCCTGTCGGCGGCATGGCGATCGCGGATGCCGAACCCGCCGCGGACTTCATCGGCGGTCAGCCCTACGGCATCGAGCTCGCGGGCAAGACGTACATGTGCTCGTTCGGCTTCAACGGCACCGACGCCGAAGGTCACACGGTGAACGTCACCGCCGGGCACTGCGACCCGAACACCCTCGTCGATCCGGCCTCGAAGACGCCGCAGCCGCAGCGGATATTCGACATTCACGACTCGGAACACGGCGTCGAGCTCGGTTACTTCGGCGATTCCAGTTTCAGCCCGCACGACTACTCGATTCTGCGCATCAACGAGCCTGTCGCGGCGCGATTCCAGAACAACCTGGTATCGACCGCACCCGCACCGGACGCGCAAGCCGCAGGCACAGACAGCGATGCCGAGCTGCCGACGGGCAGCAGCGGCGGACGATGGCTCGGCGTTGACGCGGAGCGGGAAGTGCTGCGAATCGACGGAACGGCGGAACCGATTGTCGGAGACAGCGTCTGCAAATCCGGTTTCAAGTCCGGATACTCCTGTGGGACAGTGATCGCGGTCGGCCAGCGGAGTCTGTTGCGCGGCGCACCCGGCCACGATGAGCAGGGTATCCCGGTCGAGAATATGTTCTATGTGAACTTGTGCGCCCAGCGCGGAGACAGCGGTGGACCGATATTCGCCGGCACGAAGGCGGTCGGCATCAATAGCGCCATCGTCACCCATCAGACGCCACTCGACGGCAACTGCGGCCACCTCCCCGTGCTCCTCGGCCAGCCGATCAGCACGGTACTGATGGACAACCCGGGTTTGACCATCCGCACCAGCTGATCCGCGCCGAGCCCGCGCGGCCCGACCAGCACTATGTCGCCACGTTCAGCGGCAATGTCTCCTCGGCCCAATTCCAACCGTCGCAGTACGCTGAGAACCATGAAACTTCTCTTGACGGTCGGTGTCGTGGTCGCGGTTCTCATCGGAATCACCAAGTTGCGCAAGCGCGATGACGCCGACCTGTGGCACGAGGTAACCACTCGCTGACTCCCGAGTTGGCCGATCGCCGTATAGGCGGGTTGCGGCGCCGGTGAGCCGGCGTATTCCGACTAACCGATGGTGGTGGGTGAAGGGCCCGCACTTGTTGAGAGTCGGTGCGGTGAACTGTCTTTAACCAGCTGTTTGCGCGGTGTTTTATCGGGGGCCGCCGGCTGCAAATTTGGTCTGATAGACAGTGCCGGTCGGTTGCATACGGTGCCGGCGGAATTAGTTTTGAGGAAGAAAATATGAGCAAGATTCGTGCGCTCGGTGTTGCCCTCGCGGCCGCCGGAATCGTTCTCGCGGGCTCGGGTATGGCGGCGGCGGAAGCACCGCAGGGCGCCGCCATCGACGCGCCTTCGAACGGATATCTCGACGGGTTCGGCGCCGGGTCGTCCAACCTGCTCAATGGTTTGGGCAAGCTGATCGGGACCGGATCGGGCGGCGTCAAGCCACTGCCCTGAGCTCGGTTGTGCCGATAGACGTTGCCCCACTGTCAGGATGAGTGGGGCAACGTTTTTTCGGGTGATCAGGTTTCGGTCGGCGGGCCGTGGCGGTCCAGGTGCAAGTAGGTGTAGCAGGTGACCAAGAGGCAGACGGCGGTTGCGGTGATCAACATCGCCCAGCCTGCGACCATGAGGCTCAACAGCCCGCCCAATAGCCCGCCGAGGGCGAAGGCCAGATAGAGCAGGAAGTATCCGAGCCAGTCGGCGTAGTTGCCGCCGCTCATGTGGCGTTCGATGCCCTGCGCCAATTTGACGAGGGTTCCGGTGACATAGCTGAGCGGGATCGATACCTCGCCGTCCTTGACGAACGAGGTGTTCAGCGCGCCGACACCGAAGGAGACGAACAGGACCGGCACGAAGTCGATCTTGTCGGTTTCGACGGCCCGGAAGATGACGATATCGGCGATCGAGGCCGCGGCGAGGCTGGCGGTGGTGAGCAGGGTCGGGCCGTGCGGATGACCGGACCAGTACCGCCTGCGGCACCAGGAGGCGACAACCACGCCGGACAAGAACGACACCAGCAGCAGGGCCGCCGCGATAGCCATGTCGGGTTCGTCGTGGAAGTAACCGAGGACCGCGCGCTCGGTATTGCCCGTCATGAAGGTGACGAAGTAGCCGGCGGTGTGCATGAAAGCCGCGGCGCCGATCAGACCGGCCAGCGCGGCGAGCACCCACGACAGCCTGGCCTCGCTGTCGTAGAGCGCCTCTCTACGATCTGTGTCCGGTTTCAGCACAGGTCGGGCTCCTTTCGAAGCGGTTGGCGACCCTCAGTGATACCCGCTGCTCCTGTGAATAGGCTTATGCACCGCCGCTGGTTTGCCGGGATGTGGCCGTCCTGACAGCGTTCCGGCCGCGGGTACGGTGCAGACGTGGATTCAGTGCTCGACTACCTGCTGACCGAAGCCGTTGATCCGGTGCCCCTCGATACCGTGGCGGAGGCATGGTCGAGGCATCGAGCTGTCGCGCAGCGGTTCGCCGAACCGGTGGATGTGGCGATCGCGGGCGGATTCGGCGCGGACCGGCTCGGTTTCGCGTTCCTGTCCGGTTACCAGGAAGCATTGCGGACTCTGATCGCCGACCTACCGGCCGATGAACTGGTCGCGGTGTCGGCGACCGAGGCAGGCGGCGCGCATCCGTCCGCCATCCGCACCACGCTCATCGAGACCGATGGCCGCTGGTCGGTGCACGGCACCAAGTCTTTCACGACGCTCGGCATCATGGCGCAGCGGCTGCTGGTGATCGCCAGTTCGGGCGAATCTCCGGATGGCCGCAATCGGCTGCACGCGGTGCTCGTCGATGCGGGCGGGCCAGGGGTGCGGGTGACCAATCTGCCCGCCATCCCGTTCGCCCCCGAGATTCCGCACGCCACAGTGACATTCACGGATGCCACGGCGCGGATGTTGCCGGGGGACGGCTACCTGGACTATCTCAAACCGTTCCGGACTATCGAGGACATTCATGTACTCGCCGCGGCGCTCGGCTGGCTGATACGCGTGAGCCGGGATTCCGCATGGCCGCGGTCGGTGGTGCAGCGACTGCTCGCCGCGGTGGCGACCGTGCGCGGCCTCGATATCGATCGACCGAGTTCGCCAGGCGTCCATATCGCGCTCGGCGGCGCGTTCGAACTGCTCGACCAGTTGTTGGTAGAGCTGGACCCACTGTGGGCTGGCGCGGACCCGGTCGTCAAGCAGCGCTGGGAGCGCGATCGCCCGCTGCTTGCGACGGCCGGAAGGGTACGGGCGCAGCGGCTGACGGCTGCCTGGCGTTCGCTGGCGACCGATTCGGACGCCGCGGCCGAGTGACCTGATCTGGTCCAGAAATGGGGAGCGGGCCTCGGCGAAGGGGGGGAGTTAGCCGAGGCCCGCGTAAGGTCGGCCCGGGGGGGAGGGGCCGACGAGAATGATCCTACGCGATGATCCGCGATTGTGTGTGCGTGGGGATCGCCACTTTCGAAGATTTTTGGGGTCGGCTTACTTGCCCGTGGCGTGATGGTCGCAGAGCTGGTTCTGGGGTGCGGATCGGCGCCCGGTAGATGTTGGCTTATTGTTTGCCAAAACTGTTGTTGTACAGGAAATTACACGGCTACTGCTGGCGCTGATCCGGGCCGTCCAAAAAACATTCCGACCGGTCTCTGTTTGTTGGGTATCGCGCATTGTGCTCGGTCTATGGCGGTGGCTGCGCCGGTTTTGTCGCGTGTCGCGCCAGGGCGGTAAATAGGTCGAGCGGGCGCCGGTGACTGCGAAATCTGTCATACCCAGATGCGAACATGTGTTCGTGCGAATCGAAGCCCCCTGGAATCGCGGGGAACTAGCCGAACACGGTGACCGACCGACCCGGTTGGCTCTCACCGCGTCGGCGAGTGCGCACCGAAACGAGTACCGCGTGCGGCCGAATCGGGTAGTCGGCTACGCGCGATCGGGCGGGCATACCGGCGGGATGATCGAACCGGTCGCATCCCGATCCGGCACCCCCGAGCACCGCCTGGACCGGGATGCGGCCTCTTTCTTTTGTCCGACCCGAGTGGGTTCGACGGAGCTCCCCGCAAATCGGATGAAATTGTCGGTGCGCACGGCAATACTGACTCGAGTATCGGTCAGTCACCGGTTCAGCGAAATCGACTCGGCTTCGAAGGCCGCCGTCATCAGAAATCCGACATCGAGAACTCACGAACGTCAGGAGAGTCATGCCCGACGCAATAGTCGCCGAGGGTCTGGTCAAACGATACGGCCAGCTGGTCGCCCTCGATGGACTCGACCTATCAGTGCCAGAGGGCACCGTCACCGCACTGCTCGGCCCCAATGGCGCGGGTAAGACCACCACGGTTCGGGTGCTCACCACTCTGCTGATACCGGACGCAGGCCACGCGACCGTTGCCGGAATAGATGTGCTGCGCAATCCACAGGCCCTGCGATCGCGAATCGGGACCTCCGGCCAGTACGCCGCTGTCGACGAATATCTCACCGGCTTCGAAAATCTGGAAATGGTGGGACGTCTCTATCACATGGGTGTGCAGCGCAGTAAGGAGCGCGCTCGCGAACTGCTCGATCGATTCCGGCTCACCGACGCCGCCGATCGGCCCGTCAAGGGTTATTCGGGCGGCATGCGGCGCAGGCTCGACCTGGCCGGTGCGCTGGTGGCAAATCCGCCGGTGCTGTTCCTCGACGAACCGACGACTGGCCTGGATCCGCGTGCGCGCCTTGACCTCTGGGACGTCATCGAGGAGTTGGTCGCAGGCGGAACCACGTTGCTGCTCACCACGCAGTACATGGAGGAGGCCGACCGCTTGGCCGATGCCATCGCGGTGATCGACCACGGCAAGGTCATCGCCCGCGGTACCGCGGACGAGCTCAAGACCCTGGTCGGCGGCGACCGCATCGAACTCACCGTCGATCACGCCGACAACCTCGCGACCGCGCAGCAGGCACTGCAGGGGCTGGCCGACGGTGAGATCCATCTCGAGCCCGGCCTGCGCCGGATCACCGTTCCGGTCAGCGACGGGTCGCAGGCACTCGTCGACGCCATCGGCCTGCTGTCCGAGCACAACGTGCAGATTCACGATGTCGGCCTGCGGCGTCCCTCGCTCGACGACGTATTCCTGACCCTCACCGGGCACGAGGCCGAAGAGCTGACCAATGGTGACGGTCGCGTTGTGGCGGCCAAGGGTGGGGACCGGCTGGAAGTAACGGAAGGAAAGACCCGATGACCGCGGCGACCACGGCACTCGACAACCGGATCTCGATGCCTATCGGTGAGCGGCTGTCGATCGTGTTCAGTGACAGCTTGACCATCGCCAAACGCAACGTCATCAAGATCAAGCGCGTACCCGATGTGCTGATCTTCTCGACGCTGTCGCCGATCATGTTCGTGCTGCTGTTCGCTTACATCTTCGGGTCGGCGATCGAGGTGCCCGGCATGTCGGGCGGCTATCGAGAGTTCTTGATCGCGGGCATCTTCGCGCAGAGCGTGGTGTTCGGCGCAACCTTCACCGGTCTGGGACTCGCCGAGGATATGCAGAAGGGCATCATCGACCGGTTCCGTTCGCTGCCGATGGCGCCCTCTGCCGTGTTGGTCGGCCGGACCCTCAGCGATGTGGTGATCAACGTGGTCAGCCTGGTGGTGATGTCGCTGACCGGTTATGTCGTCGGCTGGCGGATCCGGGGTTCGTTCCTCGACGCGGTGCTGGCGTATGTGCTGTTGCTGCTGTTCGCCTACGCGGTGTCATGGATCATGGCCGTCGTCGGACTGCTGGTGCGGGCGCCCGAGGTGTTCAACAACGCGAGCTTCATGGTGATCTTCCCGCTGACATTCCTCGCCAACACATTTGTGCCGCTGGAGAACCTGCCGACGGTGCTGCGGGTGTTCGCCGAATGGAATCCGGTGTCCGCGGTCACCCAGGCAACGCGCGAGCTGTTCGGCAACACCAGCCCGATGGCGCCGCAATCGGACGCCTGGTCGATGCAGCATCCGGTGGTGACGACGCTGGCATGGGTGGTGATCATCCTGCTGGTGTTCATCCCGCTGTCCCTGCGTCAGTACAAGCGGACCGTGAGCCGCTGACCGAAAGACGAGATCAGCGACCGTTTTCCGCGCCGGCTCCCGCCAACGGGGTCGGCGCGGAACCGTTGCGGGAGTATCCGATCCGAGGCGGTGCCGGGGCGGGCTCCGGGGCCTGCGGTCGCTTGCTGCGCACCAGCCAGGCCACGCCACCCGCCAGCGCGACGAGGGTCGCGGCAATGAGCCGGTTACGAGTACGTGCAGATACGTGAAGGCGCCCCAAGGTCATTCGACCACTCTGGCACAGACCCGCCATTCGCGCAGTAGCCGCAGCTGAGGGACCTGCTCGGCCCGGTTCCCGCCGAAGCCGGTCGCGCGTGGCACGATGGGCGGCGTGACCTCACCGAATCAGACCGCCGTTGCGACGCTGCACACCAACCACGGTGACATCAAGATCTCGCTCTTCGGTAACCACGCTCCGAAGACGGTGCGGAATTTCGTCGGCCTTGCCGACGGCACTGCCGCCTACACGACGGAGAACGCGAGCGGTGGAACCTCAGGACCGTTCTACGACGGCGCGGTCTTCCACCGGGTGATGGACGGATTCATGATCCAGGGCGGCGACCCGACCGGCACTGGTCGCGGCGGACCCGGTTACGAGTTCGGCGACGAATTCCACCCGGAACTGCGCTTCGACCGCGGCTACCTGTTGGCGATGGCCAACGCAGGACCGGCCACCAACGGCTCGCAGTTCTTCATCACCGTTGGTCCGCAGTCGCACCTGAACCGCAAGCACACGATCTTCGGCGAGGTCGTCGATCCGGATTCGCGCAAGGTCGTCGATTCCATCGCCACCACACCGACAGATCGCAACGACCGCCCGAAGGAACCTGTCGTCATCTCGAAGATCACGATCGAATAGTCCGATGAACGCTCAGCCGCCCGCACCGACCTGTGTCCGCCACCCCGATCGCCCGACGGGCCTGGCCTGCACCCGTTGCGGGCGGCCCGCATGCCCCGAATGTCTGCGGCCTGCCGCCGTCGGCCAGCACTGTGTCGACTGCCTGCGGCAGGAGCAGCGCGATGTCCGCCCGGTGCGCACCGTCGCGGGTGCGCAAGTCGCACAGAAGCCGACCCCGTACGTCACCTATGCGCTGATCGCGGTGAACGTGCTCGTGTTCGCGATCACCGCGGCCCAGTCGCGCAGCCTGGTGGACAACTACAACGGGTCGCAGCTGTTCCGGCGCTGGGTACTTGTTCCGCATCTCGTTGCCGACGGCGATTGGGTACGGGTGATCGGGTCAGGGTTCCTGCACTACGGCCCGATCCATTTGATGCTCAACATGTTCGCGCTGTATGTGGTCGGCCGGGATGCCGAGCTGGTGCTCGGACGGCTGCGCTATCTCGCGGTCTACCTGGTCTCGCTGCTCGGTGGTTCCGCTGCCGTGATGGTCTTGGCACAGAACAGCGCCACCGCGGGTGCGTCCGGGGCGGTATACGGCCTGTTCGGCGCGATCACGGTGATCCTGATTCGGTTGCGGCAGAACCCCAATCAGATGTTGATCCTGATCGGCATCAACATATTCATCAGCTTCTCGTTGCCCGGTATCTCCATGTGGGGCCACCTCGGCGGTCTGACGGCGGGCACGCTGGCGACTCTCGGCATCCTGTTCCTGCCGGCGTGGCTGCGCGCGAAAACCCAAGAGACCGCGGGCCTTATCGGCTGGGTCGCCATCGCCGCGCTCGCTGTCGTCGCGCTCTCGGTGACCGGCGCCGTAGCGGTATCGCTCGCCGCCTGACGGGTTCCGCTGTCCTGCTTCACGTGAAACGTCCCGACCTCGTCAGCCGGGACCGGCAGCAGCTAGTCGGCGGGCAGCGATGCCAACCCGTGCACGAGCAGCGTGTCGAAGACGTCATCGGGGCTGGCGCCGAGATCCCAACGGCCGAAGATCAGCAGCCGCTCGTCGCCGTTGTGCCGGACGTCGATCTCCAGCATGGGCGTCTTGCGCCCGAGGCGGCGGTAGCCGACCACGCGGGCGCGCACGATCTGATCGCGGGTGTACTCGGTCGGGCCGACCAGGCTGCGCACCACAAGGCGCGGTTCGTGACCCGGTATGACCGAGAGCCGGGGGCGCTGGCGGAATCCGAGCCCGGCAAGGACCAGCAGTCCAGCCGCGGCCAGCCCGATGAGCAGCCGGCTCGGCGCCTCATCGGCAAGGATGGCGGCGCCGGCCAAGATCACGCCGCCCACCGTGACCGCGATCAGGGCAGGCGTAGGCGTGGTCCAGGCGATGCGCGGGTCGGGAGTCCTGGACTGTGGACTTTCGGGATTCACGAGCCGCTTTCCCCAATCGTTCCTCGAGTTGTCCACAGGGTCATCCACAGGTGTGAATGAATGACACGTCTGTAATCTGCGCGCCGTGCGCTCGAAAGCTCAGCGCCACCGCATGGTCATGATCAAACCGACGACCATGAGGCCGAAGCCGATCAGGAAGTTCCAGGCACCGAGATCGGCCATCCAGCCGATCTTGTCGTTGGCCAGGTAGTAGACGAGTAGCCACACCAGCCCGGCGAGCATGAACCCGAGCATGATGGCGACGTACCAGACCGGGGACGGCCCGACGGCCTTCACCTTCACCGGCGTCCGGCCGGCGGGATTGATCGTATAGTCGGTCTTCTTACGGACCTTCGACTTGGGCATGACGTCCTCGTGTTCGGCGTGCGGGTCGGTACCGGCGGGACAACGTCGGTCGAGTTGTGTCGAGCACCACTCACCGCGGCATCCGATCCGGGATCAGCCGGGACCGGTCCGGGCGAGGCTCGGTCCCCTCCGGTGTGCCTCTAGGCTATCCCAACTGGTAATGGATGCGACGCCGTGCCATACGGCCACGTAATCTCGATCTCATGCGTGTATTGGTCGTCGACAATTACGACAGCTTCGTCTTCAACCTGGTGCAGTACCTCGGCCAGCTCGGCGCCGAGGCCATTGTCTGGCGCAACGACGACGCGCAGCTGGCCGATGTGGACGCCGTCGCGGCCGAATACGACGGCATTCTGATCAGCCCGGGCCCCGGCACTCCGGATCGCGCGGGTGCCAGTATCGACCTGGTGCACGCCTGCGCGCGGCAGCTCACACCGTTGCTCGGGGTGTGCCTCGGCCATCAGGCGATCGGCGAGGCATTCGGCGCCACCGTCACCCGCGCGCCGGAGCTGCTGCACGGCAAGACCAGTTCGGTATTCCATATCGATGCGGGCGTGTTGGCCGGACTGCCCGACCCGTTCACCGCCACGCGGTACCACTCGCTCACCGTCCTGGAGGAGACGTTGCCCGACGACATCGAGGTGATCGGTCGCACCGAGAGCGGCATCGTGATGGCCATGCGGCACCGCACGCTGCCGATCCACGGCGTGCAGTTCCACCCTGAGTCGGTGCTGACCCAGGGCGGGCATCGGATGCTGGCGAACTGGCTGGAGGTCTGTGGCCGACGCCCGGCCGAGGGGCTGGTGGAGATGCTCGAGGCAGAGGTCGCGGCTCTGGTGACCCAGTGACGCGTCCATACGTCCTGCTGTCGGTCGCGGTCAGCATCGATGGCTACATCGATGACGCGGGCCCAGAGCGATTGCGACTGTCGGACGAGGCCGACTTCGATCGGGTCGATCAGGTCCGAGCGGAATCCGACGCGATCCTGATCGGCGCCGAAACACTGCGCCGTGACAATCCACGCCTGCTGGTCAACAACCCGGATCGGCGGGCCGAGAGGATTGCCGCAGGGGGCAAGCCGGAGTACCCGCTGAAGATCACGGTCTCGGCGAGCGGGAACCTCGACCCCGATCTGAAGTTCTGGCACCACGGCGGGGACAAGCTGGTCTACACCACCGAAGCCGGTGCGGCGCGGCTCGGCGACCGGTTGCGCGGTCTCGCCGAGGTCTGCACCCTCGGCACCGATATCGACCTGGGCGCCCTGCTCGATGATCTCGGTCGGCGCGGTATCGCCCGCCTCATGGTGGAGGGCGGCACCCGAATCCATACCGAATTCCTCGCCGCCGACCTCGCGGACGAGCTGCACATGGCCATCGCGCCGATTCTCGTCGGCGACAAGGCCGCACCCCGCTTTCTCAACCCCGCCGCCTACCCCGGCGCCCCGCGGCGTCGCATGCAGCTGGCCGACATGACCCGAATCGGCGACATCGCCCTGCTGATCTACCTCCCCAAGGCGGCCACCGACACCACTCCGAACCGGTGATGGCGAAGGCTGCTGACGCGCACGATCGCCGATTCATGCACAGGGCAATCGAACTGGCGAGAATGTGCCCGCCGAGCGAAACGGCTTTCTCGGTCGGTGCGGTCATCGTGGTCGACGGCGCGGAGATCTCGACCGGGTACTCCCGGGAGACCGACGAGAAGGTGCACGCCGAGGAGTCGGCGCTCGACAAGCTCGACGCGGACGATCCCCGGCTGGCCAGGGCAACGATGTACAGCACGCTGGAACCGTGTTCGCAGCGGGGCACCCCGACGCGGCTGCCGTGCACCGACAGAATTCTGGCGGCCGGGATCCCGCGAGTCGTCATCGCCTGGCGGGAACCGACGACCTTCGTCACCAACTGTGTCGGTGTGGAGAAACTGCGGCAGCACGGCGTCGAGGTGCTCGAATTACCCGACCTGGCCGAGGCGGCCAGGTCGATGAATCAGCACCTGGATCTGCGGTAGTGCGGCGGCGTTATGGCCTGCCGTAGACCGCTGTCACGAACTCGCCGAGCTGGTTGTCATCGAGGTGCCTGGCCAGGTCGGCCTCGCTGATCATGCCGACGAGGCGTTTGCTGTCGATCACCGGCATCCGCTTGATCCGGTGGCTCTCCATTTCGTCGAGCACCTCGTCGATATCGGCGTTGGCGTCGACCCAGCGGGGCGTCGATTCGCACAGGTCCTCGGCGCGAGTGGTGGCCGGCGGCTTGCCCTGGGCGATGCACTTCACCACGATGTCGCGGTCGGTGATGATCCCGCACATCCGTTCGTTCTCATCCGCGATGACCAGGGACCCGACGCCGAGTTCGGCCATTACCCTGGCGGCCTTGCCGACAGTCTCATTTTTGGAAATCCACTGGGCCCCGGGCTTCATGATGTCCCTGGCTGTGGTCATGGGGCTACCTCCTCGTATGCAGCGTGCTGGTGGATGGCGCAGCTGATGGGATGAAGTAGCTCTATTCTCGCCCGGACAACACCGACCGGTCTGTGTTTTCGAGTTATCCGGGCGAGCTCGTTTATCAGGGCGGTCCGAGGACTCCGGTGCTGATCGAGACGGTGCCGTTCTTCGCGATCGAGGAACCCGCGGCGGGCTGCTGGCCGAGGATCCGGCCCACACTGCCCGTGTCGAAGGTGCCCTGGGTGGACTGATTGATCTGGCTCACCGTCCCCGTCCAACCGGCCTGCCGCAGCCGGTCCAGCGCTGCGGCGGGGGTCAGGCCGACCAGGGCCGGCATGCTGATCTGGTCACCGGTGGAGATCTGCACGATCACCGTGGAACCCTTGTCGGCGGTGGTGCCACCGGCTGGGCTGGTCGAGATCACCTCGCCCTTGGGCTTCGAGGACGGTGTGTCCTGGATGACGATCTTGAAGCCCGAGGAGTCCACCAGATTCGGCTGCGCCACGCTGATGTCCTGGCCGATGACGTTCGGCACCCGGATCTGCTCGGGGCCGGTGCCGATGGTGACGATGATGGCCCGGTCCACGTCGACGCGCGATCCCGCCGACGGCTCCTGCGCGGTCACCTTGTCGGCTTCCTCGGCGCTGGAGGGCTTGCGGATCACGTTCGGATCCATCCGCAGGCCTTTGGAATTCAGCTCCTGCTCGGCCTGCTGCTGGGTCAGTTTGTACAGCATCGGCACCTGCACCTGCGCCGGGCCGGTGGAGACCTGAACGGTGATGGTGCTGCCCTCGTCCACCCGGGAACCGCCGAGCGGCTGCGTGGCGATGACATTGCCGGTGGCGACCTTGTTGTCCGGCTTCTGCTGGACGGCCACCGTGAAGCCGAGCTTCTGCAGCGTCTCCTGGGCCTGCTGCTGCGACTTGTTCGAAAGATCTGGCACCGCGATCTGATCCGGCTTGCTTCCCGGCCCGATCAGTACCCAGAACAGGGCGAACGCCACCGCGACCGCGGCCGCGGCGCCGACCGCGATGTAGATATTGCGGCGCGGGTTCACCGGATCCGCCGTTTCCTGCTCCGCGGTGTCGTCGTTGCGCTCGACGGTGCGGAAGCTGCGCGGCGCCGGTTCGTTGGCGCCGAGGATCGTGGTGCGGTCCTCGTCGGTCATCACCATCGGCGCACTCGGCTTCTGCCCACCGAGCACCCGGATCAGGTCACCGCGCATCTCGGCGGCGGTCTGGTACCGGTTGGCCGGGTTCTTGCTCATCGCCTTGAGCACAACGGAGTCCAGCTCGCGGGGCACCCCGGAATGCACATGGGACGGCAGCCGTGGATCCTCCCGCACATGCTGGTAGGCCACCGCGACCGGCGAGTCTCCGGTGAAAGGCGGTTCGCCGGTGAGGATCTCGAACAGCACACAGCCGACGGAGTAGACGTCGGAACGGGCGTCGACGGTCTCACCGCGCGCCTGCTCGGGCGAAAGGTATTGCGCGGTACCGATGACCGCCGCGGTCTGGGTCATCGGGTTGGCGGCGTCGGCGATCGCGCGGGCGATGCCGAAGTCCATCACCTTCACCGCACCGGCACGGTTGATCATGATGTTGGCCGGTTTCATGTCCCGGTGCACGATTCCGGCCTTGTGGCTGAAATCCAGTGCGGCGCAGACGTCGGCGACGACCTCCATGGCCCGGCGCGGTGGCATCGGACCCTTGCCGCGCACGATATCGCGCAGCGTGTCGCCGTCGACGTACTCCATTACGATGTACGGCAGCGGGCCGCCGTCCACCTCGGCCTCACCGGTGTCGTACACCGCGACGATCGCCGGATGATTCAGCGCGGCCGCGTTCTGCGCTTCCCGCTTGAAGCGCAGATAGAACGTGGGATCCCTGGCCAGGTCCGCGCGGAGCACCTTGATCGCCACGTCACGGCTCAGCCGTAGATCGCGGGCCTTGTGCACCTCGGACATGCCGCCGAACCCGATGATCTCGCCCAGCTCGTAGCGCGAGGAGAGGTTCTTCGGGGTCGTCATGGCTGTCCTTGCGGAAGAGGGGCTGCGCCGGGGGTGACCGAGGGGCCTCGGGCACCGGGACTATCCGGAAATGGTAGGTCGAGCGTGGGGAACCGCGACTTACTGGTGGTGGTAGGCGCTGTTGTCTTCGCTGGTTTCGTCGTGCTCGGCGCCGTCGTGCTCGGTGCGGGTGTCGTCGTCGGCGGTTCCGGGGTGGTGGTCGGCGGTTCCGTCGTCGTCGGCGGCACGGTGGTCGGCGGCTGCGTCGGCGGCGGGGGAGCCGGCTTCGGCGTCGTGGTGGTGGCGATCGGTAGCGGCGGCGGGAGCGGCACGGTCGTCGATACCACCGTCGTTGTCACGGGCTTCACACTGTCCGGATTGGTGTCGCCACCGAACAACAGGTAGATGGCGGCGCCGCCGAGCAGCAGCGCGCCGCCACCGAGTCCGCCGAGCCACTTCTGCGTGGTGGTGAACCGCTGGCCGTTACCGGGCGGCGGCGCAACGGGGCCGGAGGTCGTCGAGCTCAGGACGGTCACGGGTGCGGCCGCCGCCGCGCCCGCCACGCCCATGGGCTGGGCCGGGGTGGAATACCGAACTGTCGGACCGTTGTCGTAGCCGTGTTGACCGGACGGCAGCATCACCGTCGGGCCCGGAGGCAGCACCCTGGTCGCACCCGTGGTGAGCGGTCCAGCGCCTGATCCGGCGCCGCTCGGCGGCGGTGGCCTGCGTCCGGCGCGGACCGCGGCGACAGCGTCGGCGAACTCGCCGCCGCGCGCATAGCGGCGGCCGGGTTCCTTGGCCATCGTGATCTCGATGAGTTCGCGCACGTTGGCGGGCAGATCCGCCGGCATCGGCGGCGGGGCCTCGCGCACATGCTTCATCGCGACGGTGATCGCGCCGTCGCCGGTGAATGGCCGCTGCCCGGCCAGTACTTCGTAGCCGACGACACCGAGGGCGTACACGTCGCTGGCGGCGGTGGCGTCCTCGCCGACCGCCTGCTCCGGCGCGATGTACTGCGCCGTGCCCATCACCATGCCGGTCTTGGTCACCGGGGAGGCGTCCACCGCCTTGGCGATGCCGAAGTCGGTGATCTTCACCTGACCGGTCGGCGTCACCAGGATGTTGCCCGGCTTCACGTCGCGGTGCACGACGCCGGCCTGGTGCGCGACCTCGAGCGCGCGGCCGGTCTGCTCCAGCATGTCCAGACCCTGGACCACCGACAGCCTGCCGAGCCGGTTCAGCACCGTGTTGAGCGGTTCGCCCTGGACCAGTTCCATCACCAGGTAGGCGGTCTCGCCGCCACTCGGGTCCAAGGTTTCGCCGTAGTCGTAGATTCCGGCGATTCCAGGATGATTCAGCTGGGCGGTGGTCTTCGCCTCGGTGCGGAACCGGTGCCGAAAGGTGGGGTCGGCGGAGAACTCCGACTTGAGGACCTTGACGGCCACCCTGCGATCCAAGCGCGTGTCGAGCGCCTCCCAGACCTGACCCATTCCGCCTGTGGCAATCAGGCGTTGCAGTCGGTACCGGTCGGCGATCATCGCGCCGTTGTTCAGCATCGGGGCCCCCGTACATTCACTCGCACGTTCATATCCTTCAGCTGCCTCGTAGCCCGGCGTCCAGCACCGCACGCGCGACGGGTGCGGCCACCGAGCCACCGGTCGCGGCCAGCGCCCGATCTCCGCCGTTCTCCACGATCACCGCGATAGCGATTTTCGGGTTCTGCGCCGGAGCGAACGCGATGTACCAGGCGTGCGGTGGTGTGCTGCGCGGATTGCTGCCGTGTTCGGCCGTGCCGGTCTTGGAAGCGATCTGGTACCGGGACTGGCCGCCTCCGGCGGTGTTCTGCTCTGAGGCCACCATCAGGTTGGTCAGCGTCGACGCTACCTGGGCGCTGACGGCTTGGCCCACCGAGACGGGCTTGGGCTTGGACAGCTCACTCAGATCCGGTCCCTGCAGCTGTTCGATCAGCTGCGGCTCCATCCGGACGCCACCGTTGGCGATGGTGGCCGCGATGACCGCGTTGTCCAATGGCGTCAGCGCGACGTCGCGCTGCCCGATGCTGCTCTGGCCGAGTGCCGCGTTGTCCGAGATGGTCCCGACGGTGCTCTCGGCGACCGGAATCGGGATGCCGCGGTGTGCGCCGATACCGAAGGCGGCCGCCTCGTCCTTGAGATTGGCGGCGCCGACCTTGAGTCCGAGTTCGACGAACGCGGTGTTGCAGGACAACCGGAACGCGTCGTACAGCGACGCGGTCGGGCCGCCGCCACAGGTGGAGCCGTTGTAATTCTCCAGCGTGGTGGTGGTGCCAGGCAGGGTGATGTTAGGGGCCGCGGTGAATTGATCCTCCGGCCGCGCCGTGCCGTTGGCCAGCGCGGCCGCGGTGACGACCACCTTGAAGGTGGATCCCGGCGGATAGGTCTGCGAGACAGCGCGATTGAGCATCGGCTGACGTGGGTCGGTGCTCAGCATCTCCCATTCCTTGGTGCCGCTGGCACCGTCGTGCCCGGACAGCAGGTTGGGATCGTAGCTGGGTGTGGAGACCATCGTGAGAACTTTCCCGGTGCTCGGCTCGATTGCCACCACGGAACCGGTGTAGCCCTTGCTGGTCAGCTGCTCGTATGCGACCTGCTGCATCGTCGGGTTCAGCGTGGTGAGAACGTTGCCGCCGCGCGGATCGCGACCGGAGATCATGTCGACCAGGCGGCTCCCGAACAGTTGACTGTCGGAACCGTTGAGCACCGAGTCCTCGGCGCGCTCCAGGCCGTTGCTGCCGTACTGCATCGAGTAGAAGCCGGTAACCGGCGAGTACGCCTCGGGGTCTACCGGGTAGGTGCGCAGGTACTTGTAGCGGTCATCGGTGGCGACCGAATTGGCGAGCACCGTGCCACGCGCCGAGATCTGCCCGCGTTGGCGCGCGTACTCGTCGAGCAGCACGCGCGAGTTGCGCGGGTCGCTTCGGTAGTCGTCGGCTTTGATCACCTGCACGTAGGTGGCATTGGCCAGCAGCGCGACGATCATCAACATCACCGCCACCGCGACCCGCCGTAGGGGTGTGTTCATTCCTCGGGCCTCGCTTCCGATCGGCCCGCTTCGGACGACTTGCGCAGCAGTTCCGTCGGCGCGTCCGCGATCGGCCCAGGCTCCTTCTTACGGATCGGTGCTGGGGCGCGGGCGGCGTCGGAAACCTTGATCAGCAAGGCGAGCAGCGCATAGTTGGCCAGCAGCGACGAACCACCGTAGGACATGAACGGGGTGGTGAGGCCGGTCAGCGGAATGAGTTTGGTGACGCCGCCGACGACAACGAACAGCTGGATCGCGATGGTGAACGACAGGCCGGCCGCAAGCAGCTTGCCGAAGCTGTCGCGCACGGCGAGTGCGGTGCGCAGGCCGCGCACGATGAACACCAGGAACAGCAGCAGCACGGCGGCAAGCCCGATCAGACCGAGTTCCTCACCGATGGTGGTGATGATGAAGTCGGTCTTGGCGAAGGGCACCTGCGAGGGCCGCCCGCTGCCGAGGCCGGTGCCCGCCAGCCCGCCGGTCGCCAGCCCGAACAGCGACTGCGAGATCTGGTAGCCGGTGTTGTTGTAGTCCTCGAACGGATGCAGCCAGGTCTGCGTGCGCACCCGCACGTGGCCGAACGCCTGGTAGGCGAAGAAGAATCCCACCGTGAGCAGGCCGCCGCCGATGATCAGCCAGCCAACGCGTTCGGTGGCGATGTAGAGCATCACCAGCACGGTGCTGAAGATCAACAACGAAGTGCCGAGATCCTTTTCGAACACCAGCACGCCGATGCAGACGATCCAGACCACCAGGATCGGTCCGAGGTCGCGGCCGCGCGGGAACTCCATACCGAGGAAGTGCCGCCCGGCCGCGGTGAACAGATCGCGCTTGGCGACCAGCACCGAGGCGAAGAAGACGATGAGCAGGATCTTCGCGAATTCCCCTGGCTGGACACTGAATCCGGGCAGCCTGATCCAGATCTTGGCGCCGTTGGTCTCCGAATATGCTGCGGGCAGCAATGCCGGAATCGCCAGCGCGACAAGGCCCAACAGGCCTAGGGTGTAGCTGTAACGAGCCAGCGTGCGGTAGTCGCGCAGCACGATCAACAGCGCGATGAACACCACCATCCCCAAGCCGGTCCACATGATCTGCTGGTTGGCGTCGGGAGAGGGGATAGCCGAGGAGTTGTATTCGGCGGTCTGTGCGTCGGCGAGATCGAGCCGATGGATCAGTACCAACCCGAGGCCGTTGAGTAGGGCGACGATCGGTAGTAGTAGTGGGTCGGCGAACGGCGCGAAGCGGCGCACGGCGAGATGTGCGATCGCGAACAGCGCGAAGAACGCCAGTCCGTATTTGGCGATATCCCAGGTGACCGACTGCTCCTGACTGGCCTCGACCAGAAAAAGGGATGCGGTCGTGATGACGACTGCCCCGGCCAGCAACAGCAATTCGGCGTTGCGGCGGGTGGACGGCGGCGGCGCGGGCGCGAAGCCGCCGGGGGGACTGGGAAAAGCCCCAGCGGACGGCGGTGCCGGAGCGGACATCAGTCCGTCACCCGGCAGGTCTCCCCCGCGATCTGGGGGTTCGGCGCCGTGGTCGACGTCGGCGCCGTCGGCTCCGACTTGGTCGGCGTCTTGACGTCGGTACCCCTGGTCTCACCCGGATTCGGTTCGGTTCCCGCAGGCGGCGGCGGGGGGTTCTCGGTCGTGGCCGGTACCGGGTTGCCGGTCGGCGACGCCGCCACCGGCGGCACGACTCCTGGCTGCGGCGCCTGCTCGCGAACCGGGCAGGGCGGCAGCAGCTCATCCTGCGCGAGGACCTTCATCTGATCCTTGGCCTTGTCCAGCGAGGTCGGCGGTAGTCCCCGAACCACCTGGGTTCGCCCGGTGGATTTGAGATCGGTCGCCTTCAGCACCCGGCAGCCCGTGGGCAGATCCCGGCCCGGCTGCTCCAGAGTGAGCTCACCGGAGGGCTTGACGCAGCCGACGAGATCGACCTCATGGATCGAATACCCGAGTATCGAACCGGGCAGCCCGCGCAGGATCACGACTTGGCCGTTATCCGCAGCAACGTAGTAGTTGCTGCGGATCATCTTGTAGCCGACCAGCAGTCCGACGAAGACGGCCACCACCAGGGCGACCGCGAGCAGGATCCAGCGCATCTTGTGCGATTTGCCCTTGGCCGGCGGCTCCGGTGTCGCCGCGGCCCGCCGTGGCGCCGCGCGCGGCGGACGCATGGCGGCCGCACGACCCGCTGCGGTGTTCGGTGGCGGGGTGTCCTCGTCCTGACCAGAGGCGGCGCCGGCCACGATGGGATGGCTCTGCCCATAGTCGAGATCGATGACGTCGGCGACAACGACGGTGACGTTGTCCGGTCCGCCGCTGCGCAAGGCGAGTTCGATGAGCCTGTCGGCACATTCGTCCTGGGTGCCCTCACGCATGGTGTTGGCGATCGTCTCGTCGCTGACCACATCCGAAAGACCGTCGGAGCACAGCAGATAGCGATCACCGGCGCGGGCCTCGCGCATGATCAGCGTCGGCTCGATCTCGTTGCCGGTGAGGGCACGCATGATCAATGAGCGCTGCGGGTGAGTGTGCGCCTGCTCGGGGGTGATCCGGCCCTCGTCGACCAGTGACTGGACGAACGTATCGTCCCTGGTGATCTGGGTCAGTTCGCCGCCGCGCAGTAGGTAGGCGCGGGAGTCGCCGATGTGGACGAGGCCGAGTTTCTTGCCCGCGAACAGGATTGCGGTGAGCGTTGTGCCCATGCCATCGAGTTCGGGCTCTTCCTCGACGTGGTCGGCGATCGCGGCATTGCCCTCATGGGTCGCCGCGTCGAGCTTGCCGAGCAGGTCGTCGCCGGGCTCGTCGTCGTCGAGATGCGCCAGTGCGGCGATCATCAACTGGGAGGCCACCTCGCCCGCGGCATGGCCACCCATGCCGTCGGCGAGTGCGAGCAGGCGTGCTCCCGCATAGACGGAGTCCTCGTTGTTGCCTCGGACAAGACCGCGGTCGCTACGCGCTGCGTAGCGGAGAACAAGTGTCACGATCGCAGCTCGATCACTGTTTTGCCGACACGGACGGGAGTACCGAGCGGAACTCGGACTGCGGTGGTGACTTTCGCGCGGTCGAGGTAGGTGCCGTTCGTCGAGCCGAGGTCTTCGACGTACCAGTCGTCGCCGCGCGGGGATAACCGTGCGTGTCTGGTCGAGGCGTAATCATCGGTGAGTACCAGCGTGGAATCGTCCGCCCGCCCGATCAGCACCGGCTGGGTGCTGAGCGAGATGCGGGTGCCGGCGAGTGAACCTTGAGTCACCACAAGATATTTGGCGCCCTTCTGGCCTCGGCTGAAGGATGGCAGCACCGCGGAGCCGCGTGCGGCCCTGGGCTGGATCCTTATGCCGGATGCCGCGTAGATGTCGCTGCGCAAGGTCCGCAGTACCGCCCACACGAACAGCCATAGCAGCAGCAGGAACCCCGCACGGGTCAATTGCAGGATCAATCCCTGCACGGCGTTCCACCTCCTGTTCGACCGTGTACGTCGGTGCCGTAGGTGCTGGAGCGCCCCCACCGGCTTGCTGGTCTTGCCGGCCCCGGTTCTGGTGCCGCGCGTGTGTTGGCAGCATCATAGGGCCGTCAGCCGATTCCGATCACGATACGACCGCAGAATCCCTGATGGCCATGTCGTGACCTGCATCGCGAACTTACAGGATCAGACGATACGGATCAGGATCTCGGAATGCCCGGCGCGGATGACATCTCCGTCGGCGAGCTGCCAATCCTGCACGGGGGAACCGTTGACGAGCGTGCCGTTGGTGGATCCCAGATCCGAAAGCATCGCGGTCGCGCCGTCCCAGCGGACCTCGATGTGCCTGCGCGAGACACCGGTGTCGGGCAGCCGGAAATGGGCGTCCTGGCCGCGGCCGATGATGTTGCTGCCCTCGCGCAGCTGGTAGGTGCGCCCGCTGCCGTCGTCGAGCTGAAGAGTTGCCGAGTAGCCGGAACCGGCCTGTGCGCCACCGCCGTAGGCGGGCGCCGCATAGCCGGGTTGCGCGGCGTAGCCGGGCTGTTGCGAGTAGGCCTGGCCGTAGCCGCCCTGCTCGTCGGGAGCGGCGTAACCCGGCTCCGCGTACCCGGGTTCGGCGTAACCCTGTTCGCCGTAGGCCGGCTGCTGGCCATAGCCCTGCTGCTGCCCATAACCCGGCTCGGCGTAGCCCTGTTCGCCGTATCCTGGCTGACCGTAGCCCGGCTGCCCGTATCCGGGCTCGCCGTAGCTTTGCTGGCCGTATCCGGGCTGCCCGTAACCCGGCTCCTGGTAGCCCTGCTGGCCGTAGTCGGGTTCGGCGTAACCGCCACCCTGCTGGCCGTAGCCACCGCGGTCGGCGGCGTAGCCCGGCTGCCCGTAACCCGGCTCCTGGTAACCCGGCTGGCCCTGTTGGCCATAGCCGGCCTGACCACCCTGTTGGTAGTCGTAGCCGTTCTGGTAGTCGCTGTACCCCTGCTGGGAGTCCGGCGCCTGATAGTCGGAGCCGCCCGGATACGGCGCGCCACCACGGCCGTAGTCCTCGCGGTACGCACCGTTTTGGGGACCGCCCCGCCCGGCGGGCGGTGGTGCGTACCCGCGGTTGCGTGGATCGGACTCCGCGGGCTCACGGCTTGGGTCGTAGCCTGAGTTCTGCGTCATGGGGCCAGCTCCTGGTTGCGGGTTTGCAGGTCGTTGTGGCGTGGGCTCAGGGCCTCGAGCTGGTGTGGCTCGACGACCGACGTCGGGATCGACCCGGCCGCTCGCCCTGAACTGTCCGGTGTGCAGCGTAGGTGATGCCTCGAACGCCACGTGTACTTCGCCGTAGGTCTGCCAGCCTTGCTCGCGGATGTAGTCCTGCAGGTGTTTGGCGAACGCGCGGGTCGTGAGGTCGTGATCCGCGACGAGTTGCTCGTGATCGGACGAGTTGATGGTGATCACGTAATTGTTGGCTGCCAGCTGGTGGCCGCCGCCCAGATCCTGGACGTGATCGGCGGCTTCGCGTTGCAGCGCCGCCTCTACCTCCTGCGGCACAACGCTGCCGCCGAACGCCCTGGCGAACACGTCATCGACGGCGCCCTGCAGACGACGCTCGAACCGTGAAACGATGCCCATCTCGGCCTCCCTTCGGTGAGCGTCTTGTTCTGATTGATAACAACGACACGCAGGCATGGCGTGTCGTGTGTCGACCACGTTCATTGCATGATATCCACGATCGTCCACACCTGTAACTCCTGGAAAGTCCAGCAGGTTCCCGTGGTGGCCTGGCCTGCGCCCAAACGCCGCCTCGAGCCGATTTCGTGTCCCGCATATCTGCGTGATACTGTCTCCCAGTCGCTCGGGCGAGTGGCGGAATGGCAGACGCGCTGGCTTCAGGTGCCAGTGTCCTTCGGGACGTGGGGGTTCAAGTCCCCCTTCGCCCACTGAACACGGAGGCCCGGTCCGATAGGACCGGGCCTCCGTGTTTTTTCGTATGCGCGCTCGTCCCAATGCTGGGAACGTCCATGCACCGCCGGCGCGGGTCATCTCATGCCCTCGTGTACTTCGCGTGTGGAACTGAGTCCAGCCCGGGATTCGAGGAGGTCTCGGCCGGGGGCTCTCGTGGACGGGGTCCAGCGGTCCCACTCGCTGAGAACCGTCGCCGGATCGGTGCCCTCGATCAAGGCCATATCGATGTACTTGCCCGTCGATCGTCGCCGCGATCTTGTTGGGGCATCCCGATCGCGAACATCCGGCGAATTCCTTCCGCACCGCGCGCGGACCTCGACGTGAACGCGACGTAGCGGACCGTCTGACATCCGGAGGGCGAGAAGCGTGGTTACACAACGCAATCCATGGCTGACGATCGTTGACATGACCATCATCGTGGTAGTCGAACCCGCTGATCATGCACGCCCTGAATGCCAATCAACTTCTCAGCCACCTCGACCGGTGTCACCGGCCGTCTCCCTCGCCGATTCATGATGTGTCAGTGGTCGGTCTCATCCTGGATCGACGTGCCACCGAAGGGCGGTACAACGAAGGGCGGCACATCGGTTGCGAGGAACCGATTCGGCTGGCAGGCTAACTCTCAGCAGGCAACTGGACGAATGTCCCGCTGTTTGCTTGGCGGAGAGAGATTTTGATGAGCACTGATTTCGTCCTCTGGACGGGCGCAGTACTGGCTGCAGGTGTTGAGCCAGGTAATTCGCATGACGTTGCCGGCATGCCTTTCACCACGGTGAAAGGAACGTTCACATGGACTATGGCTCGTTAGCTATCGGCGGAGTCCAGAGTCTGATAGTTGCCCGTCGGCGGAAGGCGGCGTCGACCCGGGAAATCGCGTTGGCCGCCTACGTCTCGGGAACCACAGCGAAGGACGTGCAGCAAGGTCCGCGCGCCGATCTGTCGCCCCGCGTCACCGAGTTCGGCCGAGAGCCGTTGCGATTGTTGGAGATTTCCGCACCTGAGCCGGCCGGACCCCGATCGCTGGCCGGCAGTCTGCCGATCCACCGCGCGCCCGCGGTAGCCGAGCCGGCCGGACAAAACGCGGAGAACGGGCGACCACTGGCCGACTCGTCGAGTCGCCGCCTCGTCACCGACACCTGACCGAACGATATCGATAGCTCACCAAGCCCGCGTCGCTTCTTTGCCGCCGGGCTTCTTTGTCAACCCTGAAATACCCTGGATGTGAAACGTGGACACAAGCACCGGTGATTCGTCCGACCGCATGTTGGAGTATCTGAAGAAGGTCACCGTCGAGCTCCTGACGACTCGCGACGATCTGACACAGCTGCGGGACCGCATCGACGAGCCGATTGCGATCGTCGGCATGAGCTGCCGCTACCCGGGTGGCGTCGAGTCGCCTGGACAGCTGTGGGATCTGGTCGCGTCCGGTTCGGATGCCGTCGGCGAGTTTCCGGTGGATCGGGGTTGGGATGTCGCGGGATTGTTCGATCCCGACCCCGACCGATTCGGGAAGGTGTACACGCGGGAGGGCGGCTTCCTGCGCGGTGTCGGCGATTTCGACGCGGGGTTTTTCGGGATCGGTCCGCGTGAGGCGGCGGCGATGGATCCGCAGCAGCGGTTGTTGCTGGAGGCGTCGTGGGAGGCGCTGGAGGACGCCGGTATTGATCCGTTGTCGTTGCGGGGCAGCGACACCGGCGTGATCGCCGGGGTGATGTACGAGGACTATGAACACACGGCGAGGGCCGCGGGTCCGGTCGCCGAGGGGTACGCCGGGCTCGGCTCGGCGGGCAGTGTGGTGTCGGGGCGGGTGGCGTACACGTTGGGGTTGGAGGGCCCGGCGGTGACGGTGGATACGGCGTGTTCGTCGTCGCTTGTCGCGATCCATCTGGCCTGCCAGGCGCTGCGGCGCGGGGAGACCTCACTCGTGTTGGCGGGTGGTGTGACCGTGATGTCGACACCATATTTGTTCATCGAGTTTTCGCGGCAGCGTGGTCTGTCGCGTGATGGTCGGTGCAAGTCGTTCTCGGCGTCCGCCGACGGTGTGGGGTGGGCCGAGGGTGTTGGTGTGCTGGTTTTGGAGCGGCTGTCGGATGCTCGGCGGCTCGGTCACAACGTGCTTGCTGTCGTTCGAGGTTCGGCGGTCAATCAGGATGGCGCGTCGAATGGTTTGACCGCGCCGAATGGTCCGTCGCAGGAGCGGGTGATCGCGGCGGCACTGGCCGCTGCCGGATTGGCTCCAGCTGATGTGGATGCGGTGGAGGCGCACGGGACGGGCACGTCGTTGGGCGATCCGATCGAGGCGCAGGCGCTGATCGCGGCGTACGGGCAGGATCGTGCGGATCCGATCCGGATCGGATCGTTGAAGTCGAACATCGGGCATTCGCAGGCTGCCGCGGGCGCCGCCGGGGTCATCAAGATCGTGCAGGCCCTTCGGAACGAGGTGCTGCCGAAGACGTTGCATGTTGATGAACTGTCGCCGCATGTGGATTGGTCGGCGGGGTCGGTGCGGGTGCTGACCGAGGCGGAGCCGTGGCCCGCGGGCGAGCGGGTGCGTCGGGCAGGTGTGTCTTCGTTCGGCATCAGCGGCACGAATGCGCATGTGATCGTGGAGGAAGCACCTGCGTCCGTCGGCTCGGCGGCCGTTGGGACTGCCGCCGGTGACTCGGTTCCCCCGGCAGCGCCGGCCGAATCCGATGCCGTTGCGACCGCTGGCGACTGCTCGCAGGTCGCTGGAAACGACGCGGATGTGGTGCCGTTGCTGGTGTCGGCCAAGTCCGGCGAAGCGCTGCGCGGCCAGGCGAATCGGTTACGGCAGCGGCTGCTCGACCATCCGGATGCGGACATATGGAGTGTGGCGTCGTCGCTGATCGACACCAGGGCGCAATGGGACTGGCGCGGCGTGGTGGTCGGTCGCGATCGGGAGCAGTTGGTCGCGGGGTTGGCGGACTTGGCGTCGGGTTCGGTGTCGTCCGGTGTGGCGCTCGGGGGTCGGACGGCGTTCGCGTTCACGGGTCAGGGTGCGCAGCGTGTGGGGATGGGGGCGGAGCTGTATGCGGTGTTCCCGGTGTTCGCGGTGGTGTTGGACGAGGTGTGCGCCGAGTTCGATCGGCACCTCGGCGGGGCCGACCCGTCGCCCGACCACCACCCCTCAACGAGCTCCGCGCTGTTTTTACGCGAGGTGATGTTCGCTGATCCCGAGGGCGTGCTGGATCGGACGGAGTGGACGCAGCCTGCGTTGTTCGCGTTCGAGGTGGCGCTGTTCCGGCTTGTCGAGTCGTTCGGAATTACCCCCGATGTGTTGATCGGCCATTCGATCGGCGAATTGGCGGCTGCCTATGTGGCGGGGGTGTGGTCGCTGTCGGATGCGTGTGCGTTGGTGGCGGCGCGTGGTCGTTTGATGGGTGCGCTGCCGGAGGGCGGCGCGATGCTCGCGGCAGCCGTGACCGAGCAGCAGGCCCTCGACATCGTGGCGGACTACGCGGATCGGCTGTCGGTCGCGGCGGTGAACGGCCCTTCGTCGGTGGTGCTTTCCGGTGATGCGGACGCCGTCGACGCGGCGGAGCGCAGGTTGTCCGAGGAGGGGGTCAAGACATCGCGGCTGCGGGTCAGCCACGCGTTCCATTCGGCGCGGATGGAGCCCATGCTTGCCGAATTCCGCGCGGTAGCCGCTGGTCTGACGTATCGAGCGCCAACTATTGCGATGGTGTCGAATGTCGCCGGTGCGGTGGCCGGGGTCGAGGTGACCGATCCGGGGTACTGGGTCGAGCAGGTGCGCGGTTGTGTGCGATTCGCGCCCGGCGTCGATGCTCTCGTCGAAGCAGGGGTGCGGCGGTTCGTCGAGGTCGGCCCGGATGCGGTGTTGACATCCATGACTCGCCAGTGCTTGGCCGAACACCCGGATATCGAGGCGGACGCGGTAGTGCTCGCCGCGTCCCGACGTTCCGTCGACGAGGTGACGCAGTGCGTGACGATGCTGGGGCTAGCCCATTGCGCAGGTGTCGAGGTGGACTGGCGACCGATGTTCGCGGGCCGGTCTGTGCACCGGGTGTCGTTGCCCACGTACGCGTTCCAGCGTCAGAGGTACTGGTTGGAGCCCCTGGTCGCTAACGCGTCGGCTGGGTCGTCGGATCATCCGATCTTGACCGGCGTCGTGTCATTGGCGGGCAAGGACGAATGGCTGTTCACCGGGCGGGTGTCGGTGCGGACCCACCCGTGGCTCGCCGATCATGCGGTGTTCGGCTCGGTGTTGTTGCCAGGGACCGGCTTCGTTGAACTGGCACTGACCGCGGGCACCAGGATCGGCGCCGAATTCGTCGAGGAGCTGTTGCTGGAAGCGCCGCTGCTGCTCGAGGGCGACACCGCGATCGATATTCAGCTCGGTGTCGAACCCGCCGACGGCGCGGGCCGACGCCGGTTCGTGATCCACTCGCGTGCCGTTGCCGACGAGAATGCCGATGCGGGCGAATGGGTGTCGCATGCCAACGGCGTGCTGACTCCGGCCGCGGAGAGCGTTCCCGCGTGGGTCGAGTCGGGATGGCACGGATCGGACGGACAGTGGCCGCCCGCCGGTGCCGAGTCGGTGCCGAGCGATGAGCTCTACGACCGCTTGGCGGACTTGGGGCTCGGCTACGGCCCCGCGTTCCAGGGAGTCACGTCGGTCTGGCGCGACGGCGACGATCTGCTCGCCGAGGTGTCTCTCGCGGCCGAATCCGCTGATCAGGCAATGACGTTCGGGATTCATCCCGCGCTGTTGGACGCCGCATTCCACGCGGCGATCGCGGGGCTGGCGCAGGACATGCCCTCGGGTCGGCTGCCGTTGCCGTTCTCTTTCGCCGGGACACGGTTGTACCGCGCCGGGGTGACCGCCGTCCGGGTTCGACTTATGCGGTTGGGAGCAGGGCGGATACGGGTCGTCGCCGTCGACGACACCGGGGCGCCGGTGCTGAGCCTCGATTCGCTCGTCGCCCGCCCCGTGGATGCCAAGGTGCTCAACAGTGGGACCGGCCGGCGTGCGTCGCTGTCGGATGTCGAGTGGGTGCCGGTGTCGTCGGGGTCTACCGGGGCGGTGACCTCGGTCGCGGTGCTCGGCGGCGTGAGCGTTGCGGGCGTCGATCGTCGGAGTGCGGGGCTCGCTGAGCTACTCGATGACGAGACGATTCCAGAGATCGTCGTCTGGTCGCCTGCCTGGGACGATTCGAGCGGGAGTGTGGTTTCGAGCGACCTGCAAGCAGTCGCCAGCGGTGTTGTTTCGGGCGACCTGCAAGCAGTCGCCAGCGGTGTTGTTTCGGGCGACCTGCAAGCAGTCGCCAGCGGCGATATGACAGCACGGACGCATAGATGGGTGCGGTCGGCGCTGGAACTGCTGCAGGCGTGGCAGGCCGAGGAGCGATTTATCGATTCGCGACTGGTGGTGCTGACCAGGGGAGCCGTTGGCGAGTCGGGCGAGTCGCCGGATGCGGCGGCCGCGGCGGTGTCGGGCCTGGTGCGCAGTGCGCAGGTCGAGCATCCGGGACGGTTCGTTCTCGTCGACGCGGGTGTCGAGGAGAACCTGACGGCCGATGTGGTCGCTGCGGCAGTGGGTTCGGACGAACCACAGCTGGCCGTGCGCGGCGGCGGGCTGCGGGTGCCTCGGTTGCGGCGACAGGTGGGATCGGCCGTGGCCGACGGGACGGCCTTCGGCTCGGGTGCGGTGTTGATCACCGGTGGCACCAGCGGACTCGGCGCCGAACTGGCGCGCCACGTCGTCGACGCGCACGGTGCGCGGCGGCTGGTGTTGGTGTCGCGGCGAGGTGAGCGTGCCGATGGTGTGGCCGAGTTGGTGAGCGAGTTGACGGCATCCGGCGCGCAGGTGCGGGTGGCGGCCTGCGACGTGAGCGATCGTGCGGCGGTGGCGACCCTGCTTGCGGAGTTGCCCGGGGAGTTCGCCCCGAGTGCGGTAATCCATTCGGCGGGCGTGCTCGACGACGGCACCATCGAGACTCTGGCCACCGAGCAGCTGGACCGAGTGCTTGCCTCGAAGGCGGACGCCGCGTGGCATCTGCACGAATTGACAAGCGACCACGATCTTTCGGCATTCGTGCTGTTCTCGTCGGTCGCGGGGGTGGTGGGAACCCCGGGACAGGGCAACTATGCCGCGGCGAACGCGTTCCTCGACGCGCTGGCGTGGCGGCGCAGGGCTGCGGGCTTGCCCGCGGTGTCGATCGCGTGGGGATCGTGGAACCAGAGCATCGGCATGACCAGCGGTCTCGGGAGCGCGGCGATGGCTCGGATGAGCCGCCTCGGAGTGCGTCCGCTGGAGACGGCGGATGGCTTGGCGCTGTTCGATCGTGCGGTCGTCGCGGCAGCACCGGTGGTGGTCGCGACCGAGTTCGACACCGAGGCGTTGGCGGTGCAGGCACGCGAGGGGTCGCTGCCCCGGATGCTGCATTCGATCGTCACGGTGCCCGTGCGGCGGGCCGCGGACACCGGCGGGACGTTGGCGCGGCGGCTGGCCGCCGCCCCGGCCCAAGAGCGTGCGGCGATCGTGCTCGACGTCGTTCGTGAGCAGGTCGCCGGCGCGCTCGGCCACATTTCCGGCGATGCCATCGATCCGGCCGCGCCGTTCACCGAGCTCGGCTTCGATTCCCTTGCCGGAGTGGAGTTTCGCAATCGACTTGCCAAAGCCACCGGAGTGCAACTGCCCTCGACGCTGGTGTTCGACCACCCCACCGCGGCGGCGGTGGCGGTGTTCGTGCGCTCCCAACTCGGCGATCTGGAGGAGGCGGACGCCGGCCGCGCCGTCGCGCGGGTGCCGCGTCGGGTCCGTACCGATGAGCCGATCGCGATCGTGGGGATGAGCTGCCGGTATCCGGGCGGCATCACCTCGCCGGAGGGTTTGTGGGATCTGGTGGCGGCCGGAACGGACGCGATAGGCGACTTCCCGACCGATCGCGGCTGGGATCTCGATCGACTGTTCGATCCCGACCCCGATCACTCGGGCACGTCCTACCTGCGCCACGGCGGATTCCTGTCCGGTATCGCGGATTTCGACGCGGGGTTTTTCGGGATCGGTCCGCGTGAGGCGGCGGCGATGGATCCGCAGCAGCGGTTGTTGCTCGAGGCGTCGTGGGAGGCGCTGGAGGACGCCGGTATTGATCCGGTGTCGTTGCGTGGCAGCGACACCGGAGTTGTCACCGGCGTCTCGTATCAGGACTACGAGGAGATCGCCAAGGCGGCGGGCTCGGTCGCCGAGGGGTATGTCGGCACCGGTTCGACGAGCAGTGTGCTCTCGGGGCGGGTGGCCTACACGTTGGGGTTGGAGGGCCCGGCGGTGACGGTGGATACGGCGTGTTCGTCGTCGCTGGTGGCGATTCACCTGGCCTGCCAGGCACTGCGCCAGGGGGAGACCTCGCTGGTACTGGCCAGTGGCGCCCAGGTGATGTCGACGCCGTTCATGTTCGTCGAGTTTTCGCGGCAGCGTGGTCTGTCGCGTGATGGTCGGTGCAAAGCGTTTTCCGCGGCGGCGGACGGTGTGGGGTGGGCCGAGGGTGTTGGTGTGTTGGTGTTGGAGCGGCTGTCGGATGCGCGGCGGCTCGGTCACAACGTGCTTGCTGTCGTTCGAGGTTCGGCGGTCAATCAGGATGGCGCGTCGAATGGTTTGACCGCGCCGAATGGTCCGTCGCAGGAGCGGGTGATCGCCTCGGCGTTGGCGGCGGCCGGACTCGATCCCTCCGATGTGGATGTCGTGGAGGCGCATGGGACGGGGACACCGTTGGGTGATCCGATCGAGGCGCAGGCCTTGATGTCCATGTACGGGCAGGGACGTGCCGAGCCATTGTGGGTCGGGTCGTTGAAGTCGAATATCGGTCATGCGCAGGCGGCCGCGGGTGCGGGTGGGGTCATCAAGATCGTGCAGGCGTTGCGGCACGAGATGTTGCCGAAGACGTTGCATGTGGATGCGCTGTCGCCGCATGTGGATTGGTCGGCGGGGTCGGTGCGGTTGCTGACCGAGGAGCGGTCATGGCCTGCGTCGGTGGAGCGAGTGCGTCGGGCGGGAGTGTCCGCGTTCGGGATCAGCGGGACCAACGCGCACATCATTCTCGAGGAAGCACCCGCGCAGCGCACGACGGAGCCGGTCGCGGCGATCACTTCCCCCGTTGCTTCGGCAACGGTGCCGTTGCTGGTGTCGGCGAAATCCGAGGCGGGACTGCGGGCACAGGCCGCTCGACTGCACGAGTGGCTGTCGGCACATCCCGAAGCCGACCTGGTGGACGTGGCCCATTCGCTGCTGACGACGCGAGCCCGATTCGATCGACGCGGGGCTGCCGTCGCGGGAGACCGGGACGCGATGCTGGCCGGTCTTGCCGAGCTGGCTGCGGGTTCGACTGCACCGGGTGTGGCCGATGGTATGCCGGTCGGCGGCAAGATCGCGTTCCTGTTCACCGGGCAGGGGGCCCAGCGGGTCGGTATGGGCGCCGGGTTGTATGCGGCGTTCCCGGTGTTCGCTTCGACGTTCGATGAGCTGTGTGCAGAGTTCGACAGGTTGCTGGCGTCCTCGTTGCCGGGTATCTCGTTGAAGGACATCGTCTTCGGTGACGCGGGCGCGGATCTGCTGGATCGGACGGAGTACACGCAGCCTGCGCTGTTCGCCTACGAGGCGGCACTGTTCCGGCTCGTCGAGTCGTTCGGGATCACCCCGGATGTGCTCATCGGGCATTCGATCGGCGAGCTGGTCGCCGCGTACGCCGCCGGTATGTGGTCGGCTGCCGACGCATGTGCGCTTGTCGCGGCGCGCGGACGGCTGATGGGCGGGCTGCCCGGCGGCGGCGCGATGCTGGCCGCCGCGATCACCGAAGAGCGGGCGGCCGCGGCCATTGCCGGGTTCCGTGGTCGGCTGTCGATCGCGGCGGTGAACGGGCCGTCCTCGATCGTGATTTCCGGTGCCGAGGACGCCATTGCCGAACTGGAGCCGCAGCTCGCCGCGGACGGGTTCAAGACCTCACGGCTGCGGGTCAGCCACGCCTTCCATTCGGCATTGATGGAACCGATGCTGCCGGAATTCGAGGACGTCGCCGCCGGGGTGACCTACGGCCGTGCACTGTTGCCGGTGATGTCGAACGTGTTCGGCGTCGTCGGCGGCGAGGCTTTCACCGATCCCTTGTATTGGGTCGGTCATGTGCGCGACACCGTTCGGTACGCCAACGGCGTCGACGCCTTGGTAGACATGGGTGTCCGGCGGTTCCTGGAATTGGGCCCCGACGCCGTGCTCGCGGCGATGACCAGCCAGTGCCTGCCCGCGGATGTCGAATCGAAGTCGCTGGTCGCGGCCGCGGGACGGCGCGGCGTCGACGAGGTGACGCAGTTCGTGACGTTCCTCGCGCACGCCCACAACGCCGGCATCGAGGTGGACTGGGAGCCGTTGCTCGCGGGCCGGGCCCCGGCGCGGGTTCCGTTGCCGACATACGCATTCCAGCGTCGGCGTTATTGGCTGGATGCGGTGGCCGCGGGAGATGTCCGGACCTCGGGTCTGGACGGCGTGCAGCATCCGCTGTTGAGTGCGGCGGTCTGGCTGCCGGACTCCGAGGGGGTGGTGCTGACAGGTCTGTTGTCGTTGTCCAGTCACCCGTGGTTGGCCGATCACGTGATCGGCGGGACGGTGCTGCTGCCCGCCACGGCGTACGTGGATTTGGCGTTGCATGTCGGGGCGATGACCGACAGCCCGCGCGTGGCCGACCTGGTGGTGACCGCGCCGCTGGCCGTGTCGCCGACGGGCGCCGTCGAGCTGCGGGTGATGGTGGCCGGACCCGATGATGCGGGCGCACGAGTCATGTCGGTGTATTCACGCCCGCGTGACGGCGAAGCGGAGCGCGCCGAGTGGGTTCACCATGCGACGGGAACTCTTGTCGCGCAGTCGCCGTCGTCCCGGTTCGAGCCGACGATGACGGAGAGTTGGCCGCCGGTCGGAGCGGTGCCGGTGGAGATCGGCGATGTCTATGTCGACTTGGCCGCGCGCGGTTACGGGCACGGGCCGATCTTCCAGGGATTGACCGCGCTGTGGCGGCGCGGTGACGAGGTTTTCGCGGAGGCGAATCTGCCGGAGCAGGAGCACTCGTCGGCGGGCCGGTTCGGGCTGCATCCGGCGCTCTTGGATGCGGCACTACACGCGGTCGCCTTTTCCGGGTTGATCGAGCCGCCCGCTGCCGGACAGATCCGCGTGCCCTATTCGTGGGAGAACGTGGACATGCACGCCGTCGGAGCCAGCTCGGTACGGGTCCGGTTGACCGCGGCCGAGTCGAGTTCTCCCGGAGACGAGAATCAGCGAGTCACGGCGACGCTCACCGACTCTCGTGGGGTTCCGGTTCTCGAGGTCGAGGCGTTCACCATGCGTCCGATCCCGATCGGCACGCTCGGCGTGTCCGGTGCTGCCGGGGCAGGCGGCGTCCACCAGCTCCGCTGGGTCCCGTTGCCCGCGCCGAAGCCGGGCGACCTCGTCACCGACGAGCACTGGGTGAGCACCGACGACGGCGAGACGGTGACGATCGACGGTAGGTCGGTAGCCGTGCTTCGACTCGCGGACGTGCCTGTGGATGCGGACGTGCCCGGTTCGGTGCACGGTCGACTTGTCGAGGTGGCGGCACGGATGGCCGAGCTGCTCGCGCGGCATGAACGGATCGTCGTGGTGACCAGCCATGCGGTCGCCACGGACATCGGTGAACCGGTGGATCTCGTCGGCGCGGCCGCGTGGGGTCTGCTGCGCAGCGGTCAGAACGAGAACCCCGACCGTATCGCGATCGTCGATGTGGACCGCTGGGAGGACTACCGCGACGGTGTCGCCGCGGCCCTGGTTATCGCGGACGAAACTCAAGTGGCACTGCGCGATGGCATCCCGCACGCGCCGCGGTTGAGCCGCGGCGGTCCGGACACTGGCAAGAACGCACTCGCCAACGCGTCGCCGCTGCGACCGGACGGCACGGTGCTGATCACCGGCGGCACCGGCGGATTGGGTGCGGTGACGGCGCGACATCTCGTCGTGGAGCACGGTGTGCGGAGGCTGGTGCTGGCAGGTAGGCGCGGCCCGGCCGCGCCCGGTGTCGCCGATCTCGCGGCCGAATTGACCGCGCTCGGCGCAGAGCTGGACGTGGTCGCCTGCGACGTGGCCGACCGGGCGGCACTCGACGAGCTGTTGGCAGACATCCCGACGGAGCACCCGTTGACCGGCGTCGTGCACGCGGCGGGCGTATTGGCCGACGGCCTGCTCGCCGACATGACCGCACAGCGGCTGGCGACGGTGTTGCGGCCCAAGGTCGACGCCGCGTGGAATCTGCACGAGGCCACCAGGAATCTGGGGCTGTCGATGTTCGTGCTCTACTCCTCGATCGCGGGGACCATCGGCAGTCCGGGCCAGGCCAACTATGCCGCGGCGAATACCTTCCTCGATGCGCTTGCTCAGCACCGGCATCGCGACGGTCTGCCCGCGACGTCCATCGCGTGGGGTCCCTGGCGTGGCACCAGCGGTATGACGAGCACCCTCACCGAAGCCGACTTGGCGCGCGTACGGCGAGAGGGCCTGGTCCCTCTCGACGATGACTACGGGATGGCACTGCTCGATGCCGCCGTGGCAGCTGGTCTTCCGACGATCGTCGGCGCGCGTCTCGACGTGGCGGCGCTCACCGCGCACGCGGCCTCGGGGTCGCTGCCCAGAATGCTCAGTGCCCTGGTCACCGTCTCGCCGCGGCGCGTCGTGAGCGCGGGGTCGTTGGCGCAGCGACTGGCTTCCACACCCGAATCCGATCGCGCGGGCGTCGTGCTCGCCGTCGTCCGGGACCACGTCGCCGCCAGTCTCGGACACGAGTCCGGGGACCTGATCGACGCGGATGTTCCGTTCACGGAACTGGGTTTCGACTCGTTGGCCGGTGTGGAGTTCCGTAATCGGCTGGCCAAGGCCACGGGGTTGGCGCTGCCCTCCACCCTCGTCTTCGACTATCCCACCGCTCGGGCGGTGGCGACATTCATCGTGTCCCGGGTCGGGGACGTGCCCGTGGCCGCACAACGGAAGACGAGAACCGTGCGTCGAGTGCGGACCGACGAGCCGATCGCCATCGTCGGTATGAGTTGCCGTTATCCCGGCGGTGTCGAATCTCCTTACCAGCTGTGGGATCTGGTGGCGTCCGGTACCGACGCGATCACGTCTTTCCCCTCGGACCGGGGCTGGGACCTCGACCGGCTGTTCCACTCGGACCCGGACAAGCCAGGAACCACTTACGCCAGGGAGGGCGGATTCCTGACCGAGGCAGGCGCTTTCGACGCCGGCTTCTTCGGTATCAGTCCACGCGAGGCGAGGGCAATGGATCCGCAGCAGCGGCTGATATTGGAGGCCGCCTGGGAGGCGTTGGAAGACGCGGGTATCGATCCGGCGTCGCTGCGCGGCAGCGATACCGGCGTGTACGTCGGTGCCACCCCGTCCGGCTATGTCGAGCGGGTGATCGGCGAATACGAAGGTTTCCGGATGACCGGGAATTCGGACAGCGTGATCTCCGGTCGGGTTGCTTACGCGTTCGGTTTGCAAGGCCCTGCCATGACGGTGGACACGGCGTGCTCGTCGTCGCTGGTAGCGCTGCACCTGGCGTGCCAGGCGCTGCGGCAGGGCGAGTCGTCGCTGATGCTGGCAGGCGGTGTCTCGATCTCGGGCACCCCGGAACTGTTCGTCGACTTCGCGCGCCAGCGGGGCCTGGCCGCCGATGGGCGATGCAAGTCGTTCTCCGCGGGCGCGGACGGTGTCGGGTGGTCCGAGGGCGTCGGTGTGCTCGTCATCGAGCGGTTGTCGGATGCGCGGCGGCTCGGTCACAACGTGCTTGCCGTTGTTCGGGGTTCGGCGGTGAATCAGGACGGTGCGTCGAATGGTTTGACCGCGCCGAATGGTCCGTCGCAGGAGCGGGTGATCGCAGCGGCGTTGGCGGCGGCTGGGCTGGAGCCCTCTGATGTGGACGCGGTGGAGGCCCATGGGACGGGGACGCCGTTGGGCGATCCGATCGAGGCGCAAGCACTGATTTCCGCGTACGGGCAGGATCGTGCGGAGCCGTTGCGGATCGGGTCGTTGAAGTCGAACATCGGGCACGCGGTCGCGGCTTCCGGTGTCGGCGGCGTGATCAAGATCGTGCAGGCGCTGCGCAACGAGATGCTGCCGAAGACGTTGCATGTGGATGCGCCGTCGCCGCATGTGGATTGGTCGGCGGGGTCGGTGCGGGTGCTGACCGAGGCGGAGCCGTGGCTCGCGGGTGAACGGGTGCGTCGGGCGGGGGTGTCCTCGTTCGGGATCAGTGGAACCAACGCCCACGTAATCGTGGAGGAAGCACCTGCGCTCACGCGGGACGCGGGTGCGCCGACCGGTGATGCCGCGTCTTCGGCGGAAGGCGTGGTGGCGTGGCTGGTTTCGGCGAAATCCGAGGCAGGCTTGCGGGCTCAAGCGGACCGACTGCGGGCCTGGCTGGTCGACCATCCTGATGCCGATGCGCGCAGTGTCGGGCAGTCCTTGATCGATACACGTGCGCAATTGGACTGGCGCGGCGCGATTGTCGGCCGCGATCGGGAGCAGTTGCTGGCGGGGTTGGCGGATTTGGCGTCGGGCTCGGTCTCGTCGTCGGTGGAATCCGGTGTGCCGGTCGGTGGTCGGACGGCGTTCCTGTTCACCGGGCAGGGGGCGCAGCGGGTCGGTATGGGCGCCGGGTTGTATGCGGCGTTCCCGGTGTTCGCTTCGACGTTCGATGAGCTGTGTGCAGAGTTCGACAGGTTGCTGGCGTCCTCGTTGCCGGGTATCTCGTTGAAGGACATCGTCTTCGGTGACGCGGGCGCGGATCTGCTGGATCGGACGGAGTGGACGCAGCCTGCGTTGTTCGCGTTCGAGGTGGCGTTGTTCCGGTTGGTGGAGTCGTTCGGTGTTACTCCGGATGTGTTGATCGGGCACTCGATCGGTGAGCTTGTCGCCGCATATGTGGCGGGGGTGTGGTCGCTGTCGGATGCGTGTGCGTTGGTCGCGGCGCGAGGTCGGTTGATGGGGGCGTTGCCCGAGGGCGGCGCGATGCTGGCGGTCGCCGTGTCGGAAGCCGAGGCGGTGGCGGTGCTGACCGGCTATGGGGATCGGGCCTCGGTCGCGGCGGTGAACGGTCCGGACTCGGTGGTGATCTCCGGCGACGCCGATGCTGTCGACGAGGTGGAGCGGACGTTGTCGGAGCAGGGCCGCAAGACGACCCGACTGCGCGTGAGCCATGCATTCCACTCGGCACGGATGGACCCCATGCTGGCCGAATTCCGTGCCGTCGCCGAGGGAGTGACGTACCGACAGCCGCTGCTGCCGATCGTGTCGAACGTGACCGGTGTGGTGGGCGACGCTTTCACCGATCCCGAATACTGGGTCGGGCAGGTACGCGCGGCGGTCCGTTTCGCACCAGGAGTCGGATCGCTCGTCGAGACCGGCGTGCGCCGATTCCTCGAAATCGGACCTGACGCCGTGCTGACCGCCATGACCCGCCAATGTCTCGGCGACGACGGCGATACCGCGGCCGGCTGGCTGGTGTCCGCCGCGGGTCGGCGCGGGGTCGATGAGGCGGCTCGGTTCGTGACGTGCCTTGCGCAGGTGCACGTCGCCGGGCTCGGGGTGGACTGGCGGTTGCTGTTCGCGGGGAGCTCGGTGGGTCGAGTTTCCTTGCCGACGTACGCGTTTCAGCATCAGCGGTATTGGCTGGATGCGGCCCGTCCGGTGGTGGCAGGCAGTGTCGAGCATCCGATCCTGATGGATGCGGTGTCGGTGGCAGGCAAGGACGAGTGGTTGTTCACCGGCAGGCTATCGGCCGCCGGTCATCCGTGGGTCGCCGATCACGTGGTGTTCGGTGCGGTGGTGGTGCCCGCGACGACCTACCTGGAGTTGGTGTCGGCGATCGGTGCGCGGCTCGACGTGCGGGTTGTCGAAGAACTACTGCTGGACATTCCGCTGGCTCTCGGGGATCACGCTGTCGATCTGCAGGTCGGTGTCGGCGAGGCAGAACCGGATGGGCGGCGACGCTTCACGATCTATTCCAGGGCCGAGCGGATCGACGACGTCGACGCTTGGGTGCCGCATGCCCGCGGTGTGCTGGCTGGTCCTCTCTCGACAGCGACTGATCCCGCTCGAGACGCCGCGCCGCGATGGGACGAGCCGGTGTGGCCGCCCGTGGGTGCGTTGCGACTCGATGAGCACGCGCTGTATCGGCGGATCGCGGGTCTGGGAATGGAGTACGGCCCGGTGTTCCGTGGTGTGCGCGCGGTGTGGCGGCGCGGGGAGGAGGTGTTCGCCGAGGTGTCGTTGGACGATGCCACGGCCGGGCAGGCGTCGGGGTTCGGGATCCATCCGGCGTTGTTCGACGCGTGCCTGCACCCCGGCGTCGACTTCGTCATAGCGGACATCCCCGCGGGTCGGGTTCCATTGCCGGTGTCGTTCGGCGGCGTGCGGATGTCGAGGACGGGTTCTGGCCCGGTCCGGCTGCGCGCGGTGCTGATCGGCAGTCACCGGATTCGGATGGATGTGGTGGATGAGGCCGGCGAACCGGTGCTGAGCGCGGACTCCATCGTGGTGCATCCCGTCGAGCGGCGCACGGTGGAACGCGCACGATCCGGCGGTGTGTTGCCGTCGCTGTACGACGTGGAGTTGGTGTCGATGTCGTCGGGGTCTGCCGGGCCTGTGGGGTCGATGGCGGTGCTCGGCGGCGCGAGTGTGGCAGGCATCGATCGTCGGTTCGCGCAACTGCGCGAACTGGCGGCCGCCGATCAGGTCGCGGAATTGATCGTCGGGGTGGTCGGCGCGGACGAATCGGACCTCGGGAATGTGGCGGCGGCAAGCCGGCGGACCGTCGGGGAGGTCCTTGGTCTGTTGGGGTCATGGCTGTCGGACTCGCGGCTCGCCCGGACGCGGCTGGTCCTGGTGACCCGGAATGCGCTCGTCCTGCCGGGTGAGTCACCTGATCCGGTCTCCGCGGCCGTCGCGGGCTTGTTGCGCAGCGTGCAGGCGGAGCATCCGGATCGGATCGTGCTGCTCGATCGCGACGGTGAGATCGACGCCGGGGTGGTGTCGGCAGTCGTCGCCTCGGGTGAGCCGCAGGTGGCGGTGCGAGATGGTCGATTGCTGGCGCCGCGGTTGCGCCGTGCATCGACGTCGACGGGTGCGGCAGATGTGTCGTTCGGCGCGGGGACGGTGTTGGTGACCGGGGGTACCAGCGGGTTGGGTGCGCTCGTGGCGCGGCATGTGGCAGCGGAGCACGGGGTGCGCAGGCTGTTGCTGGTATCGCGGCGTGGTCGCGATGCCGAGGGCGTGCAGGAGCTGGTAGCCGAGTTGTCCGCGCTGGGTGCCGAGGTGGACGTGGCGGCGTGCGATGTCGCGGATCGGGGTGCGGTCGAGGCGGTGCTTGCGGACATCCCGTCGGAGTTCCCGTTGAGCGGCGTCATCCACGCGGCGGGTGTGGTGGACGACGGCACCGTGGAGACCTTGACCGCTGAGCAGGTGGATCGGGTGTTCCGTCCGAAAGTGGACGGTGCGTGGTTGTTGCACGAATTGACGCGCGATTCGGATTTGTCGGCGTTCGTGGTGTTTTCGTCGATTGCCGGTGTGGCCGGTTCGCCGGGTCAAGGCAATTACGCGGCGGCGAACGCCGTCGCGGATGCGGTGGTTCGGTTGCGGCGGGCGGCGGACCTGCCTGGCGTATCGGTGGCATGGGGTCCGTGGAACGCGGGTACCGGAATGACGGGCGACCTGAGTGCGGGCGGGTTGGCGCGGTTGCGGCGATTGGGTCTTCGCGCGCTCGGCGATACCGCGGGGCTTGCGTTGTTCGATGCCGCAATCGCCGCGAATGCGGCGCTGGTGGTGGCTACCGAGTTCGATACGGCGGTATTGGCCGAGCAGGCCGAGACCGGGTCGCTGCCGAAGGTGCTGAGCTCGCTGGTGTCGGCGCCTGCGCGGTCGCGCGGAGACAGCGGGTCGCCACTGCGGCGGCTTGCCTCGGCGTCGGCCGCCGAGCGCGACGAGGTGGTACTGGAGGTGGTGCGCGAGCAGGCGGCAGCGGTGTTGGGGCACGCCTCCGTCGAGTCGATCGATCCGGGGGCTCCGTTCACGGAGCTGGGTTTCGACTCGCTGGCGGGCGTCGAGTTCCGCAATCGGCTCGCCAAGGCCACCGGCTTGGCCTTGCCTTCCACGCTTGTCTTCGACCATCCCACCGCTCGGGCGCTTGCCGACTATCTGTGCGTGCGGATCCCCGAGATCGTGCCGGCCACCGTGGACACACCCGCGATGAACGCACCGAGGGTGGGCACACCCGTAGCGGCCACCTCGAGGGTGGACACACCCACGGTGCTGTCGAGGGAAACCGGGACCCGCGGCGGGCTCACCGAGCTGGTTGTTGCCGCACATCGGCGCGGCAAGGTCGATGCCGCGATACCGATGCTGTTGGAGGGCGCCAAGCTCGTCGACACATTCCCGAGCGGCACGGAGTTGCTGGTCCAGCCAACGCCGATACCGCTGAGCAGAGGCACGTCTCGGCTCTCGCTGATCTGTGTTCCTTCGTTCATTGTCGGCACCGGACCGCAGCAGTTCGGCAGGTTGGCGCGCGAACTCGGCGCCGAGCACACCATCGGCGCGCTGCGCCTTCCCGGAACCCAACCAGGGGAACCGCTGCCCGAATCGTGGGACGTGCTGCTGGATTACCTGGCGGCGGCCGTTGTGGGTGCGGGCAGCCCGAAGTCGACCGTCCTCGTCGGGTACTCGGCAGGCGGCGCGATCGCCCATGCGCTGGCGCATCGCCTCGAGCGGACCGGGCGCGGGCCGGCGGCGGTGATCATGCTCGACACCTATTCGCCCGACGCCGCGGAACAGAATCACCAGGTACTGGTGAGTGCGATCGGCTCTGTGCTCGATCTCGGCGACGAGGTTACCGAGATCGGTGATCACGGCCTCGTCGCCATGGCGAAGTACGCGCAGCTGTTCGACAAACGGCGACCCGTGTCGATCGCGGCGCCGACGTTCGACCTGCGTGCCGCGCGGCCGCTGCCCGGGCTGGATCTCGCCGAACCGGTGCCCGCGTGGATGCACACGGGCAAGACGGCCGAGATCGACGCGGACCACTTCTCGATCATCGGCGCGGCCTCGTCCGCCGCCGCGGACGAGATACGGCGCTGGCTGGAGGAACTCGGAGCGGCCGAGCCGAAGCGAATCCGGCCGGAGACGACGGGCAATCGCGATTCGCAATAACCACTGACGTGGCTGTTTGAAGTACCAAGCGTGAAGATGAGGAATTCCCATGGTCGAACGAGCGAATGACATCGCTATCGTCGGAATGTCGTGCAGGCTGCCGGGCGCTGCCGACCTGGAGAAGTTCTGGCGATTGCTGCGCGAGGGCCGCGATGCCGTCGGATCCGCTCCCGCCGACCGTCCCGGAATCGACGAGACAGCCGGGTTCCTCGATTCGGCATCGGAATACGATGCCGACTTCTTCGGTGTGCCGCCGAACGAAGCGCGGTCGATCGACCCACAGCAGCTGCTCGGTCTCGAGCTCAGCTGGGAGGCGTTGGAAGACGCGGGCTACCGCGACTCGGCCGGTGCGCGGGCCGGGGTGTTCCTCGGCTCCACCGGAACGGATTTCGCCGAATTGGCGGCCGCGCAAGGCAAGCCCGGCGTCGGCAGGCATTCGCTGTGGGCCGTCGGCCGTGGCGTTGTCGCCAACCGAATCTCCAATCAGTACGGTTTCACCGGCCCGAGCCTGGTCGTCGACAGCGGGCAGTCGTCGTCACTGGTCGCGGTGCATCTGGCATGCGAATCGCTGCGCAACGGCGAATGCGACGTGGCGCTTGCCGGCGGGCTGAACCTCATCCTCTCGCCATTGAGCGGCGAACGCATCGATCAATTCGGTGCCCGCTCGGCGTCGGGCAAGTGCCGCACCTTCGACGAGAGTGCCGACGGAATCGTCCGCGGTGAAGGCGGCGGCATCGTCGTGCTCAAGCCGCTCTGGCGAGCGGTCGCCGACGGCGACCGGATCCACGCCGTGATCCGCGGCAGTTCGGTCAACAACGGCAACGAGCGCCAGGTGTTGAGCGCGCCGAGCGCCGCGTCGCAGGCATCGGTCATCCGGGCGGCCCTCGCCGCGGCCGGCGTAGTCGGCTCGTCGGTGCAGTATGTCGAATTGCACGGCACCGGCACTCCGGCAGGCGATCCGGTGGAGGCCGCCGCGCTCGGCGACACCTACGGCGTGGCACGGCCCGAGGACGGGCCCCTTGCCGTGGGTTCGGTCAAAACGAATATCGGGCATCTCGAGGGTGCCGCCGGGATCGCTGGCCTGATCAAAACCGTGCTGTGCCTGCGGCATCGGGAACTCGTCCCGAGTTTGAACTTCCACGCTCCGAACCCGAGGATTTCGCTCGACGCCGCGCGGTTGCGGGTCGTGACCGGTGCGCAGGACTGGCCGTCGGCGGAGGTCCGCAGAGCTGCGGTGTCCGCGTTCGGCATGGGCGGCACCAATGCGCATGTGGTCCTGGAGGAGGCCCCCGCGGTTGCGACGGTCGACGCCGCGGCTGCTCGTGGCACGGACATCCTGTCGTGGGTGCTCTCGGCCCGGAGCCGGGATGCGTTGCGGGGGCAGGCTGCTCGGCTGCGGGACTGGTTGGACGAGCACCCGGAGGCGGATGCCGCCGACGTGGCGTATTCCTTGTTGCGATCGCGCGCGCAGCTGGAGTGGCGCAGTGCGGTGGTCGGACATGATCTCGTCGGCATGAAAGCCGGGCTTGCGGCGTTGGCCGAGCCAGGATCCGAGTCCGCTGAGCTCGCGGAGTCCGCGGTGGTTTCGGGTCGCGCGACGCCACGCAAGGTGGCGTTCGTGTTTCCGGGTCAGGGGAGTCAGTGGCCTGGGATGGCTGCTGAGTTGCTGGCTGCGGGCGGCGTTTTCGCTGATGCGATCGCTGAGTGTGAGGTGGCTCTTGCTCCTTTCGTCGACTGGTCGTTGACTGCGGTGCTTCGTGGGGAGGCGGGTGCGGCGTCGCTGGAGCGGGTCGATGTGGTTCAGCCGGTGTTGTTCGCGGTGATGGTGTCGTTGGCGCGAGTGTGGCGTGCGAGTGGGGTGGAACCTGCTGTGGTGGTTGGGCATTCGCAGGGTGAGATTGCGGCTGCGGTGGTGGCGGGTGGGCTGTCGTTGTCGGATGGTGCGCGGGTGGTGGCGCTTCGTTCTCAGGTTGTGGCTGAGGAACTCGCGGGTGCTGGTGGGATGGTGTCGGTGGGTTTGGCTGCTGAGGCGGTCGCGGAGCGGTTGACGGGTTTCGGGGACCGGTTGTCGGTGGCGGCGGTGAATGGCCCGGGTCAGACGGTGGTGTCGGGGGAGTCGTCGGCGGTGGCGGAGTTTTTGGCGGCGTGTGCCGCCGATGGTGTGTGGGCGAAGCGGATTCCGGTGGATTATGCGTCGCATTCGCGTGCGGTGGAGTCGATCCGGGATCGGGTTTTGGCGGAGTTGGATGCGGTTGTGCCGGTGTCGGGTTCGGTGCCGTTCTTCTCGACTGTGTTCGCCGATTACATCGACACCGAGGCGCTGGATGCGGGGTATTGGTATCGGTCGCTGCGTGAGCCCGTGCGCTTCGCGGACTCGATCGAGGTGTTGCAGCGCGCGGGGGTGAATGGGTTTATCGAGGTGAGCCCGCATCCGGTGCTGACGATGGGCGTCGAGCTGACGGCGGGGGCGATCGGTCTGGCCGATCGGGTGGCTGTGCTCGG
>NZ_JBHTDL010000002.1:604-465695 GCF_042675075.1 Nocardia sp. GCM10030253 | reverse complement strand
GTCGTGCGCGGAGGAGGCTGTTGTGCTCTACCGCCGACTCGTCGAGGAGGACCCCGTCCACCTCTCGGATCTCGCGAGCACACTGAACAACCTGGGAGTCCTCTACAGCCAGCTCGGCCGACTACAGGACGCCTCGTGGGCCACAGAGGAGGCGACATATCATTATGAGAGCCTGGCGCTCACAAACCCCGCAAACCTCTCCGAGCTCGCCGGCGCCTTGAACAACCTCGGTATCTATCACGGAGAGCTGGGACGCCCGGACGATGCGCTGGCGTCGACCGAGCGAGCAGTCGCGTTCTATCGCGGCCTCGCGTCCGACAACCCGGCGTACCTGTCACCCCTCGCGAACACGCTGAACAACCTCGGTGATCGGTACAGCGACCTAGGTCGGCCGGAGCAGGCGGATGTGGCTTTCGCCGAGGCACGCAGCTACCTGACCGGGCCGTCGAGGAGCGGCACGTACGAGATTTCGTGAGCACGACTTCGGCGAGATCGGGGACCCGAACGGGCTGCTGGCCAGTTGACGTGCGGCCGATGCATGATCACGACACAGAACTCTGTATGCGTTAGGAGAAGCGTCCCTTTTCTGCGTGTTCCATCAAGCGCATGAACTGTTCGGTACGCATGTGGATGAGCGTCTCGTGGTCGCCGGCCTCGAAGTAGATGTCGGGTTGTGTGCTCAGGCTTTCGTCCATCAGCGTCTTCATGCCGTAGGCGGTGCATACGGGAGGGATGGCGCCGACTTCACAGTCTTTGAAGACTTCGCGGATGTCCGACTCGTTGGCCAGTGATAGACGTCGTCCGGTTTGGTCCCACAGTTTCGGCAACCGTAGGTGATGAGTGGACGGCAGCACGGCACCGACGTACCCTTGCTCGTCTTCGAGGAGGATCGTCTTGGCGAGTTGGTCGCCGGGGATAGACGCAGTCCGAGCTGTCTCGGTGCTGCTATGGCTGTGCGGATGCCGCACGGTTTCATATTCGACGCCTGCATCGCGTAGACACGTGTGCACGGTCGGTGACATGGGCATGGCGAAACCTCCACTGGCTGGTTGGCACCACTTCCGAACCCGGCGGCCCTAGTCCTTCATGGTAGCCCTGATACGCCTCGGCGAGGCAGGCCCACGCAGAGCGGCCGATCTCGCAGATGCGCTCGGGTTCGTCGGCGACGGATACTTCACCGCGGCGACCCCGAACGCGACACCGACTCCTGCGCCGCCGGTTCTGTCCGATAATGGGGACTTATCGAACAGAACCGGAACAGTGAACAGGCCGGGACCGACCGGTACGGCGGGTAGCCACGATCATGTGCGCGGTCTCTGCCAGGCCATGCCTCACGCCAACACCCGCGGGCGCCACTGATGGGTTTCCGGAGGTACCGATATGAGCGACAGTTCCGACTCAGGGGATGGGTTCAGGCGACCGACTGCCGGAATGGGATTCGGCGCTGTGGCCGCTTTCGCTGCCGCGTGGGAAGCCGACGCCCTACCTCCGGTCATCGCCGACTACCTACCGGACGCGCGCCTGGGTGCGTTGATCGAACTGATCCGGATCGACATGTGGCATCGGTGGCTGCGCCCACCGGCAGGGACCCGCCCCGACGAACCTGCCGCGGCCGCACCCGGGCACAAGCGGCTGCGCGAATACTGTTCCGAATTTCCCGAGCTGAGGCCGGAGCAAATTCCGGCCAGTCTGGTGTACGAAGAGTTCGTGATCCGCCGCCAGAGTGGCGAACAGGTGGATCCGCGCGAATGCCTGCAAGAATATCCCGAGCAGGCGGCGGAGCTGCGCGAGCTGCTCAACGCCGACGACGAGGATCGAAGCACTCGGCGGGGCAGCCCGGAACTTACCGCCGCGACCTCCGTCGACTCGATCACCTGGTCGAGGAATGCGACCCGCACTGGCGCCGACCTCCGCACCGTTCAGGACACCACCGGGACCCAGGCCACCGGCCTGGACCGCATCGCAATCGGCTGTCGGATCGACGATTTCGATCTGCTCATGGGACTGGGCAGCGGGGCGTTCGCGCGGGTGTTCCTGGCCAGGCAGCGGTCGTTGCAGCGGCTGGTGGCGGTGAAGATCTCGGCCGATCGCGGCACCGAACCGCAGACGCTGGCGCAGCTCGACCACGACTACATCGTGCGGGTCTTCGATCAGCGGCTGCTCGACGAGCCGGACTTGGAGGAGCCCGGTGGTCGCCGCCTGCGTTTGCTCTACATGCAGTACCTGCCCGGCGGCACCCTGCTGGGCGTGCTGCGCCGGATGCGGGTCACACCGCCGCAACAGCGCCGCGGGCAGCTACTGCTCGACGTGGTGGACGCGGCTATGGAGGGCAAGGGCGAGATCCGGCCGACCGATTCCAGCGTGCGCCCGGAGATCGCGGCGCTGTCGTGGCCGGAGACCGTCGCTTGGCTGGGGCGCCGGCTCGCCGAGGCGCTGGCCTATGCGGACTCGCACGGCGTGCTGCACCGCGACGTCAAACCGGCCAATGTGCTGCTCACCGCCGAGGCAGTGCCGAAGCTCGCCGATTTCAACTTGAGTTTCAGCCGGGGGATGGCGGGCGCCGATCCGGTCGCTTACTTCGGCGGCTCGCTGTCGTACATGTCGCCGGAACAGTTGCAGGCCTGTCATCCCGGCTACGACCGAACCGCCGATGATCTCGACACCCGTGCCGACATCTTCTCCCTCGGTGTGGTGCTGTGGGAGTTGCTCACTGGCGCCAAGCCGTTCGACGACACCACCGCAGGTGAACACAGCGATGTCACCACGCTGGCGGCAATGTTGAAGCGCCGTCGCGCCGGGGTGAATCCGGGCGCGCTCGGGCGGATTCCGCCCGACTGCCCGGCGGCACTGCGCCGGGTGCTGCTGCTGTGCCTGGAGTCCGAGCGGGACCATCGGTGGGCCGGTGGCGCGGAACTGGCCCAGCAGCTGGAACTGTGCCTGGACGAGCGCGCCCGCGACCTGGTCTACCCGCCGCCATCCAGCTGGCGGCTGCGACTACGGCCGCGGCTGCTGCCGGTAGTGGTGCTGGCCCTTATCATCCCGAACGTGCTCGCATCGGTGTACAACATCGAGCACAACCGGACGTTGATCATCGAACGGCTGAGCCTTTCGGCACAGCACGCGTGGTGGGTCGCCGCAGCCCTGGTGAACGCGGTGTTCTTCCCGTTGGGCATTGGGTTGGTGCTGTACATGTCGCGGTATCTGCTCATTGTCTCGCGCGGTCTGCGCCAGGGTCGGGAATACAACCCGCAAGTGCTGGCCCGGGCTCGATCGGATGCCCTGCGGGTCGGCGATCGTGCTGTGCTGGTGTCGTTTTCGCTGTGGAGCCTGGCGGCGATCATCTTCCCGCTCGTGATGCACTACACGACGAAAGAGCTCACCGGGGAGGTGCTGCTGCACTTCCTGGGCGGAGGGCTGGTCTGTGGCGCGATGGCGGTGGCCTACCCGTTCTTCCTGGTGACGTTCTACATGGTGCGCTGTATCTACCCGCTGTTCCTACGGCATGGCGACATCATCGCGGGCGATGCGCTACACCTGCGCCGGCTCGATCACCGCTGCACCGTGTATCTGTCGGTGGCGGCGTCGGTGCCGCTGCTTGCAGTGGCCGGTGTGACCTTCCTGCCGCCGGATGACATTTCGCGGGTGATTGTGGCGGTGCGGGTGGTGTGCGCGGGCGCGGTCATCGCCTTCATCATCGCCTACACGCTGTTCCGAACTCTCGAGGCCGATCTGCGGGCGCTGGAACGGGTCGTGAATCCCGCCAGCCGACAGCGGGAACCGGCTGCTGCCAGTCGGCTATGAGTGCCGAGGACCTTGGTGCAAGCGTCGCCGATCAGACCGTCGACAGTGAGCTCGCTGTCGAGCCAGCGAATTAAGAACGTTGCAGATAGCTATACCCAGGGCGGACCGTTCCGGCTCGTCCGTAGGCGCAAAAGAGGATTCCGCAGCGGAAAATTCAGCGGCTCCCAATGTCTCGGCAATCCAGCGGTCTATGGGGTGCTATCATCGATCTGAAACTATCACAGTTAACTATGGGCATTCCCAAGGTCGAGGAATCTAATCGGCGGGTGGGAGCCCTGGATCTCCCGCAGGATTCGATGCCTACCTGGTGCTGGAGTACCCGAAACAGGCCGCGCAGTTGCTCGGGATTTCAAGGCTGACCGTGAGAAGATGGAACTGTCGGCAGCCTAACCTGACTGATCATGGCACGGATTAGCCAACTCATTGCTGATCCGCCGGTCTGAACTGCTCCTTCGTGCTCGAACAGGCTTCATGCCACGTTATAGCCATCTTGACGGCGCGGCAAGTGTCTGCGCAGTATTTGCGACTGGATGCCGAGTCGTGCTCAAACTTGCGACTTCAGTCCTTGGATCCTGCACTGCGGGCGACCTGACGGTGGACGGATGACTGAGACGTCTGACCGACGAGAACACCGCTGCGTCGGCGAGATTGAGTGCCGATCGCCCATGGCCGCGCCTTCCTGAGCATACGATCCTGTTGTCGTCACCATGTTGCAAGGCTTCAGCTAGACGATTTTAGCAACTTTACAGCTATATAATCGATCTTCTGAAGTGAACGGTATCATCGGAGGTCGAAATGGGCCGAAAGAGTGGCAACGATGGCAGTCCGGACCGGTCGCAATGGTTGGAAATCGACTCACTACGTTCTTCTGGAAACATGGATTCGGGTAATGGTTCCGGCGCGGGCTCCAACGGTAATGGATACCCGCGACTTCCATCATTCGATATTCTTCCCCTGACTGCGGCGCAGCGGGGAATCTGGTTTGCCCAGCATCTCGCGGAATCGTCGCCGATATCTGTGGCCCAATACGTCGAGATCGTAGGCGAGTTGGACGCGGAATTGCTTGCCGAGGCCTGCAGAACCGCCAGTCGCGAGTTCGGATCCGGACATATGCGACTGACCGAGGTCGACGGAGAGCCATGTCAGTTCGTCGACGAGGAACATGGAGCTCCGGTGTCGGTCATGGACTTGCGCCGGGACGCCGATCCGGTTGCGACTGCGCGCAGAATGATGGTTCAGGATTATTCTGCTCCGCTGGACCTGCTGAATGACGACCTCATGACGAGCATCGTGTTCCAGGTCGGCGAGGACCATTTCCTGTGGTATCAGCGTGCGCACCATATCGCGCTCGATGGATTTGCCGCGGTAACCATGCTGCACCGGATGACCGAGCTGTACAACGCTTGGGTGAAGTCCGAGGAAGCGGCGCCGTGCGCGGCGCAGGACCTGGGGGACGTCGTCGAGCAGGATCTGGCGTACCGGGGTTCCGCGCGTTTCGACAACGACCGCGGATACTGGCTGGAGCACCTGGCAGGCGCGCCTCCCGTCGTCAGCCTGGCCGGTCGCGTGGGCAAGCCCACCATTCATCCGGCGCTGGTCAGCACAGAGCTGCCCGACGCCACCGCGCGTCTACTGGAAAGCGTCGCGCTCGAGCACGGCCCGAGCGTGGCTCCGGCCATCGTCGCGGCGTTCGCCGCTTATCTCGCACGGATGACCGGAAGCGATGAAGTAATGCTGAGCCTGCCGGTTTCGGGTCGGCACACTGCCGTGCTGCGCCGTTCCGGGGGGATGGTGGCAAATGTGGTCCCGCTGCGGGTGCAGGTCGCCGGCCGCAGCGTCGGTGAACTGATCGCCGCTGTGCAAAGCGAGTTGACGAGCGCGCTTCGGCGGCAGCGCTACCGCCAGGAGGACATATTCCACGATATGGGGATTGCGCGCGACGAGGCGGCATCCTTCGGGCCGGCCGTGAACCTCATGATGATCGAGAACGAGGTTGTGCTGGGCAACACGACAGGCCGCCTGAACGTCCTCACCTCAGGCCCTACCGCCGACCTTTTCGTCAATATCTACCCGGGTGCCGGCAAAGACAGTACACATATCGACTTCCAGGGAAATCCGAATGCCTACAGCCCTGACGAACTCGCTGGTCACCACCGGCGGTTCTGCATGTTTCTGCACGAATTCCTCGCCGGGGGAGCGGGATGTCCGGTCAGCAGACTGCCGTTGCTCGAAGTGCAGGAACGGTCTGCGCTGCCGCGGGTGCGGGGGCCCAGCGGGGTCGAAACACGGCTGTTTCCGGAGATACTGACCGAGAGCGCGCGCCGGAATCGTCGTGCGTGCGCGATCACCTCGGCCGGGCAGACGATGACGTATGGCGAGCTCGACGCCAGATCCTCCCGGCTGGCCCGGCATCTGATAGCTCTGGGTTGTGGGCCGGACACGGCGGTGGCGATCATGCTGCGACGCTCGGTGGAATCGGTCGTGGCGACGTGGGCGGTCGCGAAATGCGGGGCCGCGTTTGTCCAGTTGGCCCCCGAGTACCCGTCGAAGCGGATAGAACATATCGTCGCCGACAGCGGCGCAGCTGTGGCGATCACGATCGACGCCCTGCGCGGGCGGCTCCCGCTGGCGATGCGCCATGTGGTTCTCGACGACCCCGCAACCCCGGGGGAATGCGACGCCGCGAGCGGGCCGATTTCCGACGATGACCGTATCCGCCCACTGCGGCCGTCCAACATCGCCTATATCACCTATACCTCGGGATCCACCGGAGCGCCGAAAGGCGTCCAGGTCACGCACACCGGCCTCGCGAATCTGATTGCCGACCGCGCCGCCACGTACGGCATCGACACGACATCCCGGGTGTCCTATGCCCTCTCGCCCAGTTTCGATGCCTCCCTGGAACAGTTCCTGACCTGCTTCGCGAGCGGATCCACGCTGGTGATCGTGCCGCCCGAGGTGACCGGCGGTGAGCCGCTCACGCAACTGCTGGCCGATGAGCACGTGACCCACCTGACGCTGACGCCCCCGATGCTGGCAACCGTGGACCCGCATCCGGCGACCGACTTGCGAGTGCTCGTAGTCGGCGGCGACGTATGTCCACCGCACGTCATCGAGCGGTGGACACCGTCGTTGTCCATGTACAACGAATACGGTCCCACCGAAACCACCGTGACCGCCGTCGGCGCCATGCTGAGACCCGGCCAGGCCCACACGGTCGGTGGCCCTATCCGTGGCGTCTCGGCGATGGTGCTGGACCGAACGCTCCAACCCGTGCCCAAGGGCACCGCGGGCGAGTTGTATCTCGCCGGTCCGGGATTGGCCCGTGGATACAGCCATCTGTTCGTCGAAACCGCCGCCCGGTTCGTCGCCGATCCGTATGGGGGCGCCGGCGAGCGGATGTACCGCACCGGCGACATCGCACGCTGGACCGGCGACAACGCCGATATGACGCTGGAATTGATGGGGCGCAGCGACTTTCAGGTCAAGATCCGCGGATACCGGATCGAACCGGGTGAGATCGACGCCGCGCTCACCACACACGAGGACGTGGATCTTTCCGTCACAGTGCCGGTGCGGAACAACGCAGGCACGACCGTGCTTGCGTCCTATGTCGTCCCGGTCAGCGGCCGTCGGATCGATCCGCTCGAACTCCAGCGCTTCGCCCGCGCTTCGCTGCCTCCGCATATGGTCCCGGCGGTGATCCTCTCGTTGGACAGCCTCCCGGTGAACGCCTTCGGCAAGCTCGATCGCAGCGCTTTGCCGAAGCCCGAATTCGGGACCGCGCCGGACGGCCGGGCACCGGCCACCGCCCGGGAAAAGGCGGTCGCAAGGCTGTTCACCGAGGTGCTCGGCGTGCCTTTGGTCGGGGCGGACGACAGCTTCTTCGCCCTAGGCGGCGATAGCATTCTGTCGATCCGGCTGGTGGCGCGGGCCAAGGCCGAGGGCCTGAGTTTCTCCACACAGGATGTGTTCGTGCACAAGACCGTCGCGGGCTTGGCCGCCACGGCGACGGAAGCCGGCGACACCCCCGAGTTGGCCGAGTTGCCCGGTGGCGGCGTAGGGCCGATGCCGTTGTCGCCGATCATGCACGCAATGCTCGATCGGGGTCATTACGACCGATTTGCGCAGGCCGCGCTCGTGCAGCTTCCCGAAGGGGTCGATCGAGCGGGCCTCGTGCGCGCGCTGGGATCCCTGCTGGACCGCCACGACATGTTGCGGGCGGCACTGCGCGGCGGCGATTCGGTTGATCGGTACGTCGAAGTACTCGATCGGGAAGCGGCCGACCCGGACGCCGCGCTCGTCGATGTTCGGCTCGATCGACGTGACGCCGCTGAAGTCGACCGGCACCTGCACAACGCCGCGGATCGATTGGACCCGGGCAACGGTGTGCTCGTTCAGGCCGTCTGGATTCAGGATCGCAACGGCTCGGGACCCGACCTGATGTGGCTGGTGATTCACCATCTCGCCGTCGACGCGGTGTCGTGGCGCATCATCCTCGCCGACCTCGCGCAGGCCTGGTCGCAGGTTTCCGACGGCGGCGAACCGCGTTTCGGCCCGGTCACCACCTCGTTCCGGCGGTGGGTGCACGGCCTGGTCGAGCAGGCGCCGGGCAGGCGGTCGGCGGAGCTCGACCTGTGGAAAGACGTACTCGAGCGAGGCGATCAGCTACTCGGGTCGCGCCGTCTGGTCCCGGATCGTGACATCGGGGCCACGGCGGGCCGGGTACATCAGCGCATCTCGGCAGCGGTTGCCGAGGCGGTTCTCACCACCATTCCGGACCGCTTCCACTGCGGTCCCAACGATCCGCTGCTGGCGGCCCTGGTGCTGGCACTCGGTGAGTGGCGGCGCAGGCGCGGTACGTCGGCGGTCGCCGGAGAGTTGATCTCACTGGAGGGACACGGCCGCGAGGAGCGGGCCCTACCCGGCGCCGATCTCAGCGCCACCGTTGGCTGGTTCACCACACGCTTCCCGGTCCGGATCGAGTGGGAAAATGTCGACCTCGATGATGCGCTAGCCGGCGGCATGGGTGCGGGACTGGCGATAAAGCAGGTGAAGGAGCAGTTGCGCGCGGTGCCCGGCAACGGCATCGGCTATCAGATGCTGCGTCATCTCGATTCACGGGGAAGCGCCGAGCTCGCAGACCTGCCCGAACCTCAGATCAGTTTCAACTACCTCGGGCGGGTGGGTGTAGGTGAACGCTCGGGGCCCTGGGCACCCACCACCGAGTTCACCGCACTGACCGCGACGAGCGATCCGGGGATGGCGCTGTCCGCCGTGCTCGATATCAATGCGATCGCCGAGGAAGGTCGCGACGGGCTCGAACTCGACGCGACCTGGGAGTTCGCCTCGCAGGTGTTGGGAGGTGAGGAGGTCGAAGAGCTCGCAGGGCTGTGGGCTCGGGCCCTGGGGGCGCTTGCCGATCACGTTCGATCCGAAACCGTATACGGCTTCTCTCCATCCGACTTCCCGCTCACCGCGGTATCGCAGGACGATATCGACCACTGGCTGCGGGAATACCCGTCGGTGACCGATGTGTGGCCACTCACCGCCTTGCAGTCCGGGCTGCTGTTCCACACGGTCTACGACCGGGATGGGGTCGATGGCTACATCGTGCAGGCAGCGCTGACGTTTGCCGGGCCGGTGGATGGGGAGCGGATGCGGCGGGCCGCGCAGGTGCTCATCGACCGGCACGACAGCCTGCGGACCGCGTTCGTCGAGAATGCCGATGGGCCACGTCAGATCGTATTGCGCGGCACCAGGGTCGATTGGGGCGAGTCGAATATCGCCGATATCAGCGATGTCGGCCAGCAGGCAGAAGCACTTCGGCGACTCGCGACGGCGGCTGCGGCTCCGTTCGACCCGGCCCGCCCGCCGCTGGTGCGTTTCCACCTCGTGCGCACCGGTGTCGATATGTTCCAGTTGCTGGTCACCAACCACCACCTCGTGCTGGACGGCTGGTCGATGCCCCTGCTGATCCACGAGTTGCTCTCGTTGTACATATCCGATTGCGATACCGCCGAGCTCGCGCCCCCTCGTTCGTACCGAGAGTATCTGCAGTGGCTACAGGCTCAGGATCGCGACGCCGCAATCGCCGCGTGGCGGGAGATGCTCGCCGGAATCGACAGTCCGACGCGGGTCACCAGCGGGCCGGGTCGGACCGTCACCGCGCACGCCGGTGAAGTCGGCCTGAATCTGGACGCCGCGACCACCGCTGCGATTCTCGATCTGGGCCGCTCGCACGGCGTCACTGCCAACACGGCTCTGCAGGTGGCGTGGGCATTGCTGGTGGCCGCCCTGACCGGACGGTCGGACGTGGTGTTCGGCAATACGGTGTCGCACCGTCCGCCGCAGATTCCGGATGTCGAGCGCATGGTCGGGCTCCTCGTCAACACGCTGCCCGTCCGAGTCCGGCTCGAACCCGACGAAACCGTCGGCGACCTACTCGTCCGCGTGCAATCCGAGCAGGCCGCAATGCTGGATCACCAGCACATCGGCTTGGCGGAGCTGCAACGGGCCACCGGTATCACCGATATGTTCGACACCGCGACGGTGCTCGAGTCCTATCCGCTCGACCGGGAACTGTTGGCACGCAATCTCTCCGACGCCGGATTGCGGCTCGTCGAGATCGACGCGCACGATGCCACGCCGTATCCGCTGAGTTTGCAAGTGACCCCGCCGCGGTCGAGTCGCGACGGACGACCGGACGCCGACGAGCCCGGCACTTACACGGTGACGCTGAAATTCGCCACCGACCGATTCGATTCGGACGATGCCCGCACGCTGCTCGAACGATTCGAGCTGCTTCTCACGCAGATCGTCATCGATCCCGCCCGGACGGTCGCCACGATCTCCTCTTGCTGGGATTCCGAACGCGCGGAACTGCTTTCGGTCGGCAGCGAGGAGCCGGTCGCGGAGCTCGTACTGCGCGACATCCTGTGGAGGACCGCGCGGAGGTATCCGGATGCCGTGGCTGTCCGGTGCGGTGACACCACGTGGACCTATCGTGAGCTGGAGCGTCGCGCAGACAGGTTCGCTCGCCTGCTGGCCGCCCACGGTGCTCGCGCCGAGTCGATCGTCGCAGTGGCCGTTCCCCGTTCGGCCGAACTGGTGGTCGCGATCTGGGCGGTGGCGAAAACAGGTGCCGCCTTCCTGCCGTTGGATCTCGGCAATCCCGCCGCGCGGATCGGGGAGTTGTTGTCCGACTCGCGGACCGGACTTGGCGTGACGACCAGCGCTGTGGCGCAGCAGCTTCCGGATACTATCGATTGGTTGCTGCTGGACGCCTCGGCTTCGGACGCTCATGATGGTCTACCTCGTTCGGCCGGGACCGACCGGCTGTCCGCCGACAACGCGGCATACGTGATCTATACGTCCGGATCGACCGGCAAACCGAAGGCGGTCCACCTCAGCCATCGAGGTCTGGCCTGTCTGGTCGCGGCGCAGATCGACGCCTTCGGTGTGGATACGGATTCACGGGTGTTGCAGGTCGCGGCGCCGGGATTCGACGCCTGCCTGTCGGAGTTGCTGGTGGCGCACGCCAGTGGCGCCTGTCTGGTCGTGGCGCCACCGGAGGTGTACGCCGGGGCCGACCTCGAGGAATTGCTCCGGTCGCAGCAGGTTTCGCACGCGATCATCACCCCGTCCGTGCTGAACACGATGGATCCGTCTCGCACACCATCGTTGACAACGCTCGCGGTTGTCGGCGAAGCGACCGGGCCGGACACCGTGCACCGGTGGGGCCATGGACGACGGCTGATGAATCATTACGGACCGACCGAGTGCACGATCTGGGCGACGGGGTCGGATGCCCTGGTACCGGGCGAGCCGATGACGATCGGTGGCCCGATCCGCGGCGCGTCCGCCTTGGTTCTCGACACGTGGCTGCGACCGGTGCCGGTCGGTGTCGCGGGCGAACTCTATATCGGTGGTCCCGGACTTGCCCGCGGGTACATCGATCGACCGGGCGTGACCGCGTCGCGCTTCGTCGCGGATCCGCGATCCACTCGTGGCGAGCGGATCTACCGCACCGGTGATTCCGTGCGCTGGGTGCGCGGACCCGCCGGGTTGGCACTGGAATACCTGGGCCGCTGCGATCAGCAGATCAAGATTCACGGCCTCCGGATCGAGCCAGGGGAAATCGATGCCCACGTGGCCCGGCACCCGGAAGTGGCGAGCGTCGCCACCGTCGCGGTGCAGGGGCCTGCAGGCGAACCGGTTCTGGTGTCCTATGTCGTCTCCGTGCCGGGCTCCGCCGTGAATGTGGCGGCAATCGGAGACGATCTCGCGGACAGGCTACCCCGTTATATGAATCCCGCGACGATCGTGCGGCTCGAGGAGATGCCGCGCACGCCGACGGGCAAGATCGATCGGAAAGCATTGCGGCAGTGCGCCTTCGATCTCGACGCCGCGGGCGGCAGGCCGCCGTCGACGCCTACGGAGCAGGTCGTGGCGCAACTCTTCGCCGATGTGCTCCATCTCGACACGGTGTCCGCCGACAGCAACTTCTTCGCGCTCGGCGGGGACAGTATCGTCTCGATGCGGCTGGTGGCGCTGGCGAGATCCGCCGGGCTCACGTTGACACCGCGAGATGTGTTCGAAGGCAAGACGGTTGCCGCCCTCGCCGCCCTGGCGGGCCGCGATGCGGCTCCGATGGCCATCGAGGAACCCCCGCGACACCCGACGGCGGATCGCACCTCGGATCATCCGCTCGTCGTGCTGACAGAACAGGACATCGATCGGCTCGAACGGCAGTACCCCGGCCTGTCCGATATTTGGCCGTTGTCGCCCATGCAATCCGGGATGCACTTCGACTCGACGTTCGACCCGGATGCCGGGGACAACTACACCGTCCAGACGACGATCGGATTGTCCGGCGCGGTCGACGGTGAGCGCCTGCGACGTGCCGCCCAGGCCGTGGTCGACCGGCACGATATCCTGCGGGCCGCCTTTGTGGAGACGGCGGCAGGGCCGTGCCAGGTCGTGCTGGACCATGCCGAAATCCCGTTCCGGGAGATCGATCTCGCCGATGGTGGCGATGCGGAATCGCCCGCCGACCCGGGAGCGATCGCCGCGGCGGACGCGGCGGCGGGATTCGACCTGTCGGCTCCTCCGCTCCTGCGCTTGACGCTGATCCGTCTCGATGCGCGGTCTTTCCGGCTGCTCGTCACGAATCACCATGTGATCCTGGACGGCTGGTCGATGCCGTTGCTGATGCGAGAACTGCTCGACTACTACGGATCTCCCGCACATATCGACTCCGCCGGGCCCGCTCCCTCCTACCGCGACTATCTGTCCTGGTTGGGTCGGCAGGACAGCGCCGCAGCCAAATCGGCATGGGCACAAGCCTTTTCGGATGTCGACGCACCCACCCGGGTGTCCCGCGAAGCCGCCGCGACGGGCTCCGCATCCGCCGCCGAGGTCGCGGCCGAACTCACGGCGGATCGTTTCGCGGAACTCCGTCGAGTGGCGGCGGAGACAGCCGTCACCATCAATGCGGCGGTGGCCGCGGCCTGGGCCTTGAATCTGCGCGTATCGACCGGTGAGACCGATGTGATCTTCGGCGCCGCGGTGTCGGGCAGGCCCCCGGAGTTGCCGCTGGTCGATCAGACGCTCGGCATGTTCCTGACTACGGTTCCGGTGAGGGTCCCGCTCGAACCAACCATGACGGTGCGCGAGTTGCTGACCGGCATTCAGGCGCGGCACGCGCGCATGCTGGAGCATCACCATATCGGCCTACCCGAGATTCACCGCAGCGTCGGCCTGCCCGAACTCTTCGACACCGCCATCACCTTCCAGTCGTTCCCTGTCGACCGGAGGGCGCTGCAGGAACTCGTCGATTCGGCGGGCCTGCGGGTGGATGAACTCAGCGGTGTGGACGCGACGCCGTACCCGCTGATCCTGGCCGCGGAACCGAAGCAGTCCGAGGACGGCGAGGTACAGGGGCTGCGGATCATCCTCCGGTTCCACGAGCGCGCATTCGACACGGCCTCGGCGCGCCGCATCCTCGACCGCTTCATCGAGCTGCTGTGCCGGATCGCCGAGAACGCGGACGTGCGGCTCGGCGAGCTGCCGCTCGACGAGGAACCGGGGCCGTCGTGGCCGGTTTCGGGTGCGGAAGCTGCGATTCCGGACACGTTGGACCGCATCCTCGCCGCTTCCGCTGCCGCTGAACTCGACGCGATCGCCGTGCGGTGCGGTACGGCCGCCATTACCTACCGGCAGCTCGACGAGCGATCCGCACGTCTGGCTCGGATCCTGCTGCGGCATGGTGCCCGGCGGGGCCAGGTCGTCGCTTGCGTGCTTCCGCGATCCCTTGCGGCGACGGTCGCCCTGTGGGCCGTGGCCAAGACCGGCGCCGCCTTCCTGCCGATCGATCCGATCCTGCCGGCGGAGCGCATCGAATTTCTGCTGTCGGACTCGAAAATCTCTCTCGGACTGACTGATACATCAACCAGGAAGCATCTTCCCGAGGGCGTCGACTGGCTGATCCTCGACGGGGAGCAGACGGTCGGCGCCCTGGACTCGGTCCCAGTCGCGCCGATCACCGATGCTGAACGCGGCGGGCCGATTCGGCGGGATCAGACCGTGTACGTGAGCTATACCTCCGGGTCGACCGGAACGCCCAAGGGCGTTCTCGTCAGCCATCGCGGCTTGGCCGATATTGTCGCGGCGCAGCGACGAATACTCGGGGTCGACCCGACGTCGGTGGTACTGCAGGTCGCCTCGCCCAGCTTCGACGCCTCGGTGTTCGAGCTGTTGATGGCGCACGGCTCGGGCGGTCGGCTCGTCGTATCGCCTGCCGATGTCTACGCCGGTCCAGAGCTGGCGAATCTGATCCGGCGAGAAGGTATTTCGCATGCCATCGTGACCCCGTCGGCGTTGGCGACAGTCCCGTGCGATGGTCTCGACGGGCTGCGCGTGCTGGCACCGGCCGGTGAGCCGGTCGGTCCGGAACTGGTCGATCGGTGGGCGCCGCATCGCACTATGGTCAATGTCTACGGGCCGACGGAATGCACTATCTGGGCTACCTCCGGCGACGCTCTGACACCGGGTGCCGCGATCACGATCGGCAGGCCGGTCGGCCCGGTCGCGGCCGTGGTCCTGGATACCTGGTTGCGGCCCGTGCCACACGGTGTCGCGGGCGAGCTGTACCTGTTCGGCCCCGGCCTGGCCGATGGGTACGTCGCCAGGACGGGGTTGACCGCGGCGCGGTTCGTCGCATGCCCGTTCGGGGAGCCGGGTCAGCGCATGTACGCGACCGGTGACGTGGTGCGCCGCACCGCCGATGGTGAGATGGAGTTCCTTGGGCGCAACGATTTTCAGGTGAAGGTGCGCGGCACCAGGATCGAGCTGGGGGAGATCGACGCGGTGCTGGGTGCGCATGCGGATGTGGCATACGCGGTCACCGTGCCGTGGAGCGATGAGGGGCGACCGGTGCTGCTGGTGTCCTATGTCGTGCCCGCGACCGGGGCGGAGGTATCGGGCGAGGAGTTGCGTGCGGCGCTGGCCGAGGCGTTGCCCCGGTACATGGTGCCATCCGCGGTGGTGGTGCTGAACGAGGTGCCGCTGACCGCCAACGGGAAGCTGGATCGCGAGCGGTTGCCCGACCCGGTTGCCGTCGCCCGCGAATTCCGAGCGCCATCGCCCGGGTTGGAAGCGTTGGTCGCGCGGACATTCGAGCAGGTACTCGACGTGGACCGGGTGGGAGTCGACGACGACTTCTTCGCGCTGGGCGGCGATTCGCTGAGCGCCTCGCTGGTGGTGGCGCGCATAGGTGCGGCCATGGACGTGCGCGTCCCGGTGCGTTCGGTGTTCGAGGCGCCGACCGTCGGCGAATTGGCCGCGCTCGCAGGGACACTCAGCGGTGGGGGCCGGTTGCCCCTGCTGCCAGGAGTACACCCCGATCCCGTACCGCTGTCGCTGGCACAGCAGCGGATGTGGTTCCTGAACCGGTTCGACCCGAAGTCGGCGGCATACAACATTCCGGTGATGCTGCGGCTGTCGGGGCGGCTGGACACCGCGGCGCTGGCGGCCGCACTCACGGATGTGATGGCACGTCACGAGGTTCTGCGGACGATATATCCGGAAGTCTCCGGTGAGCCGCGGCAGGTCGTTCTCGACGAGCCCGCGGTGCCGGCGGAGCCGGTGCGAGTGCCCGCGGATTCGGTCGCGGATGTGGTGGGCGAGTTCGTGCGGCGCGGATTCGATGTGACGGCCGGAGTGCCGATGCGAGTGGGATTGTTCGAGTTCGACGGTGACACAGGAGAATTCCTGCTGGTGCTGGTTGTCCATCACATCGCAGGCGATGGTCAGTCGATGGGGCCGTTGGCCCGTGACGTGATGGCGGCGTATGCCGCGCGACTGGCCGGGCACGCGCCGGAATGGGAGCCGCTCGCCGTGCAGTACGCGGATTTCGCGTGGTGGCAACGGCAGATGCTGGGGACCGAGGACGATCCGGCGTCGTTGATGTCCGCGCAGCTGGAGTTCTGGCGCTCGACGCTCGCGGGCGCACCGGATCGGCTGGAACTGCCCGCGGACCGACCACGCCCGGCCGTCGCATCGCTGTCGGGAAGCCGGGTTCCGGTGGAGATCGATGCGAGGCTGCACGAGCGGCTGCTCGCGCTGGCACGGTCGCGCGGGTCGTCGCTGTTCATGGTGATGCACGCGGCGCTGGCAACGGTATTAGGGCGTCTCGGTGGCAGCGATGATGTAGTGATCGGCACCCCGGTCGCGGGGCGCGGCGAGCCCGCTCTGGACGATCTGGTGGGGATGTTCGTGAACACCCTCGCATTGCGGACCCGGGTGGATACGGGCGAGCCGTTCTCCGAGTTGCTGATGCGCACTCGCGAGACGGACCTGCTTGCATTCGATCACGCGGACGTGCCGTTCGAGCGGGTCGTGGAGGCGTTGAGCCCGGAGCGATCTGCGGCGCGGCATCCGTTGTTCCAGGTGGCTCTGGCGTTCCAGAACGTGTCGACGGTCGATATCGCGCTGCCCGATGTCCGGGTCGCCCGAGCAGATGTGGATACCGGGGCGACCCAGTTCGACCTGCAACTGGTGCTGTCCGATTCGTTCGGCAATGCCGGTGTGGTGCAAGGCATCTCGGGCACGATGGCCTATGCACGGGATCTGTTCGACGAGGCGACCGCGGCGGCGATCGTCCGACGGTTGGTGCGGGTGCTGGAAGCCGTCGCCGACGATCCGACCGTAGTGATCGGGGATATCGACTGGCTGGAAGCCGACGAGCGTTCGGCGCTCACGTCACGGGTGGGGACGCATACCGTGGCGGCGCCGGAGCCCTCCGGATTGCTGCCGGACGTGTTCGCCTCGGCCGTAGGGGACAATGGCGACGGTATCGCCGTTGTTGCGGGGGATGCCACGTTGTCGTACGCGCAGCTGGACGAGCGGTCCAGCCGGCTGGCGAGGGTACTGATCCGCCGTGGCGCCGGACCGGAGCATCCGGTGCTGGTGGCGGCAGCGCGGTCGATGGAATCCGTCGTCGCGTGGTGGGCGGTGGTCAAGACGGGTGCGGCGTACGTACCGGTGGACCCGGGCTATCCCGCGAGCCGGATCGCGCAGATGGTCTCGGATTCCGATGCGACGCTGGGAATTACGCTGTCGTCAGCGCGTGCCCAGCTGCCCGGTTCGGTGGACTGGATCGTGCTCGACGACCCGGTCGTCGCCGCACAGATCGACGCGGCGGCGAGCGGCCCGATCGGCGATGACGAGCGGCCGCGGCCGCTGCGGGCCTCGGATGTCGCCTACGTGGTCTTCACCTCCGGATCCACCGGGGTGCCGAAGGGCGTCGCCATCACACATTCCGGCATTGCCGACTTCGTCTCGGGGCGGCGCGCCGACCGCGAGCTCCGGCGTACGTCCAGGGTGTTGCATTTCGCGTCGCCGTCGTTCGACGCCGCACTGATGGAGATCCTGATCGCGGTCAGCCGGGCCGGTGCACTGGTCGTGGCGCCGACGGGTATATACGGCGGCGGTGAGCTGGCCGAGTTCTTGCGCGTGCAGCGGGTCACCCACGCCTTCATGACCCCGGCCGCGCTCGCGTCGGTGGATCCGGCCGGGCTGGACGACTTGCGGCTGGTGATGTCCGGTGGTGAGGAGGTTCTGGCGGATCTGGTGAGCCGATGGGCGGGCACCGACGTCGCGGGCGCCCGGAAGTTCCAGGTGCTGTACGGGCCGACCGAGGCCACGATTGTCGCCACGGCGACGGGTGCGCTGCGGCCGGATGACCGGCCGACGATCGGTGCCCCGATGCCGGGAATACAGGCGCTGGTCCTGGATGCCCGGCTGCAGCCGGTGCCGGTGGGGGTGGCCGGAGAGCTGTATCTGGCAGGTCCGGCGCTGGCGCGCGGGTACCTGAACCAGGCGGCTACCAATGCGGCGCGGTTCGTGGCGCGTCCGTTCGGGGAACCGGGACGCCGCATGTACCGCACCGGGGATGTGGTGCGCTGGAATACCGACGGTGCCCTGGAGTTCCTGGGGCGCAACGATTCCCAGGTGAAAGTCCGTGGTTACCGGGTCGAGCTGGGCGAGATCGACGCTGTGCTGAGCGCGCGGGCGGAGGTGGCATACGCGGTCACGGTGCCGTGGCGTGCGGACGCGGGTCCGGCGCAGTTGGTGTCCTATGCGGTGCCCGAAACCGGTGCGAGCCTCTCGGGCGAACAGTTACGGGCGGCGTTGGCCGAGGTGCTGCCGTCGTACCTGGTGCCCGCCGCGGTGATGATCCTCGACGCGATCCCCCTGTCGCCGAATGGAAAGCTCGACCGGGCGGCCCTGCCGGCACCCGTCGTCCAGGCCAAGCGATTCCGGGCCCCGGCCTCACCGGTGGAGGAAATAGTGGCAGGCGTATTCGCCGACGTCCTCGACATCGACGGTCCCGTAGGCGCCGACGACGACTTCTTCGAGCTCGGTGGCAACAGCCTGGTGGCCACCCGGGTAGCCGCGCGGATCGGTGCCGCGCTCGACGCGACCATCCCTGCGTCGATGATTTTCGAGGCGCCGACGGTCGGGAGGTTGGCCGCGCGCGCCGAATCGCAGGCCGACACCGGTCGGGTAGCGCTGACCGCACAGCCACGGCCGCAGCGAATTCCCCTGTCGTACGCACAGCAGCGGATGTGGTTCCTGAACCAGCTCGAGCCCGGCTCGGCCGCCTACAGCATTCCGATCGTGCTGCGGCTGTCCGGACAGCTGAATCTCGACGCGCTGCGCGCGGCCATCGAGGATGTGCTGAACCGGCACGAAGTACTGCGGACCGTATACCCGTATGCCGAGGGTGAGCCGTCGCAGGTTGTCCTTCCCTCCGCCGAGGCATTTGCGCCGATGACCGTGACCTCGGTCGCGGAACCGGAACTGGCCGAGTCGTTGTCGGCATTCGTCTCGACGGTATTCGATGTGACGGTCGAGGCGCCGGTGCGGGTACGGTTGTTCGAGCTCGGGCCGAACGAGTGGGTCCTGGCCGTGGTGGTGCACCACATTTCCTGCGACGGGTCGTCGCTCGGCCCGCTGGCACGGGACATGATGACCGCGTACACAGCACACCTGCTCAGGGAGACGCCGAGCTGGCCGCTGCTGCCGGTGCAGCACGCCGATTACGCGATCTGGCAGCGGACGGTGTTGGGGACCGAAGCCGATCCCGAATCGCTGCTACGTGCCCAGATCGACTACTGGACACTCGAATTGGCGGAGCTCCCGGTTTTGCTGGAGCTGCCGACCGACCGACCGCGTCCGCCCATACAGACCTATGCGGGCGCGAGCGTACCGATAGCCGTCGGTGCCGATCTGCATGCGGGATTACAGCAGGTCGCGCGAGCACACAACACGACGCTGTTCATGGTCTTCCACGCTGCGCTGGCGGCCACGCTGGCCCGGCTGGCCGATACGGACGATATAGCGATCGGCACTCCGTATGCGGGACGCGGCGAGCCCGAACTCGACGATCTGGTCGGGATGTTCGTCAACACCCTGGTGCTGCGGACCCGGTTGACCCCGGGGATGACGTTCACCCAGCTCCTCGAACACGTGCGTGGGACCGATCTGGCCGCGTTCGGGCACGCCGATGTTCCGTTCGAGCGGCTGGTGCAGGAGTTGAACCCGGTGCGGTCGCATGCCCACCATCCACTGTTCCAAGTGATGCTGGCATTCCAGAACGTCGCCTGGGCCCAGTTCGAACTTCCGGGGCTCTCGGCGTCGGCCATGACGGCCGACATCGACACCGCACTGTTCGATCTGCAGATCACGATGTCGGATTCCTATGACTCCACCGGTGGCCCGGCCGGCATCAGCGGCGGGGTGACCTACGCGAGCGACCTCTTCGACGCGACGACAGTGACCACGATCGTCGATCGCCTGCTGCGGTTGCTCGGCGCACTGGTGACCGATTCGGCGCAGCCGGTGCACGAGGTGGATCTGCTCGGCGCCGATGAACGGGAAGCCGTTCTGACGCAGTGGAATTCGACCGATCGCAGGCTCCGTGCGGGTGAGACGCTCGCCTCCGTCTTCGCCCACTCCGTGCGGGCGCATGCGGACCGGCCCGCGGTGATAGTCGGGGAACAGACGCTGACCTATGCGGAATTCGCGTCTCGCGTATACCGGTTGGCGCGGTGGTTGATTTCCCGCGGAGTGGGTCCGGAGTCGTTGGTGGCGCTGCGGGTGCGGCGTTCACTGGATCAGGTCATCGCCATGTACGCGGTGCACGCCGCAGGCGGCGGGTACGTGCCGGTCGATCCGGACCTTCCGGCCGACCGCATCGCGTACATGCTGTCGATCGCCGCACCGGTGCTGGAGCTGTCGTCCCTCGATGGGCTGGAGCTGTCCGGATTCGATGACGCGCCGGTCACCGACGCCGATCGGCGCGCACCGCTGCGACCGCACAACGTCGCATACGTGCTCTTCACTTCGGGGTCGACCGGGCGACCGAAAGGTGTTGCGATATCGCATTGTTCGGTGGTCAACCAGTTGCGGTGGGTGAGCGGGACCTACGCACTGACGCCGAATGACGTCGTGTTGCACAAGTCCCCGGCCACGTTCGACATGTCGGTGTGGGAGCTGTTTGCGACACTGGCGGTGGGGGCGCGGCTGGTGATCGCGCGAGCCGACGGGCATACCGACCCGGCCTATCTCGCCGAAACCATTGCCACCCAGCGGGTCACGATCACCGCGTTCGTGCCGTCGATGCTGGCGGTACTAGCGGACGCGGCGCCCGCGGAGTCACTGGAGTCGGTGCGGACGCTCCTGGTGGGCGGTGAGGCATTCGGCCCCGAGGTGGTTGCCGCGGTGCGGCGAATAGTGCCAGGGGTCGAGTTGCACAATCTGTACGGGCCGACGGAGTTCACCGTGTGCGCGACCGCGCATCGGGTGACCGAAGCCGACAGCGGGAGCATGCCGATGGGCACACCGGTATGGAACGCGCGGGCATACGTGCTCGACAACCGGTTACATCCGGTACCGCCCGGTGTCGCCGGGGAGCTGTACTTGGCGGGCACCCAGCTCGCGCGCGGCTATCAGTCACGTCCGGGCCTCACCGCGGAACGGTTCGTGCCCGACCCGCACGGTGACGGCCTGCGCCTGTACCGCACCGGCGACCTGGTGCGCTGGCGCCAGAACGGCGAATTGGAATATCTGGGCCGCACCGATTTCCAGGTGAAGCTGCGCGGCCTGCGTATCGAACTCGGTGAAATCGAGGCAGTACTTGCCGAGCACCCCAGCATCGCCCGGGCGATCGCTGTGGTGCGCTCCACCGGTGCGGTGGACCACCTCGTCGGTTACCTCGTACCCGCCGCGGGCGCCACGGTCGACACCGCGGCGGTCTCGGCGCACGCGGCAGCCAAACTGCCCGACTACATGGTGCCCACCACGATGATGGTGCTCGACACGGTGCCGCTCACCGCGTCGGGCAAGCTGGACCGCACGCTGCTACCGGAGCCGGTGCTCGCGGTAGCGGAGTTCAGGCAGCCCTCGTCGTGGCTGGAAGGGGAGGTCGCACGGGCCTTCGGAGCGGTACTCGGCGTGGATCGGGTGGGCGCCGATGACGACTTCTATGCATTGGGTGGTAACTCGCTGAAGTCGGTGCAAGTGGTGAGCGAGTTGCGGAAAGAACTCGACTACGAGGTTCCGATCAGCTGGATGTTGTCGGATCCCTGCCCGGCCGACCTGGCAAAGCGGATCGAAGCCAGAATGCGCTCCGGTCCGGCCATCGACCGGACCGATGTCGGCTTCGACGCGCTGCTTCCGATCCGGACCAGCGGTGAGCGACCACCACTGTTCTGTATCCACCCGGCGTTGGGCCTGTCGTGGTGTTACCGCACACTCGACCGGTACCTCTCCGACGGACGACCGATCTACGGCATTCAGGCGCCGCAAATCGGTGGCGAGGACCCCGGTCCCACATCGATCGAAGAAATGGCCGAACGCTACTTCGACGAGATTCGCGCGGTTCAGCCACACGGCCCCTATCACCTCCTCGGCTGGTCACTGGGTGGTGTGATCGCCCATGCCATTGCCGTCGAGATGCGTGCCGCCGGTGAACAGGTTGCGCTACTGGCACTGTTGGACGCCGAGGCGGACGGTGTCGACGAGTCGACGCTCTACGCCGTCACGGCCGGCGAACTGATCAGCAATCTCGGCCCGGTCATGGGCGTCGATTTCGTGAGCCCCGATGCGACTGCCGAGGAGGCCGCCGACCTGATCGAACGGCACCTCGGGGGCAGCCTCGGTATCGACGCCGCACGGATCGAGCGCCTGACCGCTGCCTACAACCTGGCGATCCGGGCAGCCAGTGTGTGGCGGCCCGCGGTCTTGGACAGCGACATGCTCTATTTCACCGCGACACGTGAAAGGCGATCCGATGCTGCGGGTCACGCGGGATGGGCGCGGGTGGTCCGCGGGCAGATGTCGATTTTCGACATCGATGCGACCCACCTCGCAATGACCGAACCGGGTGCGATTGCTCAGATCGCCCGGATTCTCAACGCACGACTGGATCGATGACCGTGTTCGATCTCGGCGAGGTGGTGGGCGCGCCGGATCCATCGATTCGACCGTCGTCTTGTGGAAGGGGCGTGGTGATGCCCACTATCACCCCGACCGCCGCCCCGAACGCCCCACCGAGCAGGGCGGCAGGTCCGGCAACGACGGCGACGCCGACGGCCGCGCCGACGAGCGGGCCGACAACCAAGCCGGTCGGCAGGAACGGGATACCGACGACGAACCCGACGCCGGCGCCGACCAGTGCGGCGGCTATCGCGACGGGCGCGGACATTCCTGCGGCGATGCCCGCACCGATTGCCGCACCGACGCCCGCGTCCACGGCGGTGACGGAGCATCGGCGGGGATCTACGGGGACGTGCTGGCAGAACGCCTGGATCGGCTCCGGATCCACGGCCGGCGGCGAGTCCGGCGCGTCCACCGTCTCGACTCGGGTCCGACTGTCGGCGGCGAGCGGATTCGCTGGGCCGACAGCTCGATCGCCGCGGTGCGTGTCGACCAGCGGTCCGATATCGACCGGCGACTGGCCGAGTAGAGAGAGTAGGGCGGGCAACGGGAAAGGACCTTGCCCCTGCTCGTTGTGCGTCAGCACCAGCCAGTCCGTTGTCGTCGGTGGCATGGCGGGTGCTTGCGCGGTGTCCCCCGGGGATGCGTTGGCTACTCCGGTTCCGAGAACAACCGCAAGCGGCAACATGCTCGCAATCAATATCGGACGTGATAGCCGCCAACGACCGGCTTCCGGCATTCCGTACCTCCTGGACGTCTACGTCTTAGCGCTTCTCGACCTCGAGTATTTGTTGCAGGTTGCGGCGCAGCTAGCTTAAGCGGCCGGCGCGGCCGGGTCAGGGAAAACTGTCGAATCCGTGTGCGCCTGGCAAATCTGCGGCTGTGCCCAACCGGTACGTGACACGCCCTGCTATCTGAATGCGCCGGACCGGTATCCCGCTGTGCTTGCCGGCGCGCCTACTCCCTTCCCAAATCCTCCGTCAGTGCGAAGACATCCTGCTCGAAAATTGTCTCCTGTGGCGGAATTACAGACCCATCGCCCAAATGATGGCCGCCACCGCGCCGGTCAGCGTGGCGACGCACACCGCGAATCGCAGCAGTGAGAGGTTGGGCGGTCCTTGCGTTGTAGGGGTGACTGAGCCGAGAATCGCCTCTGACCTGTATGTTTCGCCCATCCGTGATGGGACGGGGTTGCGGGCGAGCCGATCCGTCGAGTGCACGGTCACCGTGTCGCCCTTACGGACGAACGCGATCAGCTCGTCGAGTTTCAGGCGAGTGGTGTTTTTCCCCGGAGGCCCAATCGGTGAAGATCTTTTCGACGTCGATGCCGTCGAGTTGGCGATCGGCGTTCTGATGGCCGGTGCTGACTCGGAGGTAGCCGACGCGCATCACTGGGAATCCTTCCCGGAGCCTGAATTGTCACAACTGACCCTATTCTGACGCTGTTCGCACCGGTCGCAGCCGTGGTGTTGGGATGTACCTCGAGGCCACACCAGACTATCTAGCTGACCGCGATATGCACTGAAAGGGTGTTGTCGAGTCCCACGTAGCCTTGGACGAGCGATTTTTCTTGTCATATGTGGTTCCATGCGCGAAACCATTGCTGTCCGGGGTGCCCGTGTAGTCGCCCGGAGGGCCGCTGCTCCAGTTGATCGTGAAGCTGACCACCGCAGGGTTGTTGTCGTTGGTCCAGTTCGAGTGCCAACTGACCGTCCCGTCCATCATGTTGGCGCGGGACGAGGTGGCCAACGCTCGTGACGTGACCTGTTGGCCGACGCCCGTGAAGGTCACGGTCCAGCCGTTGCTTTGGGTGATGCGAACGATGCCGTTGGCGGGGAATGCCCAGAGAGCGCATGGACCGGCCGCCTCGGCGGTGCCCTGACCTACAACGAGCAGTCCCGGTATCACCGCGGCGGCGGCAATCAGGCATCGGAGTCGCTTCGAACGTTCGCGCGGGGCTACGTTCGCGCGGAAACCTCCGCGGCCGGAGACGAATTGCGTGCTGGATGCCATGATGGCCTCCTTGTCGATGGAGTGTACTTCTCAGACAAATTTGCGCTCGTCCGAAGCCGGTCCCCGGGCTTTTACAGTCGTCGGCGGCCTGTGCCTGGCCGGGCACAGCGGCGAACAGCGTCTTGACAAGAAGGGCCGCGCTGATGCGAGCGGCGACTTTCCTGTGAGTTGATGGGATCACGGCTTCCGCCGCGGAGTTTCGGCCGCTGAAGCGCGAACGGCTGGTGCAGGATCGCTATGGGCGGGTTTCGCGGGCGTCGGTGATGACCAGGCACTGGTCACCGAGTTCGGTGTGGGATTCCACCGTGTAGAAGCGGATTTCGTGCCCGTCGGGGTCGTGTAGCTCGGGCAGGATCCAGCCGATCGTGGCGAAATGCACCCCGGCATGGGATTCGCCGAGATCTGCCAGTGCCGCCGCGAGCGCTTCCAGCGCTGTCTTGTCTGGCACGCCGAGGGAGAAGTAGTCGAATCCCGCTGCCGCCACGGCTTTTTCGGGGTCGTACCGAAGAGCGAGCATCGGGCCGCCGGCCGGGTGGTGCAGGGCCACGCCCATCAGGGTGCCCTGCTCGTGGAATTCGATGCTGACGGTGTAGCCCAGCCGGGTGCGGTACCAGTCGATAGAACGCGTCAGATCGGAGACGGGAAGTTTGAGGTGATGCACCCCAGCGAGTGCGGGAATCATCGCTGCTATCCTTTGCAGTAGCTATGTAATGGTGCAGTATCACTGTAGTGATGCAGTAAGGATGCGGCAAATGAGTGAAGGTGTCAAGGGTTCGGCGGGCAAGAAGGCCTCGCCGTTGTGGGATGCGCGCAAGGCGGAGACCGAACAGAAGATCATCGACGCGGCCACCCGGCTGTTCATCGCCGATGGCTATGCCGCGACCTCCCTTGCGGCGGTCGCCGACGCCGCCAAGGTGGGATCGCGCACGGTCTACCTGCGGTTCGGGTCCAAAGCAGGGCTGCTCAAACGCGCTATCGACGTGGCGATCGTCGGCGATACCCACCACATCGATCTCGCCCACCGCGACTGGTATCTGCGCGCCGCGACCGCCCCCACCCCGCATGATCGGATCGCTGCCTACGCGCCCGGCGCACGGGCTCTGATGGAGCGTGTCGCCCCGCTCATTGCGGTCGCCGTCCAGGCTGAAGCCAGCGAACCAGTGATCGCGCAGGCCGCCCACGCCGGACGCACCGCCACCCAGGACAACATCGCCGGAATCTGGCGGCAGATGCACGCCGACGGCCTGCTGCATCCCGACGCCGACCTGGACTGGATCATTGCCACCGCTGGCGTGCTCGGGCAAGCCGAAACCTACATCCTGCTCACCCGTTCCCTCGGCTGGGATCCGGCCACCTACCAGCAGTGGCTGCACGACACCTGGCTGCACTTCGCAACTACCCCATCACACCCAGCCGAGCCGCAGCCATGACCGCAGGCGCGATGGGTGAAAACGATCATTCTCGACCCAAAACCGGTTCGCCGCACTGTCGTTCGTGAAACCGCGGGTTGCTCGAACCCTCGATCCGGTCAGAACCCGTTTGCGGAATCTACGGGACCGCTCCGACCAGGCCGTGCAGACCGCTTCGGTAGTCCGTGCAAACGACTTCGAACATTGACAACTGCGTCAGTTCTGACCGTCGGAACATTCACTTACCGGCGGTCATGGCGATGAGTGTGGAGGATCGGCAGCGTCCGTGGGTGGAGCATCGGGAGCAGTTCCACGTTGCTGCGGGATAGGGCTGGCTGGTGATGCGTTGGGGCCGAGCAAGTCCTGTTGAGACTGATGAAAGGTCGGTTGCGACCGTCGGCGCGGCCGGGCCGCTGCTCCAGTGTTAGTGCGGCTGTCATTGCGTCCTGATCGCGGCGTAGGCCGCGAACGCCGATTCCGGAATCCCCTTTTAGGCTGGGTTGTCTCTGTCATTTTGTCGGGTATGTCGGATGCCTCGCCATCCCAGTGGGAGTTGGACGCGGCCGGCCCGGATATCGCCGATGAGCTGCGCGTAGCCTTCACGGACCTCGCCGAGATGGACCCACGCCGAGTGCCGAAGCTCCTCGCAGTCGGTGTGCAGCACCGTCCACCACGCCTCGGCGTAGGTCTTTGCGACATGACTGATCACCTCACCAAAGGAGTGAGTGTGACGGCGGGCGCACCGGCTGTGGCGGACGTAGAACACCGCCCAAGAGTTGATCTTGTCGATGACCTTCGCGATATCCGCATGGAGGGCCGCCTCGGTGACGTCCGGTGGACGCCGCCGAGGATTCAAAACCGCCGAAATCAGTGCGGCGTGTAGATCGCCCAGTTCTCTCGCCCACGCGATCAGCGGCGACGGTTCAGTGAGACGACCGGCGATCGCGGCCAATAGTTGATCCGGCGACAGCAGAGATCCCGCATCCGTGGCCGGATCCTCTCGTGCCGCCGCCATACCCGCGTCCATGGGGATCACATGTCCTTCATCGCGGGCCGCCGCTTCGGCACGCCAGATGGTCCTTCGTCGCCGGGTTGGTGCCATGGCCACAGAGGCTGGTCATGCGAAGCGCAGATCGGATGGTGCCGTCGAGCAGTTCAACATTGCCGGTGCCGGGAGCAGGCGAAGGCTATGAACGGTGATTTCGGTCGGCGGTGCGAACCCCTGGTCGGCAAGGCCGGCGCCGTGGTCGCTACCTGTAGTGCGCAGATTCCACGGGCCGCGGAAGCCGGCTCGGGTGTGGAGATCTGAGGCTCGTTGTTCGATCGCGGCCTCAGCTGGATAGGCGTGCTGTTGCATAGTTGATTGCTCGAATGTAGATGAATGGTTGATGCGGCGAGTACGGCGCTGTGACTCGGCGCATAATGCTAATACTGACTGCGCGCTCAGTCAATGACTGGTTGAGCAGCCAGTGGACGCTACAGTGTGCGGGAAATTTGGACGAGGAGGGGTGGTATCGGTGAGTAGGCGTGCGGCGGAGCCGGGCAAGTCGGGTGCGATTCTCGATATTTTCACGCGCCATGTTGCCGAGAAGGGCTACGACGGAACTAGCTTCAGTGGTGTTGCAAGTGAATTGGGCATCTCACAGGGTTTGATCGTGCATCATTACGGCACGAAGGCGCGGTTGCTGGAAACCCTGCATATTTCCTATATGCGGCAGCGGATCGATGAGGCTGAGCGCATCGTGTCGGAGTTTTCTACGCCGACCGAAAGGCTGGCCGGGCTGTTGCACGCGTCCATGTTGTATCAGGTGCACGATCGAAATCGGACTGTCGCGTTCCAGCGCGAGGTCGCGCGGTTCGCCCAGCAAGATGAGAGTTCCGAGGGGCGGAAGCTGCGACGGCATTACATCGGAATCATGCACGGCGTGCTCGATGCGGGCATTGCTTCGGGTGAGTTCCGGCCTGTCGATAGAAGTATCCGGAGCCTGCTCATCTTCGGTGCCGCGCAATGGGCGTGGACATGGTTCGAGCCAGAAGGGCGTAGCTCTGCCGAGCAGGTCGGTGCTGAACTGGTAGATCTCACGCTTGGATCTCTGTTGGTCAATCGGAGATCGTTGCCGCGTCTCAGCGACCCCGACGGCCCGCTTGTTGCCGCGGTGATCAAGATCATCACCGGGGCAGAAGGGACGCCGAAAGAACGGTCGGACTGATGACCATGTTTCGGGAGGCCCGTTCGGTGGGTCGGGCACGCGGGGCTCCACTCGAGGAGAACGACATATCTGTCTCCTTCCTGAATATCCCGCGTGTTAGACGCGCAGCAGGAAGTAAGCGGCAGCTCCCGAGCCGATGACAGCGCCGCCGTAGCAGGCCAGGATGATCGACGCGCTGAACCGCTCGAGCCGCAAGCCGTCGTACAGCGTGTAGCGGATGCGGTGTGCCGAGTGGAATAGAGCCAGCACACAGAGTCCGAAAAGGACCAGCCGGGTGACAGGGTGACGCAACACCGAGAGCAGGTGTACGCGGTCGGGCGTGGGAAGCCAGCCCAGCGGGAAGGCGAGGCCGAACAGGAACAGCAGTACCGGTATGAGCAGCGCAGCGGCCATCCCACCGATGCTGAACAGCAGCCACATCAACGGTTCCAGGGATCTCCTTTTCGTCATCGAAGCACCACCCACAGCGTGATCGCTGTCAGCAGACCCCAGAGCAGATAGTGCAGCCCAAGAATCACGACCGGTGCGACACGCCGGTTTCGCACGCGGACCACCATCGCCTTGGGCGCGAGATTGAACCAGGTGACCGTGTGCAGAAGCACAAACAGCAGGGCGATGCTGTTCAGCGCAAGCATCCACGGGCGGGCGCTCCAGTCCAGAAACCGCTGGTACTCCTCGCTTCCGGAACTGACCGCGTTGACAAGAAGCAGGAGATATACCACGAACCAAGCGACGAACACGCTGCTGAGTTCGCGCAGGACGAAGATCAGGTATGAGCGTCGTCGCACCCACCAGAACGTGGAGATCGGCTTTCGGTACAACCGGGGTGTCGTGGTCATCGTGCCCGCCAAGGCATGAGGAAATCTCGGAGCGATTGCGTGGCCGCGGTGAGCTTGTAGCGTTGGATCGCGCCTGCCGGGTCGACCCCCTTGGGGCAGGCGGTGGTGCACTCGCCGACAAAGGTGCAGGACCATACTCCCTCGGCGGACGCGAGGACGTCCCGCCGATCTTCGGCTCCCTCATCGCGTGAGTCGAGGTTGTAGCGTTGGGCCAGCGCGATCGCCGCCGGACCGAGGAACTCGGGCTGGAGCGCGTAGACGGGACAAGCCGAGTAGCAGAGCATGCAGTTGATACACATGCTGTACTTCTTGTAATCGTCCATTTCGGACGGTGTTTGCAGGTACTCGCCGTCTTCGAGTGGCCGGTGTTCCGTCCTGATCAGCCATGGCTCGACCTCGGTCAGTTTGTGCATGAAGTCGCTGATCTCTATGACGAGATCCCGGATCACCGGGAAGTTGCGCAATGGCTCGACCCGCACCGGCCCCGGCGCGTAGTCGGTCAGGAAAGTGGCGCAGCTCAGTCGTGGCTCGCCGTTGACGGTCATGCCGCAGCTACCGCAGATCCCCATCCGGCACGACCACCGGTACGACACCGTTCCGTCGAGGTAGTCCTTGATGTAGTTGAGGCCGTCGAGCACCGTCCATTCCTTGTGCAGCGGAACCTCGTACGACTGCAGTACCGGTTCGTCCTCTTGATCCGGTCGGTAGCGCGCGACCTGCAGGGTTATCCGGTCCACCATCGTCATCACCTCCCGTATACGCGTTCGCCGGGAGGCCAGCGAGTGATGGTTACCGGGAGGTACGAGACGTGGCCCAAGCCGTCCGGCTGCCGATGGATCACCGAATGGGCCAGGAATCGCTGGTCGTTCCTGGCGGGGAAATCGGTCCGTTGGTGCGCGCCACGGGATTCCTCCCGCGCCAGCGCGCAGGCGACGATGCATTCCGCCACATCGAGCATGCACGACAGCTCCAGCACCGCCACCAGTTCGGTGTTGAACGCCCGGCTGTGGTCATCGAGGCAAACGCTGCCGAACCGATCGCGAAGCTCGCGCAACTTGTCGGTCGCCTCCGCGAGGGAGTCGCCGTCCCGGTAGATCCCGGCACTGGTCTCCAGCGTCTGTTGCATCTCGGTGCGGATGTGTGCGATGCGTTCGGATCCCTCGGCGTGTCGCATGAGGTCCCGTTCCAGCCGGTCCTGTTCGGCGCGTCCGCGCGCCAGGACCGCCGACGTCTGGCCAGCCGTGGCCGAGCTCACGTACTCGGCGGCGGCACGACCGGCTCGCGCACCGAAGACCAGCAACTCGGGGAGGGAGTTCGACCCGAGCCGGTTGGCGCCGTTGATACTGACGCAGGCGACCTCTCCGACGGCGTACAGGCCCTCCAGGGGTGTTGCGCCATGGATGTCGGTATGGATGCCGCCCATCATGTAGTGGACGACGGGGCGTACCGGGATCAGTTCCTGGACCGGGTCGATGTTCTGGTACTTCGAGCACAGCTCGCGCACGAACGGAAGTTTCGTGTCGATGAGATCGGCACCCAGGTGGCGTATGTCGAGGTGGACGACGTGTCCGTACGGTGTGTCGGTGGTCCGGCCCTTGTCGAGTTCGTGTACGAACGCCTGCGACAGCCGGTCCCGTGGCCCGAGTTCCATGCTTCGCATCACCGGCACCGGTGATGGCGTCCCGAGGTCGTAATCCTGCAAGTAGCGGTAACCGTCCTTGTTGAGCAGCCAGCCGCCCTCCGCGCGCGCTGCCTCGGTGATCAAGATGCCCGTGAACGGAAGGCCGGTCGGGTGGTACTGGACGAATTCCATGTCCTTGAGCGGCGCGCCTGCCCGGTAGGCCAACGCCATACCGTCGCCGGTGTTGATATTGGCGTTGGTGGTGAACGGATACACTCGGCCGCAGCCACCAGTGCACACGATGACAGCGCCGGCGAAAATGGTTTCGACGCGGCCGGTGGCCAGTTCTATGGCGACAATGCCGTACACCTTGCCGTCGTCGACGAGCAATGTTGTGGCGAACCACTCGTCGTACCTGACGATGTCCCGATAGGACAGTGCGGTCTGGAACAGGGTGTGCAGCAAGTGAAAACCGGTCTTGTCGGCTGCGAACCAGGTGCGATTGTTCGTCATGCCGCCGAACGCCCGTACCGCGATGTGCCCGTCCGGCCGGCGACTCCATGGGCAGCCCCAATGCTCCAGCTGGAGCAGCTCCCGCGGTGCTTCCTCGACGAAGGCCTCGACAGCGTCTTGGTCGCAGAGCCAATCGCTGCCGGAGACCGTGTCGTACGCATGCTCTGCCAAGCTGTCGCCGGGACCGGCGACTCCGGCGGCGCCACCCTCGGCGGAGACGGTGTGGCTGCGCATCGGATAAACCTTGGAAACGATCGCGATACTCAACCGAGGGTTGTGTTCCGCGATGGCGATGGCCGCACGCAGGCCCGCGCCGCCCCCGCCAACGATCACGACGTCATGAGAAGCGGTCATGGTGGCACCACCTGGGCGTCGTCGTCAGTCAGGCCTCGAAGTCGGCACTGTGCTCGTCCATCAGGACCTTGCCGTCATGGCGAACGGTTCTGATCCGAACGCTGCCGTCGTGGAATATGTGCCGAATCCGGCGGCAGCCACAGTCGTAACGCAGATCGTCAATGACCAGGCCCGCTTCGTCGTCTTCGCGGTGGCGAGCCCCGTCCCTCAGCTTCCCGCACGGGGCGCGTTCCCTGCTGAACTGCTCGGTGGCGCTAAGCATCTCCACCTCCCGGCGAACCGGTGGCACACCCTACTGATCGGTGTAGATACATAAGCGTACTCGCGTTGCGCCGAGGCCGCAGGAGGCGTTCTGGTGCTGGATCCGGCTGCGTCGACCCATGATCCAGTCCGAGCCCGGGGTGTTCCCGTCGCTGGCGATAAGCCTTGATGGCAAACTGCTGGCCACCCGTCACAGGGGGTTGGCTTTGCCGAGACGGCTCCCGATGTCTCGAGTGCCTGTATCCCGGGTGCCTGTGCCACGCATCTTGGCCGAGACGCTGAAATCGTTGCGCGAGAAGGTGTACGTGACTGATCCAGCCGCAGAATGCCATCCTCGTCCTGAGTCGTCGAATCTCCTGAAACTCGGCTCGCTCAGGCTCACTACTGGTAGGCGTCATCGGCGTCCGAGCCTGTTCGACAAGCAGGTCGGTTCGTCCCTCGTGGATACCGCCTCGAAGCTGCCGGGGCCGTGCCGATTACATCTTGGTGTATCGGGCCATGGCGAAGCTGTAGATGCCGTAGGTGATGATGCCCAGGCCAGACCCTATGAGGAGAGCCGCCCCGTAGGGTTGAGCCCCCACGGTTTTGAAGGCGCCGTCGAGTCCGGCGGCTTTGCCCGGCTCGGATTGGCTCACGGCGAGGATCACCAGCAAGCCGACCGCGACGATGGCCAGCCCTTTCGCGATATATCCGACTGTGCCCAGTCTGCGCACGAGGTCGCTGGTGGTGCCCTCGAGGTCTTCGAGGAAGTTCTGGCTCACTCCTTTGTAGACGTGGTAGCCACCGATCGCGATGATGATCAGCCCGCCTGCCACGAGGGCGATCGTGCCAGTGGTGGTGTGCATCATGCGGGCGGTGATCCCCGCACTTTGGCCGCTGCTGGATTTGCCGCTGCCGCGGGCGAATCCGAACGCGGAGACGGCGAAGGCGAAATAGACTACGGCCAGGGCAAACGCCTTGACGCGATCGATCGCTTCGGACTTCTTGCTGTCGGCGTCAGGTTTGGACGAGCTGCCGAGTGCCGCTTCGGCGAGCCGCCACAGCGCCATCAGCAGAAACGCGACCACGCCCACCCACAGGGCGACGACGCCACCCGGTTTGCCGGCCAGCTCCGTCATGGCCCCGGATTGGTCGGCGGTGCCGGCGCCGCCGAGGGCGATCCGGATGGCGATGTAGCCGATGATCAGGTGCACGATGCCGCTCACGACGAAGCCGGCGCGGGCGAATCGTTCGAAGATGCTGTTCTGGGCGAGCCGGCCTGCCATGGACGACGAGTTGTCGTAGGACGCCGACGGCGATGCGCCGGAGGACGTCGGGGACGGGTTGTTGTCAGGCACGGTGCCCGCCTCGTATTGGTGGTGTTGGTGAAAGCCCCGCTGGGGTGCGTCGGGCGGTAGCAGGGTGGGGAGCGCGGTCCGGAGGCGGACTGTTCGGGGTCCGTCGCCCCGGGAACCCACCCGACTTCGGTGATCAGAGGGTGTCCGTTGAGTGGCCTTGCCGCGCTGTCAGCGTAGCCCCCATTCCCTGCCGGTGGTAGATACGGGGCCGGATCAGCCTGGGCATATAATCGCTCATTTTCCCAGTTCGGAGGTGGTCGAGTGGCGTTAGGGTAGAGGGGGGAGAGTGCGAGGAGTCGAGACATGAGCACCACCATTGTGATCGTGATCATCGTCGTCGCGGTTGTGGTCATTGTGCTTGCGGCCTGGGTGTTGATGCGCAAACGGCGCGAACACCAGCGGGTCGAAGCCGAGGGCATCCGTGATCGCGCGGCGGAACAGGAATTCGAGGTCGGTCAGCGGGAGGCTCGGGCGGAGGAGATCGCTGCCAGGAGCCGGGCGGCAGAGGCGGAAGGCGAGGTCAAGGCGGCGCAGGCCGAGCAGCTTGCCCAGCAGGCGCAGGTGCATCGCAGCGAGGCGGCTGATTCGCGAACCGAGCTGGACAAGGAGTGGGAGCGCGCGGATAAGGTCGATCCGGACTCGAAGTCGGGTGAGACGCAGCGGGGGGATGATCCCGAACAGCCGTCGCGCAGCCCCTGACATCGATCCCAGGTTCCCCCGGTTGTCCGGGGCTCGGGAACATGAGCACCGATGCGGTCCCGACCACTACGTTGCGTTCAGCGGTCCGGTCGGCGTCTGAAGGCGTGTCGCGCTGGCCGATAGTACTCGTTGTTCGTTCGGCTCTGCCGAATTATGTTGCACGATAGAATGTTTCGACTACTTCTCGGGATTCGAGAGGAGCGGAATAACCCAGGCGTCCGGATCGGCCTCTTTGTGGTGATAAATCGATCCGATTGATGCCGGTGCCGCCGACCGGTTCGACGAGCAAGGCGTCGAGCTCCCGGTGCAAAGCCTTGCCGCCCGCGATGTTTCGCGTAGTGCGGCGAGGAACCGCTGCTCCAATCGACTTCGGAAGCGCAGCAAGTCGGTGTCCCATTCCCACTCGGGGGTCGACACCGTCAAATTCCCGGTAGTGCAACTTATAGCACCGACCATTGCGGCGGCAGTCGTATACTCGCGTTATGGCGGATGAACCGTCCTCCATGGAATTCTCCGAGGCGCCGGTTCTTGTGGTGCAGACGAGGGAACGCGTCTATCGGCTACGCGCCGGAGGCGCATACAATGTCGGCCGCGATCCGACAGCCGACATTGTTGTGACCGATCCGCGCGTATCTTCGTTGCACGCCGTTCTGGCGCGGGGTGGGGACGGTTGGGAAATCGAGGACGTCGGCAGCCTCAACGGCACTTTTTTCGACGGCCGCCGCGTCGACCGGATGGTGATCGACCGAGAAGAGACGTTCAAGCTCGGGCACGCCGTGGACGGCGAGCAATTGGCCTGCTCGGTGGAAGCGCCATCTGGCCCCGAGCCTGATCTCGATATCGGTGGAGACACGATCGTCGTCCCCGATCCCGGCTACGACCTCGACGATGAAGCAACGGTCACGAAGTTCCACTCGAGCCTGCCCCGGCAAGTTTGGCGATCGTCACCTCCGGCGGCGCACCCCAGCGCGGTCGTCCAGATCACATCGCCCACGCTTCGGATCGGACGCGCGGCCGACAACGACATTGTCGCGCCTGATCTCATGCTCTCCCGCCATCACGCCGAGTTGCACATGATCGGCGCCGGCAAGTACCGGATCGTCGACCTCGGCAGCCACAACGGCACCTACGTCAACGGCACCAGGGTTGACGCCGCGGACCTATCCGAATCCGACTTGATCGGCATGGGGCACACCACGTTCCGGCTGGTCGGCGACGAGCTGCGCGAGTTCGTCGACACCGGAGACGTGTCGGTCTCGGTGCAGAACATCACCGTGCGGACACCTGAGGGCAAGGTGCTCCTCGACGAGGTGAGCTTCCCCATCCCGCAACGCTCGCTCGTGGGGGTCATCGGGCCCAGCGGAGCGGGCAAGTCGACGCTGCTCGGCGCGGTCACCGGATTGCGGCCGGCGACGGAGGGGACGGTCCGCTACGACGGACGCGACCTGTACACCGATTACGACGAGCTCCGGCACCGGATCGGGCTGGTCCCGCAGGAGGACATCCTGCACAACCAGCTTCCGACGCGGCGCGCGCTGCTCTACGCGGCAGAACTGCGCTTCCCCGGTGACACGCGCAGCGAGGAGCGCGAGCAGCGGGTCGACGAGGTCCTCGACGAACTCGGCTTGACGCGGCACGCCGATACCCGCATCGACAGGCTCTCGGGCGGGCAGCGAAAACGCGTGAGCGTCGCACTGGAGTTGTTGACCAAACCGTCCCTGTTATTTCTCGACGAACCGACCTCCGGCCTCGACCCTGGCCTGGATAAAACGGTCATGGAAATGCTGTCCGAACTGGCGCACGACGGGCGGACCGTCATCGTCGTTACACACAGCGTGGCGAATCTCGACTCCTGCGACCGTCTGCTGGTTCTGGTGCCCGGCGGTAGGCTGGCCTACTACGGGCCGCCCGCGGAGGGGCTGCAGCAGTTCGCGCAGCGCACCTGGGCCGAGGTGTTCCAGGCATTCGAGCGCGAGGCCGACCGCGACTGGGCTGGTGAGTTCCGGACTTCGCCACGCTTCGAGCATTACGTGGCGGTCGGACTGACCGGCGATGTCGGCCCAGCGGAAGTGCACCCACCGGCGCCACCGCCCGCGCCGCAGTCCAAGCTCAGCCAGCTCAGTACGTTGTGCCGACGATATCTGGCGGTGATTGCCTCGGACCGAAGTTATCTGGCGCTCCTCGGCGTGATGCCCCTGATTCTGGGTGGGTTGATCGCCGCGGTGCCGTCGGGCGAGGGGTTCATCGGGGCGCCGGGAACCAACGTCGATGCCCCGACCAAGCTCATGGTTTTGGCATTCGCTGCCTGCTTCGTGGGCACCGGCAATGCGATTCGCGAGATCGTCAAGGAGCAGACGATCTACCGCAGAGAACGCGCGGCAGGCCTGTCAGCAGGGGCCTACCTGATGTCGAAACTGCTGGTTCTGGGCGTGATAACCACCCTCCAGGCGGTGGTGTTGGTCTTGATCGGCACCATTGGTGTGGATATGCCGCCCAAGGGGATTTTCACGACAGTCGAGCTGGAGCTGATTCTGGCGATGGCGATGCTCGGCATCGCATCGCTGGCATTGGGCTTGCTGGTGTCGGTGTCGGTGAACACCTCGGAGAAGACACTGCCGCTGCTGATTGTGCTGTCGATGGCACAACTGGTGCTCACGGGCGGGCTGGTGCGGCTCCCCGGCACACCCGGTCTAGAGCAACTGTCCTACCTATCGCCGTCCCGTTGGGGGTTCGGCGCCTCAGCCGCCACCCTCGACCTCGACACCATCTCACCGCACACGGGCGGACCCGACCCGCTGTGGGAACACACCCTCGGCACGTGGCTGGTCGACATGGGAGCCGTCGCCGGCCTAGGGGCCGCCTTCCTCGCGCTGGCTTGGTACCGCCTGTACCAGCTACGTCCACGGCGCCGCGGTGCCCGCCGCGCGAGGCTTTGACGCCCGGCGAGGACCAACAGGCGTGCCCGCCCGTCCGTCGCCAGGCCCAATGCGAGCCGCTACTCCCGGTGCACGTGCACCGGGAGCAGCGGCAACCGGCTCCGTCAGAACTTCGCGAAGAACTCGTTCACATCAGCGGCCAGCGCGTTCGGATGGGTGTGCGCCAGGTAGTGACCGGTGCCGTCCAGCGTCCGCCAGGACACGATGTTCGCGTGGTCGCGCTCGGCGAACCGACGGATCGACGCGAAGTCACCGGAGGCGGCCATGCCTAAGGCAAGCGGCACCGTGGTGGGCTCGGTCGGCTGGTGGTCGGCTTTGGCGTCCTCGTAATAGAACCGGATCGCCGAGCCTGCCGTGCCGGTGAACCAGTAGATCGCCGTGTTGGTGAGCACGAAGTCGTCGTCGACCGTCTCGTCGAACAGCTGCGCGTTCCACGCCAGCAGGCCGGCCGGCGAGTCGGCGAGGGCGTGCGCCAGGGTCTGCGGTTGCTGGGAGTGCAGCACGTTGAATGCGCCCTTCTCCTCCCAGAACCACTTCAGGACCCCAAGGGCTACCCCTTCCTCCTCGGTCAGATCGACCAGCTCAGCCGGATCGCCGGAGGGGAAGGAGAAGATCTGCGTCACGTGCACGCCGACCACATGTTCTGGATCCAGCCGGCCCACCTCCGGGGAGACCATCGAGCCGCCGTCGTTGCCGACCGCGCCGTAACGGTCGTAGCCCAACCGGCGCATCAGTTCCACCCACGCCTTCGCCGTCCGAACCGTGCCCCAGCCCGGCTCTGTGGTCGGCCCAGAGAAACCGAAGCCGGGCACCGACGGGATGACGAGGTGGAACTCCGCTGACAGCAGGTCGATCACGTCCAGGTACTCGACGAACGAACCCGGCCAGCCGTGGGTGAGCAGCAGAGCCAGCGCGTCGGGCTTCGCCGAGCGGACATGGAGGAAATGAATCCGCTGCCCATCGATCGTGGTGGTGAACTGCGGATAGGTGTTGAGCTTGGCTTCCCAAGCCCGCCAGTCGTAGCCGGTCGTCCAGTGCTCGACCAGGCCGCGGAGCCGGGCGCCGCTGAATCCGTACTGGTCGCCGACCTCATCGGTGTGGCGGGTGCGAGCCAGCCGGGCCTGCAACTCGTAGAGGTCCTCCTGTGGGATCCGAATGGTAAAGGGCTCAATATGATCACTCATGATGATCAGCGTTCCCGACCAGAATCCCGGCGAGTAGTGCTGTGGCGCACGAGTTCAGTGTGCAAATTGCACCCCAGATCCGGCTGGCCCGAGGCCTGACCATCGTGGCGCTGGCGACGAACATCGCCAGCAAGATCTCGCAGTTCGCCGAGGTCACCGAGGGCTGGGGCATCCTGTGGCCAGCGGCGGTCGTGGTCGTGCAGACGGCGCTGTTCGTGCCCGTCGCGTTCCGGCGGGTGTCCCGGCGGGCCGTGTGGGTCCTCCTCGCTGTGCAGGCCGGGCTGTCCTACCTGCTGTACTTCACCTCGTCGCCATACGCCACGGTCACGAACCTGCTCCTCGCCACGATCCTGCTCGCGTTCCGGCCCGGCCCGGCCTGGCTGTCGGTCGGTCCGGTGCTGTTCGGCGAGTTCGCGGTCCGGTACTGGGCGACGCAGGACCCGGGTATGCGGCCGTACTGGGCCGTGCTCGCGACGGCGGGCACCGGCGTCGGCTTGTACGCCCTGTGCCGGCTGCACGACCTGATCCAACAGCGTGAGGCGGCGAAGGCCGACGTCGCCCGGCTGGAGGCGGCCCAGGAGCGGCTCCGGGTGCCCGGGCTCTGTGTGAGTCGCTCTGTGACCGACTCGCCGGGCTGATCGGCGTTTTCGACCGGATGCGGGCCGCCCCCGACCCGCGCGCCGAACTTGCCGCCGCCGTGCACACCGCCCGCGACGCACTGGCGACGGTCCGCGCCGTGGCCGCCGACCACGGGCGGCGCAGCCTGACCGGGGAACTCGCGGCGACCGGTGCGGTACTCGAAGCTCTCGGAATCACCGCCCTTATCCGCTCCGATGGCGCCGCGCTGCCTGCGCCGGTGGACGAACTGCTGGCCAGGGCGCTGCGGGCAACAGTCCTCACCTGGACTACAGAGCAGGCGCCCCGCGAGGTCCGAATCAGCGTCGCCGCCGCTCGACTCCGCATCGAAGGAGACAGTTCACCACCGGTTGTGACCGGCTTGGCCGCCGAGGTGGCCGGCGCGGGCGGGGAGCTGACCACCGGCCCCGGCCGGCTGGACATCCGGCTAACCGCCACGCCCGCCGCAACCCTGACTCCGCTGGCAGCCATGCCGCGGCTGGCCTGGTGGGCGCTGGTGGTCCTGGAGATCGACTTGATCGGCACAACAGTGCTGCGCCAGTTGTGGTACGGCACCGTGACAAGCCCCGTGGTACTGGTTCCGGTCGGCATCGCGCTGTTGCTGGCCAGCGGGATCCAGCTCTACCACGGCCTGCCCCGGCCGGGAGTCCGACCGCCCGCCTGGCCGTGGACCCTGACCCTCCAGGCGTTGTTGATCTGCGGGGCGGTGGCGGCCGTCGGGGCATCCGCGATCGTCTACGTCTGCCTGTTCGTCGGCAACATCCTGTTCCTGATTCGCCCCCGCTATTCGTGGCTGATCTCGGCGGTCGTGATCGCCTGCAGCGCCGCGTTCTGGGTTCCCTCCGCGTTCATCGGCGGGTTTGTCGCCGCCGTAGCGGGCCTCGCGTTGATGGCCTACGCGCTGACCCGGCTGCCCGAGGCAGCCTACGAGCTCGACCAGGCCCGGCAGGACCTGGCCCGGATGGCGGTGCTCGCCGAACGACTCCGGGTCGCCCGCGACCTGCATGACCTGCTCGGCTTTCGGTTGTCCGCGATCGTGATGAAAGGCGAACTCGCCGACCGGCTGATCGGCGTCGTGCCCGACCGGACCAGCGCCGAGTTCGCCGGCCTCCGGGCCCTGGCCGAACAGGCCATGGCCGACGTCAAGGCCATCGTCGGCGACCCCGTCCCACTGTCCGCGGCGCAGGAGGCGGCAACAGCCCGGGCCGTGCTCGCCGCCGCCGGGATCGACGTCCGCGTGCAACTGCCGGTCCTGCCGGCCGCCGCCGACGCACTGTTCGCGGTCGTGCTCCGGGAAGCGGTGACCAACGTGGTCCGGCACGCGCGGGCCACCAGTTGCCTGATCTCGGCGAGCGTCGCGGGGCCGGTCGTGCGGCTCTCGGTGGCCAACGACGGCTCAGGTGCGGACCTGTGTGGATCGGTGGGGCAGGCCAGTGGCTCGCGCCGGACCGGCGACGGACTGGACAACCTGACCCGCCGGGTCGCCGAGGTCGGCGGCCGACTCGACGTGCACCGGTCGGTCGACTGGTTCACCGTGCACGTCGAAGTGCCGACAGTGGCCGGCTCAGAGCCAGCCGGCGTCCGTGGCGATCCGGATCGCGTCCACCCGGTTGCGGGCGTTCAGCTTGGTCACGGCTGACGCGAGATAGTTGCGCACCGTGCCGTAGGACAGCTGGAGCTGCGAGGCCGCCTCCCTTGGCTCGCAACCGGCGGCGGTCAGCCGGAGCACGTCCAGCTCGCGGTCCGTCAACGGGCCGGCCGGGGCGTCCAACGCCGCGTAGGCGAGCTGCGGATCGATCACCCGGCCGCCCGCCGCGATCGTCCGGACCGCCGCGACCAGGTCCGCCGGTCGGGAATCTTTCAACATGAAACCGGCAACACCGGCCGCCACCGCCCGACGGAGATTGCCAGGCCTGCCGAACCCGGTCAAGATCAGCGTCCGGCAATCGGGTAACCGTTCCCGCAGCTCGGCCGCCGCGGACAGCCCGTCCAGCCCGGGCAGCTCGATGTCGAGGACCGCGACGTCGGGCATGGTCCGCAGCCCGGCGGCCAATATCTCCCCGCCCGAGCCGAGCTCGGCGACGACCTCGATGTCGTGCTCCAGCGCCAGCAACCCGACCAGCGCCTCACGGAGAATTCGCATGTCCTCCGCGACCAGCACCCGAATCATCGGCCGGCCGAGCCACTGACCGACCTCGTCCGCGCCCATGTCGTCACGGCCGATCGCCCGCCACGTATCGGCCCGATCCCCAGAGTCGCCATAGCGGGAAATCTACGCGAGACCTCCCGCTGCGCGGAGCTGGCCGAAAGCCCAGGGCTATCCGGCGTACAGCGTCATGTGGTCACCTGTGAGCAATGGGCTCCACTCATCGATCGTCAAGTAGCGACCACATGGGCACAACTCACGTGACACGCTATTTTTCATCACCTCGACGATTCGAATCGAACGCATGCTCATGTCGCTGATCGGTTGTCCGTCAATGCATTCGCCAGCATCGGTGTTGGGCGTGCGAGTTCGGGATCGGCCGGTACGGTCTTCAGCATGAGCAAGGCGATGTGGGAGCTGTCCCATCCGATCTCGGACGGCATGCTCACCTATCCGAACCTGCCTGGACCGCGCGTCACCACCGATATTTCGCGCGAGCAGTCGCCGCTGATCGACATGACCTACGACATCGCGCGCGTGGATATGGTCGGCAACACCGGGACCTATATCGACGCGCCCTTCCATTTCCACGCCGATGGCGCGGATATTGCCGAGCTGCCGCTGGAACGGCTTTTCAACGTGTCGATCGTGATGATCCGCGTGGCGGGGATCCGCGTGGTGGGACCGGATGTGCTCGGCGACCCGGCGCGGCTATGGGGCAAGGCGGTGCTCGTGCACACTGGATGGTCGGCCCGGTGGGGTTCGTCCGCGTACCGGGGCCCCGGGCATCCGTTCCTGGTCGGCGAGGTCGCGGATGCGCTGGTCGCCGCCAACGTGGCGCTGGTCGGAATCGACTCGCTCGACATCGACGATACGTCCCTGCCGACCCGGCCGTGCCACCACAGTCTGCTCGGCGCGGGAATCCCGATCATCGAGCATATGACGAACCTGGACGCGGTCCCCGACACCGGTGCCAGGCTGGTCGCACTTCCAGCGCCAGTGCGCGGGATGGGCTCGTTTCCGCTGCGCGTTGTCGCTTGGACCGATGACGGCGGCGTCGTCAGGCCCGCGACGAACTGATGTCCCGCGAAGCCGAAACCCGCCGGGTTTCGATGCTGTTCACCGAGTTGTGTTCGGAGAGTGAGAGTTTCGCCGAGTTGTGAGCAAGAAACGATGTTGTTTCCCAGCGTGTCGGACGCAGCAGGTGCGGATCGGCGGTGGGGGAGTCGCCGAAGTATCAGGCTGTCGAGTTCCGGGTCGTCTCGGCGTGGCATATCTGCCGTGCTGCTCTGAAAGGCTCGACGACAGTGCCACCGGTCGGGGACCACATCGGACGCGCAGTGTCATTTTTCGACATATTCGGCTCTCTCTTCGGCGTGTCGCTGGAGGTTTGCCAGCAGTGGCGCCAGAATTCAGCCTGGCTGGTCGACGAATGCCACGCACAACTCGTGGAGGTCAAGGTCTTGACTCGTCCGTTCCTTCTTTCCTTCGGCAGCAGGCGCAGCGGTTGGGCCCATGTCTTCGGCGCATTCGGCGGTGTGGCACTCGCGCTGCTGCTTGCGACGCCGGCAACCGCGGAACCGCTGTATCCGCGGCCCGATCCGGACCCGTTCTATGCCGCACCGGCGGATCTGGCAGCGCACCGACCCGGTGACGTGCTCGACGTGCGGGGAATGCCGCCATTGCCTCTCTTCCCCACCGCCACCGTCAGACTGGTCAAGTTCCGGTCCACCGACTCGCACGGTGCGCCGATCGCGGCGACCACCACGGTCCTCACCCCGGCCGGTCATCGGCCCGACGGGCCGTTGCTGTCGTATCAGCATTTCATCAATGCGCTCGGCACCGGCTGCGCGGTATCGCACACGCTGTACAACAGCGATCTGAATCTGACGGCGACGACGCCGATTCTGAACGTGGTGCTGCAGCAGGGTTGGAGTGTCGCGCTGCCGGATCATCTCGGACCGCAGTTCGCCCTCGGAGCCGGGCGTTTGGGTGGCCAGATCGTATTGGATGGCATCCGGGCGGTGAAGCGGCTGCCCGAGCTCGCCATGCGGCACAGCCCAGCGGTGATGGCCGGCTACTCCGGTGGCGGCCTGGCCACCGGATGGGCGGCAGCGCTGCAGCCGTCGTACGCACCTGAGCTGCGGCTCGCGGGCGCGGCCATCGGCGGCGTCCCGGCGAACCTGGTGACGATGGCGCAGGCGCTGGGCCTCGACCCGCACCCGGCCTTCGGGCTGGCCATGGCAACGGCAATGGGTCTGGAGCGGGAGTACCCCGACCGGGTGCCGATCAGCTCGTATCTCAACCCGCGTGGCTTCGCGGCCCGTGACGCCATCGCCAACAGCTGCACCAACAGTATCCTCGCCATGGGCGCCAACGGCAGCGCTCGCGATTACCTCACCAGCACCTCGATTTTCGAGAGTCCCGAGGCCCGGTCGGTGGTGGAGGAGAACAGTCTGGAACTCTACGCCGGGGTGCCGGAAATACCGATGTTCGAATGGCATTCGCCGAGCGACCCGCTGATTCCGGTCGACGCCATCAACAACACCGACCGCCACTGGTGCGAGGCCGGGGTGCGGTTGCAGACGATGCAGGTGTCCGCGCCCGAGCATTTATCCGCGGCGGTAGAGGGCTCCCCCGCGGTACTGGGGTGGCTCAACGCCCGGGTTCGCGGAGAGCCTGCGCCCGTCACCTGCTGAGATCTGACGGGGATCGTCGCTGGTAGTGGCTTGGTGTGAGCGCGGCGTTGGTGGCGTGGTCGGCAATCGGCCCTCTCGGTTGGCTATCAACGCCGCGCCCACGCCAAAAACCTCGGGCGACCTGGACTGGGAAGAGTTCGTAAGTCGAGGAGCTCGGACTCAACGGTGCAGATGGGTCTCGCGATATTCGGCCGCAACACCTCTGACGGACATGCTCCGTGCGGAGATCACAGCACGGGTCGGCACCGTCGACAAGATCGGCAACGGCACCGTCGCCCTCACCGACGGCGAAAGAATCGACTTCGACTACGCCTTCCTGGCCGTGGGCAGCACGGTGGTGCCGATGCCGGGGACGGTCCCGGTGGGCATGTGGGAAGGCGCGCAGCAAGCTCGCGCGGCGTTGGCGGCGCTTTCGGCGGGCAGGCAGGTCACGGTCATCGGGGGCGGCGCGACGGGCATCGAGACGGCAGCCGAGATCGCCGAGGCCAGGCCGGATTTGCGGGTGCGGTTGGTTGGTTCCGCTGTGGCCGGGGGCCTTTCGGATGGGCATACCGGCGGTTGCGCGCCGGACTGGAGCGGCTGACGGTCGAGATCGTCGACGACGCGGTTACAGAGATCGGCTCTGGCGCAGGGCAATTCGGCGGTGCCGTGCGCGTGCGGTCGGGGCGGGAGATGGCCTCCGATCTGACCCTGTGGGCGATCGTGGCGGACGTTCCCGACCTCGCGGCGCGCAGCGGTCTCGAGGTCGATTCGCGCGGTCGCGCGGTTGTCGATGAGTTCTTGTGCAGCGTCAGTGACGAGCGGATCTTTGCGGTGGGCGACTGCGCCGCCGTGCCCGGCGCTCGTTTCGCCTGCTACACCGCGCTACCGCAAGCCATTCACGCGGCCGACAACTTCGCCCGCCTGCTGAAAGGCCGCAAACCCAAACCGCACTCGTTCCCCTACTGGAACCGTGGTCTGTCCCTCGGACGCAAGGACGCAGTAACCCAATTCACCCATGCCGACGACAGCGTCCGGCGGGCCTACCTCGCTGGACGCAGCGCGGTCGCGCTCAAGGAAATGGGGACCCACAGCGCGTTCTCCACCGCCCGCGCGGGCGTCTCCAGCTTCTGACGAACACCACAGGAGCCGTCGGTCACCGACTGCACCCTCGTCGAGGGCCACATTTCAATCAATGATTGAAACGACGTTTGAATCGTGCTTGACTCGTGGAGTGACCGACGAGGTCGCAGGCGTCGAAGAAGACGTTGGTCTCGGCGTCGAGAGGAGTGAAGAAGTGACCGATGTTTTCGCGCCGGCCGCGCTTGGCCCGATCACACTGCGCAACAGGGTGATCAAAGCGGCGACGTTCGAGGGCCGGACACCGGACGCGCTGGTGACCGATGAGCTCATCCAGTTTCATCGGGAGACGGCCGCGGGCGGGGTGGGGATGACGACGGTCGCGTATTGCGCTGTCGCGCCGGGTGGTCGTACCGATCGGCATCAGATCTGGATGCGTCCAGAGGCCGTCGCCGGTCTGCGGACGTTGACCGACGCCGTGCATGCGGAGGGTGCGGCGGCGAGCGCACAGATCGGGCATGCCGGCCCGGTGGCCAATGCGGCCTCCAACGGTGCTCCCGCACTCGCACCGAGCCGGATGTTCAGTCCGCTCGGCATGCGTCCGATGAAGGTACCCGACGTCACCGAGATCAGCGAGATCGTTGCCGCGCACGCGAATGCCGCGCGGCTCGCCGCGGAGTCCGGATTCGACGCGGTGGAAATCCATTTCGGTCACAACTATCTGGTGAGCTCGTTCCTGAGCCCGAAGCTGAATCGGCGCAAGGATCGCTACGGCGGTTCACCGGCCCATCGCGCGCGGCTGGCGCGCGAGATCGCCCGTGCTGTCCGGGAAGCCGTGGGCGATCGGCTTGCGGTGATCGCGAAACTGAATATGGAAGACGGCGTATCCGGCGGGCTCACGCTGCCGGATTCGCTCCAGGTGGCGGCGTGGCTGGAGGCCGACGGCGCGCTGGACGCACTGGAGCTGACCGCGGGCAGTTCATTGCTCAACCCGATGCTGCTGTTCCACGGCGATGCCCCACGCAGGGAGTTCGCGAAAGTGCTTCCCGTTCCGGCGCGATGGGGGTTCCGGCTCGTCGGCAAGGCGTTCTTGAAGGAGTATCCGTATCGGGAGGCGTATCTGCTCGAGCGGGCGCGCCAGTTCCGGCGTGAGCTGTCGATGCCGCTGGTTCTGTTGGGCGGCATCACTAATTTGGACACGATGCGGCAAGCGATGGGGGAGGGGTTCGACTTCGTCGCTATGGGACGCGCCCTGCTCAGGGAGCCGAATTTGTTGCAGCGCATCCACACCGACCCCGGCGCCCAGTCGGCGTGTACCCACTGCAATGAGTGCATGCCCACGATCTACACCGGGACACGCTGCGTATTCCGGCTCGATCAGCGGCTCGATGCCACCGCGGACCCGGAAGCAGTGCAGGGGTGAGCGGCCGGGTCGCGGGCACCGGCTGTGCACGGCTACACCGCGACCGAGTTCGCCCCGAGGTCTGACCGAATCGGTGGCCTTGGAGCTCGCGCGGCACACCATTCGCGTCGACTCCGTGCACCCGGGAATGGTGCCGCCTACGTCCACCTCGACGTCACTCGGTCTCACTGTTCGATGTTCTCTATCAATGATTGAATCGTTGTTGGATGCATGTTTCACTGAGGCTATGGCAGACAAGATCTCCACCGACACTCGTGAACGTCTTCTGGCGGCCGCTGAGCGGTTGTTGCTGACTCGGCCGTACGACGAGGTCTCGGTGCGTGGGATCTGCTCCGAGGCCGGGGCGAACGCGGCCGCTGTGCATTATCACTTCGGGTCGAAGGACGCGCTGGTCGCGGCGTTGCTCGAAGTCCGTCTCGGACCGCTGTGGGCTGATCGACTGGCAACGGTGACCGCTGAGCGCGCGGCGGTTCCCGCGGTCGTCGATGCCGTGATCGAACCGTTCACGGAATTGGCCGCCGACCCTGTCGGTCGGTTGCATCTGCGGCTGTTGGCTCAGTTCGTCTTCGGACGGCGTACAACCGCATGGCATCAGCCGTGGTTCCAATTGGATTCGTGGACCGGCCTGCTCCCGGAACTGAGCAAGCAGGAGAGCCGGCGGCGGTGGATGCTGGCATTCGACCTGATCATCACGCGATTCGGGCGAGTCGAAACCGAGGAGCGAGACATGTCGGAGCAGGCGGTCGAGTCGCTCCGGGAATTCGTGATTGCCGGGTTGACAACACCGGTCGGAGGCCGCACCAGGTAGGCGCTGGTCATCGCCTATATGGCGGTCGCCTGGACCTGTACGGCATGGGCCCTACAGTGCCGCAACGCGGCTCAGAAACAGTCATCGGTACCGATTTCGGCGGTGAGGTCACCGGCAGTGTCCGAGCCTTGGCTGTAGCCGACGAGCGCGATCGGGGTGGTGCCGCACCGCGGCGCCAAAGCGCTGACTATCGCGCGCGCGTTCTGAACGGGATGACAACCCTGACAGTGTCGCGGCGGACGCTGCCGCGACGAGCTTCGTCAATCGCATTGTGCTCACTCCATCCGTTCGATTCTGCAAGGGTGTGTGCCGCTACGGCCCGTCAAGGGTTGCCGTCCCTGCTCGAAGCTCATGCGGGCACGGAGATGGCCGATCGGACATGATTGTGATGATTTCATCAAGTATCTCTTGACAGATGCATCCATCGTAACTGATGATTTAATCAATTACGGTTGTGGAGGTAGCTGTGACAAGCATCGACAAGGGTGTCGGCACCGGTCGGACGATCCGGGTCGGCCAGCGTGAAATCTTCTTCGTGGAGGCGGGGTCCGGTCCGGCGCTGGTGCTGCTGCACGGTGGTGGGCCCGGCGCATCCGGGGTGTCGAACTACTCGCGCAATATCGAGGAGTTGGCGCAGCGGTTCCGGGTGATCGTGCCGGATATGCCAGGCTACGGGCGGTCGTCGAAGTGGGTCGACCGGTCGGATCCGTTCGGTGATCTGGCGCGGGCGACCGGCGGGCTGCTGGACGAACTCGGTATCGCCGCAGCGCATTTGATCGGCAACTCCTATGGCGGCGCGGCCGCGCTGCGGCTGGCCATGGATCGGCCCGACAAGGTGAACCGGCTGATCCTCATGGGCCCAGGCGGGGTGGGAACCACGCGGGCGCTGCCCACCCCGGGGTTGCGGGAACTACTCAACTACTACACCGGCAGCGGCCCGAGCCGGGAGAAGATCGTCCGCTTCATACGCGAGTACCTGGTGTACGACGGCAGCGCGGTGCCCGACGAGCTGATCGAGACGCGCTACCAGGCCAGCCTCGACCCGGAGGTGGTCGCGAACCCACCGCTGCGCCGCCCCTCGGGCCCGCTGGCGCTGCGCACGCTGTGGCGGATGGACTTCACCCGCGACCGGCGACTGCGCGCGGTCACCCACCCGGCCCTGGTGATCTGGGGGACCGACGACAAGGTCAACCGGCCCGCCGGTGGGCGCATGCTCGCCGGCGCCATGCCCAACTGCGACCTGTACATGGCGGCCAACGTCGGCCACTGGGTGCAGTGGGAGCGCGCCGAGTTGTTCAACGCGCTGGCCACCGCGTTTCTGGAGGCGAAGTCGTGACCGAGCTTCTGCGCCCGATCGGCGACGGCTCGGTGTTCGGTGCGGTCCATCTGGGATACGTTGTCGTGCAATCGAATCGGCTGACCGACTGGCGGCGTTTCGGAGTTGACGCGATCGGCCTGCACGTCGACGAACTCGACAGCAACACTGTGCGCTTCCGTCTGGACGACCGCGCCTGTCGCTTCCTGATCCGGCGTGGCTCGGCCGAGGATGTCATCGCGCTGGGCTGGCAGGTCGATGACCACGAGGCCTTCGACCGGATCATCGCCCGGGTCACCGCGCGCGATGTGCCGGTCATCGAAGGCACTCCCGAGGAGGCGGCCCTGCGGGGCGTGCAGCGGCTGTGGCGTTTCGCCGGGCCGAAAGGCATTGCGCAGGAGATTTTCACGGTACCGGTGACGACGCCCGAGCCACTGCGTATGCAGAGTTCCGGCTGGGTGACCGGCGAGGCCGGGCTGGGTCACGTGGCGATCCTGTCGCGGGAGCCGGAGACGACGCGCGGGTACTTCCACACGGTCTTCGATTCCCGGCTGAGCGATTACATCGACGAGAACATCTCCGGGCTGAAGATGAAGATCCGCTTCCTGCGGGTCAATGAACGGCATCACTCGATCGCCATCGCCGGTCTCCGCGGCGTCAAGATCGATCCGATCCGAACTTCGGTGCAGCACATAAATATTCAATCCGAGACGCTGGACGACATGCTCGCCTCCTTCCAGCGGGTCACCGAGCTCGGGTTCCGCATGCAATGGTCGGTCGGGCAGCACACCAACGATCGCGAACTGTCCTACTACTGCGTCACCCCGTCCGGCTTCGAACTGGAGGTCGGCTGGAATCCGATCGTGATCGGCCCCGAGCTCGAATCCACCTGGGAGCCGACCACGTACCAGGGCATCAGCATCTGGGGCCACACCACGGTGGGCGAAACCGTGCTGGACAAATTCGCCCAGTTCCGGCAGGCGCTGCGGAGCGCGGGCACACCCGAAATCACTGTTCCCGAACTGGCGGGAGGACTCATCCGATGAATACCGACTACGACGTGGTGGTCGTCGGTCTCGGCCCGACCGGCCTGACGCTGGCCAATCTACTGGGCCGGCGCGGGGTGAGCGTGCTGGTGCTGGAACGTGAGCCCGAATTCTACGGGCTGGCGCGCGCGGTGTATACCGACGACGAGGGCATGCGCATCTTCCAAACCGCTGGTGCGGCAGACGAACTCGCGGCCGACATGAACATCGATTCGACTGTGCAATGGGTGCGGGGCGACGGCCGGGTCCTGGCGCAGTTCCATCAAACCGACCGGCCGCTGGGCTGGCCGGTGGTGAACTTCCTCTACCAGCCCTATCTGGAGAACGCCCTCGAACGCGCGCTCGGCCGTTATCCGCATGTCACGGTCCGGCGTGGCCGGGAGGTGACCGGCTTCGACCAGGACGCGACGGGTGTCAGCATCGAGCACGTCGAATGCCGCGGCACCGGATACGGCAAACACGCCCCCGACACCGATCCGCGGACCGCCGCGCGGGTGCTGGCGAAGTTCCTGGTCGGCTGTGACGGCGGCCGCAGTGTGGTGCGCACCACGCTCGGCATCGACATGTCCGGCACCAGTTTTCCGGAACGCTGGCTGGTGGTCGACCTGAAGGCCCGCGACGGTGTGGACGCGTTCCGGCATCTGCCGTACTTCGACTTCGTCTGCGATCCCGCGCTGCCGATCGTGTCCTGTCCGCAGCCCGGCCGGCATCACCGCTTCGAGTTCATGCTCAGCGACGACCAGACCAAAGAGCAGATGGAGGATCCGGACACCGTGGGCCGCTGCATTTCTCGCTTCGTCGACCCGAACGAGGTCGAGGTGCTGCGCAAGCTGGTCTACACCTTCAACGCCGTGGTCGCCGACCGGTGGCGTGACGGGCGGATCCTGATCGCGGGCGATGCCGCGCATATGACCCCGCAGTTCATCGGCCAAGGTATGAACTCCGGTGTGCGGGATGCTGACAACCTGTCCTGGAAACTCGCCGCAATCGTGAAACACAGTGCGGCACTGCCGATTCTGGACAGCTACGAATCGGAGCGCCGCCCACATGCCAAGGCGATGATCGACCTGTCGGTGCTGAACAAGAGTCTGGTCTCGGTCGACAACAAGCTGGTGGCCGCGGCCCGCGATATCGCACTGACGACCGCGCTGCGGATGCCTGGACTGGGCGGGTGGATCCGGGGCGCGAAGATGAAGCCGTCACCACGGTTCCGGCGCGGCGCTTATCTCGGGCTGCCCCGTCGCGGACTGCGCGGCGTCGAAGGAACGCTCTCGCCGCAACCGGATGTGCGCACCTACGACGGATGCCACCGCCGCTTCGATGAGGTTCTCGGCCTCGGGTTTTCGGTGATCGGCTACGGCGTCGACCCGCGTGCCGCGCTCGTCGCCGACGATCGGTCCGCGCTGGAATCACTGGGGGCCGGATTCGTCACCGTCTATCCCCTCGGCGGGCGGCCGCAGGGTAAGCCCGGCGAAGGGCGCTCCACCGGCGAGAACTACATCGACGTGGAAGACCACACCGGCGCGCTGAGCCGCTGGTTCGCCAAAGCCGGTGTCGGCAAAGGCGGAATCATCCTGGTGCGTCCGGACCGGTACGTCTTCGGCACGGCCGCGGCCGGTCACGAGGGCGCGCTGACCGCCGAATTGTTCCGGCAGGTCACCGGCTCCACCATCCACCGCGCGACCGCAGCGGGTGCGCCGACCCGATCCGAGCCGGTGCGGGGACTGCACTTCGAGGAGGCACGATGACTTCGAGGCAGGATATCGAGGCCGCCGCCGTTCGCCTGGCCGCGGCCACCGCGTTCGGCGTCCCGGTTCCCCCGGTCCGCGACCTGATCGGCTCCGCCGATGTCGAACTGGCGTATGCGGTGCAGAGCATCGGCATTCACGAACGGATCGCCGCGGGCGACCGCCTCGTCGGCCGCAAGATCGGGCTCACCTCGCCGGCCGTGCAGCAGCAGTTGGGCGTGAACCAGCCCGACTTCGGCGTCCTGTTCGACACCATGCACGTTGCCCGAACACCGGTGGCACAGCGCCCTCGACTGCTGCAGCCCAAGGTGGAAGCGGAGCTGGCCTTCGTACTGGGGGCCGACCTCGACGACCACCGACTGGACGGGGTCAGTGTGCGCGGCGCGGTCGAGTATGCGGTCGCCGCGCTCGAGATCGTCGACAGCCGCATCGCCGATTGGGATATCAGTTTCGCCGACACCGTCGCGGACAACGCCTCGAGTGGATGGTTCGTACTCGGATCGCAGCGACTTTCGCTGACGGACTTCGAACCGCGGGAGATCGCGATGAATATGACGATCGACGGCGAAATCGTCTCCACTGGAACGGGTTCTGCGTGTCTGGGGGACCCGCTCAACGCCCTGGCGTGGCTGGCCCGCACCGCCCGCGACTTCGGCGCGCCACTGCGGGCCGGCGAGATCATCCTGTCCGGCGCGCTCGGACCGATGGCGGCGCTGCGCCCCGGTGCCCACGTCCGATCCGAACTCTTCAGCGGTGCGACGACACTCGGCGCCGTCGACTTCAGATGGGAGGAATCATGAGCCGCACCAAGGTGGCCGTCATCGGCTCCGGCAATATCGGCACTGACCTGATGATCAAGGTTCTACGGCTGTCCGACACCCTCGAGATGGCCGCCATGGTCGGCATCGATCCGGCCTCCGACGGACTGGCACGCGCCGATCGCCTGGGCGTGCCGACCACCGCGCGCGGTGTCACCGGACTCATCGCCATGGCGCACTTCGACGAGATCGACATCATCTTCGACGCCACCTCCGCGGGTGCGCACCAGGCCAATGCGGCCGCCCTCGAGCCGTACGGAAAACGCTTGATCGACCTGACCCCGGCCGCGATCGGCCCGTTCGTCGTGCCCGCGGTTAATCTCGATCAGCACTTGGCGGCCCCGAATGTGAACATGGTGACCTGCGGGGGCCAGGCGACGATCCCTATCGTCGCCGCGATCTCCCGGATTACCGACGTGCCGTACGCCGAGATCGTCGCGTCGATTGCCTCGAAGTCCGCTGGTCCCGGAACCCGTGCCAATATCGACGAATTCACCGAGACCACCTCGCAGGCCATCGAAGCCGTCGGTGGTGCGACAAGCGGCCGGGCCATCATCGTCCTCAATCCCGCCGAGCCTCCGCTGATCATGCGGGACACGGTGCTGGCTCTGATCGGCGCTTCCGATCCGGGTACCCATGCCGCCGTGCGGGATTCGATCGAGGCGATGGTCGCGGAAGTCGCGGCCTACGTGCCCGGCTACCGGCTGAAGCAGACTGTCCAGATCACGCCGGTCGCCCCGGACGGGTCGCTGCACACCTTGGCCGGTGACGCTGTTGTCACACACCAGGTTTCGGTGTTCCTCGAGGTCGAGGGTGCGGCCCATTATCTGCCCGCCTATGCGGGCAACCTCGACATCATGACCTCGGCCGCGCTGCGCGTCGCCGAACGCATCGCCGCCACAACCCCGGAGAGTGTCAAATGAACACAGCATCGCAGAGCGATTCGATGAGGGGTGGGCCCGAAGTCTTTCTCCAGGACGTGACGCTGCGCGACGGCATGCACGCGCTGCGACACCGCATCACACCCGCTGCCGTGGCCGCCGTCGCGTCCGCGTTGGACGCTGCGGGCGTCGACGCCGTCGAGGTCGCGCACGGCGACGGCCTGCACGGCGGGAGCCTCACGTATGGTCCGGGCAGCCACACCGACTGGAAATGGATCGAAGCCGCCGCGGGTGCGCTGACAAATGCGCGACTGACGACGTTGCTGTTGCCGGGTATCGGGACCACCGACGATCTGCGGCGGGCCTATGACCTCGGTGTGCGTTCGGTGCGGGTGGCCACGCACTGCACTGAGGCCGATATCGCGGCCCAGCACATCGCCTACGCCTGCGAGCTCGGCATGGACGTGTCCGGCTTCCTCATGATGAGTCACATGAACACCCCGGACGGACTCGCCGGTCAGGCCGCGCTCATGGAATCGTATGGCGCGCAATGTGTTTACGTGACCGACTCTGGCGGGCGACTGACCATGGCCGGTGTCCGCGATAGGGTGCGCGCGTATCGGGACGTGCTCGATCCCGCCACCGAGATCGGCATCCACGCCCACCAGAACCTCTCGCTCGCGGTCGCCAACAGTGTGGTCGCCGTCGAGGAGGGCGTCCGCCGCGTCGACGCCTCGCTGGCGGGTCTCGGTGCGGGAGCGGGCAATACGCCGCTGGAAGCGTTCGTCGCGGTAGCCGACCTGTCCGGTTGGAAACACCGCGCCGACCTCGATGCGCTGACCGATGCCGCCGACGATCTGATCCGGCCGCTGATGGACCGGCCGGTACAGGTGGATCGGGAGACGCTGACCCTCGGCTTCGCCGGGGTGTACTCCAGCTTCCTCCGCCACGCCGAAAAGGCCGCCGCGACATACGGAGTCGATGTCCGAACGCTGCTGGCCGAGGCGGGACGCCGCGGGCTCGTCGGCGGTCAAGAAGACATGATCGTCGAAATCGCGCTGTCCCTGGTCGGCAACCGGGTCGCGTGACCCCCCGACGGTGCCGTTACAGCTGCGGCTGTGGTGGCAGGGCAGTGGTGGTCAGTTTCTGCGCCGAGCGCTTGTTCATGCCGAACATGCGCAGGACATGGAAGGTCATATCGTCGGTGAGCGCCCCGGCGTCGGCGTCCGGCCGCGCGTCCAGCAGTTGGAGCAGACCCAGCAGGGCACCGCCCGCGGCCATTATCGCCATATCCGGGTCCATCGGCTCGAATCGGCCCGCTTCCTGGGCGGCGATGATGTCGCGGCGGGCCCGCGGGGCCAGACCTTCGTCACGCAGCAGTACCGACATGCCAGAATGCAGAAGCACCCGCACCATCTCCGGCACCTGCCGCTGCAGTCGTCCGGTCATCCGGAAGCTCACCGCGAACACCTCGGCCGGATCGTCGTACAGCGCCACGATGCCGTCACGCATCTCGCTGTAGACCTGCAAGACCGAACGCACCGCTTCATCGAACAGCTGATCTTTGGATTCGAAGTGGTTGTAGAAAGATCCGAAACCGACATCGGCGGCGTCTGTGATCTCCTGGATGCTGACCGCGGAACGGCCTTCGGACAAGAACTTCCGTGCTGCCCCGAGCAGAGCGTTGCGGGTGCGCTCACGGCGGCGGTCGATACGGTTGCGCGCTACGGGTTCGGCGGCCATTGCTCCTCGTCCATTCGAAATCGTCAGACGAATCGTATCTGAGAAAACTATCAGACACGATTCCGTGTCCCGGAAAGTGAGAAGTTTAGTGCCTACCTCCCGTTCGCAATCCCGTCCGATGAGTCGCCGCCGTGTGCTGGGTGGCGCAGCTACGGGAGCGCTCGGCGTCGCCGCGACGGCGGCCTCACTGCCGATCGCCGACGCCGCCCCGGCGCGCAGGCGACAGTCGACGCCATCCGGGACCTACCGAATCGATCTGCACGCGCACTTCCTGCCGCCGGACTACCGCGCCGCTCTGCTCGAGCACGGGCACATCACCATCGGCGGATACCCGACGCCCGACTGGTCGCCCGAGCAGGCCATCGCCTTCATGGACTACTACGGGATACAGGCGCAGGCGCTGTCCATCTCCGATCCTGGCGTGTCTTTTCTGGGCGGGCAGGAGGCAATAGACATGGCCCGCTACTGCAATACTCATGCGGCGCAACTCTTCCGGGATCACCCCACCCGTTTCGGAGCGTTCGCGGTGCTGCCCATGCCCGATATCGCCGCCTCCATCAGTGAGGCGTTCTTCGCGCTGGACGAACTGCGGCTCGACGGTGTGGTCCTGCTATCGGCCTACAACGGCGTGTACCTCGGTGACCCGCGCTTCGAACCGCTCATGGTCGCCCTGAATCAGCGTAACGCGTACGTCTTCCTGCACCCGGCCGCCATCCCCGCTGGCGCCAAACCAGAACTGCCGCTGCCGGATTTCCTGCAGGAATTCACCTTCGACACCACCCGCGCGGCCACCCTCATGATGGCGACGGGAATGACCCAGCGGTACCCGAACATTCGCTTCCAGCTCGCCCATGCCGGCGGCACCCTTCCTTTCCTGTCGCACCGCGTCAGCGTCGCCTCACAGACCGTACTCGGGCAGCTCTGGCCCCAGGACCTGCCGAGGCCATCGATCCTCGACACCCAGCGGCAAATCGGCCGCTTCTACTACGACACTGCCTTGAGCGGCTCGGCCGCCGCCATGGCGAGCGTCCTCGCGGTCACCGGCCGCGACCACGTCGTCTTCGGCTCCGACTGGCCCTTCAGCGCACTCACGCTGCCGCAGACCGGTTCCCACGATCCCGCGCCCGGCCTCAGCGACTTCTTCGACGCCGACCAGCGCCTGGAGGTCGAGCGGCTCAATCCGCTGCGGCAGCTGCCCCGGCTGGCCGAAGCGGTCGGCGCCTGAGCTGATCCGGACATCCCGCCGTCGCGAACCTCCGTCGCGGTGCACACAATCATTCGGCGCGGCGCGTGCAACACGCGCGGATTCGGCTGGGGGACTGGGGGTCTGGCGTCGGGTGTGGTAGGGGTACGGGATGGAAGGGACTCCTTTCGGGCGGTATCGCCTGCTCGCGTTGCTCGGTGCGGGCGGGATGGGGCAGGTCTATCGGGCGTATGACACCGGTACCGACCGGGTCGTCGCGCTGAAGGTGCTGCCGCCGCAGTACGCGCACGACGCCGTGTATCGCGAGCGGTTCCGGCGGGAGGCGCAGGCGGCGGCGCGGCTGAGCGAACCACACATCATTCCCATTCACGACTACGGCGAGATCGACGGGCGCCTGTTCCTGGATATGCGGTTGGTCGAGGGGACCGATTTGGCGGCTCTCGCTGCCAGGGGGCCGATGGAACGGACCGCGGCGGTGGCCTACATCGGACAGATCGCCTCGGCATTGGATGCGGCGCATCGCGCGGGGTTGGTGCATCGCGATGTGAAACCGTCCAATGTCCTCATCACCCCGGAGGATTTCGCGTACCTCATCGATTTCGGGATCGCGCGCGGCACCGACGACACCGGGTTGACGACGACCGGCGCGGCAATAGGCACTTTCGCCTATATGGCGCCCGAGCGGCTGACCGACGGGGACTACGACGCCCGGTCGGACGTCTACGCCTTGGCCTGCGTGCTCTACGAATGTCTCACCGGGTCGAAGCCGTTTCCCGGCGATAGCGTCGAGCGGCAGATCGCGGCGCACCTGACCGCCCCGCCGCCGCGACCGTCGACATCCGTCATGAATGTTCCCGCTGCGTTCGACGAGGTGATCGTGCGCGGGATGGCGAAGAATCCCGCAGACCGTTATCCCTCCGCCGGGGCATTGGCAGGCTCGGCTCGGGCCGCACTCGACGGCGGTCATCAGCCCACGGTGCCCGTCTACTCGAGGACGGCTGCCACGCAGGTCGACGCGGCACCTGTGCCCGCGCGACCGCAAGCGCCTCGACCGCAGCCACCTCGTCGGCTCGGCTTCATCTGGGCGGCAGCGGCGTTGGTCGCGCTTGTCGGTGGCGGGGTACTGTTCAGCAGGTTCGCGGGCGAGGAAACACCTTCGACGACAACAACTCCGGATCAGAGCACCACCGACATACGGACGTCTGAAGGCGCCGGTGGACTGCCTCCGGCGCCTACCCTGGGTGCGCCGCCGCAGACCTCCGGCATCGGTCGAACCACAATCTCTTCGACCCCGGCGCAATCGGTGGCCGAACGAATGGCGGACTACGTGCGGTCCCACTACGCACTGCTGCCGCCCGACACCTCGGCCGCGTGGGCCCGTCTTACGCCTCGATACCAGAGCGAAATAGGCGGCTACAACGCCTATCGAGCATTCTGGGCCACCGTCGATTCCGTCGCGGTCGACGTGATCGGGTCCGATACCGCCGCCATGACGGTCACCTACCGGTCGACCATCCGCTGGGCCGACGGCCGGGGCCCCGCCGTCGAAACGCGCCGCGCACAGCTCGTCCCGAACAACGGCACCTACTTGATCGACCGCGCCGATCTCATTTCCTGACGGTCTCCCGCACTGACCCGATGGCTGAAACCGTCAGACGTCGACGCGGAATCAGGGACCAGTAGGCAGTTCACGGAAGCCCGCGGTGACCCTGGCGCGTAGGCACTCCCGGTACCGCTCGATGCCACGTCGGTGGTTCATTGGGCGAACTCCTCCGGCAGCAAGTGGGCGAGAAGCAGTTTGATCAACAGGACGGGGGCGAACCAGGTCAGTGCGTGCGGAACGGTGAGAACGCTGGTCGCGACGATCACGGCAAAAGCGGTGGCGCCGAAGGCGATCGGGCGCCGCAGCGCGGCGGGGGAGGCGGTGACAGTGATGGCCCCGATCAGGGTAAGGGTGTAGATCGCGGCGGCCGCGAGCCAGGTGAAGTCGGGAACTACCAGAGCCAGAATGAACGGCTGCACGTGGATCGCGACGAAGCCGAGGTGGTGCCGGGACGTCCGCCCCGGACCGTGGTACCAGCGCTTGGCGGAGCCGGTCGCGTTCACCACTGCGCCACCGAACATATCGAAGGCGACGAAGGCGACGACCGTAGCTCGCCACAGTGTGAGGTCGGCGTGCAGAGCGAGACCGAAAGCCATTGCGGCACCGGCGATGGCGGCGGTGAATGCGGTCACGATCTCGCCGCGGGTCGCCCCGGGCGCGATCAGTCGATCGGTGAGCGTCATCGCCGGATCCCATCCACGCAGACCTGCACCACCGGTTCGGCCAGCTCACGGAGCGACACCTGCGGATCCACGAGCGACTGCACCAAGCAGCCCTCGATCGCACCGACGATCACCGCGGCGTGCCGCTCATCGATTTCGGGCCGCAATTCACCCGCCATCTTCGCTTGGGTCAGCAATGCGGCGATGGCGCCGCGATATTCGTGGTAGATCGCCGCCATGTCCAGTGGCGGATTGGACGCCCACACGTCCAGCAGCACTCGCGCATGGCCGGGGTGCGCGGCGAGCATCTCGACGGCGGCATGCACCAGTCGGGTCAGTCGCTCCAGCGGCGGTCCGTCACCCAATTCGTTCAACGCTCGCGCCGAGCTGGCAGCGTAACTATCGAAAACGCCTGCCAGCAACGCATTCCGGCTGTCGAAGTACAGATACACACTGCCCTTGGCGATTCCGGCCTCGGCGGCGACGTCCTCGATCCGCGATGCGGCAAACCCTTTGCGTGCGAACACCCGTACGGCCGCGTCGAGGATGTCCTCCTGGCGCGCGATCCGGTCAACTTTCTTCGGCATACCTCTTATTATGAATGACTGGTCAGTCATAAACAATGTCTGAGCGAGATGCCTGACGGGACCGGGAGACGAGGTGTACAGCGCTTACTGTCGACCCGGTCGCGCCAGCAATTGGTAAGCCTCGGCGACATAGTCGATTCGGGCGTCCTCGAGCTCGGGGCGAGGATAGGTGGATCGGAAGATCGCCTCGCCGTCGAACATATGGATCAACGAGGTGGCCAGCAGACGTGCGAGTTCCGGTGGAACCTCGGGGCCGAGCGTTTCGACCGCGGCCCGCTCGACGTCTGCGATCAACGCGTGCGCCACCGGCGCGAGTCGGACTTGCAGTTCCGGTTCGGTACGAGCGGCGACCAGCAGTTCGAACCACACGGTGTTCGTGCGGTGGCGGATCTGCGCACGGGCGGCACGCATGACGTCCACGAAGTCCCTCGGCTCGTGGCTCACCGGCCGGGAGTTGAAGGCCGCCATATGCTGGTGCCCGACTTCTTCGGCGGCGGCGACTACAAGGTCGATTCGCGAATCGAAATGCCGGAAGATGCCGCCTTTGGATACGCCGGAACGTTGGCTGATCTCACCGAGCGATGTGCGGTGGTAGCCGACTTCGGCGATGGCTTCGATCGTCGCGTCGACGAGTTTGGCGACGGTTGCTGCCCGTCGTTCGGCTTGAGTGCGGCGCGGCGGGGCCGTCACCGCTGCCCGGACCGCAGGAATTTTCCGGTGCGGCGGGTGCCGAGCACGGGTGCGGCCTTGCCGTTCCCGAAGACGTACTCGCCGCCGATGAAGACGGCCGTGACGGCGTCGTCATTGCGATTGACCATGCGTGGCATGTTATCGAACTGGGCGACGGGGCTTTCCGCGTACGCGTCGAGCGACTCGTCGAGATATGTGGGGTCGACGACCACCAGGTCGGCACGGTCGCCCGCACGCAGGTGTCCGGCGTCGAGGCCGTACCAGTCGGCGAGCTCCCCGGTCAGCCGGTGCACCGCGCGTTCCAGCGACATGAACGGCCTGCCTGCCGCCTCGGCCTGGTGCACGCGGCGCAGGAAGCGGAGCCCGAAGTTGTAGAACGCCATGTTGCGCAGGTGTGCTCCCGCGTCGGAGAATCCGAGCTGGACGCCGGGATCGCTGCCGAGCTTCTCCAGGTATGCGGGACGGTGGTTGGAAATCGTGGTGCGCCATCGCAACTTGGTGCCGTGTTCGACGACCAGGTCGAGGAAGGCGTCGACGGCATGCAGCCCGCCGCGATCCAGACCCACCTGACCGAAGGTCTTGCCGATCACCCGGTCGTCGGGGCAGGCCACGATCTCGGCATCGAAGAAGTCCCGGTGCCAGACCCGCAGCCCGAACTTGGCGTCGTAGTCCTTGCGAAACCGCCTGCGGTAGGCCTCATCCCGCATCAATGCGTTCCGCTCGACGTGATCGGACATATGCAGCGCGGCGGCGCCCGAGCCGAACTCTTCGAAGATGACCAGGTCGATGCCGTCGGCATAGACCTCGAACGGCACCGGCAGATGCTGCCAGCGGAAGTCGCCGCCGAAGAGGTTGAGCAGGCGCGCAATCGGGCCCAGTATGTGAATGAGGAAGGGACTGGCCTTGATGTCGGCGGCGGACAGCAGGCTGGTCTTCAGCGGTTTGCGGAAAATGCCCAGGCTGCTGAGCGTCATCGCGCCGACGCTGCGTGGCGAGGTGATGTCGGGTCCGGCTTGCAGTACCCGACGGCGGCGCCGCAGGATTGCGTTGAGCCGCCGGCGTTCCCTGGTCTTGGCGTAGGTCGACGGCAGGGTGCGCGATCGGCAGGTGTCGCCGTCGAGCTTATCGAAAAGCAGCTGCTGCGCAGACATGCCGACGAAGCCCGCGTCGAGCGCCTCGGTCAGCTTCGTCTCCATCGCCGCGAGCTCGTCGGCCGTGGGCCGGACGTCCTTGCGGGTTGCACGCTCGAGGCCCATCTCCGCGGCCCGGACATCGGAATGTCCGAGGAACGCGGCAATATTCGGCCCCAACGGCAACGCCTCCAGTGCCGCGACATACTCGCGCGCGGAACTCCACGTCTTGGTCTCCTCGACAGTGCCGATGACATGGCGGCGGGGAATCGCCTCGACGCGGCCGAACAGATCTCCTGCATCCGTGCCTCCGACATGCACGGTCGACAGTGAGCATGAACCGAGGAACACCGTGGTGATGCCATGGCGAACGGATTCGCTCAACGATGGCGTCTGCAACACCTCGATGTCGTAGTGCGTATGGATGTCGACCATGCCGGGCAGCACCCATTTGCCCACGGCATCGACGACGTCGGCACAACCCTCCTCATCGAGCGGTTCCACCGACACGGCGGCAACCCGCCCGCCGCGGATTCCGAGATGGCGGACGGCCGATGTCGAGCCCGCGCCGTCGAACCAGCGTCCACCCTTGATGATCGTGTCGTAGCTCACATATACATAGCAACCGATCGGTCTCTAAATGTCAATAGTCGTGCGAACAGCGTTATCGGACTCGCGCTCGACAACCCGTATGACCTAGCGATCGACGGCGGCCATATTCGCTTCGTCACGGCGCTCGCCCGCGGCCGGAGCGAGGTTGTTGAGCCGCTCGACCTGTTCGGTGCTCAGTTCGATACGGTCGGCAACGGTGTTCTCTTCCACGCGCGCAACCCGCTTGGTGTCGGGGATCGGGGCGATGTCGTTGCCTTGGAAGAGGAGCCAGGCCAGCGCGATCTGCGCGGGTGTGGCACCTGCCTCGGTGGCGATGGCCTGGATTTCGTCGACGATGCGTAGGTTGCTCTGGAAGTTTTCGCCAGTGAAGCGCGGGTTGGTTTTGCGCCAGTCGTCGTCGGTGGAGCGGATCCGGCCGGTCAGGAAGCCGTGGCCCAGTGGTGGGTAGGGCACGAAGCCGATGCCCAGTTCGCGCAGCAGTGGCAGCACTCCGGGTTCGATTGCTGGATAATCAGAGGTCCCGCATCAGCACATCGAACACCGGCGCGTTCGGCCAGCTTGGTTTCGTCACACCGACTCGGGACCAACCCCACTTCACATACGCCCGGTAAGCACGGTTGTTGTCGGGCTCGACCAGCAGCGTCGCCCGCCGTTCGGGTCGGCTGTCCAGGAGTTCATCGTGCAGTGCACGCGCTAGGCCGTGGCCGGTGAACTCGGAGCACACCATGATTTCCGACAGCCCGAATGTCCGCGTGCCGTCCTCGGCGATGAACTCGTCAAAGGCCGCGATGCTGGCGTCAGGTTGAAATCTTTTCCACCACGCGGCATTCGGGCTGAGCGTCCAGCCCCAGATCTGCCCTGCAGGCCTACAGTCGACGTGAGCAACCACCATCGCGAACACGCTGCCGCGTGCGGGATCGGTGTAGCGGTCGAAGCGGTGCATGAACTGCTCCGGCGAATCGAACGGGTCACCGGACGCGATCGCCTCGAGATACGACCTGCGGTAGATGTCTTCAACGGTCGAGCGAAGGTCGCGGGCCTGCCCGGCATCGAGATGCTGGAATTCGACTCCATCAGGAAGTTTCATTCGGTGATCGCCCTCTGCGTCAGAGCGTCGAATCGCTGACGGAATTCGGCTCCGGCGGGCAAGCTGGCGGTAGCGCGGCGGACAGGTTCGAGGACCTTGACGGTGCGGGGTGACGACACCGAGTTGTCCAGGTGTTCCAGCACTGGAAAGGCCTCTGCCAGCGCTGCGCCGAGGTCTCCGACTGCGGCTCGTGCGGATGCTAACCAAGCCCGTGCGTTGACGGCGTTCCGCGCTGCGGCGTCCGAGTTCGCTGCGGCTTCGAACAGTTCCACCGCCTTCGCGAAATCGCCGACGCGCCCATAACCCCGGGCCTCGTGACCGCGAACTTCGGTGTGGTTCACGAATCGAAGCCACGTCGGGCATTCCTCGACGGGCTCGTATTCGACGGCCTGATCGACCTCCCGCCATGCTGTTGCGATCGCACGCCCGAAAGCCGTCCTATCACCGAGCAAACCCACGGCCTGGGCTTGCCGGATAGCGATGAGCGCGTGGATTCGGCCGGGTGGTCGGCCCCGCATGAGGTCGCGTGCGCGGTCGATCAGTTTCAGAGCGTGGTGCGGGCTTGCTTGGCCGGTCTGACTGAGCGCGATGGATTGGTTCGCGGCATACAGGCAAGTGTGGGCTGTGAGATCGTCGTCGTCTGCCTGGCTTGCCAATGCTATGGCGTCCGAGTAGCAGCGGCGCGCAAGCGGATGCATGTCGGCGTCGAAGGCCAGCCACCCGGCCAGTACCGCAAGCTCTCCGGCCGCGCTGGTGAATGCGTCACCCGTTGCAATATCGAATGCACACTTCTCTAGCCGACCCTTGGCGCGGGCAAGCCCTTCGACCGCGATTCTCACCAGCGGGGCACCACCGGCCCGCTGGTCCTGCAGTTCCAGCGTGTCAACGCTTTTCAGCAGTCCCCGTACGTCGGACATGCCGAGACGGTCGCCGCCGATTTCCCACGGGTCCACAAACGCAGCGGCGCCTGCCACCGCAGCCAACCTCGCGAACTCACGCCGCCTCACGTCACCATCGACTTCCCATGCATATATGCCGAGCCCTTCGCCTTGCCGACCGGTCGTAGCGTCGGCTGCACATCCGCCAGGATGCCCGGAATTCGATGTCCGTGCTTCAGCGACCGCCGCCCAAAACCGTTCGGCCTGTTCGTCGTCCAGCCGCGCAAGTTTGGTGTCCAGGTCGTGGGCGGACTTGCCTCGCACCGGCCGCGACTGCGGCGCACGCTCCCACTTTCTGACCGTCACAGGCTCGTAGCCGATTCGCTCCGAGAACTGTTCCTGTGTGAGCCGCAGTGCGGCGCAGCGCAGTGCCTTGACCTCAACGCCCGTCCAATTGGTAACGATCATTGCCGCTCCATCCCCGCACGTGCAATCCGCTGTATCGGCAGCGTATCGGTTCGGTGCGGTCTTGTACCTGGGATCGAACCACCTGGTCAGCCACGCTCGAAGCTGTACCCAGCACCAGGTGTTCGGTCTCTCATCTCCGATACGCGTGCACCGATCGGTGGAACCGAGCGACCGCCGGTTGGAGGCCGGCGCCGGGTGCTCCAGACCGTTGCCAGGGGAGACACAGCCATGTACATATCGTCGAGCAATAGGGACTTGTGGGAAGCAGAGCATCACGACTGCACCGTCCAGCCGTTGGTCATGAATTGGGAACGGGGATTGTTCGTTCTCACCTTGCATGCAGGGCACGGAAGTCGATGTCGCCAGTATGTCGCGGCACTGAACGCCGTCTCCACCGTCGTCGACTGAGATCGTCGTGGCGGTCGAGGGATTCCAGCGCAAGGTATTGCTCGTGGAATCGGCCTCTGCCCGGCCGACTCTGCCCGACAAGCAGGAGGTCTTCGCGGCATTCCGTGGACAGAAGGGCCGCACGCCGGGCGATCACCTGATCACGCGGTGGGCGCAAAACCTTGGCCATTTACATCGTTTCCGACACATCAACCCAGGTCGCGCCGACGAAATCGACCACCGCCGAGAACAACTCGTCGTTCTCATCGACGGCTGGATTGCCAGCCATCTGCCCGCGCGGTCGAACACCCCACTACCGACCCAATCCCTCGGCGCTGCAGTTGACGAGATGGCCGGTGCGTTCGTAGTCGCCGAGTTGGTGCTCGAAACCGATGTGCCGACGTCGGCGAGGGAAGTGCATGATGCCTGGTCCGATCTGGGTTTCCTAGCGACGGCTTGGACTGACCTCGTCGCCGAAGTCGTTGCCGCGCAGCCGTGGTCGCCACCGTGCGGCGCTCTCGAGGAGGGCGAGTGATATGACGCTGCTACTGCTGTTCGCCGTGTCTCCGGTCGTGTCAGCGGTCCTCGCGTTCGGGCTCCTCTGGCTCGTACTTCCGCACCGACGGAGGGACAAGCTCACCGTCTACGACCTGCAAGACCGCATGTCACACGACAGCCCTGCGCGTCAGTCTGCGTTGCATCGACGATCCAGATCCATACTCGAATCGGTTCGCGGTGAACGTCACGCTCGTCGCTGGCTCAACGGGTGCTCCCGCCTAATGGGCCCTGCTGGAGAATACTCGGCCGAAGGGCGACCTACCTCTAGAATTCGACCGTGTCTTTTGTATTAGCGGTCGCGACCAATCTTGTTGCTAACATTGCCTTTTGGCTTGCACTCGGTCTCGGATTCCTCGCTGGCGGTCGCACTGTCGAGCGGAGGATGGTCCGGTTCTTCGGACTCGGGAACAGCCGCCGCGTGCAGGTGTACCTGTCAAACGCCGCCGAACATACCCCACGCTCCGATGGCAGACCTCGTCTCGCGCTTGCTTTCCATGAATTCCAGGCAATTCAGAGCGTGAACAAGCTCTTCGGCGCCGCTCCGTTGCGGCTTCCGGAACTTGCGCGTGGCCTTGTCGATGGGATCTGGTTACGTCGTCCGATCCGCCATCTGGCGGAGGTCAGCCCGCCGACCACTGATGGTGCTCAACTGTCCGACAGCTGCATTGTTGTCGGCAGTAGCGCACGCAACTCGATCCGCCGATACGGTGTCGATCGCCAACTGGTCAAAGCCACGCTGGAGGCCGAACAGCGCCCAGGCGAACCTTGGTACGCGGCTGGCGACGAGGTCACCGTCGCCGTCCGCCTCGACGGTGACAACGTGCAACACATAAGGGCCCGTAAGAATCTCGCCGTGATCGAGAAGGTGCACCGCAGTAGCGAGGACGTCGCGAACTTCTTCTGCGTTGGTGTGCGTGGCGATTCGTCCTGGGCCGCCGTCGAGTACCTGGTTCGCAACTGGAAACACCTTGCTGCCGAGTTCGGCGACCGAGACTTCGTAATTATCCTCGGTGTTCCTTGGAACGAAGGGGTCTACTTCACGGAATACCCCGAACCCTCCCGAGTTGCGACCATACGGACATCGCCACCTGTGACCTAGGTGGACTGCCCCCGCGTGGAACGGCAACTGCCCCGGCCGCGCAGCAAGTCCCTGGCACAACCATCGCGCAGTTACCCCGGCAGGTTGGGCGTCCGCACATCGGTGCGCGTGTTTGCCGACCGCGCGCTTCGCGGCATTATGGGATATCCAACCGAAGGGGCTCTGACATGGTCAGGATCGTCCGGATCGGGCGTGCTCGAGTTCGGTGAGGTAGTGATCGAGGTGGGCGATTCCATTTACGGCGCTGCGACTGCGGGCTGACAGGCGCGTACTCCAGTCGGTGAGGAGGGTCAGCATGCGGTCCGTGTTGCCGGCCTGGCGCAGTTCTCGGACGAAGGTGGCTATCTGTTGGACGGAGATGTCGGCCTTGCGGAGGTACAGGGCAAGGTGGGCGTCACGGATGTCAGTGCTGCCGTAGGTGCGGTAGCCGGTGGTGTGGTCGCGGGGCGGTTGGATGATGCCTGCATTCTCCCATTGCCGCAGTGTTGCAGGATGTATGCCGAGGCGGTGTGCCAGTTGCCCGACCGTGACGGGTTCGGACGGATGCCGGGGTAGCGGAGTGCTGCCTAGGGATTCGAGCACCGAGGTGACCTCGGCGTGAGTGCGGCGTTCGTGCAGGGAGGCCGCGTGCAGTTCGTCCAACCGAGTGTAGAGGGCAGTTCGGTCGTTGCGGTTCGCGCTGCGCATGAGGTCGATGGCGGGTTGGTGACCGTAGCCGGCGCGCAGCGCCAAGAACGTCTTCAAAGCCTGGGCGTGCAGGTCGGTGTAGCGGCGATAGCCGGTGTCGGTGCGCTCGGCCCGGGGGAGCGCACCGAGGTCCTCGTAGTTGCGGACCGCCTGGGTGGACAGCGCGTGCTCCCTTGCCAGGTCGACTGGTCGCAAGGTTCTGATGTTTGAAGGTTTCACGTCGTTCCCGCCACCGGAGTTTCCGGTCGACGTGACTCGGTCCGCGGCACGAGGACCACGACGGCAGTTTCCGACGACCTGAGCGCGGCGTAGGCATCGAGATCGCGGTCGATCTCACGCCACCTGTCCCACAGCCGTGCTTGCTCCTCTCCCTCCGCGGCGCGCCCGCGCACCGGGCGAGCGCCGCCCTTCAGATCAACCGTCGCATCGGGGTGTGTCTGGAGGTTGAGCCACCAGGCCGGTTCTCCGTCGGCCCACCCATTCATCGCTAGCGTGACGAGGTTCGAGCCGTCCTCGAAGTAGCCGAGCATGACGCTGCGCGCACGACCGGTGCGGCGCCCGGTAGTGGTGAGCCGCATCGTCCCCCAATGGGTGCGGTCCTTGGGACGCCACAACCCGGTACGGCCGCGGGTCACGCGGTACAGGGCGCGGTGTGTGTACCAGGCGAGGCGAACCACCCATCGTGGGGGGAGCCATGGTTTGCGGCGCGGCATGGCGCGTCCTCCTTTCGCGCGGGCCCGGCGATTGCTCGAGGCTTCCCGTCGGCATGCTCGGTTCCCACGGCATCGGCATCTCGACCATCAATGTCCAGCGCCCATTGTCCATGACCTCCGGGGCCTTTCGGCTCGGATAGGCCATGGTTCCGCAGCCGAAACCTGCCGGGGGCTCTCGCATGTCCGGGACCCTGAGACCTCAGAGCAGCATGCCCAGTCGACAACCACGACGGTGCCATCGGATCCGAGCAGCATGTTGTCCGGACGAAGGTCGGTGTGCAGCAACGTTTCACCCGCGGCAGCCGTCCACCATGTCGACTCCAGTTCGGCCAAACGGTCCAGATGGCGCAGCGACCACTCATCGAGATCCACGGGTGGCCCGTGCTCGGCGAACTGCCGCCAGGAGACCAGCTCAGGCCCGTATTCGTCCGGCCGTCACTCAATTCGAGGCGAGCGGCGACGCCGTGGCTGAATCCGCCCGGCTGGGTGATCGCCGATCGAATCCTCGAGCCGAGGTGGTCCTCGACCGCACTGCGCGCCGTATGCGGCAGCTCGTACCAATCGATCCGATTCGCACAGTCTTCGTTGTCGGCCATCGCAATATCCTGGTGCTTCCAGATCAGCGGTCTCGAGTCATTATCGCGATACGATCGCCATCCGGCTTCCTCATCGAGAGGCGTTCAAGCAGGTATGGGCGATGCTCCTGCGGGCCTTTCCCGATGTTCACGTTACGGTCGAGGATTTGATCGCGGAGGGGGACAAGGTTGTCAGCAGGTCGGTGGTTACCGGGACCCACAAGGGTGAATTCATGGGGCTTGCACCAACCGGCAAGTCCGTCACGTACAACGAGATCTTCATCGTCCGCTTCGTCAAAGGTCGAATCGCGGAGGCTTGGGGGGTCGTCGATATCTTCTCACTAAGGCAGCAGCTCGGCGTTGCCCCGGCCTGAGCGTCTGGCCTGACGTTCGGCGTGTGAGAAGAATTCATTGTGGTGCTGGTCAAATCGGGCCACGGGCACCCTCCCCATCCCCTGCTTCGAGCGATGCCGTCAGCGTAGCGGTGGCGATTGCGGCCTCAGGGGCTGACTTCACGAACTTCAGACCGATCACGCTGGCGACGATGCCGCCGAGGAACAGGACCTTCAGTGCGGAAACCGATTCCGCGCCGGTGAGCATCGCGTAGGTGACGGTGAGTGCGGCGCCGACGCCGATCCAGACAGCGTAGGCGACGCTGAGGGAAAGCTTGCGCAGCGCGATCGCGAGTCCGATCATGCTGAGCGCCAACCCGATCAGGAAGACCATCGTCGGGACCGGTTCGGAAAGACCATGAGAGCTACCGAGTGCGGTCGCCCATACGGCCTCGAACACCGCACTGATCAGCAGAATGATCCACGGCATGTCAGCTCACCGCCTTCAGACCGGCGACGCAGCCGATCAGCCCGAGTAGCAAGAGGGTTCGCGCGGCAGTCGCTTTCCCTTTGCCGCTGATAATCGCCCAGACCGCGGTCAGCACAGCGCCGATACCTACCCAGATCGCATATGCGGTACCGGTCGGCAGGGTATTCATAGCAATGGCGAGCCCGATCATGCTGCCTACCAACGCAACCGCGAAAACAAAGGTGGCGCCGACGCGCCGGAAACCGTGGGACGCGGCTAGCGCGGTGGCCCACACCGCCTCCAGCACACCCGACGCGATCAGAATTACCCAAGCCATGACGAGCTGACCTCCATGGTCAGTCTTGTCGCTGTCCGGGTACTGAGCCCTCGTCCGGAGGCCCGATCAGGGCCTTGACATCCAACGTAGCACACGGCTCATTCCGGATTCCGAAGGTGCGAAAACCGTCTATGAGCGGGGCGTATGGGTGGATCTTTCATGGGACATTCCCACGAATCGAATACCGCGTTGCAGGTTGGATGTGACCGACGACACGACAATAATCGAACTCGCTCGGCGGCCCTGACCCGTGAGCTGCCGTCTTGTCGGACGGCTGCTCGCAGGAGATTGGTTGCGGCGCTCAGCCGGTGGTGTCGCCGTGCACGGCGAGGTGGAAATTCCAGGCGTCACCGATGATGTCGGCCAGGTCGGGCCGCTGCGGTTTCCAGCCGAACCGATCGCCTGCCTTGGCGCTCGAGGCGACACAGACCGCTGGGTCACCGGGCCTGCGCGGCGCGGTGGTGACAGGGAAGTCTCGGCTGGTGACCTCGCGAACGGTGTCGAGGACCTGCCGGTTGGAGTAGCCGCTGCCGTTGCCGAGATTGAACACCTCATGGCTGCCCGGCTCGATGGCGTCGAGCGCGAGCAGGTGAGCGGTGGTGAGGTCGGCGACATGGACGTAGTCGCGGATACAGGTGCCGTCCGGCGTCGGATAGTCGGTGCCGAAGAGCGTGAACGAATCGCGTTGTCCGCCTGCGGTTTGCAGCAGAATCGGAATCAGATGCGATTCGGGCTCGTGCCGCTCGCCGAGATGGACGCCATGGGCCACCACGGCACCGGAGGCGTTGAAGTAGCGCAGTGACGCCGCGGCCAGACCGGTGGCTGCGCACTCGCCCGCGATCATCATGTCGACCGTCGCTTTGGTCGCGGCATACGGGTTCTTCGGCCGCACTTCGGCGTTCTCATCGAATGCCGTCACACCGTCGCCGGTGTACATCGACCCCGTGCTGGAGAAGATCAACCGCGGTGTTCCAGCGGTGCGCATCGCCCGCAACAGGGTCAATGAACCTTCGATGTTGTTGAACCAGTATTTCTCCGGATTGCGCACCGATTCCGCGACCTCGATCTTCGCGGCGAAATGCAGCACGCCGTCGAACCCGGAGTCCGGGGTCAGGATCTCAGCGACCTGATGGATCGATGTGCGGTGCAACACCGCATTTTCGGGGACATTCGTGGCGAAGCCGGTGGACAAGTCGTCGAGGATTTCGACCTGGTGTCCGGCATCGACGAGCTGATGGGCGACGACGCTGCCGATGTAGCCTGCGCCGCCGGTGACGAGAAGTCTCACGAGATACTGTCCTCCTTGGTGGGTGTCACGCCGCTGATGGGACTGCCGAGGTGTCGCGAAAGACCCAGCGTAGGCCGACGAATCGGGCAAGCGTGGCAATCAGATTCAACAGCCCGGCCGACCTCGCGGGAAGCCGAAATATGCTCGCGTCAGCGGTGTGCTCGAGGCTGTTCCACGTCGCGAAGTACCCGCGTGATCAGGTGGATCGGCTCGGCGCAAGAGTCGTAACGTGCGCGCGGATCTTTCGCCAGCGCCTTGTCCAGAATCGAGTCGACCGCGTGCGGGATCCAGGGCCGCCGCCACGATACGTCCGGGGGAGTGGCCCACAGATGGGCATCGGCGATCGCGAACTGGTTCGGCATCGGGAAGGGCGGTCGGCCGGTGAGGAACTCGACCACCGCACATGCCAGCGAATACTGGTCCGTCGCGGGGTATATCTGCGCGCCACGCAGAACTTCCGGCGCCGCGTACGCGAGTGACACGGGCACAAAGCCATCGGGCCCGGCGAGCGGCGTATCGTCGCTGAGCCGGTGCGCGATCCCGAAATCGGTGAGCACCGTCGTCGCGCCCTGCAGGCCGATCAGCATGTTGTGCGGTTTGACGTCGAGGTGCAGCACGTCGTGTTGATGAATGTAGTCCAAGGCTGCGGCGATCTCGGCAAGCGCGGGTAGCGCTCGCGTCAGATCGACCTCGTCGCGCCGGCCCGGAATCAGTGTGGAACCGGGCTCACGCTCGCCGTATGCGTACGTCAGCCACGGCTGCCCCAGGAACTCTCCCTGCGCAAGCATCTCGACCACATTGGGGTGATGCAGCGTGCTCGCAATATCGAAGTCATTGTGGAATTGTCTGCGCGCAGTTGATAAATCACCCACTGGGTGATCGAGGATCTTCAGCACCGCCTGACGCGAGTGTCCCGGGTCGTCGACGAGATACACATCGCTGCTACCGCCTCTACCGAGTGGCGCGCGAACGACATAGCCCTCGAACTGGGCACCCGGATGAAGCGACACCGCCCTAGCCTAGAACGGACAGCGGGTGGCCGTTGTCAGTGGTCCTACGATGCCGAATCCGGCCACGTCGGCGCAGAACATCGGTGTTCGTATGCACCTGCGGCCCCGACGTGCATGGGATCTGGTCGAGACGTTTAACTGGCCGCCATTGCGGGTTTGCACGGCGACGGACGCACACGATATCCGAATTTGAGCAAAGTACTGGCGTTCAGCGTGTTCGCAGCTGCTCGCTAACGCCCCGTGAGTCGGCAATCTGAATCCGGTCGGGCCGGTAGCGGCGGAGCCCCCAGTTTCGGTGGCGTACCTTCCCGGGTCTGTCCGCAATGTCGTCGCCGCCGATAGCGTCTCCTGGCGGCGGCTACCCTTGCCGCTCGAAAGGAAACATAGATGCGTAACCACGTTCGTGCCGGAATGCTCGCCGGCGCAATCCTGCTGGCGCCTTTGGCCGCAGTCGTGCCGGCTTCGGCCATCCCACTGCAGCCCGCCGAACCCGTTGTCGAACAGTCGGATCCGGTAGCCAGCCCCGGCTGCCCCGGTGGCGCCCCGCACTGGGACTGCCTGCTGGAATCGCTGTCGGCCAGCGGTTCCGGCGGCTAGAGACTCCGCCACGTCGCCCATTCACCACAGGCGGCAGCTGAACGAGCGTGGTCCGCGCTGCGGCTCGGCTACGAACGCCTGCGCTGTGCGTGAATGAACCGCGTACGTCCGGATCGATGCACTGGAGTATCTGGCGGACAGACATTTCTTACTTCTCTGACCATCCACCACTCACCACCCCTCAGTGAATTGGTGGATGGTCAGAGAAACAAGGTCCAGAACGGAACGCTGCTTCAGAAGCGCCGGAAACGTCGTGCCGCAGTCCAGTCGGCATCAATGGGCGACGAAAGTGGCGAGAACCGATGTAGTCGTGCTCATTGACAGCAAATGCCTTACCTGTCAACGTATCGATGGACTTCGAGGTCCTGATTCGGCTGGTGCCTCGGTGTCATCGAATCGGAGAGTGCTTGATGGGATTTCTCGAGCCCGACCTGCCCGCGGTCGATATGGCGGAATGGAGCAGGCGCACTCGTAGTGAGCGGATCCGTCCGATGGCCAGGCATTGGGCCGAGGTGGGGTTCGGGACGCCGGTTGCGTTGCACCTGTTCTATGTCGGCAAGGTCTGCCTCTACATTCTCGGTGGCTGGCTGGTCATGTTGTCCACCGAGAGGATCGACGGATTCACTGGCGTCGGTGACTGGTGGTCGGAGCCGATCGTGTTCCAGAAGGCCGTGCTGTACACGCTGCTGTTCGAGGTGGTCGGACTCGGTTGCGGATTCGGTCCGCTGAACAACAGGTTTTTCCCACCGCTCGGCTCGATCTTGTATTGGTTGCGGCCCAAGACCATTCGGCTGCCGCCATGGCCCGGGCGTATTCCGCTGACCAAAGGCACCGAACGTACGGCGGTGGATGTCGTACTGTACGCGGCGTTGCTTGTGATGACATCGGTCGCGTTGCTGACCGATGGGACCGGTCCGGTACCGGAGCTGGACACGACGGTGGGGCTGCTGCCGGTGTGGCAGATCGCGGTGATCCTCGGCCTGCTTGCGGTACTCGGGTTGCGCGACAAGGTGATCTTTCTGGCTGCGCGCGGCGAGGTCTATGCCACGCTGGCGGTCACCTTCCTGTTCACCGGCGCCGACACGATTGTCGCCGCGAAGGTGGTTTTCGTGGTGATCTGGATGGGCGCGGCGACCTCGAAGCTGAACAAGCACTTCCCGTTCGTGGTGTCCACAATGATGTCCAACAGCCCGGTGTTCCGGCGGAAGTCCCTCAAGCGCATGTTCTTCGAAAACTTCCCCGACGACCTGAGGCCGAGTCGCCTGTCCCGCATTTTCGCCCACGGTGGTACTGCCGTCGAAATGTGTATTCCGTTGGTGCTGTTCTTCTCGCACGGTGGCCCACTGACGGCGATCGCCGCGCTCGTGATGGTGGGCTTCCACCTGGCGATCCTCACCGCCGTTCCCATGGGAGTGCCATTGGAGTGGAACGTCTTCATGATCTTCGGTGTGCTGGTGTTGTTCGTCGCGCACGCCGATCTCGGTCTCGGCAGTCTGAACAACCCAGCGTCGATGGCGTTGCTGTTCGCCGTGATCGCGAGCATCGTGATCGCCGGAAACCTGTTCCCGCGCAAGATCTCGTTCCTACCGGGCATGCGCTACTACGCCGGCAACTGGGATACGACGATGTGGTGCATCAAACCCTCGGCCGCGGAAAAGATCAGCCGGGGTATCGTCGCGATCGCCAGCATGCCGCAGGCACAGCTGGAGCGGTTCTACGGTAAGGATCGGGCGCAGGTTCCGATGTACATGGGATATGCCTTCCGCGCCATGAACACCCACGGTCGTGCGCTCTTCACCCTCGTTCACCGAGCCATGCCCGCAGGCCGCGAGGACGAATACACCATCACCGACGGCGAGCGCATATGCAGCACCGCGGTCGGCTGGAACTTCGGCGACGGCCACATGCACAACGAGCAACTGATCGCCGCGATGCAGCAGCGTTGCCATTTCGAACCCGGCGAAGTACGCATCGTTCTGCTCGACGCTCAGCCGATCCACAAGCAGACACAGCAATACCGTCTCGTCGACGCCGCCACCGGCGAGTTCGAGCGCGGAGAGGTGAAGGTCGCGGACATGGTGATCCGCCAGCCATGGGCGGACGACGTGCCCGTGCACGTTCACCACAGCGACCAAGTCGACCTCACCTGACGCGGGCGAACGCGCTGCGGCAGATCACTTCATGCAGGTCTTCTCATTGAAAGTGACGAGCCGCTGGGCGACCAGCCCGATGTCGGCCGGGGCGCTCGCAGCGCTGGGGGAGCCAGCAGCCGACGACATCAGCTGCTCCTGTGCATCAGCGAGTCGTTTCCAGTCCGCCTTGATTTCGTCCGGCGCCACTTCGGCGATCTTGCGCATCTTGGGCACCGTTTCCGACGAGGCCGTGTTGGGCACATAACTACCGCCACCCAAGTCCTTTAGGGCTTCGCAGTAGGCGGAACTCGAGTTGCTGTCGCTATCGCCGCATCCGGCGAGAACGCCTGCGCCCATGGCGAATATGGCTACCACGGTCTTCATGCGATGCATACCTGCTGTTATCCCTTCAAGGTGTTCATTACGCGCCGCACCTGTTCGGTAGCGACGGTGACAACTTCGTCCTCATCGAAATCGGCGGCGATGCTGATGATGAGGTGGATCTCCAGCTGACCGTCCCGCGTCGAGAGTTGAAGGCTGGATGCCTGATTCAATAAGCTGGTCGGACTGTAATCCTTCTTGTTCCATACGAGGAAGGAGCGGTCGCCGAGACCGGGCACCGTGCCGCTGGGTGTTGCGCCCGAGGAGTTCTCGGCGAATCGCTCGCCCATCTCGTAACCAGCCAGCGCTTCAGCTTCGGAGTCGTGGATGGTCGCGGTCAACGTCATCGCGGCCAGGCGCGCGACGTTCGCGGATTCGTTTTCCGCTTCGCACGTCAGCACCGTCCCCAGCACGTTTCGTTCCTTCTTGTGGTCGCGTTTGCCGGGTCTGGATTCCCACCTGTTCAAGACCGACAGGTCGAGCAAATCGCAGGCATCGGCGACACCGTCTGCGCTGTAACCTTTCTCGACGGTGTCGCGGTCATGGCCGGCAGTTGCTACCACGATGCCGATCGCCACGACCACTGCGACCGAACTGCCGAGGGCGGCAAGAATCCACGGCCGAAAATTCCGGGGCTTCGGGGTGCCCTGTGGCGCTGCCATCCCTGATTCCTTCGCCGATCAGCGGCGCCCCCCAGGGTCGTCGCGCAAGTGATTCGGAAGAGTATCACGTTGCGGCATACTGATTTTGCCGCGATCACTCGCCGTAAGAGACGTGCGCCCCATGCGGATTCATCGATCAGTAAGCGATGAACAAGATCTCGTCGCGCGAGTACTCGTGCCCGGGGTGGTTCTCGGCCAGGTGGGCCTGTGTTTTCTGCACAAGATCGTCCTCATCGGACCCGACAATGTTTTCTCCGCAGGGGCAGTTCAGGTTTCGCTTCATCAGCCGTCCTTCCTTCTCGACCGAGATTCTAGGCGTGCGGCCCCACCGCGCCGCTGCGCAACCCAACGAATGGGGATGAGCGTTTGTCATCGCGTGAGCCGATCTGCGCGGATCGACCCTGAACCTACTCATCGGGGTCGATCGACCGCGACGGCGTTGTACGGCGTGGTCGGCGTCGGCGGCGTGGTGAAGCGGGCGTCCGGCAGGTACAGGCGTCCTCCGAAAGCCGCGACGGTCGTCGGTATGTCGAAGCGCGGGTCGGTGACGCGCCGTTCGACCGTGCCCGTCGTGCCCGCACGGTTGAGCGCGACCACGGCGATCGCGTTGAGCCGGTTCTGTACGACAAACAGCGTGCTGCCGTGCAATAGCAGTCCGTCACCGTTGGGCACCGCCTCGGTGCCGAGATCGACCTGCTGCGTCGCGCCCGTCGCCGGGTCGACGCGGAACAGTCGGCCGGTCACCGACTGCACGATGATCAGCCCCGTGCTATCGGGCGTGCGCACGATCCCGTTGGCGTTGATCGCTCCGGGCAGGTAAACGATGTCGCCGGACAACGGCCGTCGCACCACCGCCGCGGGGGGTGGCAGCGCACCGTCGCGGCCAACGGGCAGGTGGTACAGCACGGGCGTGCTCGAGTCGGTGAACCACGCGCCCGTGGGCGTGACCACCACGTCGTTGACGAACGTGTCCGGCGGCGTTCCGAGCCGGTAGCTCGCCAGCACCGCGCCCGTACGGGTGTCCACGACGCGGGCGTCGCCCCCGATGCCGCCGGCGACGAACAGCCGACCGCGCTGGTCGACTTCGAGCCCGAGCGACGGCGTACCCGGCCCTGGGTTCAGGATGGCGCCCCGCCCCGTCACCAGGCTGGCGCGGTAGATGGAGCCGTCCGCCCGCGAGCCGAAGTAGGCCACCGGCAGCGACCCGATCGCAATACCCTCCGGCTGGAACCCGGCGGGCAGGTCAATCGCGGTGGGGAAGGACACCGGACGGTGCGCCGCCGCCCGGTCCGCGGGTACCAGCACCGTCACGCCGAGGCAGGCGAGCGCGATCGCGATACCGAGGACTCGCTTCATCTCATCGTTCCCTCCGTCGTCATGCCGGCCGGGCCCGCCGGCATGATCATCTGATTCCGGTTGAACCGTTCGGGGTGGTCGGCGCCGGCACCCTGTTGGTGTATCCGCTCTACGGGGTCCGCGGCAGCGAGTGCGTCGACAACCTCGTCTTCCCGATCACCCGGTCTTACATCGGCGATGTCGTCCTCGTCGGGCCTAGTAACTGACGGTGAAGTGTTTGCTTCCGCGTGGGTTCTCGAGCTCGTCGAGGACGGCGACGGCGAGGTCTTCGGCTGAGATTCGGGACGTGCCGTCGGCGCTGGTGATGAGTGTGGTGGTGCCGCGCCGGTACTTTCCGGTGCGGCGTCCGGGTTCGAGGACGGCGGGTGGGCTGAGATAGGCCCAGTCGGCCGAGTGTGGTCGGCAGGCGTCCAGTTGCGCGGCGCTGGCAGCGGCGATGGTGCGCCATTGTTTCGGCACGTACTCCGGGCTGTCGACAACGAGTCGGTCGGGGTGTCCCGGGATCTGTAAGGGGGCGGCGCCACCGACAACGAGGATGCGCGTCCGGGCTGTCGCGGCCGCGTCGAGCAGCGCCGTCGTGGTGGTGGCGAGGGTGTGTTCGTGTCCAGGGGCAGGACGGGTCGCAGCCACGATCGCGTCGGTGCCGTCGAACAGCCTGCTCATGTGGTCGGGGTCGTTCGCGTCGCCTTCGACGGCGGTCACTCCGGGCGGCAGGGCGGCTGGCCGCCCTTTCCGGAGTACCGCGATGAGTTCATGGCCCCGGCTTGCGGCTTCGTTGACGACGCGCGAGCCGACCATGCCCGCGGCTCCGACGACGGCGATCTTCATCGAGGTGTCCTTTCAGGTGTGGGTGTTGAAACAGAGTCGGGTGAGCGGGTGGGCGCCGGAAGCTGTCCCGCGACGATCGCGGCGAGTGAGAGTCCGAACCCCACGAGTTGGATCGGGCCGAGTGTCTGGCCGAGCAGGATGGCGCCCAGAACTGTGGCGACCAGCGGCGAGAGCAGGGCGAGAACCGAGACAGAGGTGACGGGCAAGGTGGTGATGCCGCGGAACCACAGGACATACGCGATAAGACCGCCGACCAGACCCAGCCAGAGGTAGCCGAGGGCAGCGGTCGGGTTGATCGCAGGAGGTGGCCCCTCGACAAGAAATGTGACAGGCAGCAGGAATAGGCCTCCTGCGGCGAGCTGCCAGCCTGCGAACGCGGTCGGACTGGCCTCGGGGGGACGTCCCCAGCGCTTGGTGAGCGTCAACCCGAGCGCCATCGAGGCCGCGCTGGCCAGGCCCGCCACGATCCCGGTGATGTCGAGTGCCGCATTCGGCCCGATCACCACCAAGCCGACGCCGACCACGCCGGTTACTCCCCAGGCGAGGCGCCAGGCGGAGGGGCGCTCGTGCAGGACGATCAGGGCCAGACCGGCGACGATGAGCGGCTGGGCCGCTGTCAGGGTGGCGGCCACGCCGCCCGGCAGGCGTTCGGCCGCGATGAACAGCAGCGCGGTGAGCATGCCGACGTTCAGCACACCGAGCACTGCGGCCTTCCCCCACCAGGCTCCACGCGGCAGCGTCCTGGTGATCGCCAGCGCGATCAGGCCGGCGGGCAACGCGCGCATGAGTCCCGCGAACAAGGGATGTCCATGTGGGAGAAGCTCGGTGATGACGATATAGGTGGTGCCCCATGCCAAGGGAGCGACTGCCGTCAGGGCGGTGCGAGGTAGATCTCCATAGGGAGCACCGCTGCGGGGTCCGCCGGAAACCCTTTGTGCTGCTGGACTTTTCACACTCGCTATCTCACACCGCAGCGATCAATGAGTCCAACACATGTTTGTCACCTCATCAATCTCAATGCAAGATTGATCAATGGAGCTTCAGCAGATGCGCTACGTCGTCGCCGTTGCCGAGACGAACAGCTTCACCCAGGCCGCTCAACGATGTCTGGTCGTCCAGTCCGCCCTCAGTCACCAGATCGCGCGCCTGGAACGGGAACTCGGCACGAGACTTTTCGAGCGCACCAGCCGCCGGGTGCGGCTGACGCCGGCCGGTGCTGCGTTCCTCCCCGCCGCCCGCCAGTGTCTGGACGCCGCCGAGCGCGCAGCTGCCGAGGTCGCCGCGGCTGTCGGAGAGGTGCGCGGACGTCTTGCCGTTGGCCTGATCCCTACTGTCGCCGCGGTCGACATCCCGGGCGCGCTGCGTGACTTCCGTCAGCAGTACCCGCACGTGCGCATCAGCCTGCGTGTGGGCGCGAGCGACGACCTCGCCGAGCAAGTCAGGCAAGGAGCCATCGACGTGGCCTTCCTTGGGCTGCCTACCACAGCGCAACCCCAAGGTGTCGCCGCCCGCGAACTCGCCCGTGACCGACTCGTCGCCGTGGTCGCACCGGACCATCCACTTGCCGACGCACAAGTGGTCGACCTTCGCCGGCTTTCCTCCGAGGTTTTCGTGGACCTTCCGGCCGGGACAGCCGGACGTGTCCAATCCGACCAAGCCTTCGCAGCCGCTGGTCTCGACCGTGACGTCGCCTTCGAAGTGACTACCGCAGACTTCATCGCTCGACTCGTCGAGCCTGGCCTCGCCGTGGCCATGCTCCCCTCCGCCTACGCACCTCAGCTCACTGGCGTAATCACCATCGAGGTCGCTGACGCGCCGGCCCGCGTCGAGTACGTCATCTGGAGCCGCTTCAGCCGCACGCCGGCGGCGACCGCCTTCCTCGCCGTTCTCGATATCACGGCACAAGATGGACACGACTCGTGAAGCGTCTCGGATCGTCCGCCACGAGTGGGTGCTGACGGCGGATGTGCCGCCGAGCGCGGCGACTGCGCCACCTGAGCGAGGTGGCGCAGTCGGTTGCGCATGATCTCAGCGTCACCTACCTGCCCTGTATTCGAACGCACTCGACTCGCAAGGCCTACGGCGCGGTGGTCTACCGGGTCGGCAGCTTCCAACCGGGCCGCGGAAAGTGGCAGGTGTAGCCGTCCGGATAGCGTTCCAGGTAGTCCTGGTGCTCGGGCTCGGCCTCCCAGAACTCACTCGCCGCGGTCACCTCCGTGACCGCCTTACCGGGCCACAGGCCCGAGGCGTCGACATCGGCGATGGTGTCCAGCGCGATACGTTTCTGATCGTCGTCGAGATAGAAGATCGCCGAACGGTAGCTGGTACCTACGTCATTGCCCTGGCGATCCTTCGTTGTCGGATCATGGATTTGGAAGAAGAACTCCAGCAGCGCCCTGTAGTCCGTCCGCGCTGGGTCGTAGATGATCTCCACGGCCTCCGCATGGCCCGGGTGATTGCCATATGTGGGGTGGTCGTTGCGCCCGCCGCTGTACCCGACACGCGTCGACAGCACACCCGGCTGCTTACGAATCAAATCCTCCATGCCCCAGAAGCATCCGCCGGCCAGAATCGCCTTCCGCGTGTCGGTCACGCCTCCTCCTTCTGCTCGGTCGACAGCGCGGCCACCGCCGCGAGATTTCGGTTGTATTCCGGTGCCACATGACCTCCTCGTATCGACCCCACGTACAACCCGTTCTCCGGCTCGGAAAATCCCACCCAACCGTCATGAGACGTGCGGCGGGCGGTCCGGAACGACGACGGCACCGATCGCGGTGCCCATGGGGACGGCGTTGTCGGTGTTGGCGTCGACCATCGGCCCGAGGGTGGCATAGACGACGATGGTCGTCTCGGTTTTCATGTCGTATAGGGCGACGCCGTTGTATCCGCCGAATGCCGGGTTCATGAAGAGCCAGTCGTCGAAATGGGCGACCCCGAACGCGAAGTACTTCTGGGGAGTCAGTGGGCCGAGCCCAGCCGTCGACGCCGCCATCATCTCCTTGAACTGTGCGTCGGAGAGCAGCTTGCCCGTGCCGAGCGCACGCACCCACCGTCCGACATCGGCGACGGTGGAGTTCATGTTGCCGCTGTGCAGGAAGGCTGTGGGATTCCAGAACGTGGAGTCCTCGAATACGTCGCGCTCGTTCGTGTAGCCGTGCAGGATCGGCTCGGTTATCTGTGGAGTGAGCACCACCTGGCTCTGGTGCATGCCCAGCGGATCCAAGATGTGCTGCTCGAGCAGGTCGCCGAGGGACTGACCGGTCGCCTTCTCCAACACCACGCCGAGTAGGACCAAGTCGCTATGGGCGTACGCCCAGTTGGTGCCGGGCTCGAACAGCGGCGGTCGTGAGTTGGCAAGCTCGAGGATCTCCCGTGAGGTCCACCCCAGCATCGGGTTCGCGTAGAAGCGCTTGAGAAACTCGGGATCGGTGACATAGTCCGCGATACCCGTGGTGCTGTTGGCGAGCATCCGCGGGGTGATCTTGTCGGCGCGGGGGAAGTCGGGTACCCACTTGGCGATGGGCTCGTCCAGCCGCACCACCCCCGCCTTGTCGAGCTGCAATAGCACCGTCGAGAGCATCGGCTCCATCGGCTGGCCCACCCGCAGACGCATATCAGGCGTCGCCGAAATGCCGAGCGGGGATCCGCCGAGCGCACCGAGAACGATCTCGTCGTCGCCACGCCACACACCGAACACGGCAGCGCTGAGACCGAGTTCGGCTAATTTGCCGCGGGCGGTCACGACGATCCTCGCGGCTTCGGAGTTGTCGACGCGCGATGTCTCCGCTCCCGGCTCAGTCGCGGGCTGCCCGTCTTCGGTGTGACGATCCGATCCGCAGGCTCCGGTAGCCAGCGCGATGACAACCGCGAGCGCACCGCATGCCGTGCGGTGTATCCACGGGCGATTCGGCACGCTCATGACGGCGATCCCTTCGCATAGGAAACAGCCCGAGCAGCGTTAACTGAATGTACGCCGGTGCCACGCGGTGTGAAAGAAGACGTCGCCAGCTTCCGTGGAACCGCACGCTAAGGTCGGCGCACGGAAGTCGCGCGGCAGGGGAGTTTCCTGGGACCGGTAGGAATGCCGGCGAGCGGGTGTCCGCTCCGCGCCGTTGCGGCGCGGACACCCTCGACAGGTGGATCAGGGGGCGGCGGAGTTCGTGAGGTCTTAGACCATCACGGTGCCGACTTTTGTTGCGCTGTAATGGGTTTGTACCCATTCGGAGACCTGGTCACCCATGTTCGGCTCGGTGCCGCCGTCGGTGGGTGGCGGCCGGGAGCCGGAACGCTCTTGCGGCAGGAAGCAGCCGATCTCGTCGTCGGAGCCGATCCCGACCGATACCGTTGTTTATGGCTGCTAAAGAATTCGGCTGATCCGAACCGTGGCCGCCGATCGCGTCGAGTGCTGGACTCGAACGATGACTTCTGCAAGACGCCGGACGCTGAAGACGGTCACCGGAGTCAGCGGCGCCGTGAACGTGTATGCGGCCGCGATAGATCCGCGGCAGTCGACCGTCGCATCCTCGATCGAGATCGCGAAGGTCGCGGAGGCCAACAAGTTCGACGCGCTGTTCGCCGCCGACCTGCTGAGCTTCGGCGCGCAAGGCGCGATCGGCGCGCAGGAGCCGCTGATCTACTTGTCCGCGTTGAGTTCGGTGACCTCGGATGTCGGTCTGATCGCCACCGTGACCAGCACCTTCCATCATCCCTACAATCTCGCGCGGCTGTTCGGCACCCTCGATCATGTGAGCAATGGCCGTGCGGCGTGGAACGTCGTGACTTCGTCTGTGGGCGAGGAGAATTACGGCGACCAAGACCTGCCGAGCCCGGAGGAGCGGTATGCGCGGGCAACCGAGTCCCTCGAAGTGATCAACGCGCTGTTCGACAGCTGGCATTCGGGCGCGTTGACGCCCGACGGCCTTGGCGGCGCGATCCTCGACCCGGCACGAGTGCGGCCGATCGACCATGCGGGACAGTTCTTTACGGTAAAGGGGCCACTCAACATCCCGCCCTTGCCGCAGCGGCGGCCTGTGCAATTCCAGGCGGGGCAGTCAGCGGGCGGTATCGAGCTCGGCGCCCGGTTCGCGGAGGTCGTTTTCACCTCACTGCCGACGCTCGAAGACGCCTTCACATATACGAAAACGGTGCGCGCCCGCGCGGCCGAACTGGGACGCGCCGATTCGTTGCCGTTGATCATGAGCTCTTTCCACGCCACCTACGGTGCGACCGAGGAAGAGGCGCGCCGACTGGTCCGCGAGGACGCGGAGGCAACCGATCTGGATGCGGGCAGAATCCGCCTGGCAGACATGTTCGGCGGCGGCATCGACCTGTCGGAACTGCCCCTGGACAAACCCATCCCGCAGCATCTGCTGCCGGAGATGGCCTCGGTGAACCGCCGACGTGGACGAGTCGAGATCTTCACCAAGCTCGCGGCATCGGGCCGGACACTGCGCGAGTTGATCATCGCGTCGAAAGACACCGGGCACTGGGCGGCGGCAGGTACTCCGGAGCAGTTGGCAGACGCGATCGAGGAGCGCTACCGGGCGGGAGTGCTCGACGTCATCTCGCTGGGTGGGCTCGCGGACCCACGGACCCGCGACTTCCTCACCAACGGACTACTCCCCGAACTGCGGCGCCGGGGCATCGTCGGGGCCGACTACATCGGCGGTACTTTCCGGGAGAATCTCGAACTTCCGCCGCTGTGACGCCGAGGCAATGGGCAACAGGATATTCGCCCATTGCCCGTTCCGCGCCGATCCTGGAATACTTAGGCAAGCTAACATATTGCTGGATATGGTGTCTTCCGTGAGTGCACGGAGCGACCGAAGGTTGACCGACGACCCGAGGAGGTGCGCAATGGCCGCTGACGCGCGGGAGCGCCTTATGCGCCGCATCGCTGACCTGTATGCGGCCGAACAAGAGATTCGTGACGCACAGCCGCTCGAAACGGTCAACGAAGCGATTCGACATCCCGAAATGCGCCCGGCGCAGATCGCCGCGGCGGTCATGACTGCCTACGCCGACCGACCCGCCCTCGGACAGCGCGCCGTCGAGCCGATGGTGGACGTTACGACCGGCCGTCATTCGCTGCGACTGCTGCCCACTTTCGAGACCATCAGCTACCGCGAATTGTGGACGCGAGTCGCGGCGGTGGCGAGCGCGTGGCATCACGATCCCGAGCATCCTTTGCGTGCCGGTGAATTCGTGGCGATCCTGGGATTCACCAGCCCTGACTACACCACGATCGATCTGGCCTGTCTACATCTCGGCGCGGTCGTCGTCCCGCTGCAGGCAAGTGCGTCGGTCGCTCAGCTGACGGCCATCGTCGAGGAGACGGCCCCGCGCATTCTGGCCGCGACACCGGAACATCTCGCGGCCGCCGTCGACTGCATTCTTGCGGGCGGATCGACGCGACGTCTGATCGTTTTCGACTACCACCCCGAGGACGACGACCAGCGCGACGCGTTCGACGCCGCTCGGCAACGTCTCGCCGGCGTCGGCAGCCAGGTGTCCGTCCATCCACTGGAGTCGGTCCTCGAACGGGGACGCGCACTTCCGCGGGCCCCGTTGGTCGTCTCCGCGGCCGAGGACGATCCGCTGGCCCTGCTCATCTATACCTCGGGAAGCACCGGCACGCCGAAAGGCGCGATGTACACCGACCGGTTGGCCTCGACGATGTGGCTCGGTGCGCCCCCGGTGTCCGCGATCAATCTCAACTACATGCCGATGAGCCACGTCGCGGGGCGCATCTCGCTGTTCAGGGTGCTCGCCCGTGGCGGCACCGCCTACTTCGCCGCCAAGAGCGATATCTCGACGCTGTTCGACGACATCTCACTGGTCCGTCCGACGGAACTGTTCTTCGTGCCGCGAGTGTGCGAGATGGTGTTCCAGCGCTACCAGAGTGAGATGGACCGCCGTGCCCTACCGGGCCGCGACCATACGGACCTCGACAGTGAGGTGAAAGCGCAACTGCGCGAAGACTTTTTCGGCGGTCGCTTCATGACCGCTCTCTGTGGGAGTGCGCCGCTGGCCGCGGAAATGAAGACATTCATCGAGTCCCTGCTCGACTTGGATCTGCACGACGGTTACGGCTCGACAGAGGCGGGCGGCGGCCTCGTCATCGACAATCTGGTGCGGCGGCCACCCGTGCTCGACTACAAGCTGGTCGACGTGCCCGAACTCGGCTACTTCCGCACCGACCAGCCGCACCCGCGCGGCGAGCTACTGCTGAAGACGTCCACCATGATTCCCGGCTACTACAAACGGCCCGATATCACCGCGGAGATCTTCGACGCCGACGGTTTCTACAAGACCGGTGACATCGTCGCCGAGTTGGGACCGGATCAGCTTGTCTATGTCGATCGCCGCAACAACGTACTGAAGTTGTCCCAGGGTGAGTTCGTGGCTGTATCGCGTCTCGAGGCCGTCTTCGCCAACAGCCCGTCGATTCGCCAGATTTTCGTCTATGGCAGCAGCGAACGCGCTTATCTGCTCGCGGTAATCGTGCCTACCGAGGACGCACTCACCGACGCTCCTGACCTGGATGCGCTGAAAGTGTCACTCGCCGAGTCGCTGCAACGGATCGCCGTGGACAGCGACCTCAACTCCTATGAGGTCCCGCGCGACTTCCTCATCGAGACCGAGCCGTTCACCGCCGACAACGGGTTGCTCTCGGGCATCGGCAAGTTGCTGCGGCCCAAGCTCACCGAGCGCTATGGCGAGCGGCTCCAGCAGCTGTACACCGACCTTGCCGAAGGTCAGGCGAGCGAATTGCTTGCGCTGCGCCGAGAGGCCGCAGATCTGCCGGTGCTCGAAACCATCAGCCGCGCCGCCCGCGCGCTGCTCGGCTGTGCGGGCGCCGATCTGCGGCCCGACGCGCACTTCACCGATCTCGGCGGCGATTCCCTTGCCGCACTGTCCTTCTCGAATCTGCTGCAGGAGATCCTCGGCGTCGAGGTGCCGGTCGGCATCATCGTCAGCCCGGCCAATGATTTACACAAGCTCGCGGTTTATATCGAGGCGGCGAGGGGCTCCGTATCCCAGCGTCCGACGTTCGCCTCGGTGCACGGTTCCGGCGCCGACCGAGCCAGGGCCGACGATCTCACGCTGGACAGGTTCATCGACGTCCGGACTCTTACTGCCGCACAGGACCTCCCGCGAGCTGTCGCGCCCGCACGCACCGTGGTGTTGACCGGAGCCAACGGCTACTTGGGCCGGTTCCTCTGCCTCGAATGGCTCGAACGCCTCGATCGGACGAGCGGCAAACTGATCTGCATCATCCGGGGACGTGACGCGGCCGCCGCAGGTAAGCGGCTCGAGGAGTCGTTCGACAGCGGCGACGCCGAATTGCTCCGGCACTTCCGGGACTTGGCAAGTAGGAATCTGGAGGTCCTCGCCGGCGATATCGGCGAGCCGAATCTCGGCTTGGACGAAGCGACTTGGCGCCGTCTTGCGGAAAGCGTCGATCTCATCGTTCATCCGGCCGCCCTGGTAAATCACGTGCTTCCCTATGGCCATTTGTTCGGACCGAACGTCGTCGGTACCGCGGAAATCATTCGCCTGGCGATCACCACTCAGCTCAAGCCCGTCAACTACCTCTCGACCGTCGCGGTGGCCGCGCAGATCGACCCCGCGGTCTTCGAGGAAGACGGCGACATTCGCGACATCAGCGTCGTGCGGGCCATCGACGACAGCTACGCGAACGGTTACGGCAACAGCAAATGGGCGGGTGAAGTGCTGCTGCGGGAAGCGCACGACCACTGCGGTCTTCCCGTTGCGGTCTTCCGGTCGGACATGATCCTGGCCCACAGTCGATACGCGGGCCAGCTCAACGTGCCCGATATGTTCACCCGCCTGCTGATCAGCCTGCTTGCCACCGGCATCGCGCCGTACTCCTTCTACGAGACCGGCGCCGACGGCGCGCGGCAGCGGGCCCATTACGACGGCCTGCCCGCCGACTTCACCGCCGAAGCGATCGCCACCCTCGGCGCGCAGGCTACTGCGGGCTTCCGGACCTTCGATGTGCTGAACCCGCACGACGACGGTATCTCGCTGGACGAATTCGTCGACTGGCTGATCGAGGCGGGACACCCGATTCAGCGGATCGACGACTACCGCGAGTGGTTCGCCCGCTTCGACACCGCGATTCGGGGCCTGCCCGAACAGCGGCGGCAAGCGTCGCTGTTGCCGCTGCTGCACGCCTATCGGCGGCCGGGCCCGCCCATCGATGGATCGGTCATTCCGGCGAAAGGCTTCACCGCCGCGGTTCAGGCCGCGAAGATCGGTCCCGACAACGACATTCCGCACCTGTCGCCATCCCTGATCCACAAGTACGTCGCGGACTTGCGGCAGCGTCACCTATTCTGACGACGAACGGGGCGATCCCGGCTCTGCACGAGGCCGCTGAATGACCGAAAGATTATGTGCCCGAAGATAACTGACGGCCGTTTCGGTGGTCTCTCGGCCATTCGGTCGCCATAACTGGCAAAGGTGTGCAATCTTGTTATTGCACAACGGCATTCATAGGGAACCCGAGCTTGCCCAGGCGACGGCAAAGGGGGTGCGGCGAAAGTATGTCGTCGTCGAACACATCCGAGTCCGGCGGCCATGTCGCGGCACGTCGTGGCCGGGGTAGGGCGTCGGGCGTACCACTGTGGCCAGGCATGATCTCGTCGGAGCCGCCACGGCGCTACACCACACCGGAGCGGTACGACCCACCGCAGCGTCTGAAACCACCGGTGCGCCTGGATCCGAGACAGACTCTCGATCGGCAGCGACGGCCCCAGCGCCGCCCTGGTCGTGCACACCATGGACCGTTGCGTTTCTGGTGGCTGGGTGCGTTCGCGATCGGCGGGTCACTGGCGACAGCGGCAGTTGTGCTGGTCTACAGCGCCGCCGCCACCAACCCACGCCAGTCCGCGACGGTCGCGGACCCGGTACTCGGCGGCGGGCCAGGGTGTGAAGCGACCCGGAGCGAACAGTTGGTGCGCGGCAACGGTATCGGTTCGACCACGACCGGTCCGGAGGTGATTCTCGCTTTCCAGCACGCCTACTACGTGGAGCGTTCGGGAGAGGCGGCGCGGGCGGTCACGACTCCGGACGCGTCGGTACCGCGGGTCGAGGTGATCGACGCGGGCATCGCGTCCATCCCGCCCGACAGCAGGCACTGCGTACTGATCGTGCCGATGAACGACGGCCGGTTCGACGTGGTGATCACCGAGAGCCGTCCCAACGCGACCGTGCGGACCTACCGACAGATCGTGTCCGTGGCGGATCGCGACGGTGCCGTCATCATCACCAAGATCGCACCGCCTGGCTGACCTCGAGGTTCAGGCGGTCGCGCTCTCGTCGGCCGCACCACGGCCGCTGCGGATCTCGACGATCGGCAACACCAGCGCGGTCGGTACGCCAGCGGGCACGACCGGACTGTTGGGCGCTACCGGCGAGATCTGTTGGTAAGCAACGCCTTGCTCCGGACGTGTGTCCTGCTCGCCGTTGTTCGGCCAGTAGGCCGCGGCCCGCTCGGCCTGTGCGGTGATGGTCAGCGAGGGATTGACACCGAGGTTCGCCGACACCGCGGCGCCATCCACGACGCTCAAGGTCGGGTATCCGTACACGCGGTGGTAGGCGTCGATGACACCGGTTTCCCGGTCGGCGCCGATGGGCGCGCCGCCCAAGAAGTGTGCGGTCAGCGGGATATTGAAGATCTCGCCCCAGCTGCCGCCCGCGATGCCGCCGATCTTGTCCGCGACTCGTCGGGTGACGTCGTTGCCCGCCGGGATCCAGGTCGGGTTCGGTTCGCCGTGGCCCTGCTTGCTGGTCAGCTTGCGGCCGAACACGCCTCGCTTGGTGTAGGTCGTGATGGAGTTGTCCAGGTGTTGCATCACCAGCGTGATGATCGTGCGCTCGCTCCAGTTCTTGACGCTGAGGAAACTCAGCAGCGTTAGCGGGTTGCGCAGCACAACGCCGAGGAACCGCAGCCAACGCGGCATCCGACCGCCGCCGTCGACCATCAGCGTCTGCATCAGACCCATCACATTGGAGCCCTTGCCGTACCGGACGGGCTCGATATGTGTGTCGTGGGTGGGATGGATTGACGATGTGATTGCGACGCCCTTGGTGAAATCCACTCCCGGGGTGACCTTCTTGGTCGCGGCTCCGACGATGGATTCGGAATTCGTCCTGGTGAGTTGGCCCAGGCGATCGGACAGTTCGGGTAGTACACCCTTGTCGCGCATAGCGTGCAGCAGCTTTTGAGTGCCGAGGGTGCCCGCGGCGAGGACGACCTGTCGGGCGGTGTAGGTCGCCGGGCGCTTGCGCACCCAGGCTCCGGTGCGTTCGGTCGACACATCCCAGGTACCGTCCGGAAGCGGGCGCAGCTGGGTGACCGTTGTCATCGGAACAACCTGCGCGCCTGCCTTTTCCGCGAGGTACAGGTAGTTCTTGACTAGGGTGTTCTTGGCGCCGTGCCGGCAGCCCGTCATGCATTCACCGCATTCGAGGCAGCCGGTGCGCTCGGGTCCGACACCGCCGAAATACGGGTCCGCCACGGTCTTGCCCGGCTCGCCGAAGAACACGCCGACCGGAGTCTGCACGAAGGTGTCGCCGACGCCGAGGTCGTCGGCCACCTGCTTGAAGATTTCGTCGGCCGGTGTCATGTGCGGATTGCGGACCACACCGAGCATCTGCTGCGCCCGCTCGTAGTACGGGGTGAGTTCGGCGCGCCAGTCGGTGATGTCGCGCCACTGTGCGTCCTGGAAGAAGGGCTCCGGCGGCACATACAGCGTGTTGGCGTAGTTCAGCGAACCACCGCCGACTCCGGCGCCACCGAGGATGAGGACGTTGCGCAGCGGGTGGATACGCTGGATGCCATAGCAACCGAGCTTGGGTGCCCACAGAAACTTTCGTAGGTCCCAACTGGTCTCGGGTAGCTCGTCGTCGGCGTAGCGCCGACCCGCCTCCAGCACGCCGACCTTGTAGCCCTTCTCGACCAGCCGCAGCGCGGTCACGCTGCCGCCGAACCCTGAACCGACGATGAGTACGTCGAAATCCGTCTCTCGCTGGTCCATACGGTGCTCCTCGATCAGTGTCCTCAGTGACACCGCTAACACTACTACCGAGTAGGTTCGGTCCGATTGTGGGCTGTCAGCAAGTGGATACGGGCAGGTAGTGACAGTTCACAGCGGGGTTTTCCAGGCGGCGGTGTTCCACATGGTCGGTCGATATCTCTCGTCAAGAGCAGTGCTCGCGGTTGTTGACATTGCTCTCTGAAAAATGCACGGTGGTGTCATGCCGACGACTCCACGCGCCCGTGCCCGCGCGCAGACTATGGCCGACATCGTTCGGATCGGCCGCGAACATCTGGCGACCGACGGTGCCGCCGCGCTGTCGCTGCGTGCGGTGGCGCGCGACCTCGGCGTCGTCTCCTCGGCGGTCTACCGATACGTGCGCAGCCGAGACGAGCTGCTCACCCTGCTGGTGGTGGAGGGCTACAACGCGCTCGGCGATGCCGTCGACGCGGCGCTCGCGCAGGCGCCCGAGCACCCGGAGGAGCGATTGCGGGTGGTCGGCCGGGCCGTGCGCACCTGGGCGTTGGCCGAACCTGCTTGGTACGGGCTACTTTTCGGCACGCCGGTGCCGGGATATGACGCGCCCGCCGAACAGACCGTCGCCCCGGGCGTCCGGGTGATCGCCGCGCTGTTGCGGATCTACGGTCAGGCCTACCGCGCCGGACAGCTCGCCGAGCCCTCCGAGCCTGTCACCGTATCTCCCGCGCTCGCGCCGAGCTTCGAGCAGATCCGCATCGAGTTCGAGCTCGATGCGCCGGACTGGCTGTTTTCTCGCGGGATCACGGTGTGGAGCGCGATGTTCGGTGCGGTGAGCTTCGACGTCTTCGATATGTACGGCCGTGACACCTTCGTCGATCGGGCCGAACTGTTCGAGCTCCAGCTCGACCGGCTGGTGGACCTGCTCGGTTTCCGCCGTTGATCGTTCGCCAGGTCTAGCGCTCGAGTTTGCGCAACAGGTCGCGCAGCGTCCGCAGGTCGTCGGGGGATAGGGCGGCGACCGGGTCGGGGGTGGCCATTGCCTGGGCCAGCACGGCGCGGCCCGCCAGTGTGATGGAGACGTGCTTGCGTCTGCGGTTCGTCGGGTCCACCTCGCGGACGACCAGACCCAATTCTTCGAGATTGTTGACGACCACGGTGGTGGCGGGCGCATCCATGGCGGTGCGCCGCGGCGTCAACTCCTCAACCGTTGTATTCACGCAACCATTGCGTTCTCACAACTGTTTCACGGGCAAGTCATCGTGACGGGCCTCGCAATCGGGGCCTTCCGGTCGGCGGCTGTTTATCTCCGGGCAGTGGCGCGGGGGAGTTGGCGCTTGCCGCCGAGGACCTCGGCGACCAGCGCGTCGTAGGCGGTGCTGATCTCATCGAGGCGATTACGGGCTCGGCGTGCCTCTGTGTGGTTCGGCGGTAGTGATCGGGTGGCGTGCTCGGCCTGCACGAGTCGCTCGGCGAGGCGGTCGACGACGGGCCCGAGCCCTTCGGTGTGCATGGTCGGGCCAGTGTGTGCCGTCGGCACGTTTCGGCTCACCCACATGTCGATCGCGGTGATCAATTGCCCTCGGTGTGTGTCGATTTCGGCGACGCGGGCGGGATCGTCCATACGCCGGCGGTGCAGGCTGCCGGCATGGCTCGCCGACACCGCCAGCGGGTGATTGCTCGACCCGTCGTCATGTATTGCCTCCATCAGCTCCTCGGCGTTCGGCAGCAGGCCGGGCCGTTGAGGCGCCGCCGCGGTCTGCCGCCGCCGAAACTGTTGTGCGTCATGGATAGTCATCTGTGCTCCGCTCGCAGACGCCGCTCCGTATGGCGTCTCCCTATATGGATCCAGTCCATGCCCTAGTCGTCATCCAGGTCGGCCGACATATACGCGGCCGCCGCCAGCCATCGATCACACGGCAGGGTGTGTTCGGCGGCTAGTATCGCTCTCGCGGTGAGGTCGTTCAACTCCGGTTCGGTGCCGTCCGATAGGCAACAGCGGTGGCCGGCGGCGATCCGCTTCCCGACTACCGGCACGGTTCCGGATGTGGCGGGTTTGCGAGCTGAAATAGGTAGCGGCGCAGGGGCTTTCCTGCGCATCTCATCGTCGGCAATCGGTCTGGTCGTCATCAGCCGATGCCCCTCTCCGAGCTGCGGGAACTGCGGTCTGTGACGCCCGCTGCCTCGGCGTTCCGTGATATCGTGAATGTGTTAAATGTACCGTGATTATCACGCTTCAGGAAGTGGAGCGGAATAATCGGGGCAGTTGGATACGCTGGGGGCCATGGCTACGCGACCGCGAACCGCACGAAAACTGCTGCTGGGGCGCGAAATCGAGCACATGATCAAGACTGCGGGCATCAGTCAGACCGACGCGGGGAAGATCATCGAGGTAGGCCAGAGTCGAATCAACGGGCTCATCAACGGCATTGGCACAATCTCCGTGGGCGATCTCGAAAAGCTGGCGGGCGGATTGGGTTTCGGCGACGCGAGCTACGTCGAGACCCTGCTCGAGCTCAGGCGCGACAATCACCGGCGCGGCTACTGGAGCACAAGTCATCGCCGCGCCTACAGCGAAGAGCTGCGGCTACTGGTCGATCTGGAGGCGCACGCCGATCTGCTGCGCACGGCGGAGGCGGAGATCATGCCCGGTCTTGTGCAGTGCGAGTCCTACATCCGTGCATTGCACAAGCCCGAGATCCCCGGTGCGGGCGAGGCCGACGGCATCACTGTCGAGGACTTGGTGCAGGCGCGACTCGCTCGGCAAGAAATCCTGGTCGAGCGCAATCCGCCCGAGTTCCGCGCGATCCTGTCCGAGTCCTGCCTGCGCCGCGAATACGGTGACCGCAACGTGATGGTCGATCAGATCGAGCACCTACGCGACCTATCCCGAAGACCGAACATCCTCATCCAAGTGCTGCCGTTCGCGATCCCGACGAACGGTGCGGGGATGGAGGACCGGTACACGCTGATCCGGGTGCCCTCGCCCGGTGCGGCCGGAGATCTGGAGATGGCGATCGACGAACTCCAGGGCGACATCCGCTACATCGACGAAAAACCCGCCGTCGCGCGTCGTGAAACCGTCTGGTCGCGGCTGAGCGCTGCCGCGCTCAGCGCCGAGGATTCGCGGCAGTTCATGGAGCACGTCGCCCGCTCGTTCCGTCGCAAAACAGCTACCTCGTGATGAACCGCTCGTAAGCCGCACGAACAGGAGCCTCCATGGCCGCCAACGACTTCGAGTCGCGCGAGATCGACCCGCGCGTACCGTCCGCCGCTCGCCTGTATCACTACTACCTGACCGGCGAGCCTGTGTTCGATGCGGACAAGCTGTTCGCCGAGCGGGTCTTCGCGCGATTTTCCCACCTCGATACCTGGGCGCATCACAACCGCGACTTCCTCGGTCGCGCCGCGCGATTCATGGTCGAGCAGGGTATCGGGCAGTTCCTCGATATCGGATCCGGCCTGCCGACCGGCGGCAACACCCATGAAGTGGTCCGCGAGTCCGCTCCCGACGTGCGCGTGGTCTATGTCGACAACGACCTGGAAGCGGTCAACCGCGCCCACGATCTGCTGCTGCGCCAAAGGGCTCTCGACACAACGGCGATCGTCGAGGCCGACCTGCGCAACCCCGACCTGATTCTCGATCACGCCGACACCCGCCGCCTCATCGACTTCGACCAGCCGGTCGGCTTGCTGATCGTGAGCGTCTGGCCGTTCGTGCCGGAGTCGGAGCGCCCGCTGGAACTGATGGCTCGATTGCGGGACCGACTACCTGCGGGCAGCTACGTCGCCATGACCCATGTGTCGCTGGATGACGCGGGCACGGAGATCCAGCAGCAGATGGCCTCGGCCGCCGAGTTGTACGACGAAACGTCGGATCCAGTGACGTTGCGCAGCCGCGACCAGTTCGCGGCCCTCTTCGGCGGCTTCGAACTGGTCGAGCCGGGCATCGTCTATGCCCCCGACTGGCGGCCGGATCGACCCGTAGATGTCGATCATCCGGCACGGCCGTGTAATTTCGCGGCCGTCGGCTATACGCCGTAACACGGGAGGGTAGTGACTCCTGAGTTGCTGCGCCTACCAGTTTTACCCCGTAGAAAGGAACGACAATGGAGCCGACCTTCACTATTGGCGAATTCATCAAGGCAGCGGCCAGTTCACCCAAACAGAACTGTGTTCGCGTCGCCCGCCGGGACGGCTGGACCGCGGTCTGGGACGACAAGCTTGCCGATGAGCACATCGCCCTCGATACGACGCTGTCCGGCGAGCAGCTTCTGTACTTCACCGACGAGCAGTTCGATGCCTTCCAAGACGGTCTGCGGGCCGGTCGCGCCGAGGGGCCGTACTTGACGACGCGGCACGACAACGGCGGCTACGTTTTCAGTGCCGACGCGGCCGCGCCGCAGCCGGTGGACGGGGTGGAGTTGCACTTCAGTTCGGCCGAGGTCGAGGCATTCCGGTCCGGAGTGCTGAACGGAGAATTCGAGCGGGCACGGTTCAGCTGACCGCGAGTCATCTCGAAGCAGTTGCGCTCGGGTAGCCGCACTACCGCTACCCGAGCGGCCTCGTAGTCACCTGCGTACCGCCGCGTTCTCACGGGCTTCCGCTGCCGGTGAGTGAATTAGCCAATATGCTTCTCGCTCATGCCATTGACTGCCAAGCAGCGAGCTACGCTCGGCCTCATCTGCGACACCTTCACACCAGGAGACGGGCCCGATCTGCCCTCCGCGACGCAGATCGGGGCCGTCGACGTTGTCGAGCAGCTGCTCGAACGCAATCCGAGCGCGGCCGACAAGAAGGCATTCGACGTTCTGCTCAACGCCTGGGATTCCCGAACGTTCGGTGTGCTCACGGGCCGAGGCGCGCGGCGGTTCTCCTCGCTGAGTCCGGAGGACCGTGAGCAGGCGCTGCTCGGTCTCGGCGGCTCCAGGGTCGCGCGTAAGCGCGCGTTGTTCCAGGCGCTGAAGTCGGCGGCGGTGACGGCCTACTACGTGGCGTCCGGGCCGACCGGCGTCCATCCCGCTTGGGAGCGAATGGGATTCGCGCCGCCGCCCGGCCCGTTGCCAGACGCGCCCGCACCCCGTTTGCGGCCCGTGCAGCCGACCGAGGATACGACCCTGGATTGTGACGTAGTGGTGATCGGGTCCGGCGCTGGCGGTGGGACCGCGGCGGCGGTGCTGGCCGCGGCCGGTTTGGAGGTGGTGGTCGTCGAGCGCGGCGGATACTACGACGACGAGAACTTCGGTTCCGGTGAGCTCGACGGGTTGCTGCGTTTGTACGCTCCCGGTCCGGCCACGACCGCGGAAGGGCAACTCGGTCTGGTGGCCGGGACTTGTCTCGGCGGCGGCACGGTCGTCAACTGGACCACGTCGTTCCGCACACCCGACGCGGTGCGCGACGAATGGGCGCGAGTGGGCGCCGAGCAGTTCGCGACCGATGAGTTCACCGAGGCACTGGACGCGGTGGAACGCCGGATCTCGATGAACCGCGACCATTCCGCCATCTCCGCTCGCGATACCGTGCTCGAGCGCGGAGCGACCCAGCTCGGCTGGCACATCGATGCGATGCCGCGCAATGTGCGCAACTGTGATGCGGGAATCGAGTGCGGCCGTTGCGGTTTCGGCTGCCGGATCGGTGCCAAACAATCGGTTGTGAAGACCTGGCTGGCCGACGCCGCCGAGCACGGCGCTCGGATGCTGATCGGTACCGATGTCCGAAAGATCATGGTGGACAAGGGTTCCGCGGCCGGCGTCGAAGCCGTCACGGCCGCCGGAAATGCGATCACCATCCGGTCCCGCGCTGTTGTCGTTGCCGCAGGCGCGATTCAGACTCCGGCACTGCTGCGCAGGTCCGGCATCACCGGCAAGAACATCGGCAGATACCTGCGACTACACCCTGCGACCGCCGTGTTCGGGACGTTCGACGAAGAAATCCGCCCGTGGGAGGGCGGTATGCAGACCCGCTACTCGACACAGCACAGCGACCTGGACGGCGCGGGGTACGGCGTCATCTACGAGACCGGGCCCATGACACCGGCGATGTCGGTGGGCTTCATGAACTGGAGCGGCGGCGCGCAGCATCGCGATGCCATGCTGAACCTGGCGCACACGGTCGCGGTCGGGGTCATCACCCGCGACCGCGACCACGGTTCGGTGTCGATCGATCGCGGGGGCGAAGCCGTGGTCCGATATCGGCTGTCCGGCCACGACAAGAAACACATGCACTCCGGAATTGAAGGAGCCGCAAGGATTCTCGAAGCCGCAGGGGCCCGGCGAATCTTCTCCGGCCATCAGTCGGGGCCCGCTTACGAACCGGGTGTGCATGGTTCGTTCGAGGAGTTCGTGGCACAGTGCCGCAGCGCGGGCTACGACCCCGGTCGATGCGCGATGGGTGCGCTACACATCATGGGCTCGGCCCGGATGGGCGGATCCGCGGCGGATTCGGCAACGGATCCCGATGGTGCGGTGTGGGGTTTCCCGAATCTCGTTGTCGCGGACGGATCTTGCTTCCCCACCGCATCCGGTGTGAATCCGATGGTGTCGATCGAAGCCATCGCCTACATGAACGCCACCCGGCTGGCCGCCCGCTTGCGCTAGCGGAGCGGCTGCGGCTCCCGTGCCGCTCTGGCATCGAAATCCTCGCGTGCGGCGAGGATTTCGATGTGGTGTCGCTCCGACCACATGCCCATCGCGTGGCTGAGCTCCCCGAGGCTGGCGCCGAGTTCGGAGAGCGAATACTCCACTCGGGGCGGCACCGTCGGATAGACGTCGCGGCGAACCAGGCCGTCGCGTTCGAGGCCGCGCAAGGTCTTGGTCAGCATCTTCTGGGTGATGCCGTCGAGACGACGGCGCAGGTCGTTGAATCGCACCGGGCCGTCGCTCTTGCGCAGCACGCCGAGCACGAGCAGCACCCATTTGTCCGCGAGCACGCTCAGCACTTCCCGTGCCGGGCAATGTCGTAGGTAGCTTTCGACCAGGTTGGGGGAGGGATCCCAGTCCCAGGCAGTATCCATTGGGTACCTCGGTATCGGAAAGGTGCCTTCTTTCCAATTGATACTAGGCCGCCGCAGAATCATCGGCATGCTGGCAATCACGCAACAGACATACGGCGGTCCGGAAGTTCTCGAGACGGTAGAGGTCGATCGGCCTCGACCAGGGGTGGGCGAGGTGTTGGTCCGAGTGGCCGCGACAGGGGTGAATGCGGCGGACTGGAAGGTCCGCTCGGGACTGATCCGTGGACTCGGAGATCCGCCCTTCACCCTCGGCTTCGATGTGTCCGGAGTCATCGAAGAGCTCGGCGCGGGCACGACGCGATTCCGGCCCGGCGCCGAGGTCCACGGCATGGTATTCAGCCGATTCGGCGCGTACGCCGAATATGTTGTCGCACAGGAGGTTGCACTCGCCGCCAAACCGGCGACTCTGGATCACGTCCACGCGGCCGCATTGCCGACCGCCGCGCTGACGGCCTGGCAGGCCCTCGCGGAGCTGCAGCCCGGACAACGAGTGCTCGTGCACGCCGCGGCGGGCGGCGTCGGTCACCTGGCGGTACAGATAGCCAGAGCGCGCGGCGCGCACGTGATCGGCACCGCCCGCACAACGAATCACGAATTCTTGCGCGGCCTCGGTGCCGACGAGCTGATCGACTACACGGCAACGGATTTCGCCGCCGCGGTGCGGGACGTCGATGTAGTACTCGATCTCGTCGGTGGCGAATACGGCTCGCGCTCACTGCCGGTACTGACCACGAGCGGCCGAATCATCGACGCGCAGGGCAACGACGCGGAGACCGATCCCCGATACCACCGCCATTACGTCGTCCCCTCGGGCTCCGATCTGCGGGAGATCACAGCCGCCGTCGAACGCGGCGAACTCCGGGTCGAGATCGACCAGGTGCTGAGCTTGGCGGACGTCGCGAAAGCCCATCAACTCAGCGAATCCGGCCGGGTCAGGGGAAAGATCGTATTGATCCCGTGGAACCCTCCGCGCTGATCACACCTCCAAGTCCTCCTCGATGCCCTTGAGGCGGTGCCGGGCCAACGCCAGGTTCGCCCGGCCTCGGTCCAGGGCGAGGTAGAGGAATAAGCCTTTGGCCTTGCGGCCGGTCATCGGTCGGATGATGTGGTATTGCGCAGACAGTGTGATGAGGATGTCCTCGATATCCTCGTTGATACCGAGCTGTTCTATGGTGCGCATTTTGGCGCGCACCACCTCGGTGTTGCCCGCAGAGGCGACCTGGAGGTCGAGGGACTTGGAACTGCCGAGCACGCCGAGTGCCATGCCGCTGTTGTAGTCGACGACGGCGGCGCCGATCGCGCCGTCGATCACCATCATGTCCTTCAGTGACAGATCCATGTTGGACATGTCCGTTCCTTTCATTCGGTGTTGGTTGCCTGGTCTTTTCTGGGGTCGTTCGTCATCGCCGTCAGATGGTCGGTGATCGCGCGGGCCACCGGGCGTGACTCCAGATGGAGCCGGCCGACATTCACCTCGGGGCTCGCCAGCACAGTCAGCGAGTTCCAGCCCGCGGCGTAGATCACCACGTGCCCACCGGTGCCGCGGACCACCACCTCGTGGAAACCGCCACCGTGCGCGGTGGTGGCCAGCCGGTGCGACAGCGAGAGTTGCGCCGCGGCCATCGCGGCCATCCCGGAGGGCTCGATGTGCGGCGGCAGATCGTGCGCGACGAGCAGCCCGTCGTTGGACGCGACCAGCGTGCCGGTCAGCCACGGAACGCGATCGCGTAGCAACTTCAGCTCCGCCAGCACCACCGTGTTCTGTTCGGGTCCGGACATCGCCACCTTGGTCAACCTTCCCATCAGTTCGCCGAGCAGTTTCTTCCGCGCGGTCACGAAAGCTCCTCCGAAGCCGCCCGCAGGCAGAAGAGCACCTCGTGGTCGACCGCGAGTTCAGCGCTCATGACCGTCCTCGGCCAATTCGGCGAGGATTCCGCGGAGCTGAAACCGCGCCATCGCCAGATTCCCGGTGTCGTCGTCGAACAGAACATGTACGAAAAGCCGGCCGTCGAAGTCGCCGTTCACCAGATTCAATAGGTGATAACCACGGGTCCCGCAGACAGTTATTTCGGTGATGTCGTCGTGGTCGCGGCCGGTCGCCAGCGCCGGGCAGCCGAGCACCGCGCGGACCACGTCGGTAGTGGCCGCGGCGTCTTCGTGTTGGTCCACCAGATCGTGCTGACCGGCCGCGGCGATCGCGAGACCGCTCGCGCCGTCTACCAGCGTCACGCTGCGCGCACCGGGAATATCCATGATGCGTTGCAGGCAGCCGTCAATACCGATCACCGCGCTCCTGGCCTGTCATGTGAGGGGTTTCAGAAATCCAGACGGTACACACTGCCAGCGAGTGATGAAAGGGCAAACGGCGGACAATTCCGGTCTGCCAAGCATTTCCCCTGGAAACGGGGATAAGAATACCCTGCGGTATCAATACCTTTCGGTATTTGGCAACCGCATGGGGACCGAATACCATTCGGTATTAATACCTTTCGGTATCGAGCGGCCAATGTCGATCGAATGCCGCTCGTAATTACCATCTTTCGGTACCCTCTCACCGGAGAGAGTGCTCAGCGACCGCTATTGAGCAAGGTAGCCGCCGTCGACCGGCAGGATTGCGCCGGTGATGAACGATGCGGCGTCGGAGGCGAGGAACGCGATGGCTTCGGCGACCTCGTCGGGTTCGCCGAGCCTGCCCATGGGGTGTTTGCCCACCATCTCGGAGATGTATTCGGGGCCGCCCGGCTCAGCTGCCAGCGCTCGGACGCGTTCGGTGCGAATGGTGCCGGGGGCGACGGCGTTCACGCGGATGCCGCTGGTGGCCCATTCGATGGCGAGGTGTTTGGTGAGGCCGGAGGCGACGTATTTGGCCGGGCCGTAGGCGGCTTGGCGAGCTTGGCCTGCCAGGCCGCTGATGGAGGACACACAGACGATGGCCCCGCCGCGCCCGCTGGCTACCATCTGCTCGATAGCGTATTTGCAGGTGAGAAACATGCCGCGGCCGTCAACCGCCATCACGCGGTCCCAATCCTGCGCACTGGTCTCCAGAATGCTCGACAGTGGGATGATCCCGGCATTGGCGACGACCATATCCAGCTGCCCTGTTGCGTCGACCGCGGCGCTGATCATCGTCCGCGCGTCCTCGGGGCGAGCGACGTCTCCGGTGACGGTCGCTATCGTGCGGCCCTCTGCGGCCAGCATCCGGCGCAGCGTATCGAGGCCGGTCTCGTTGATGTCGGTCGCGGTGACGGCGGCGCCGCGGCGGGCGAACAGTACGGCGGTGGCGTGGCCGATGCCGCTGGCGGCACCGGTAACGACACAGGACTTTCCGGTAAAACTCGATGTAGCCATGATGATTGCTCCTCAGCGCTACGAGCGGGCGGTGTCGGTCCTATGAGGCGGCCCCAGCGTAGTGGGTGGGGTCGATTGGTCGCCGCGCTACCCGGTAGCCGAGGCGGTGGACTCCGTCGATTCGGTTCCGCACGGCCGCAGTACGAATCGCAGTTCACTGCGCCTTGCGACATCGAGCTTGCGGTAGGCGCGCGTGAGGTGCTGCTCGACGGTGCTGACAGTGATGGCCAGGGTGTCGGCGATCTCGCGATTGCGCTTTCCGAGCGCCGCGAGTTCCGCGACGCGTCGTTCAGCGGGACTCAGGGTCTCGATACCGCCGGAGACCGAACGAAGTTGCGGGAGCGGCTGTGTCGTCGGCTGCGGTCGGCCGCTTCGTAGATCGCGCAGCAGAACTTCCGCGCCACAGGACTCGGCTATTCTGGCTGCCTCGCGGTTGAGCGTCCGCGATTTGTCGCGATCGCCGACGGCGCGGTGCGCCTTGGCGAGTTCACCTAGGTTCGTTGCCAATTCGAGCTCGTCGCCGCCTACTCGGGCAATCGCCACAGAATCCCGCAGCAGGCGGACACGTTGGTAGCGGTCACCGGTGGCGGCCAGTAGTCGCAGCGAAACACCGCCGGTGCGATGTCGGTCGGCGCCGCCGAGCAGTTCCAGATGCCTTGTCGCGTATTCGCAGGCTTGGCGGTGTTCACCGGTGGCGAGGTAGGCGGCCGCGACGTCATTGCGCCACGGAATCAGCCAGGGGAAATCCATCTTCCATCGGTGCATGAGGGCGCCGCAGCGGCGGAAATTGCGCAGTGCTTCGTCGGGGCGGCCGACAGCGAGGTGATGATGGCCTCGGGCGTGCAGGTAGGGCAGCCCGAACCGTGACTCGAACATGCTTGGGGGAGTCGGGCGTTGGAGTTGAGCCTCGGCCTCGGCGTGGCGGCCGGTGACGGTGAGCGAGCGAACCAGGGCGGCGATCGGTGTCCCGATCCAGACACCGAGATGTTCGGCAGGCACATGCTTCAACGCCGAAATCGCGTCGCTGGCCGCGCTGGCGGCGTTGCCCTTGCGCAGCATGGTTTCGGCACGCAACCCGGCGAAGATGGACTGCCATGTCGGTGCCCGGCGCGCGTCGGACTCGGCCAGCAGCGCGTCACACCAGGCCGCTGCGGTGTCGAGCTGGTTGGAATAGATGAGGCATTGCACCGCCGACACCAAGGTTTCGGTGGTGGTCGAGGCGAGTCGATGGCGCGTCAGCAAGCATTGTGCGAGCGCGGCGATCTCGCTGAGCGGGCGGGTGAACAATCCCGCGAGCAGATCGGCGCCGTTTCGGTGTGGCGAGTGCTGATCGGTGGTCGTCGGTAGTCGTCGTTGTCGGGCAGTGACGAGTCGCGGGTGTCGCTCGACGTGCGGCGGGTGCGAGTATCGGAGCCACGCGGCCAGGAATTCCGTCTCGGGTGTGATCTCGTCCCCGCGAAGGGAATCGAGTTGGGACAGTGCGTGATCGACGTGCCGGTCCTGCCCCTGCCAGAGCAGGTACATGATGGCGGCAGGCAGCACCTGGCGGGGAACTCGCCCCGCATACAGTGCCGCTCTGAGTCGGGTGAAGCTGCGTGTCCGGTTCGACGGGGTGCTGCGCCATTCGGCACAGATGAGCCTGATGGTGATTGCCGCCCGATCACCTGGATTGCCGGTCGCGCGGTAGGCCAACTCGAGCCGATCGACAGCCTGATCGATCTGGTCGTTCGCTATCGCCTCGTCGGCCGCGGCGACCAGTACGTCGGCGGCCCACGGGTATCCGGCGAAACCGGCGTCGATCAGCTGATCGGCGACCGCTTCCGCCGGAAAGCCCCTGTGATAGAGCAGTTCTGCCGCACGACAGCGCAACTGGTTGCGGACCTCTTCCGGGGTGTCGCGCAGTATTCGGTCGGAGATCTCGCGGCGATCGAAGCGGGCATCCGCGGACCCGGTGAGCTGTCGGGCGACGGACTGTACCGCTGCCGGGTCGGCCTCGAGCAGTTCGGCAATGAGGCCGAGTGAGCTCGCATCGCCGAGGACAGCTATGGCCTGACCGATCCGGTGCGGCGAGATCGGTTGGTGCATAGGTGAGCCCCTTCGTCGATGAGATATCCCGACTGTGGGCGGGCACCATCGAAGCGAGCGACTCGGGTGCACTGAAGATGCGGCGTCGTCGCTGCAGGGGCGTGACCGGATGCCCCCTTTGATCCAGCCGGTGCAGTCAGCGTAGGTCGCTCGCCACGATCTGTCCTTGCCTTACGAGATGTTATTTGTCTCAGTGTCTTTCGCTCTGCCGACCTCTCGATGCGATGGCATGGGTCGGTGGCTGCGAGTGATAGGCCAGGCAGGCGGCCGACGCATCGTCGGCCGCGAGGAACAGCACTGTGCGAGCGGCGGCGAGAGCGCCCGTATCCCGCGCCCGCAGATACGCGTGGACCGGAGCCGCGGAGTACGGGTCGCCCATAGCCGGGTCTACGCCGATGACCGATTCCGGAGTGAGATCGAGCGCTTCCGCCAAGCGCGCGTGGAATCCGAGTGCTGGTGCGGGCGCCAGTAAAACGGCGCGTCCATGTGTGAAATCGTCACCATCGAGCCCTTCGCCGATCAGACAGGCGCGTACTGCCTCGGCCGCGAGCGTGACCGGATCCTCCATGCCGTCGCGCACCCGCATCGCCATGCGTCCGTTCGCGCCGACCGCGCCGAGCGCCACCCATGCGGACGGTTCGGCGGGCCCGGCGGTCTCGGCCGTATAAAGTGTGCTGAATCCGCTTGTGGTGCTGTTGGTTCCGATAAGCAGTGCGGCGGCGGTAGTGGTGTAGGGGAACTCGGCGGCATACCGTTGCGTCGAGGGATGGGTGTCGCCCGCGACCAGCAGCGCGTAGTCGAGTTCGCCGGTGGCGAGGAAGCATTCGGCGGTCGTAATGGCGTGCAGCAGGCCGGTGGCGCCGTTCATCAAATCGAAGGAGAACGCGGGCACCACGCCGGGCCGGTATTCGAGCCCGAGCCCAAGTCGCTTCTGGATGAGTGCGGACACCGCGGGTTCGGAGATGTTGTTGTCTCGGAAGACGCCTGCGTTGATCAGCATTCCGACGCGATCAACGGAGACCCTCGACTGCTCCAGGCAGGTGCGAGCCGCACGGGTGGCGAGCTCGAAATAGCTGCCGGTGTCGAGATCGGAATTGGTGGCGGCCGAGATGATGGCGGTCGGCATGGCTCAGGCCTCCAAGCGTGAGATGGTCGCGGCCAGGTGACCGGAGACGATTCCGGAGGCCTCCGGAATCATCAGAATCTTGGATCCCTTCGGGATCTGTTGTTGCGCTAAGTATTCGTGCAACACCAGGAAGTGCGAGGTCGAAGCCGTGTTGCCGTACTCGTGCAACACATTGAGGGCCTGCGGCATCGGAGTCCCGAAGTGCTGCTCGGTCAAACTGGAGATGTATTCGATGGCAGGCGCGCTGAACTGATGATGGATCCAGTAGTCGTACTTCTCACCCTCCCAGGTCCGCCCGGTGTCCTTCAGGAACATGGCCATGCGATTGATGGCCTGCAGGTAGCGGGCCTCGTTCTGCATCGCGCGATTGTCGGTATAAAGGGCGATCCCGTTGGAACGGTCGCTCGGCATGCCGATGCAGTGCTCGGCTCCTGCGGACGTGGTCATGAGTTCGACGTAGTGGATTTCGTCGTGGTCGCCGCCGCGGTCGTCGAGCACCACCGCCACCGCGGCATCCCCGACCGTCAGGGCCGCGAACTGCGGATCGTACGGCTCGCTGATTTCGCGCACCGCCGTCTCCGCGATCGGTGTGATCTGTTCACCGCTGACGACGAGGCCGTTGCGCACGACGCCGGTCTTGATCATGCGATCCAGCACCATGACGCCGGTCATCATCCCCGCGCAGGCGTTGGAGACATCGAAGTGCCGTGCCTGCGTCGCGCCGATCGCATTGCGGATCATGAGCCCGAATGCTGGTGCATAGCAGAAGATTTCCTTCCCACGAGTACGGGTAATGGAGGCGGAGATGACGATGTCGAGCTCGTCGGGCGCGTAATCGGAGTGCTTCAGGCAGTCATCGATGGCGCGCAGGGCCAGATCGAAGGACGATTCGTAGTGTTCTGGACTGGGGTCATAGACTCGCCGATTCTTGATACCGGTGATCCGCTCCAGGTCCAATGACCTGGGCACCGCAAGGCTTGCGATCAGCTCTTCGGTGGAACGGACAGTTGCCGGCGTGTATGAGCCGATCGATTCGAAACGGGTACGTTGCATAGCCATTGCCTTTGTGTCGCTGGGGCTTCGACAACGTTGTCGCTGACTGGAGAGCCACTGCGCTGGAGCGGAATGGTGGACTACTCGGGCAGCCCGACCAGGGTTGCGCTGACGGCGCAAAGTTGCTGCCTGATCGCGTCGTCCTGTGCGTGACGTGACGGTGTCTTGATGCGATTTCCCTGGATGTAGCACCCGGAGACATCGGCGAACTCCGGATCGGTGGCGACGCGGGTCAAGGCGCGGCCGCCGTCGGCGGCGGAGATCATGAACAGCCGCTTGGCGATCGCGACCAAGGGCTGCCCGAACCATGGCACCGAGTCCCAGATATTGGTGGCCACCGCGCCGGGATGGAAGGCGTTGGCCGTCACGCCGGTTCCTTCGAGGCGATGTGCCAATGACTGGGCGTACAGAACATTGGCCAGCTTGGATCGGCTATAGGCTTTCTCTCCCGAATAGCCGTGCCGGAAGCCGAGATCATCGAAATCCAATGTGCTCCCGAAGTGCAGGACCGAGGAGGTGAACACGATCCGCGCCGGGGCGCTGCGCAACATCAGATCGAGAAGCAGTTCGGTGAGGAGGAAACCACCGAGGTGATTGACCGCGAAGGTGGCCTCGATCCCGTCCTCGGTTTCGGTTCGCTGCTGGTGGTAGCCGCCCGCGTTGTTGGCCAGCACGTCGATCCGGTCGTACTGTGCGAGTATCGCTTTGGCCAGTTGCCGCACCGAGGTCTGTGAGGCGAAGTCGCATTCGAGGGTGTCGACGCCGCCCGCGCCGGCGGCGCGAACCAGCTCCGCCGCCTCGGCCAGCTTGCCCGGATTGCGTCCGACGAGCACCAGTCGGTCACCCTCGGCGGCTATCTGTTGAGCAGCCTCGAGACCGATACCAGATGTGGCCCCGGTGATCAGGATCGTCTTCATAGCCGATGACCCTGCCACACGGTTTTCAGCCTGTTCTCGGTCCGGAGTTGCTATGGCACGGCGGTCGGCGGTGACCGAAAGGTATTGCAGTGGAACAAGAGTCGAATGAATCCGCTGGTCGTGGGCGCGGTTTCGACGCACGCCGGCGTTGGCTGATCGGGCTCGCGGAGAACGGCTTACAGCAGCGGACAGGGGGTGATAGGGGGTTGCCCGCGGTGCTCGAGCCTCCAGTCGTCGCGGCTGGCTGGTGAGCGGATCGGAAAGTGGCTGGCAGCGCACACTGTCGGAGACCTATCCTGTTGAGTGTCGGTCGGGTCTCAGTGCGTTGATCCGGGTGACGTTCTCTTCACCCCGGACCCTGGTGGAGCAGGTCCAAGCGAGCTGCGGATCTGCATCAGGGAAGGGCTGGCGATGTCGATCAAACCTCTCCCGTCAGCGCGTGCCGAGGCCAAGCGCTTGTTACCGACGGTGGGCTTGATCCTGTCGCGTCTGGCTGAAATTGTCAGCAGCCGCACCGAGAGCCGGCCACCACGGCTGTCCGGTGTCGGATTCATTCGGTTGGCCGAGCGAGGTCGCGACAACGCCTGATGCGCATCCCTGTGTGTCGAGGGCAGACCATCCCGATGTGCACGGTGATCAAGATCGAGTCCGCCGCCCGGCGACCATGGAGATTGTATCGGCCGGATCATCACCACCGGTAGCCCGCCTCAACTGAGCACTTCGACGTGCCACGCTTGCTGTCCAGGTCCAGCAGTCGGACAGTGCCGGTTCGGCGTGTCGCGATCGTCGGGCCGGAAACCCACTCGGTTGCCGACGATTCGATGATTGTTCAGGACGATCTGAGCAATTCGATGTCGGAAAGTAGTTGGGACTCACTAGAATCGGAGTCGGGTCTACACAACGCAGTTGGTGAGAGTTGCCGGGCCGGTCGGTTGGTCCGGTGGAGGAGTCCATCACTCGGCACCCGCACTGCCCATCCGGCGGTCGGGTCTAACTGGCCGTACAGCTCTGTTGATATGCCGTGTCCCCATAGATCATCGCACCAATCCGGATAGTCGATTCGATTGCTCCGGTGGGTTTTCCTGTCATCGGATCATGCGTCGCGAACGGTCCTCGTTCAGTAATGGAATAGCTTCCTCTGCCGTAGCTTTGCGCGCCCGTCGACGTGCATCACCGGCATCCATAGGCGACTCTCCGCGGATCGAATTGCGGGCCTGCGCGGCCTTATCCGTATCGGAATCAGGAGGCGAGCAGATGACCACCGCCGATCTCGGCCTGCCCACGCCGCCGGTGGGTAGACGCACCCGGCGTCTGAATATCGGCGAGGTTCCGGTCGGAGGGGGCGCGCCCGTCTCCATCCAGACCATGACCACGACTCGCACCGCCGATGTCGACGCCACACTCCAGCAAATTGCGGAGGTCACTGCCGCGGGGTGTGACCTGATCCGGGTCGCGGTACCGACGCAGGACGACGCCGCCGCACTGGCGGCCATCGTGGCCCGATCATCGCTACCGGTGATCGCCGACATCCATTTCCAGCCGCGCTATGTGTTCGCCGCCATCGACGCGGGCTGCGCGGCAGTTCGGGTAAATCCGGGCAATATCAAGAAGTTCGACGACCGTGTCGCCGACATAGCGCGGGCCGCGTCGGCAGCCCGGATACCGATCCGTGTCGGGGTCAACGCGGGCTCGTTGGATCCCCGGCTGTTGGCCAAGCACGGTTCCGCCACCGCCGAAGCCCTCGTGGAATCCGCGCTGTGGGAGGCGGCGCTGTTCGAGGAACACGGGTTCGGCGATCTGAAGATCGCCGTAAAACACCATGACCCACAGACCATGATCGCCGCCAACCGGCTCCTCGCCGAGAGCTGCGACTATCCGGTCCACCTCGGTGTCACCGAGGCCGGTCCGATGTTCCAGGGAACCGTAAAATCCGCTGTCGCGTTTGCCATCCTGCTCTCCGAAGGGATCGGAGACACGCTCCGTGTCTCGATCTCGGCACCGCCGGTCGATCAGGTCAAGGCGGGCAACCACATCCTGCAGTCGCTCGGGCTTCGTCCGCGCAAACTGGAGATCGTTTCCTGTCCGGGCTGTGGCCGCCTACAGGTCGACATCCATCGCCTCGCCGACCGCGTCGAAGCCGCCTTCGAAGGGTTCCCGCACCCGTTGCGCGTCGCCGTAATGGGTTGTGTCGTCAACGGTCCCGGTGAGGCTCGCGAAGCAGACCTCGGCGTCTCCTCGGGCAACGGCAAAGGCCAGATCTTCGTGAAGGGTCGGATCATACGCACAGTTCCCGAACACCTCATCGTCGACGCACTGCTCGAAGAAGCGCTCGCGCTCACCCAACAGGCCGACCTCCACGAAACGGAGCCGACACCGTGACCGCATCCGTGCAAATCGCCGAACCACTGGATCTGCAGGCAATCCGCGGACAGGTCGACGCCGCCCTGGCGGACTTCCTGCGCGACAAAGCCCGCGCTGGCGCAAAACTTCGATTGCCCGAGGAGATCACGCGCGCGCTGCATACCTTCTTGTTCGCGGGCGGCAAACGGATAAGGCCACTGCTGTGCGTCCTGGGCTGGTACGCCGCCGCTGGCAGCGCCGCGCCGCCCCAAGCAGTCATCAAGGCCGCGGCGTCGCTGGAGCTGTTCCACGCGTCGGTGCTGATCCACGACGACATCATCGACAACAGCGAAACCCGGCGCGACCGACCGACCGTCCACCGCGCATTGGCCGGGTTGTACGACGACCGACCCGATCCGATCAGGTTCGGCGCCGACGCCGCGATTGTCCTCGGCGATCTCGCTATGGTCTGGTCGGCCGAACTCCTGGACATCGCGCAGCTCACCGCCGCCCAACTCGGCGCCGCCCGCACGGTCGTCGACGCCATGCGCAGCGACGTGATGTACGGCCAGTACCTCGATCTCCTCGCCAGCGGACGTCCGTCCGGCGACATCGATCGAGCGATGCAGATTGTCCGATACAAGACCGTCGCCTACACCTTCGACAGCCCCCTGCACCTCGGTGCCGCGATCGCCGACGCAGGCGCCCGCATTCACGACGCCCTGACCTGCTATGCCCGACCGCTCGGCGAGGCGTTCCAATTGCAGGACGATCTGCTCGGCGTGTACGGCGATCCAGCCCGAACCGGCAAGTCCAACCTCGAAGACCTACGCGACGGCAAACACACTGTCCTGGTGGCGATTGCCCTCGAGCACGCCGACGCCGAACAGGCGGCGCGGCTACGGAGCCTGCTCGGTGACCCTGAGCTGGACGACTGTGGCGCTGCCAGTTGCCGGGACATCATTGCCGCCACCGCAAGGGAAACGGTCCACCAGATGATTCGTGCGCGGTGGGCCGAGGCCAACCGGGTCCTCGACAAGGCACCCTTTCCCGCCTCGGTGATCGAGGCCATGCGCCACATCGCCGACGATGCCATCGAGCGAACCAAGTGAGAGGATCGGGAGTCGTCCATCGGCAATAGTTTCCCGCGCGGCTGACCCCAGCGTCGGCACCGCACGGCGGTAGGACCTTTTCGGTCGGCTGAATTGCTGTGCGAGTGCACCGGTTCAGCTCGCGCGTTCGACCGAGTACAGATGATGGGTGCCGCGGAAGCCTTTCAGCTCGGCTTCGCGTCCTTGATCGACGACGATGTCCGGGTCGCCGTCGACGGCGTCCCGGACGGCCGCACTGATCAGGACTTCGCCGCCGTCGGCTTGTCCGGCCACCCGTGCCGCCATTGCCACATTTCGGCCGAACAAGTCGTCGCCGCGCCGGACCGACATACCCATATGGATGCCGATACGTACTCGAACCCGCTCGAGCCCAGTAGGTTTGGCGCCGTCGCCGAGCGCGCTTTGGACGTCCAGCCCACATCGCACCGCCTGTTCCGGTTGGGCGAAGGCGATCATGAAGCCGTCCCCCTGGCTCTTCACTATGTGCCCGCCGTGCTCGGTGACGAACTTCCGGATCAGTCTGTCGTGGCGATCGAGCAGCTTGACCCAGACGCGATCACCCAGCCGCTCGTTGAGCGCGGTGGATCCTTCGATATCGGAGAACGCGATCACGACGTGCCCATCCGGCGTGAGCCGGGCGAGGTCAGGGCGTTCGACCTGGGCCCAGTCCGCCAGTTCCTCGATCGAACTGAGGACCGCACCGCGCAATCCCTTCTTGCGCACCAGGTTCGCGGTCTCCCACACCGTCTTGACCGCCTCGCGACTGCCGTTCATCCACTGTTGTCGAGTGTCGACCCGGCGCCGCAGTGCCTCGAACTGCTTGCGGCTACGGACGAGCAGCACCGACAGCACGATCAAGCCCGAGGTTTCGAGGACGATAACCGCCGCAAGTACGAGCTCGATCATTGGTTGTCCCAACCCCCACCGGCGCAACGTGAACGACTCGCGCCGCCTGGTGAGCTACCTGCGTTGCGCGACCTCTGGCCGACACGATGTCAACCTGAGGGACGAGGCAACAGTAGCCGGTGGATGATGCCGCCGAGCGTTCGCTTAGCTGGAGATCGAGGTGCGAACGCTACGAGGATTTGGCGATGCGGACGATTTCGGTGGCAGCGGTCAGGAGCTCTGCGCGTATGGCACCGCGGTCAGGTGCGGAGGTTGTAGTTCGAGTTGGCCCGCTCGGCTATGCATACGCGTAGCCGAGCGGGCCGCTTCCCCGTGCGCCGCGTGAACGCCGCCACGTCACACGGCGAGGTCAGCATAATCTCGTGGTCGGCGCTCTACCAGTCGACACTCCCCAAAGCGGCGCATCGTATGAAGATGCAACCAGCGCGCTGATGCATGCGGAGCGGGTTTGCACTCGATGCAGTCGCGGGGCGGCTCCGGGGAAGTCCCGCTTGCTGATTGGGGATGGTGACGGGGTCGTGCAGGTCGCGGCCGCGTCGGCGACCGAGCAGGGCCTGGAGCGCGGGTGCAACGGTTTGCCGGGGGAGAGGTACACGCAGGGGTTCGGACAGATCGGGCCAGGGAAGGGGAGCGGTGCCGCACGGAGCCCCGGCGAGCCGGTGGGGGAGTTGCTGTGAGCCAAGGCGATTCGATCGTTGCCGGATGAATCCGCTGAACCGGGCTATGGTGAGTTCATAAACATTATCTTACGTAGATATGCGCATCTACGCATGCAGTCTACCTTTTTCAACGAACTCCGCAGCTCAGCTCCACAAGCCCACCTCGGTACCTCCGAACAAAAGCCGCATAGACGCGTGGGGCAACAACCTGGCGGTTCGTGAGGGAGCTCTGATCTCTTGTCCGCACTCGTTTCGCTGGTACCGGACAGTTGGGTGCGGGACGGAGGAAACGCGCTACATACGTCGGCGACTATGTAGCCGCGCTTGCGACGATGTATCCCTTGGGATCGCGCCAGCTCTGGCCGGGATGGTGGGTGAACCAGTCCTCGATGTCTTCGCTCATATCGGTCAGGATTGCCTGCCGCCGTGGATGATCGGGCATGACGCCGTAGAAGCTGAACAATGCTTCGGCGAAACGGATCAAAGGGGCGGCGGCGTCGAACACGAGGGCGTTGTCGGATCGGTGAATCCGGATGGTGCCGAAGATGTCGGTCATCATGGCGGGCAGCGTGTCGGAATCGACGGTGGCGGTGAAGGCTTCGGCGGTGGTGATGCCGTAGCTGCCCGCGTGGGCGGCGACCAGTTCTGCGGTGCGCGGGCAGGCATCGGGATGATTTACCACGACGGCGACAGCGCCGCCAGGCTTGGCGGTGCGTCGGAATTCGGCGAGAGCGGCCCTCGGGTCGGGTACGTGGTAGAGCATGTGCCGAGCGGTGATCACGTCGAAGCTGTTGTCTTCGAATGGGATCTGCTCGGCGTCGGCCAGTACCGCTTGCACACCGGGGATCGCCGCCGCGGCAGCGACCATGGCGGGCGAGGTGTCGAGGCCGACCAGTGGGCCGCGGTGGCCGCGCGCGGCCAGGCCGGCGAGGAAGCGGGCGTCGCCGCAGCCGATATCGGCTAGATGCTCGGTTCCGGTCAGTTCGACCGCGGCCAGCACATCGGCGCCGGGGTCGTCCGGCTTCTCGGAGTATTTCCGGTGGGTGTCGATGCGGACCTGTAGTGGGGTCGGATCGGCGTATTCGGCTTCGAGGCGGGGGCTGGTCATCGGTGGTCGTCCTTCGGTCCTGTGGCCGGGGGTGACGCTTTCCGGCGGTGAGCGTACCTCCGTGGACGGCGCTGTCGAGTGTTTTCGGCGAGCCGGGCGCCGTTGTTAGACGTGCTCGGAGTGTGACGCGCTGACAACGGGGAGCTTCATGGTGACCGGGTCGGTAATCGGGGTGGACTTCACCAGGTCGTGTAGATCGCTGGTGCCGGGGCGTTCATCGTCCAGGATAGGTTCGCCGAGGCCGATCTTCTGCTGGATCCGTTTCATCCAGTCCGGGGCCCACCAGCAGTCGTCGCCGAGCAGTTTCATGATGGCGGGTACCAGGAGCATGCGCAGGATGGTGGCGTCGATGAACAGCGCGGCGATCATGCCGTAGGCGATGTATTGCATCATCACCAGATCGGAGAAGGCGAATGCGCCGGTGACCACGAGCAGGATCAGTGCGGCGGCGGTGATGATGCGGCCGGTGTGCGCGGTGCCGGTTCGGATGGCCTCACTGGTGCTCGCGCCTTTGGCGCGGGCTTCGACCATTCGCGATAGCAGGAAGACTTCGTAGTCGGTCGATAGACCGTAGATGATCGCGATGATCAGTACGAGCACCGGCGCCATCATCGGCTGCGGGGTGAAGTTGAGTAGGCCTGCGCCGTGTCCGTCGATGAAGATCCAGGTCAGGATGCCGAGGGTGGAGCCGAGTCCGAGTGCGCTCATGAGTGCGGCCTTGATCGGCAGCACCAGTGACCCGAAGGTGAGGAACATCAGGATGGTGGTGATGATCAGGACCATCGCGATCATGAACGGCATGCGGTACAGCAGGGCGTCGATGCTGTCCTTCTCGATTGCCGGTTTGCCGCCGACCATTAGTGTCACGCCTTCGGGAACGTCCATGGCGCGCAGGTATTCGATGGTTTTGCCGCCCTTGGCGGTGTCGATGAGCGGAGTCTGTAGTCGGTAGGTGCCCGCTCGTGATGGTGCGGGCTGGGGGACACCGAATTTCTGAGCGAGGCCGGGGGCCTCGTTGGCCAGCCGCGTGACTTCGCCGACCTTCAAAGGATTGTCGGAGGTGATGATCAGCTGGAGTGGATCGGTTGGTCGGAGATGGAACAGTTCGTCGAAGTCTTGCTGTGCCATTCGAATGGGGTTGTCGGTGGGTAGGTATTTTTCGCTCATGCCGCCGAAGACGAGGTTCTTCATCGGGAGGATCAGCAGGAACAGTCCGATGCAGAGGGGGACGGCGATCCGTAGCGGGCGCTGCATCACCCAGCCGGTGGCGCGTCCCCAGAAGCCGTTTTCTACTTCGTCGGCGGTCTTGGTCTTGCGGAATCGTTTGAGCCCGAGCATGTCTACGCGCGGGCCGAGGATGGCGAGGGTCGCGGGCAGGATGGTGATGGCGGTGAGGGCGGCGAGCGAGACGGTCGCGATGGCGCCGTAGGCGAGGGATTTGAGGAAGCCTTGTGGGAACAGCAGCAGTCCGCCGAGGCTGGCGATGATCATGGTGGCGGAGAAGACGACGGTGCGTCCGGCGGTCATGACGGTGCGGCGTACTGCCGTGGGGGTGTCGTAGCCTTCGGCGAGTTCTTCGCGGAATCGGCTGACTATGAACAGCCCGTAGTCGATGGCCAGGCCGAGGCCGACCATGGACACGACGCCGTTGACGAACGAGTTGACCTCGGTGAAGTTTGTGAGGATTCGGACTATGCCGCCCGCGCCGAGCACCGTGAGACCGCCGATGACCAGCGGTAGTCCAGCGGCGATGAGGCCGCCGAAGATGAAGAACAGCAACACCGCAACGGCGGGTATGGCGAGTTTCTCCATCCGTTTGGTGTCGGTGGTGATTGTGTCGTTGAGGGTTCCGCCGACGGCCTGTAATCCGGCGATCTGGACTTGTACGCCGGGAAGGAGGAGGGCGTCCTTGACCTTTCGGAAGTTGCGCACCATGTCGGTGTCGTTGTCGCCGCGAATCGCGAGTGCGGCGAAGGCTTTGGTCTTGTCTTTGGTCGCGGCCTGTGTGCCGCTGAGTTTTCCGGTTTCGGTGCGCCAGTAGGCGCCGTTGATGCCGGTGACCTCGTTGGGATGTTCGCGGGGTAGGCGGTTGAGGTGGTCGACTACTGCGGCGCTGAAGGCGGGGTCGTCGACGGTCTTGCCCGCGGGTGCGGTGAACAGCAGGATGACGTCGCCGTCGTGGTTGCGGCCGAATGCCTCATCGGCGAGGCGGCCTGCGCGAGCGGATTCGGAGGTGGGATCGTCGAGTCCGCTGGAGCTGAGGTGGTCTTCGAGGCCGATGCCGTAGCCGCCGAGAGCCAGGAGTGCTGTGACGATAATGCCGATGACGGCGAAACGGAATCGATAGACGAGGTTCCCCCAGCTTGCGAACATCAGCCGACTCCTTGCGTCGGGTGGCGGGTCGGCAGGGCCGAGAACGGTTGAGAGGCTGGGTGTGCGGCGCCGATCGACAAGGGGCTGCATCCTTTCCGCGAGTGGACGCACGGTGTGCTTGTCATCAAAGGTACAGATGGGGCTGGAGTGGTCAGATGCTGTGGAGTTCGGCTTCGTGGAGATCGTCGGGGAAGACGAAACGGCGGAATGCCCAGAAGCGGAAGCCCATTGCGAGCAGGACGCCCAGGATTTGTCCGGTGATGAAGTTCGTGACTGCCTGGGTGATCGGTCCGACGTGCGGCACTCTGATGTTGAGTGCGTAGAGCGAGACGGCCTGCGGTAGCAGGGTGACGCCGATGCCGAGTGCGCTGATGGCAAAGAATAGTGCGGCCTCATGGTGGCGTTGTCGCCCGCCCCTGGTGCGGAACGACCATTCGCGGTTGAGGATGTAGGAGGCGATGGTGGCGATGAGTACCCCGAGAAGTCTTGCGGTGAGCGGTTTTTCGCCCAGCACGGTGAGTTTCACGGTGTAGACGACGCCGGTGTCGATGAACCAGGTGATGGCGCCGACGACGGCAAACTTCAGCAGTTCGCGATGCTGGATCGCCTTGGAGCGATAGGGCTCCGGGATTCGATCGAGTGCGGGCTGCACGAATGACACGCCACCGACTATAACGGCGTGTCGGTGTGTGTGCCGGGTCGCCGCCTACCGGGTGCGGTGGTTGGTGTTGGTGGTCAGTGGGAGTTCGGTCGGTCCGAGGATCTTGCCGAGTGTGGTGGCGAGGGCGGCGAGTTCGTCGGTGTCGAGTTTGTCGGCGAAGTGTTTGTCGATGTTCGCGAGGTAGCGGGGTGCGGATGCGCGCAGGCGTGCGCGGCCGGTGTCGGTGATCGTGACGAACGCGGATCTGCCGTCGTCCGGGTTGGTTTCGCGGGTGACGAGGCCTGCGGTCTGCATTTCGGTGACGAGTCTGCTGACTCGGGTGCGGCTGAGTACGACGCGGTCGCCGAGGTCGGTCATGCGTAGCGGTTGGATGCCGTCCAGTTCGAGGAGTACGTCGTACCAGGCCAGTGGTAGTCCGAAGGATTGGCGCAGGTCGGCGTCGAGTTGTGGGACGAGCTGTGCGTGCACGCGCAGCAGTGCCGACCATGCGCTGCTGGCGGCGCGGCGATGCTTTTCGGAGTTCGTCACGTTCTGATCCTACCCATTATGTGCGCCTGCACGTATATAGTAGTGTGTGCACGCACATAAATGTGAGTGTTGTCGAGGAAGGAAATTTCATGACCACAGTGATTACCCGTACCGAACTGGCCGCGGCGATCGAGGCGGGCTCGGTGACGGTGCTCGACACCCTGGGCGCAGGCTATTACGAGAAGGCGCACCTGCCCGGCGCGCTCACGCTGGTAGAAGCCGACGTGAATTCCAAGGCCGCCCAGCTGCTTCCGGACCGGGATGCGCCCGTTGTCACCTACTGCTCGAACCTGGCCTGCGGGAACAGTGAGGTCGTCGCCGTGAAGCTGCGCGCGCTCGGCTATACGAACGTGCGCGCCTACCGTGCCGGAATCCAGGACTGGACGGAAGCGGGTCTGCCGGTCGAGTCCGAATCCTGAACTGCTCAGGGCGAATTTTGACGGTATCAACGTGCCATTCATCCGGTGCGTTGATACCGTCAACGATGATGAGGGGGCATGAAGGTGGGGCGAGGGGTCCGGCGGGCGGGCTACCGTGGTGTGGTGACCACGCATCTGACGCACTGGGGAGTGTTCGAGGCGAGCAGCGACGGTGAGCGGCTGACCTCGGTGCGCCCGTGGCGCGGTGATCCGGAGCCGATGGCGTTGATCGACAATGTCGCTTCCGCGCAGCATCATCCGACTCGGATCGATCAACCGTATGTGCGCCGGGGGTGGCTGGAGCACGGGCCGGGGCCCGCACGTCGCGGTGACGAGTCGTTTGTCCCGGTGTCGTGGGAGACGGCGGTGGAGTTGCTCTCCGGTGAGCTGAGTCGGGTCTATCGCGAGCATGGTGCGGAGTCGGTGTACGGAGGGTCCTATGGGTGGGCCAGTGCGGGGCGGTTTCATCACGCGCAGAGTCAGGTGCATCGGTTCCTGAACTGTCTCGGTGGTTACGTGCGGCATGTGAACAGCTACAGCCTCGGCGCGTCGAGCGTGTTGTTGCCGCACGTGATCGCCGACATGTCGGTGCTCGAAGGGCATGCGACGGCCAAGAGTGTGCTTGCGGAGCATTCGGAGTTGGTGGTGGCGTTCGGTGGGCTGTCGCCGAAGAATTCCGCGGTGTCGCCGGGCGGTGTGTCTCGTCACAACACGCGGACATGGATCGGTGCGGCGCGGGCGCGTGGCTGCCGGTTCGTGTCGATCAGCCCGCTGCGTGATGACATTCCTGCTGAGGCGCAGGCCGAGTGGATCGCTCCGCGGCCCGGTAGCGACGCGGCGCTGATGCTCGCGCTGGCGCAAGTGTTGGACGCGGATGGGTTGGCGGACAAGGAGTTCCTGGACAGGTATACCGTCGGCTACGAACGGTTCGCCGACTATCTGCGTGGCGAACGCGACGGGGTCGTGAAGGATCCGGAGTGGGCGGCGCCGATCACCGGGCTGGCCGCTGGCGAGATCCGGGCGTTGGCGCACGATATGGCCGCGGCACGAACGATGGTCACCGTCAGTTGGTCGCTGCAACGAGCCGAGCACGGCGAGCAACCGCTGTGGCTCGGTGTGGTGCTCGCGGCGATGCTCGGTCAGATCGGACTGCCCGGTGGTGGATTCGGCCACGGTTACGGATCGACGGCGCACGTCGGCGAGGCCGCGCGTACCTACTCGGTACCGAAGTTCCCGCAGGGCCGCAACGGTGTCGATACGTTCATCCCGGTCGCCAGGATCGCCGACATGCTCCTCCAACCTGGTGTTGCCTACGACTACGACGGTCGGCAGCTGACCTACCCGGACATCAGACTCGTGTACTGGTGCGGTGGGAATCCTTTCCACCACCATCAGGATCTGGCCCGGTTACGTGCGGCATTCGCCCGGCCGGAAACGGTGGTCGTGCACGATGCGTTCTGGACCGCGACCGCGCGGCACGCCGATATCGTGCTCCCGGCGACGATGTCCATCGAGCGAGACGACTACGGATCTGGACAGAACGATCGGCTGTTCTTTCCGATGCCCGCGCTGACCCGGCCGTACGGGCAGTCGCGCGACGATTACGCGATTTTTGCCGAGCTGGCCGAAACAATCGGTGTCGGAAAGGAATTCACCGAGGGCCGCACCGCGGACGAATGGTTGCGGCACCTCTATCAGCAGTGGCAGTCGCGCATCGGAGACGATGTGCCGGACTTCGACGACTTCTGGGGCAGCGAGCATATCGAGCTTCCGGTGCCCGACCGGGACCAGGTGCTGCTCGCGGACTTCCGTGCCGACCCGCAACGCTTCCCGCTCGCCACCCCCAGCGGGAAGATCGAGATCTTTTCCGAAGCAATCGACAGTTTCGGGTACGCCGACTGTCCAGGCCATCCGGTCTGGATGGAACCTGAGGAGTGGCTCGGCGGTCGTGCGGCTGCGAAGTTTCCGTTGCAGTTGATCGCCAACCAGCCGCGCACCAAGCTGCACAGCCAGCTCGACGTCGGTGCGCACAGTAGGTCCGCGAAAATAGTTGGGCGAGAACCGGTTCGGTTGCACCCCGACGACGCGGGCGGGCGCGGCGTCCGGGACGGCGACATCGTGCGGATCTTCAACGACCGCGGCAGTTGCCTGGCGGGGGTCATCGTCGATGATGCGGTACGCGCGGGCGTCGCGCAGTTGTCTACTGGCGCCTGGTACGACCCGGACCCCGCCGACCCGAGCTTCTGCCGACACGGTAACCCGAATGTGCTCACCGCGGACCGCGGAACCTCGCGCCTGAGCCAGGGCTGTATCGGTCAGCTCGCCCTGGTCGAGATCGAACTGTATCGAGGCGAGGTGCCCGAGTTGGCCGTCGACCGTCCGCCCGCAACTGTCTAGCGTGCAGCCCACCACTTTTGGTGCGCATGACGGGCTGGCGTGGAGCAGATGCGCCGCGAAGATCCGTCGACGACATCGATGCCGGACTCGCCCAGCTCGGCGGCACCGTCGACCGGCCGCTGTGCGTGCGTGACGCCCTTGTTCTGAACTGTCGGATCCATCGTGTCTGTGCGGTGGTCAGGCAACGCCGAGCGGTGGTCGCTGCAGGACGAGTTTGGTGGTGTGGGCTCGGTAGGCGTCGGGGGCGTCGTCCCAGTCGGCGAGCACTGTGGTGACGTGCTCGGCGGGGAAGCCGGTACGGGCAACGAAGTCCAGCAGCTCCGGCAGGACCGGACGTACGTGGGAGACACCGATTTTCAGTGTCGCGTCGTTTGCGTACATGTGCATCAGCGGCACCTTCGTCCCCGGTGGGAGGTAGTAACCGACCGGGGTGCAGATCCCGCCCGGTTGCAGTGCGCGCAGGCCGACGTCGACCCCGGCGCCGGTGGAGGTGCCTTCGACGACGATGTCGTAGCGGCGCGACGGCAGGTCCGCGCGTCGCAGTTTCCCTTTCTTGACCGGATGCGCTCGGGCACCGAGCTTTTCGGCGATCGCAAGGCGTTCGGGCCGGTGATCGACGTAGTCGACGATCTCGGCGCCGTGCGCTGTGGCCAGCCCCGCGGCGTAGAGGCCGATGCTCTGGGCCGCGCCACCGAGGACGAGCACCGACCCGCCGGGCTGTCGGGTCAGGGGCGCAACGATGCAGCGCCACGCGTCGGCGAGGTTGTCGCTGGCGGCGGCTACCCGCAGCGGGTCGAGCCCGTCGGGCAGGCGCACGAGCATGTGGTCGGCATATGGGATGCGCAGGCGATCAGCGATCATGCCGCCCCACGGCCCGCTGGCCGGCCCGAACCCGAACGCGGCCAGGGTACCGGCGCGGGTGGTGGAACATTTGGCGGTGAGCCCGCGCGTGCATTCGGGGCAGTCTCCGCACGACACCGCCCACGGCACGACGACGAAGTCTCCACGTGTGAGTCCGGTGACGTCGGGGCCGATCTCGAGGACTTCGGCGATGCATTCGTGGCCGATGGCGAAGGGGCCCTGGAACGGGACCGGTCCGCAGATGCCGGCGACCACGGGGTCGATCAGCCCGGTCCGGATGCCCAGTTGCATGGGGCGTGAGACGTGCCGGTGGATGGGCAGGGTGTCGCCGTCGCAGCGGCCGGCGACGAACGGGCGAACGATCGCATCTCGTGGGCCGGTCAGGACCGGATCGGGGCGCTCACGCCACTCGAGGTGGTTGGCGCGCAGCAGGTTCAGCTCCCGCATCAGCCGCGCGCCTGTGCTGCCAGGGCCTTCAGTTCGGCGAAGCGCACGATGGTGCCGGCCGCGCCCCAGGTGCCCTCGGGCTGCTCGTGGATGAGCACCCACACCCGCAGCCCGTCACCCTCACCGAGCCCGGCGGCGGTCAGCACGTCGGCGGTCACCTGTTTGATCAGGCCCTGCTTGCGGCGATCGGACAGCGCGCCTTCGGGCACGGTGACATCGACCCGGAACCGCGGCAGGTCGTCCTCGGCGCTGACGAACCCGCCGGCGGACACTTCGTCGATGCGGCACCAGGCCTGGGCGCGGAAGAACGCAGAGTCGGGTGCGCCTTCCCACTGCAGCAGGGTGGCGGTGAGTGTCCTGTGCATCCCGCTGCGGACGTCGTCGGACAGGACGCCGGCAGGCAGGGTGAGCTGGATCATCGGCATGGGAACTCCTCCGTTATAACGACTGTTATATTCCGTGGACGGTACGCTATGACAGTCGTTATGAGCAAGGGAGGTGTGTGATGTCGCAGTCGCAGTCGCAGGCGCGGGATCGGATGGTGGCTGGTGCGGCCGACATGCTGCGGCGGCGCGGGTTGAACGCGACCAGCGTGCGGGAGCTTGCCAAGCACTCCGGCGCGCCGCTGGGCTCGACCTATCACTACTTCCCCGGAGGCAAGTCCCAGCTGGCGGCGGAGGCGGTTCGCTTCGCCGACGTCCTGGCCGCTCGCAAGCTGGCCAAGGAGCTGCCCGCCGGCCCGGTTGCCGGGCTGCGGGCGTTCGTGGACATGTGGCGGAAAGTCGTGGTCGACAGTGACTTCCGAGCCGGATGTCCTGTGCTGGCGGTCTCGGTGGAAGACCAGCCCGGCGATGACGACGAACCACGCCGCGCGGCCGCGGCCGCCTTCGCTCACTGGACCGAGCTGTTGGCTGACTCACTGCGCACCCACGGCGCAACCGACGCCGCCGCCCAGCAGACCGCTACCTTGATCGTCGCCGCGATCGAGGGCACCGTCGCGATGTGCCGGGCGCAGCGCAGCACCGATCCGCTCGATCAGACCGCCGACGCACTCGAAGCCGTCGTCCGTACCGTCACCGACGACACCGGGATCTAGCCGGCGCCGGTCAGTGTCCGGCCACGTCGGTGCGCCTGCGCGATGCCCAAGCACGGTCGGGATGGGCGCTACATGATGAGCCGCGCAACAGCAGCAACGGCTCGCCGGTCACCGGGCGGGCGAGCCGATCGCGGCCTGGATCGCCGCAGCCTTCTCCGCGGTGAACACCCCCGACGGCAGCAGATCCAGGATCGACAACACCCCACCGCGCGAACCCCAACTGCCTTCCTCGATGACCCGGAAGTTCACCCACCAGGTCGGCGCCGGGGCAGTCGACCCCGCCGCTGCGGTGAGCGCCGCGAGGATGCGTTCGATCACCTGTGTGCGAACTTCCTGCCGCCAGTCCCCGTCCATCACCGCGATGTCGACGACGAGGGCGTCCTGGTCCTGATCGGCGAGCACGATGCCGCCGATGGCCATCATGTCCGGGTCGCGCTCGCAGAAGTGGACCTGGAACCCGGCCCTCGCCGCCGGTGCGAGCTGCCCGACCTCGGGCACCAGGACGGCATCGGTCAACGTCCGCGCCAGCTCCCGCCGCTGCGTCTGGTCGAACCGGCCGCGCACCATGTTGACGGTGATTACGGTCATGAGTACCTCCTATAGCGAGTGTCATAGAAACCGTACACGCCGCTATAACGACTGTCATAAGGTACGGGGATGATCAGTCTCCACCACGCCCACCTGATGGCCACCGACCTCGAGGCGTCCATCACCTCGGCATCGTCATCGACGAACTGGAGGGCATCGTCGAACGCTTACGGGCACATGGCATTTCGGTGACCGACATCCGGCATGAACCCACCGCCTCCTACGCCATGGCCCGAGGACCCGACCAGCTCCTCGTCGAGATCTTCCAGCCCGGCCTCACCACCATCCCGACCGAGCTACGTGCATACTTCGGCCTGCCCGACCGAGACCCGACGACGTGAAATTCGCTCCCGGGTAATCGGTTCCAGAACTCCGCTGAACCATTTCGCCTCCGCCGCGGATGTGGTCGCGACCAGCAGCCGGCCGTATCACGCCGCGACCGTCGTCGGGCATGGATCCGTCGGGGCACACACGGAGTGCGCAACGATCCACCCGGCGACGCGCCGCTGCTGGCCCTCGACGCGATCGGTCACGGCGACACCACGGGCTGGGTTGCCACTGTGCTGCATGTGATCGCGGTGTTGTCGCCGCACGGTGTCGGCGTGTACTTGCTCCATCGACTCGCCCCACCTGATTCCGAGGCCAACGGCGCGGCGATCGAGCGGTGCGTCCGTGGTTCGGTGCTGTCGCGCGCCCGACGGCGCGGCGGTGGTGATCATGCACCCGCTTGTCGCACAAGACACCGCGGTCCGGACTTCGGCCGATACCGGGAATCGTTGTGGCGCAACGTGACCCAATGGATCGGGCGCTGACGTGAGCACGCTCACCCGGCGCCGTGATGCCCCCGGCACCCGCGACTGCTCGGACACGGCCCAGCGGCAGTGAGGGTGGTCTCACTACGCGGTTCGGTATGCTCGCTCGGTACCGACTTCTGTCAGGATTCGAGTATGGTGTCCAATCCGTTACCCGCTATCGCCCGATGGCTCGCCGCACAGCGCTGGGTCATGCGCACAGCGCCGGTGGTGCTGCTGCTGGAACGATTGGTGCGGCGGGTGAGCGGTGGCAAGCGTGGCGTCCTGGACCTGGCTGGGCTGCCGTCGATCGAGATCACCGTGCTCGGCCGCAAGACCGGACTCCCACGTACCACGTCGCTGCTGTATGTCCCGCACGGTGAGGACTTCCTTGTCCTCGGCTCCAATTGGGGCAGCGCGAAGCATCCGGTCTGGTCGGCCAACCTCCGCGCCGCCAGCACCGCCACCGTTCGAACGAAGTCCGAACAGCTCGAGGTCACCGTCACAGAAATCACCGGCGTAGACCGCAAACGCGCCTGGGACCTCGCCGTCGAATTCTGGCCAGGATACGAGATGGAGTACGAACTCTCCGGCGGCCGCGAATTCCGGATCTTCGAACTCCGCCGTACCTGACGGGCGGTCGCCCGCACCACTGTGTGGGCGGGCGGCAGGCCCGAGTCGAGTCCGACTGGGAGCCGTAGCTGCCGCGGCTGAGACCGGTCGCCGATGGGGACCTCGGGTCGGTGCGCTTTCAGTTGCCTCGGACCGGAACACCGCCGATCCATTGGGCGAATGAGCGGTCGACGGCGCCCGTGGCAAGTTGAGCTGCCAGCCAGGCGTTCACCGTCGCGGCCAGCACGGGGTCGTTCTTTCTCAGCAGGAATACTTTCTGGAATGAATCGAACGGGCTGTCCGGGTGCAGGACTTGCAGACCGGGGTGTTCGCGGACGCGGTAGCGTCCCTCGACCGAATCCGTGACGAAGACGTCCACTCGGCCCTGGTCGAGTTCATCGAAGAGCGTGAGGTTGTCGTTCCACAGGGTCAGCTGCGCGTCGGGAAAGTTCTTCCGCGCGAAAGCCTCATTGGTGCCACCACGGTTCGCGATTACTCGCACACCGGGCTGGTTGATCTGCTCGATCGTCGAGTAGTCGGCACCGCTCGTGCGACGCGTGATCGGGGCCTTCCCGTCGGTTCCATACGAGATCGAAAAGTCCGAGAACCCGCGGCGCGCAGGCAGATCCGAGATGCCCCCGACCGCGATATCGCAGCGCTTCGGACCGAAATCCGTTGCCAGCGTCGCCCAGGTCACCGGGACGAACTGGATCGGGCGACGCAGCACATCGGCGAAGCCCCGGATCAGTTCGATGTCGATTCCGATGTATCCGTCGGCGCCGTCGCCCACCGAATACGGCGGATAGTCGCCGGGCGTGCACACCCGCAACTCGTTGCTCGCGAGCGGTTCCTGCGCCGCCGCCGGGATCGCCACCACAGTTATCGCTGTTCCGGCCACCAGTGCCGTGATTCGTCGAAGGCGCGCAAGCGTGAGTTGTCCGAGCATCTTCGGGAGAATACCGGCCGAAGCCGTGGCGGCTCCGATCTTGTCAGCACCCGGTATCGGGAACCCCATGTCGATCGGTCCACTATGGTGGTAGGAGTGCGCAGCCGGGTCGGCTACACGACCGACGAGCATCGCAGACTTGAGCTGCGCCGCACTGACTTCCATCCACGCGGACGCGCCGAGTGAAACCCACAGTCGCGACCGAAATCCGTCTGACAGGCGACTTCCGCAGACTCTGGGGAGCTTTCACGATCAGCCAGGTCGGCAGCGCACTCGGGACGGGCGCACTGCCGTTGATCGCCATACTGGTGCTGGAATCCTCGGATCTGCAGGTGTCGTTGATGGCGGCCCTGTCCGGGCTGGCCAGTGCCGCAATCGCCCTTCCCCTGGGGTCGTTCGTCGAGTTCCACCGCAAACGACCGATCATGGTGCACGCCGATCTCGTATCGTTTGCCGCACTCGGCAGCGTCCCGGTAGCGGCGTGGCTCGGTGTGCTGACGTACACGCAATTGTGTGTCGTGGTCACGCTCGTCACGTTGTGCCGCATCGTGTTCAACGCAGCCAGTGGTGTTTACGTGAAGGCGCTGGTCCCCGAACCCGGGCGCATCCGGGCCAACAGCCGGTTGGAGACCACGTTCTGGACCGCCTCCACCCTCGGGGTACCGGCGGGTGGCGCACTCGTCTCCCTGCTCGGCGCGTCCGTCACTGTCCTCATCGACGCGGGCAGCTATCTGCTGTCCGCGTGGATGATTCGCACTATCAGCACACCTGAGCAGCAAACGGCACATGAGCGGCCCGCGCACCGCTGGAGGACCGAGATCCGCAGTGGGTGGGCCTACATCTTCGCCAACCCGGCACTGCATCGGCTGTTCTGGAACGGCATGTTCTTCGGCGGTTCTCTCATGCTCACCGCACCGCTGCTCGCCCTGCTCATGCTTCGTGACCTCGGCTTCGGCCCCTGGCAATACGGGCTCGCTCTCGGCCTGCCCTGCCTGGGTGGTCTCCTCGGATCCGTGTGCACAAGAGCGCTTGTCAAGGCGTTCGGTGAACCAACGGTGTTGGTGGGCTTCGGGACCCTGCGCACTTGTTGGCTGGGGTTGCTCCTGACCGCGGGCCCGAACACCGTCGGGCTTGTCGTGATCCTGACCGCGGAAACACTGCTGCTGTTCTGCGTCGGCGTCTTCAACCCTGTCTTCACTACTTACCGCATGAACGCGACCGCCGATGACCACATGGCCCGCGTCGGCACCGCATGGTCGATCAGCGCGAAATGCTTCCAACCCGTATTCATCGCGCTCGGTGGATTCCTTGCCGCTGCCACCAGCATCCGCGTTGCCATCGGGTGCGCGGCCATCGCACTACTCGCCAGCTCGCTGCTACTGCCATGGCGACTCGGTCGGAAGGCTCGGGAATGATGATGAGTGGGGAATCCGGGGTGGGTGTTGTGGTGGAGTTGGTGGCGCTGGGGTTGCAGACGCTGCGGGCGCTGGCGGATGGTGACGCCGCGGACGCTGCACGGGTGTCCGGGCTTCCGATTACGGGGTATCTCATCGAAGCGGACCATCGGCGGATGTGGGCGTTGCGGTACGAGCAGGTCCAGGCGGACTCGGCGGTGGCGGCGTGGGCAACGGGTGTGGTTTACGACCCGCTGCTAGGCGTCTGTGTGGGTTGCGCCGGGTATCACGGTCCTGCGGATCGACGTGGGATGGTCGAGGTCGGTTACGCCATTGATCCGGTGTTTCGACGACGAGGGTATGCGCGGGCCGCGTTGGTGGAGTTGCTGGATCGAGCCGCGCGTGAACCGGCCGTGCGTGTTGTTCGCGCATCGGTCAGTCCTGACAACCAACCGTCTCTGGCGTTGATCGGTCAGTACGGTTTCGTCCGGGTGGGCAACCAGTTCGATCTGGTCGATGGTTTGGAGTTCGTGTACGAAGTCGGTGCGGGGACGGGTCGCCTTCGGTAGATCGGTCGGCTGAGGTCGGCGGCCCAGGTGGGGATTCGGGTGGGCCAGGTTCGGAGGGCGAGTTCGGCGATGTGGCGGAGGTCTTCGACGTCGCAGCCGTTGGCCGCTTGGGTGGCGATGCCGTCGGTGATGGCTGCGACGAAGTGGGCCAAAGCTTTCGGGTCGGCGTCGATGGGAAGGTCGCCCTCGGCTCTGGCGCGTTCGAGGCGGTGGCGCAGTGCGAGGGTGCCTGCTTTGCGTCGCGCGATGACCTCGTGCCGGATCGAGTCGGTATCGGGGCCGCAGGCGTGCACGTTGCTCACCAAGAGGCAGCCGCGAGGTGTGTTGGGGCCTGCGGTCAGCTCGATTGCTCCGTGTATCAGGGCTTCGGCGACCTCGAGCGCGGTGGGGCGGTCCAGCGCCTGCGCCGCGTACGCGCCGGGGCCGGTGATGTAGCGGTCGAGGACTTGGCCGAAGAGTTCCTCCTTGTTGCCGAAAGCGGCATAGAGACTGGGGCGGTTGATACCCATCGCCTCGGTCAGGTCCGACAGCGCCGTGCCTTCATATCCTTGGCGCCAGAACACGTCCAGCGCTCGGTCGAGAGCAGCATCAGGGTCGAACTGTCGAGGCCGTCCACCCACCATCGCATTACCTCCAGATTTACATACCCCTCGGTACAGTGCCCCACTGGTCGAAAGTTCAAACCTCAACGATATCGGACCAGTCGATCGCCCGATTGACATTAACCGACTCTTGGGCTTCGGCTGCCGTGATCGGCACGTTGACCGCGCTGGTGGTGACACAGGACATAGTGTGCGGCGTCGAATCGATCACTCACTGCCGCAAGATATTTCATGGACCTGTCGGTGGTCGCCGGTATGCTGAGGACATTGCTTCTGCGGGGGAGGTTCAGATGTCCGTATTGATGGTTGTGGTATTCGCGCTTGCGGGCGTTGTGCTGGTCGGGTTCTATCCTGTCGCTGCCGGTGTGTCCTTCTTTGTCGCGGTGGTGTTGATCGGGATCAGCGGTGTCCGTTTCTTCCGTCAGCGGCGACGTGCCCAGTCATGGACTGCGAGCGGCCGGGCTCGGGTGGGGCGTTATGGCGGTGGTGCCGCACTCGGCAGCTATGTGAATGGTGGTTGCGGTGGGGGTGGCTCCGATGGCGGTGGAGACGGTGGTGGAGGAGGAGGCTGCGGTGGCGGTGGCGAGTGATGCGTCGCGGCCTCGCACCCTCCCCGAGGAACGCACGTTCGCCCTGGTGGGATCGCCGGATGCTCAGAGGCCCAGTTTGGTGACGGCATTGTCTTCCAAGGGGTTTGCGGTGCGGATGTAGCCGTGCACAGTGCGGGGGTTGGACCAGCGCCCTTGCCGCATGATTTCGCGGTCGCTGGCGCCGCCGAGTGCGGCTTGGGTGGCGAAGCCCGCGCGCAGGGAGTGGCCGGAGAAAAGGGCGGGGTCGAGGCCGGCGCGGGCGGCATAGCGCTTGATGAGTTCGGCGATGGCGCGACCGGACATGGGGTGGGCGGCGATGCCGCCGTGGCGGGTGATCGTCGGGAACAGTGGTTGGTCGGTGTAGTCGGCGAGGGTTGTGCCTTCGAAACCGTGGCACCGGTGGATGTCCGGGGATGCGGGTGGTGTGTCGGTGAGCCACGCTCGCAGGCCGGTGTTGCCGTGGGCGGCATGGACTTCGAGTAGTCGCAGCCAATCGGCGAAAGCGCAGACGGGGCAGGTGTGCGGGCGTTGGCCGCGGGGGAGGGCGACGCGTTGTTCGGTGACACCGGTGGGGTCGGTTTTCGTGGTGGGCAGTTGGACCAGCAGGAGGGGTTCGCCGGTGCGGTGATCGAGGTTCACGCGGATATCGCTGATACGGAGACCGGCGAGTTCGCTGCGGCGCAGAGCACCAGCGAATCCGACGAGCAGCGCCAAGGTGTCGCGGCGGCGGGCGGGTTCGGTCGGCCAGCCTGGTTCCGGGAGACCGGCGAGGAGCTGTTCGAGAGTGTGCAGCAGGACGGGGCGTTTGCGCGTGGGTTGAGTGCGGCGAGTGCGACGGATGCCGCGCAAGGTCAGACGGACTACGTCGGAGCGGGTGGGGGAGGGAAGTCCGTTGGCGGCGTGGACGGCGGCGATAGCGGCGGCCTTGCGTTCGAGGGTGGCGGCGCTGAAAGCCCACTGCTGAGGCGCGGTTTCATCGTCACTGTGACGCATTGCGTCGGCGGCTGCGGCCAGGTAGACGGCGACATCGAGGGGGTCGGCGGGGAGGGCTTGCCGGCTTTCGGCAGCACACCACGCCGACCACGCGATCCAGTCGGTGCGGTACGCGCGCAACGTATTCGCGGATTGGGATGCCTCGAGATATCGGCGCAACGATCCGGCTTGGTTGTCGTCGAAGCGTTCGCGAACCAATCGCAGTGCGGCAGCATCGATCAGCACGCTGCGCACTCCTTTGCGTAGTTCGGTCTGTACCGACTCCGGCACCGCGACAACAGCGGTTCGATCGTCCACGAATCAGCTCCCTAGTTTTCGTGTGGTTCCGTAGCGGTTTCGTTTCGTTTGTGTCAACCAAACGAAAACGGAACTCCTGCACCGGCTATCGGTCACTCTATCCGAATCTGACCACCGATAAGGTTCACTTATCGGCGGTCAGACGAAGGTGTCGCAAAATGAGTCTTCCTGGGGCGACACGTATTTCGTTTCGTCTAAATACGTTGGAAATGACGAAACAAACGCTACGATTCTCCGGTGTCCAACGTGTGCAACTACCCGGGCTGCCCCCGGCCCATCACTCGCGGCGGCGGCCCCGGCCGGCCGTCGGAATACTGTGACCATCCAGATCACACGCGATGGCGAGCCTGGCGGGAACGTCAACGGCAGCAGCAGGAGTCGGAGATCTCGACCGCTTCCGTCACTGTGACGCAACAGGGTCCGGCGACGGTCGCCCGCTTACGCGCCGATGAACTGCTCACCCAGTTCCGTGGACTGGCCGATCAATTGGGCACTACGTTGAACGCGGCCGTGGCCGAGCTGTCCACGCTGGCCGACCCCTCGATTGCCGAAGCGCAGGTCCAGGCCGTGCAGGCGGATGCGGCACGCCGGATCGCCGAAGCCGAGATGGCGGGGGTCGCCGCCGAACAGGCGCGGCGCGAGGCCGAGGTAGCCAGAGCGGTCGCCGACGCCGCCGCCGAGGATGCCGCCGCTGCGGCCGAACACGCGGAAGGGCTGGTCGCCGCGGCGAATACGGCCCGCGATGACGCGCTGCGCGAGGTCGAGCGCACCACCCGGCAAGCCGCCGACGATGTGTTCGCCGCCCGAAGTGACGCCGAGGCCGAAATCCGCACCGCGCGGCGCGAGGCGGCCGAGGACATCGAGCGGATCCGGCAGGAAACGGCCGATCAGGTGCAACAAGCACAGCGACGCGCCGACAGCGAGATCGGACATGCCCAGCGCGAATCGGCGGCGCGGGTAGCGGCCGCACAATCGGAACGCGATCTCGCCGTGCAGCGGGCCGCGGATGCCGAGCGCGCGACCGAACGCGCCGAGCAGGCAGCCGTGGAACGAGTGGAGGCAGCCAACGAGGCACGCGAGGAATGGCGAAGGGTCCGAGCCGAACTCGATGCCACGCGCACCGAGCTGGCCGAGGCGCGGCGAGCGGCGGCGGCGGAGGTCACCGCGGTACGCACCGAGGCGACGGGGACGATCGAGAAGGCGCGAGCCGAGGCAGCGCAACGTATCGAGGCATTGGACGAAGCACGCGCCCAAACCCTGGCCCGCGCCGAACGCGCCGAACTCCAACTCGACGCGTTGCTCGCCGAAACACGGCGTCCGGGCGCGCCGAAAGCGCTTGCGGCGGAGTGAATGCGAAGAACTCGGTGTCGAGTCAGCGTCGACGGCATAGGCACCACCTCGAAACTAACTGTGCCCCATCCGCATTGGATGGGGCACAGCCTTCGGTTCGCCTCGACGGCAGGCTGGTCGAGCAGGACCTCATGCAACGCAGAGGATTCGGCGGCATCGACTACCGCGCATGAGACGTGCTCCTACGCGAGCAGATCATGAACTCGACTCGGTTCGTTGGGGCGGATCCGTGATAGGCGTGTTCTGGGCCCCCGCGAGCCACCATCCGCCATCCTTCTCGACCAGTACGTACATAGCGATCTCGGAGAACCCGCCCGCTTCGGCGGCGAGCCTACGGATCTGGGTTAGTACGACCCCCGGCGCGGGCGAAGTCGCGCCAGCGACTTCGAAGTGTGACCGCGGTGCAACCTGTGCGGCCATCAAGCGGCGGTGTATGGCGTTCAATTCGGAGTAGCCGGTTACTGACGCACCATACGGACTGCCCCACACCACGTCTGCCGCGAAAGCGGCATCGTAGCCGTCCGCGTCGCCTGCTGCGCCTGACTGCTGTAGCCCTTCGGCGAACCGTGAGGCCACCTCGTGGGCCGTGGTAGCGCGCGATGGATCACCGAGAGTAGGTCGGGTTCGCATTTTCCTTGCTCCAATCACTTCAACTATCAGTTACCTGTGCACTGCGCGGACGGGATATCGGCCTGCGGTCGGGCAGGCGACCGTACGGCTCTGTGGAGACTGCCGATAAGGCCCCGTGGAAGGGGGTGAGTTCGAGGACCTTTGTCCGTCGAGCGCCGCGAGGAAGGAGCGCGGGAGTGTCGGACGGTCGGTCATTCATCGCTGTGGCGATGTCAGACGGCGTACGGGCGGACGCGTCTGGCCTCGCGCAGGGACTGTCCCCACCAGGTGAGCTGGTCGAGCATGGCCTTGGCTGCGACGTCGCACCCGGGGTCGGACGGCTTGCCGTCGGCACCGAAGATCTCACCGTAGTTGTGGAAGCTGACGGTGTTGCGGATCGTGACCGCGTGCAGCTCCGCGAGCACGACACGAAGCTGCTCAACGGCGCGCAGCCCGCCGGCGAGTCCACCGTAGGAGACGAAGCCGACCGGCTTGGCGTGCCACTGCTCGTTGTGCCAGTCGAGGGCGTTCTTCAGCGACGCGGGGAAGCTGTGGTTGTACTCGGGCGTGACGATCACGAAGGCATCAGCCTGGGCCAGCCGCGGCGACACCGCGCCAAGCTGTGCCACGACCTCATCGGACGGTGCCTGCCCGAACGCCGGGAAAACGGTCGGCAGGGGCGTCTCGACGAGGTCGATCAGGTCGGCCGTCATGTCCTCGCGCTGAGCGATGTGTCCGGCGATCCAGTCGGCGACGACCGGACCGAACCGCCCGTCCCGGGTGCTGCCGATGATCACTGCGGTGCGCAGGATGTCGTCGGTCAAGTCAGCCACGAAAACCCCTCGACAATGTGTACGCTGTATCCATAACGTACAACGTACACATTGCAGTGTACGAAGTCCACACCCGGTACGCTGTACACAGCATCGGCCGGCGGAAGGAACCCAAGCGATGGCCTCCCAGGAGAGACAGTCAGCGAGCGAGGACAAGGACCCCGTCTCGTTGTGGGAGCGCCTCGAACGACCGGCGCCGGCTCCCCGCACCACTCTCACGCCCCGGCGGATCGCCGAGGTCGCGGTCGCCGTCGCCGACGCGGAGGGACTCGACGCGGTCACCATGCGTCGCCTGGCCACCGGACTCGGCGTCGCCCCCATGGCCGCGTACCGCTATGTCACCGGCAAGGACGAGCTACTCGAGCTGATGGTCGACTTCGTCTACGCGGAGCTGGATCTGCCTGACGGCAAGGACGGCTGGCGCGCGACCATGCGGTCCGTCGCCCTGCGCATACGGGAGGTCCTGCTGCAGCACTCGTGGGTGACGCGGGCGGCGTGCGGCGCGCCGACCCCGAACCAGCTGGCCGTGGTGGAGGCGGCCCTCGTCGCACTCGACGGCCTCGGGCTCGACGTGGACACCGCCATGGCGGTCTACAGCACCGTCGCCGCCTATGTACACGGCGCGGTCGACTCGGAGGTCAGGCTGAGTCAGATGCTCCACGTGCGCGGCTGGTCCACCCGCGAGGAGGCCCGCGCGGGACTGGCCACACAGATGACCTCGCTCATGAACACGGGCCGTTACCCGATGTACGCGCGCTATATCCACGAGGCCGACCGCAAGGACGACGTGCGGTGGCAGTTCGAGATCGGTCTGGACTCCATCCTCGATGGCATCGCGGCGCGCCTGGCGATCTGAGGACATCTCGGGGGCCGGTCGGCGCCGATACGCCGACCTCTAGGATCCGCCGCCCCGTGGATTGCCCGCCGCAGGTGACGGTTGACGGTTCAGGCACGTCAGGTGGGCGGGAATTCCTGTTGGAATACCTCGAGGATCTGCGGCAGGGCGACGCGGGCCGTGCTGCCGTGGTCGATATCGCCGAGATCGACCAGGGTGGCCTTGTCGCTGCGCAGTGCTTGCAGGCAGTGTTCAGAATTGGCGTAGGGGACACTGCGATCGCCGGAGGCGGCGTAGAGGCGGACCGGGACGCGTGGTGTCCAGTCACAGGTGCCGTCGGTGTCGGCCAACGCTTTCAGTGCGGCTCCGGTGGGGTTGCGCGACCAGGCGATGAACTTCGGCGTCAACAGCTGTTGTGGCGTAGTGAGCAATGCTGCGCTGATGGCGATTTCATTGTGGTTGCCGTCGAAGAGTTCTTCTACCTTGGATGCGTACGGTTCCTGGAACGCTTCGGCGGGACTGTCGTAGAGATGGTGGATGCGGTTCATCGAGGTGAGCCAGTATGCGAAATAGAACACCGCGCTGGCGGGTATGACTCGGCCGTCGAGACCCGCGGGCGTCTCGACGTTCCGCACGTCGTAGGGGCCGCTGATCGGTGCCAGTGCCGCGAGTCCGAAGCCGGGGGCCTCGCCTGCTTGTAGTGCTTTACCCAGGGCCGTCGCGGCCTGACCGCCTTGGGAGAAGCCGGTGACGAGGATGTCGGGGTCGAACTCGCGCTGCTGCTGCGCCGCGATCGTGCGGGCCGCACGCAGCAGGTCGACCGAAGCGCTGACCTCCGTCGGTGCGTGCGTGTATGGATGGAAACCGGGGCCTTCGCCGAGTCCCAAATAGTCCGGAGCGACCGCCGCATAGCCCGCCGCGGCGAACATGATCGTGCGAGCCCGGTCGGGGCGGGTTGTGCCGTTCACCGACGGTGCATCGCTCTTGAGCGACAGGGTGCCGTGCTCGTAACTGACCACGCGTAGCCGACGGGATTCGGTGCGCGGTAGCGCGACAAGTCCACTCGCGGTGGTCGGCGCGCCGCTGGTGTCGATGGTCCGATACACGACGCGATAGGCGTCGACACCGTTGCGCGCCGAAGCTTTCAGGTAGGCCATGGTGTCGTCTGTGGACATCTGTGCGAGCGGGACCGTCGAGACGACCTCGCCACGGATCACCTGTTGGGTGGAAGTCGATGCGCTGCCATTGTCTGCGTCGTGTTTTGTATCGGACGCACAGGCCGTCGACCCGCACCACAGGACGATCGCGCCGAGGACGGCGGCCGCGCGACGCGTGGATCCGGTCATGAACTCCGCCCGCCTCTCCTCGGCGAATTCACCGGCTGCAACCAGGCATTCGCTGCATCAGGTGAAATCGTGTGTGGCATGGGGACACTTCGTCGACAACGTCAGCGGTTGTGGGCTGGACATCCTCGACATCGTCGCGCAGTGGTACGAGTCGAGTTTCGCAGACCGCAGTGCCGAATTGCACGATGTGCTGTCGAGCGAGGACCCCGTCATGGTCCGGTACACCTTCCATGGCCGTCACACGGTCCGACACGTGTACGATTCGCCCGAATAAGACCCCACCGCGGGAGCTCGGGCACGGCCGGGCTGAGAGGGCGGACCCGACGTTTCGCCGACCGCATGAACCTGTCCGGGTAATGCCGGCGTAGGGAGTTGTGCTCAGGCATGTCCGCACCGACCCTGGACGAATCCGAACGGCACGAGGCACCGTTCACCCTCGATGAACCCGCACCGAAGGTGCTTTCCTTTTGGGACCAGAGTGCCTTCTGGGCCAACCTCGGCGTCAGCCTCATCGCCTTCAGCGGCGCCTACACAGTGCTGGCCCCGAACACCGAGTACGCACCACAGATCTCGATCGCCGCGGGCATTTTCGCGATGATCGTCGGCACCGTCCTCGGCGGTTTGATGCTCGGCATGGCCGCGGTGCCGGGCGCGAAGACGGGCAAGCCCTCGATGGTGTTGCTGCGTGGCCTGTTCGGCGCGAAGCTCAGCTATCTGCCGACCGTGCTCAATATCGCCCAGTTGATCGGCTGGGGGATATTCGAGTTGATCGTCATCGGCAATGCGGCAGAAGAGCTGTTCGGCGGCGGCCCGCACTGGCTGTATGTGGTGCTGGCCGGTGTGCTGACGACCGCGCTGACGATCTGGCCGCTCGGCTCGGTCCGGTTGTTGCGCCGATTCGTGACCATCGGTGTTGTGATCGCCCTGGTCTGGTTCTACATCCAGTTCCTGCAGAAGGGCCTGCCCGACCTGACCATCAACCCCGGCCCCGAGGGCGACGGCCCGTTCGGTGTCGACTGGAACCTCTTCTGGATCGCCACCGACGCGGCGCTGGCCGTGTCGATCTCCTGGGCGCCGGTCGCCGCCGACTACACCCGCCACTCCCGCAGCACCGGCGCGGCATTCGGCGCCGCGAGCGGCGCCTACGCGGTCACCCAGATCGTCGCCTACATCCTCGGCCTGTTCGCGCTGGCACTTGCGACCGGAGACGGCGGCCAATACACGCCGTTCCTGCAGGTCAGTCTCGGCGCGGTCTTCTTCTTCGTCTTCGTGTTGCGCGAGGCCGACCAGTCCTTCGCCAACGTGTACTCCACCGCCGTCTCCATCCAGAACCTCGCGCCGCGCATCGATCGGCGCGTGCTGTCGATCGGACTCGGTGTCCTGATCACCCTGCTGGCGTTGCGCCTGAAAATGGAGAACTACTTCGGCTTCCTCGGCCTGATCGGCTCGGTGTTCGTGCCGCTGCTCGGTGTGCTGGTCGCCGACTTCTTCCTGCGCGCGAAGGGGCAATGGAACACGGCACCGGACGCCCCCTCGCGCTGGGGCATGATTGTCGCTTGGCTCGTCGGCCTGTCGGTCTACCAGCTGATCAACCCGGGCGACGCGGGTGTCTGGACCGACTTCTGGGTCGGCATCCAGGAGAAGGCGCATTTCACCAAGCAGGCTTGGATGAGCGCGTCACTGCTGTCGTTCCTGGCCGCGATGCTGGTGGCCTGGATTGCCGGGCGCGTCTCGACGGTCCGGAAGTCGGCGTAGCAGAACGCGAGAATCAGTCGGCGCGAACGCCTCGGTGAGGGCGTCCCGAGTAGACGCGGGTGCAGTCGGCAGGCATCGGAGGTCTCGGTCACATCTCTCGACCTGCTGAGCCACCTAGGGCAGGATTTGCCCTAGGTGGCTCATGGCGTAGTTCTCATGAGCACAGAGATCACCCCCTTCCGGATCGATATCCCCAAGAGCGGCTCGACGACTTGAATCGGCGACTGGACGACACCCGCTGGCCCGACGGGGTTACCGGTGTGGGGTGGGCACAGGGCATCCCGCTCGACTACACCGAGGAACTGGCACGCTACTGGCGCGACACCTACGATTGGCGAGCCCAGGAGGCCCGACTCAACTCCTTCCCGCAGTTCCGCACCGAGATCGACGGCCACGACGTGCACTTCATCCACGTTCGGTCGGCAGAACCCGACGCGTTGCCGTTGGTGCTCACGCACGGATGGCCTGGATCGATTGTGGAGTTCCTCGAGGTGATCGGGCCGCTGACGGACCCGGTGGCGCACGGTGGCGACGCGCAGGACGCGTTCCACGTCGTCGTGCCGACCATTCCCGGTTACGGGTTCTCCGGCCCCGCGGTCGGCTGGTCGACCGCGGGGGCCGCGCGCGCGTGGGCGCAGCTGATGCATCGTCTCGGCTACACGGGGTCTCGCCGGGTGATGACCAGTTCGTCGCCACGGCGCGGGCCTCAGCCCACCGCTTTCTTCACGAGCTCGCCGATCTTCGCCTCGTCGGCGGCGGTCACCTTCGTCAGCGCGAAAGCCGTCGGCCACATCGCGCCGTCGTCGAGGTTCGCGGTGTCACTGAACCCCAACGTCGCGTACCTCGCCTTGAACTTCTCCGCGCTCTGGAAGAAACACACGACCTTCCCGTCCTTGGCGTAGGAGGGCATCCCGTACCAGAGTTTCGGCGAGAGCTCCGGCGCGCTCGCTTTGATGACGGCATGGACCCGTTCGGCCATGACGCGATCCGATTCCGCCATCTCGGCGATTTTCGCGAGCACGTCTTTCTCCCCGTCCGCCTTCGCAGCACGCGCACCACGACGCGCGGCCGTCTTCAACTCCTGGGCATGCTCTTTCATCGCGGCACGTTCGTCGTCGGTGAATCCCACGGTGGCCTTGCTCTTCGCGGTGGTGCGTGTGGCGGACTTCTGAGTATTCATTCCGGTTTCCTCCGTGTCAGTTCTTGATGGGGACGATCTTGATGTTTGGGGCTGTGCACTCGCTGGCTGCTCTCAGCACGCGGATGCGGGACTAATTTTTGGCAAGTACACGAGCACGGCGGGGTCGGTACTCAGCGGTCCTGAATCAGGCCGAGGACATTGCCGTCGGTGTCGGTCACGGCGGCTACCAGGCGGCCGCCGCCGACGTCGTGCGCAGGCTCTTTCACGGTGGCTCCCGCTGCGGTCATCTCGGCCAGCTTCGCTTCGATGTCCGGCACGTGCCAATAGGCCACCGATGCGCTCAGACTCTGCTGTCCACCGCTGGGCACCAGCCCGATGTGCTGGCCCTCGGCCTCGAAACCGACGTAGTAGGACGAGTCGGTCTGCGGCGGTACGCCGAGCAGGGCGGCGTACACGGCCTTGGCTGCCGCCAGGTCGGACACGGGATACAGCACGGTCTTGATTCCCTGGGTGGGAGAGCTGGTCATGATCACTCCTGAAGTCGTTGGTCACATCGACCCGGTATGTCGGTCTGTTGCGACGAACCGGACGTGTTCACAGCATCTCCTCCGGCACGCCCGACCCGCATCCGTGGCGACCACGGAACCGTCCACTGATCGGGGGCACGGATCGCCTACGGCCGGTGCTGTGCTGCCGGGTCTTTACCCCGCGACCATGCCGGACGTTATGCGTTGCGGCCTTGCGCGTCACCGGGGCCGGCATCCGCGCCCACCAGGGAAACCAACCGAGCAGTACGAGCGTGACGCGGATACGGCAGAATAGGGCCCATGGCGGCGACGGTGGAGATCTCGGCTCGGGAAGCCGAGGTGCTGGCGCTGGTGGGGGAGCATCTCAGCAACGCCGAGATCGGTGCGCAACTGTTCATCTCGGTGCGTACGGTGGAGAGCCATGTCTCCTCGCTCCTGCGCAAGCTCGAGGTTCCTGATCGGCGGGCGCTGGCCCAGCGCGCGTCCGAGCTGGCTCGCACCGACCGGTCGAACCCGGCACCGGTCCTGCCGACACCGCTGACCTCGTTCATCGGCCGGACGCGGGAGCGGGCCGAACTGACCGAGATGATCAAAAAACACCGGCAGGTGACCGCGGTCGGCCCCGGCGGAGTGGGCAAGACCCGGCTCGCGTTGACGGTCGCCGCGGAGGCAACCGGCGAGTACTCCGACGGGGTGTGGTTCGTCGACCTGGTACCGATCACCAGCCCGGACACCTGCGTGGTCGCCGGTACGGTCGCGCTTGCGCTCGGCCTCGGCGAGCAGCCCGGCCGGAGCATGGACGAGTCGGTGCTGGCTGCGCTGGCCGACCGTCACGCCTTGCTGGTGCTGGACAACTGCGAACACGTGCGGGACGGGGTGGCGCCTTTCATCGAACGGCTGCTCGAGACCTGCCCTCGATTGACGGTGTTGGCGACCAGCCGGGCCCGGCTGATGGTGCCGTTCGAACGGGTGTATACGGTCCCGCCGATGTCGTTGGCCGGCGAGGGCGAATCGGATGCGGTCGCGTTGTTCATGGACCGCGCGGCGGCGGCCGGCTGGCCGCCGAATCACGCACTGCGTGACCAAGTCGCCGAGTTCTGCGAGCGGCTGGATGGAGTGGCGCTGGCGATCGAGCTGGCCGCCGCGCGCTGGACCACGCTCGGGCTGGATGGCCTTACCGCCGGCCTGTCCGACCAGCTCCGGATGCTCGCCGGCGGCGCCCGCGCCGACGACCGGCACCGCTCGGTGCGGGCAGCGCTGGACTGGAGCCACGCCCTGCTGGAGCCGGACGATCGAGTGCTCCTGCGGCGGGTGTCGGTGTTGGTGAAGTCTTTCACCGTTGCGGCGGCGGCGCAGGTAGCCGCGTCCGAGAAAGGCGTTGTCGCTGAGGGACTTGCCCGGCTCGTCGAGCAGAGCCTGCTGGTGGTGACGGCGTCCCCGAGCGGGACCGAATACCGGGCGCTGGAAACCATCCGCCAGTACGGGATGGAGCGGCTCACCGAGGCCGGTGAGCTGGTCGACGCCCGGTCCCGGCATCTTCGCTGGTGCCTGGCCGAGGCCGCCGACCTTGCGGTGGTGCGAGCGGGCTGGCGGCCACGATTCGACGCGGTGGCCGACGACTTCCGCGTCGCACTGGCGTGGGCGGCCGACCGGCCGGAGCAGCGCGCGGATGCGTACCGCTTCGCCCGGTACCTGGCGGACCTGACCTTCACTCGGCACCTGACCGGCGAGTCCCAGATGCGTTATGAGCAGGCGGCCGCGCTCGCAGATGACCCGGCCGCCACCGCAGTGCTGCTGCGGCACGCAGCTGCCGCGGCCGGATGTCAGATGCGGGGCGACGACATGTACCGCCTGCTCCGTGCGGCCGCGGACGCCGCCCACCGAGCCGGGGACACCGCTGGCGCCGCCACCGACCTGGCGACCGCCGCCACCAACGCGTACCGGTTTTCGAGCAAGTTTGCCCGGAGCCTGCCACCGGAGGAGGCGACCGCGCTCATCACCGAAGCGCGGGAGCTGGCCGGCGATGACCCGGCCGCCCAGGCCGCGCTGGCGCTGGCCGAGGCTGGCAGGGCGCTGACCGAAGCGTTCGGTGCCGCCCAGGGCGCATCCGACAACGCCGTACCGGAGACGATCGCGCGCGCCGAACGGGCGGTCGAACTCGCCCACCGCACAGGCGACCCGCTCGCCGAGTCCGCCGCCCTCGACACGCTCGCCGGCGCCCAGAGCTGGGCAGGGGACACATTCGCCGCCGCGGCCACGGCACGGCGCCGGATCGCGCTGCTCTCGTCCACACCGAACACTCCGGCAGGCACCCACGAGCTGATCGACGCGCTCGGTGAGGCCACCGAGGCCGGCCTCGGTGTGGGAGACCTGCCGGGTGCCCGCCGGTGGGCACGGCAACTCGCGGATCATCCGTTGCTGGCCGAGGTTGGCCATCGTGCCACGTGTTGGCTGCTGGTGGCCGACGCGTTGGCGGGCAACGTCGACGAGGTACTCACCCGCAGCGTCCGGTTCCTCGAGGCGTGGCAGCGGGCCGGCAGCCCCGCCAGAACGGTCCTCGGTGCGGCAGTGGCCGGTGTGGAGATGATCCACGGCCTACGCGATGACGACAGTGCCCGGCGCGAATGGAACGCGGTCTTGAATCAGCTCGGCACCCCACCGGGACATGCCCACGGCTACCAGGCGGTCTTCGACGCGATGCTGTTGCTCCACAATGGACAGGCAAGGGAGGCGCTGGAACGGATGGCGCCGGAGCCCGGCGAGGTGTGGAGATGGGTCACCTGGATCTGGCTGCACTGGTATGTGGCGCTGCGCGCCGAAGCCACCGTGCTCGCCGGGAGTTCCGATGCCGGCGACCGCCTGGCCGAGGCCAGGACCATCGTGGCCGGGAACCCCATCGCCGGTGCCATTGTGGAGCGGGCCGAAGCGCTGCTCGCCAAGGACCAGGAGCGGCTGCTCGCCACGGCGGATGCGTTCGACGCCGCCGGTTGCCGCTACCAGTCGGCGCGCACCATGGTGCTCGCCGGCGGCGACCATGCTGCCCGCGGCGCGGCCGCGCTCGCCGATCTGGGCCTGGCCCCGATGACCCCGCCCTGGCACCCATGAGGTGTCCGGACCGCACGCCGAAATTCGGGTACCGCCAGCCTCCGCCGATGGTTGTGCCAGCACTACCACTGCCCGGCCGCATCGCCGGGTCAGACGGTCAAAGGCTGGTGGCCGGGTCGGGTGCGACGCCATGCCACCGTGAGGAATACGACCAGACCGAGTAGGGGCAGGGTGCCGATCGTCCAACTCAGCGGCAGTGGTGGTCCGGGCTGGTCGAGTACTTCCACGCCGTCGAGGGTCCCTTCGCCGTGTCCGAGCGGGCCGTCGATCGTGAAGGTGAAGCGGTAGATGCCGGGGTCGTCGAACGCTCTGACGTCCAAGCCCCATGAGTCGCGTTTGCGGGGATGGCGCACCAGCGGCGCGGCGCGCCTGCCGGGTTTGATCGCGGGGCCCGCCACTCGCAGCGTCCCGGATTTGTCGGCGATGCTCCCGTCGGGCATGAAGGTGAAGTCCAGCGACTTCATCGCGCGGATGGGCCAGGCGGAGAACCCGACCGTGATGCCGTACGGGCCGGCCTGCACGCGCTCGGTGTGGACGATGTCGACCGGCGCGTAGGCGGACGCCGGCGCGATCGCGACCAGCGACAATGTGACGGTCGCCAGCACGGTGACGGCGAGCTTGCGCAGAACTGTCATCGGAGTTCCTTCGGCGCCGCCGCGAGTGCGGGCAGCATGGTGGTGAACCGTCCGGCGAGGAACCCGGCGAGCAGCCCCAGCGGAACACCGAGCAGCGTGATCGTGAGGACGTCGCCGAACGCGATAGGCGACATGGCGTGCGTGAGGTTCATTTGCAGCGGGAACGTCACCCCGACGATCACGCCGGTCACGACACCCGCCACCAATACGATCTTCCTGGCGTCGTACCCGCGGGTGCGGGCCAGCCAGAACAAACCCTCGACGGCGACGGCGGCGACGATCAGGAACATCGGCATGATGGCGGGCAGTTCCGGTGGATCCGCCGTGAGTCCGTCACGCAGCGGGAGCCCGATCGCCGAAGCGTAGGTTTCCGCGGCCCACGGCGAGAACCACCATAGGATCGCCTGCATCGCTCCCAGTGCCGCCGCGATGGCGACGGCGGCACCGGCGCGGGCCAGCAACGCCGCGCCGAGGATGAGCAGCATCGGCCCGAACAGGACGATCCCGAGGATGGTCGGATCGGCGGGCAGTTCCAAGTTGTTCAACGCGTTGGTGGGAATCGGCGCGAACGTGATCAGGATGGGGATCGCCACGACAATGCCGATCCGGCCCCAGCGGTGGTCGCGATGGGCGGCGAAGGCGATGATACTGCCGATCATGGTGAGCGTGATCGACAGGAACAGCGCCACATGCGACGGCGTGTTCAGCACCGCGTCGAAACCGTAGATCGCATGCCATTGCAGGTCGAGCAGGCCGTAGATCAGAAACAATGCCGCACCGGCCCCGGCGACCATGTAGCCGAGCGGGGCGGTGAGAGTGCTGCCGAACACCCGAATGGGGGTGCCGCCCAGCCGGGGCACGGGCCGTCCGGCGCGTTGGGCGGCGGTGGCGATGAGCACCATGGCGAGGCTGGCGAACCCTGATATGGCGCTGCCGGAATACAGGAACAGGTGCGGCAGGGTGAAGAAGGTATCGGGGCCGACTTCGTTGTGCCACTGGATATCCCAACTCAGCCCCACCAGCGTGACAGCGGTGCCGAGTACGACGCCCCAGGCGCCGACGCGGGCCGCGGTGCCGTTGTCGGATAAGCGGGTCGGTGCGGTTTCGGCGGTGGTCACGGCCGGTCCGGCGCGACCTTCGGAAGCGTCGGGCGGTGCTGGGGTACTCATGGACGGTCGGTCCTTCCTCTGGTCGTGCTCCGACGGGTGTTCCTGATGCGTGCGGGGGGGTGGCTCGATGTCAGCCACCGACCCAGAGCGGCAGCGTGAGTTGGTCGACACCGTGGTGGGTATCGATGGTCAGTCGAAGGTCCCATGGGCCGGTCATCATCAACGGCACCGCAAAGGCGTGGAAGCGCCCGGGACCTGATGGTGCCGCCGCGACAGGTTGTCCGGCATGGCCCATGAGCAGCTGGTTCGCCTGAATCCGCACTGCGGCATGGTCTATCGGGGCGCCGGCGCGGTCGGTGACGGTGACGTCGATATCGGTGTTGCCGAGGCGAACGTTGTCGATGGTGAGGGTGACCAGGTGGTGGGGTGTACCGGTATTCAGCACCATCGGTTCGGGCGCGCTCGGCCACACCAGCCACCCGAGCGCGGCGATCACGACGGCGATCACGACGGCCCCGGCGACGAGCACCCGGCGCGACCGTGGGCCCGCATCCGTTGCCTGCGTGGTGGCGCTCATCGGTGCGCTCCCGGCGCCGGGGCCGCCGCGACATCGAGCACGACCGGAACAGTGAGCACGGTGTAGTGCCGTTCGACCTGAATCCACAGCCGATATCGGCCTGCGGCAGGGAAGGTGTAGGTGAAAGGAACATCGGGCCCATAGGCGGCGACGGTCTCGTCGGGGGCGCTGTCGCCGTTGACGGGCGGCATGAGCATGGTTCCGCGGCCCGCGGCGGCGGTCGTCCCGCTCATTCCCGGCATGTCCGGCATGTTCATCCCTGGCATGTCCGACATGCCCTGCATCGATGTCGAGCCCATCGAGTGGGCATGCCCCCAGATGGGCGAATTCTGTACGGCCGCAGCAATATCAGTGCTGTCGCCGTCGGGCACCGGACCAGCCATGATCATGTGCCCGACCATGCCGAGCCACGGTTGCAGGTCGGCGTTGTCGCCGGCCTGCGCGGTGATGGTGGTGGGCGCTCCGGCCACCGCAGCAGTTGTCCGCACGGTGATGAGATCGGCGTCGACGAGAGTCGACGCGGCGGTGTCGCCACTGCCCAGATACACCGGCACGCTCGGCGGCGCAGCGCCCGCCGCGTTCGGCACGACAGTGAAACTGGTTGCCGCGCGCACCATTTGGACCCCGCCGCCGCGCCGCGCCAATTCTGCTGATACGGCGTGACGCCCAGGTTCGGGTGAAGACATATGAACCTGATAGCGACCGGGCCCGGTCCGGATCGGGTGCAGATGCGACAGGCGACCGGACGGACCGACCACCAGCAGATGCATCAGCGCACTGTCGTGCACGAGGAGGTCATCGACGGGCGCGCCGGTGGCCGCATCGATCACGACCAGATCGAGATCGCCCGGCCGCCCGGCGGTGATGGGGCCACCCTCGATGGTGAGCAGGGCAGGGGGACGAGAGAAGTCCGAAATCAACGGCTGGTTCAGGGCGTACGGATTGTCGAGGTTGTCCACGGTCGGGTCGAGCTGGCTACCCGGTTGCGGGGGCAGCGGAAACGACGCCGACAACAGCGCGGCGGTCACCGCCACCGCCACCCCTGCCACCATCCCGGCGGCGGGAAGCAGCGCCCACCCGCTACGGCGGGCGCGGGTCGCGACGAGCACCGAGACGGGCAGCAGCACCCCCGCCACCAGGAACCCGCCGAAGACAAGCCGCTCCGGCGGCGAAGCGACTTGCTTGGGCACCACAAGCGGGATCCGCGCCACCCGAGCGCCGTCGCCGATGGCCAGTTCCCAAGGTCCGGCCCGGTCCATCGCCAGGGTGGCCGAGTACATGCCGGGTGTGCTGCCCAGTTCGACAACCGCCTCGGCCACCGGTATCCCCGCTGCGGGCGACACCGAGTGCGCTATCGCCCCCGTCGGTGTCGCAGCGAGTGTCAGTTGCCCGGCGGCAGTGCCGGTGTGGGTGACGACGTCCACGCGTAGCGGGCCGGGCACGCTGGTCACCCGGCGCAGCACGATGGTGAGTTCGCGATCTCCGAGGCTCTGTGCGACCGAGACGTCCACGCCGGAGGCGGGCGAGTCGGCGAACGCGGGTGCCATCCAGACCGACAGGAACAGGGCACACAGCCCCGCAACGCGCAGAGCGCGGCGGCGAACGGCACGAGCGGCAACGGTCACCACCGCCATGCTAGGGCCGCGACCCGGCGAGATCATCACCTCCAGTAGGGATTTCGCCTCCCTCGCCGGAGTGATGCCTCCCTAGGGGAAGTCCCGGATAATGCCACGGCCGTGCCCTCACACGCGACCTTCGCACGCATGGGGAGCACCCCGGTGTTTGTGTAGGGTTGGGCCGGTGACGGACCCTGCTGCCGGCGACCCCGCCGTGCCGACCCTGTTCGAATGGGCGGGCGGCATGCCAGCCTTCAGGGCGTTGACCACCGCGTTCTACCGCGAGGTCCTGAAGGACGATGTGGTCGGCCCGCTGTTCCGCGGCATGGACCCAGGACATCCCGAATACGTCGCGATGTGGCTGGCCGAGGTGTTCGGCGGGCCCGAGACCTACAGCGCCGAACGCGGCGGCTACCACCACATGGTGCGCCAGCACCTCGGCAAAGCGATCACCGAACCGCAGCGCCGTCGCTGGGTGAACCTGCTGATGGACGCCGCCGACGAGGTGGGTCTGCCCAACGACCCGGAATTCCGCGCCGCCTTCGCCTCCTACATCGAGTGGGGCACCCGCATCGCGCAGACCAACTCACAGCCCGAAGCCCACCCGCCGCTGGAAGCTCCGATGCCGCATTGGGGCTGGGGCGTCGCCCCGCCCTACCAGCCCTAGCTACCACCCCGTGCAGGCAGCGGTGAGCGCAGTCACCGCTGACGTTGAGCTAACGCTGTTATCGTCGATAGAGCCCATGGCGCCGGGCGGGAGTGGACCGTGCGCTACACCTGCGCCAACAAGGATGAATCCGGTTGAAGTACGTTCCGCGTATTGTTCTGTTCCTGGCGATTCCCGCCGTGCTGTTCCTGCTGCCCTGGTGGACTGTGGTCGAGGCGCCGACCGGGAGCGAAGGCCCACTGTTCTGGCTCGGGTCGGTGGTTTTCCTGCTGGGGTTCCTCTGCCTGCCCGCGGCGATGTTCCTCGGGCACGGGCCCAGACAGTCGGACGCGGCATCCATCGTGGGCGACACGTTGCTCGGTGTGATGTGGGTGGTGTTCAGCTGGTCGGTGATCGGCAACGTGGTCCGGTTGGGGTTGGTTGTCGCCGGTGTGGATGATCCGGCGCGGTCGCGGATCGTCGCGGTGGGTGTGCTCGCGGTGGCGGCCGCGTTGACGGTGTGGGGGATCATCGAGGCACGGCGGGTACCGAGGGTCAGGACGCTCGATGTGTCGATCCCCGGGCTCGGACGCGGGCTCGACGGGCTGCGCATGGTGGTCATCACCGATACCCATTTCGCAGCGCTCGACCGGTTGCGCTGGTCGGAGCGGGTCGTCGAGGTCGTCAATGCGCAACGGCCCGATATCGCTTGCCACGCAGGTGATCTCGCGGACGGATCGGTCGTGAAGCGGCGCGCCCAAGTGGATCCGCTCGGCAAGGTCGAGGCCGAACTCGGCAAGTTCTACATCACCGGCAACCACGAGTATTTCGGCGACGCGCCCGGCTGGATCGAGCACATGGCCTCGATCGGCTGGCAGCCGCTGCACAACCAGCACGAGATCGTCGGCCGGGGCGGTGACCGGCTGGTGATGGCGGGCATCGATGATCCCACCGGCGTCGGGTTGGAAGGCCACGGCCCGAATCTTTCCGCCGCACTCGCCGGCGTGGAACCGGATGTGCCGATCGTGTTGCTCGCCCATCAACCCCGGCAGGTCGTCGATGCCGCTGCCGCGGGTGTCGCACTACAGATCTCCGGGCACACCCATGGCGGCCAGATCTGGCCGTTCCACTACCTCGTTCGCCTCGAGCAGCCCGTCGTCGCGGGCCTGAGCCGCCACGGCGCCGACACCCAGCTCTACACCAGCCGGGGCACCGGGTTCTGGGGACCGCAGCTACGAGTCTTCGCACCCAGCGAGATCACCGTTCTGGTGTTGCGTTCGCCCCAGATCTAGCTCGATCGGCGAGGTCGAGTGCCACGCCGTCGGGCCGTCTGCTGTGTGTGACCGGCGAGTACGGGACCCACGGGTATGGCCACGGCCTCGCCAACATGGGGTTCCGGTAGTAACCGCAGAAAAACCAACGGATATGGCGTAGCCGCGGCGAGCCGAGGCTGAATCGCGGGTTCGGCCTGCGGTGATGGCCGGTTGCTGGTTGGCTTGGCTCCCAACGTTATTGGTTGGTGCCGGAGGTCAGATTCGTGGCAACGCGGGTGTTCGCGAATGAGGAGTTGGCGCGGCTGCGGGAGTTCCCGGAGATCAGCCGCGAGGAGCTGTTCCGGTTCTTCACGCTGTCCCCGGCCGATGCCGCGTTCATCGATCCCGGGCGCGGCCGCGGCCCGGCCGATCGGCTGGGCATCGCGATCGCGCTGTGCACGCAGCCGTGGCTGGGGTTCGTGCCCGATCGCGTGGTGACCGCCCCGCCGGTCGCGGTGGCGCGGCTGGCCGAGCAGCTGAAGATCGACGGCACCCACATCCGTTCCTACGGCGGGCGCGCCCAGACTCGCACCGACCATCTGCGCCTGGTCGCCCAGTACCTGGGCTGGCGCCCGGCGGGGACGATGGAGTTCAAGGAACTCGACGAGTTCCTGCTCGCGCGGGCGATGGAACACGATTCTCCGATCCTGCTGTTCCGGCTGGGATGTGAGTATCTGATCTCGGCGCGGGTGATCCGGCCCGGCCCGGTGACCATGGTCGAACGCATCGCCCACGCTCGCGAGCAGGCCCAGCGCGAGACCTACGACCGCCTGGCCCACGAGTTCACCCCGGCCCGCTGCGCGGAGCTGGACGCGTTGCTGGTCACCGATGCATCGCTGGGGATCTCGCGGTTGCGGTGGCTCTCGACCGGGCCGGTGGAAGCGTCGGCGGCCGCGGTGCGCGCCGAGGTCGACAAGCTGGCGTTCCTGCGCGGCCTGGGCGCGGACAGCCTGGATATGTCGGTGGTGCCCGCCGAGCGGCGCCGGTTCCTGGCCGCCGGAGCCGCCGGGGGCATCACCCCTGCGGCTCCGGCGAGAACGGCAGCCTCTACGGCTGCTTCGTCGAAGACCGCCAGCCCTCGCCCTGCTATCTCGCCACACCGGGCCGGTGTGGCGAGATAGCAGTTCAGGCGGCGACCAGTTTGCGGATGATCATCGGCTCGGCAAGGACGAAGTCGAGGACCTGCTTGACGTGCTGGAAGTGTGCGGTGGTGAAGTGCTCGGCCAGGGCCTGCGCATCGGTCCACTCCTCGACGATCACCATCCGGCCCAGTTGGTTCGGGTCGGTGTAGGGGCGGTAGGACAGGCAGCCGGGTTCTTCCAGCGAAGGCTCGATCATCGCCTCCAACGCGGTGCGAAGCCGGTCCTCCTGTCCAGATGCGGCCAGGCACTCGGCAACAACAGTCAGTGACATCGTCGTCTCCTGTGTGGTGCGGGTTGTCAGGACCGGGCGGGACCGGTGCCCGCTCCGGAAGCAGTGATCGCGGTGGCGATTTCGGCCAGGTCGTCCGGTGTCAGTACCACCGAGTCCGCGCCGATCCAGCCGTCCACCTGGGCGGTCTTGCGCGCGCCGACGATGGCGCCGGTGATGCCGGGCCAGGCCAGCACCCAGGCGATGGCCACCTCGGCGACGGTGGCGTCGTGCCGTGCTGCGATAGGCCGCAACGCCTCTGCCAACCGGAGGTTGGCGGTCAGGCCGGTGGTGAAGTCGTGGTGGGCGGTCCGCCAATCCTCGGCAGGCAGGCCGGCCACGCGCTCGGCGGAAAACGCACCGGTGAGCAGGCCCGATTGCAGTGGTGAGTAGACGATCACGCCGGTTCCGTGTGCGTGGGCCCAGGCGATCTCCGCCGCGGCCGACCGGTTGATCGCCGAGAACGGCGGCTGGATGACGTCGACGTGAGCGATTTGCTCGGCGGCCTCGAGGAGATCAGGGGTGTGGTTGGACAATCCGATGGCACGGACCTTGCCCTCGGCCTTCAAGTCCGCCATGACCTGCCAGTACTCCTGCAACGGGGTGGCGTTGGGCGACACCGCACCGAACCCGCCACCGGCGTACTCCAAGGATTCGCCGGTATCGGGATAGTGCACCTGGTACAGGTCGATGTGGTCGACCCGCAGCCGCCGCAAGGAGTCCTCGATTTCGCGGCGCACGCTGGCCGGTTTCATGATCCGCCGTGGCGCGGCCGACCGGTTCGCCGGGTCCCAGACCAGGCCGACCTTGGTGAAAATGTATGGGCGGTCGGCTTCGGGCAGGTCGGCGATGGCCTTGCCGACCAATTCTTCGGAATGGCCCAGCCCGTACACCGCGGCGGTGTCGATCCAGTTGACGCCTGCGTCGAGTGCGTGGCGGATCGCGGTGATCGACTCGGTATCGTCGGTTGCCCCCCAGCTGAATGTCCACCCCGCGCCGGACACGGCCCACGAACCGAAGCCGAGTCGGGTGATGTCCATGCCGGTGGTGCCGAGCGGTGTAGTGGTCAGGTTCGTCATCGCGCAGTACTCATTTCTTCGATGGTGGTGTTTGCGGTGTCTCCCACCCTGGTCGCCGTGCCGCGAGGTACCCAGTGCCAGCTCGAGCCTGGGCACCGCGTGACCTGCCTCGCCTCCGAAGGGGCTGGCATAGTGGCCGTATGGCACTGGACAGGCGGGCAGAGCTCGGCGAATTCCTGCGGTCTCGGCGGGCCCGCTTGCGTCCCGAGGAACTCGGCCTGCCGAGCTACGGCGGTCGGCGCCGCGTTCCCGGGTTACGCCGCGAGGAACTCGCCCAGCTCGCCGGCGTCAGCGTCGATCACTACGTTCGGCTGGAACAGGGCCGCACCCTGCACTTCTCCGAAGCCGTGCTGGACGCGGTCGCCCGCGCGCTGCGCCTCGACGATGTCGAACGGCAACACTTCTACCGGCTCGCGCGGCCCTGGCCCGATAGCGACCGTTCGGAGGCGCCGCAGCAGGTCAGGGCGGGTTTGCAGCGGCTGCTGGATTCGGTCGGCGACGTGCCCGCCTACATCGTCGGCCGCAACACCGATGTCCTGGCCTGGAATCGCCTCGCCGCCGCACTGATCACCGACTTCGGCGCTCTACCACCCGCGCAGCGGAACCTGGCCCGCCTGGTCTTCCTCGACGAAGGCATGCGCAGCCTCTACGCCGACTGGCCGCAGAAGGCCCGTGATGTGGCCGCGTACCTCCGCCTCGACGCCGGACGCCACCCGGACGACCCGGCCACGACAGCGTTGCTCGACGAACTCTCGGCGCACAGCGCTGCATTCCGGACGGCTTGGGCTGAGCACCGCCTCCAGGACAAAACCCACGGGCGGTATATCTACCGGCATCCGGTAGTTGGCGAAGTGGACCTCGGCTTCGAAACCCTGCGCCTTCCCGACGATCCGGACCAAGCACTCATCGCGCACACGGTCGAACAAGGATCACCCTCGCACACCGCGCTGCGGCTACTCGCGAGCTGGGCCGAGGAGACACGGCCGGTCGGCCACCGAGGTCACTGATGAACGTCGACGACTCACCACCGTGGGCGCGTTCGGGGCGAAGCACAGGCCCATGCGACCAGCTGTGAGTTACCCGGGATAATGGGCTGCTATCCGGGGGAGTATCGGAACCGGCCTGCGGCGATCCCGCCGCAGCGGTGCGCGAAGCGGCCCCGTTATCCGGGGCAAGCACAGAAGGCGGTGGCGATGGCGGGCACGGTGACCCGGATCCTGGCGGTACCGCCCCGCACGGTGCGGGCGGCCGCGCAAGCGTTCCTGGACACCATCGGCTCACCGAACACCCGCCGCGCCTACACCATCGCGATCGTGAAGACCGCCGACCGGCTCGACGGCCGCGGCCCGGACGGACTGCTCGCCGACAGCCGGCCACTGGCGGCCGTCACCGACACCGAGATCGGCGCCGCGCTGGAAGCCCTGTGGGGCGAGGCGGCGGTGAATACCTGGAACGCACGCCGGGCAGCGGTCGGCAAATGGCTGACCTGGTGCCGCGAACAAGGCTGGGACGCACCAGCCGTCCCAGCGTCGGCCGGCCGGTCCACCCCGCCGGACTCCGACACCCCGGTCCGGGGGCCCGCACCGCGATCGACCGGCTGATCTCCCGCCGCGACATCCACGTGCGGGAGAAGACGCTGTGGCGGATGCTGTACGAAACCTGCGCCCGCGCAGAGGAACTGCTGCAGGTCAACATCGAAGACCTCGACCTGGCCGCCCGCTCGTGCGCCGTGAAGTCGAAGGGCGCCAAGCCGCGCACCCGCCGCCGTGGTGCCGGCCACGCTGAGCACGTTCTGGAGACGGTGTACTGGGATGCCGGCACCGCCCGGCTGCTGCCCCGGCTGATCAAGGATCGCACCTGCGGCCCGCTGTTCGTCACCCACCGGCGGCCCGGGCCCGGCAAGTACCTCGCCGACCGCGACGTGTGCCCCGACACCGGGCTGGCCAGGTTGTCCTACGACCAGGCCCGCGACCTGCTCGACGCCGCCACCGCCCGCGACCTCACAAGTCTCATCGGTCCCGGAGCAGATCGCCGCCGGTGACCTGACCAGCGGCTATGCCATATCCGCCCGAAATTCGGCGGTTGCTACCGGAACCCCAACATCATCGGGCTGGCGGACGGCGGGGGGCTTCGAGCTCGGGGCCAGGAACTGCTTCTCGTACACAACAAGCAGCACCTGATCCTGCGTATGCCCACGCCTGACGACCTCGGTGATCTGGGGGCCGCTGCGGAAGCTGCCCTGAGTAGGTATGCCAAGGAGCGCACCGCCCTGAAGAAGCAGTGGACACCGGTCAACTGGCGCTGGGTACACCCGGATGCGGAAGTGCACCGGCTCTGACGGCCACGGGGGTCAGCGCGGCCGCTATGGACCCGCGTCTGCTTGGCCGCCTCGGCCCGAGCCTTCATGACGTAGGTCCCGCACGCGCCAGCGCAGCCCTGCCCGGACCGGGTCGGGTCGGTGGGGTGCGCCCGGTGACAGTGCGCGTTGGTCGGGAGTCCGCCCTACAAGGGACTCCCGTTCAGACGGGAAAGCGCTGTCAGGGGTGCGCGGGATGACCGGGCGGCGGGGGCAGCGGCTTTCCGTCGGGCCCCATCGGAGGCGGGCAGGGCTTGCCGTCGGCACCGACCGGGGGTGGCAGCGGCTTTCCGTCGGACCCCAACGGTGGCGGCAGTGGCTTGCCGTCCGAGCCCAACGGGGGTGTCGGGCACCCGTTGTCGTGATGCGCGGACACCGGCGTGACGGGAGCGGTGTCGGTACGTTTCTCCGACTCCGCGGAACACCCGGCGGTGACGGTGACGGCGGCAGCGACCGCACACAGGGCGACCACGAGACGAGAGTGTGCACGGTACATAGCGGTGACCGTACCAGACACATCTGCCGCAGTCGCGCCGACGTGGATGGTCGAGTCGGATTGGCGCGCAAGGCCTTACGGCTCGCGGCCTGCGTGATTCGGGATGAGGGCGTCATACGGAAATCGGCAGCTGCCAATGTGCCGAGGGGCAGTGCTGCGATGGGTTTCGCGGGCTCGGGTGTTGCGGCGGCAGCGAATACAGCAGGCCTCCGATCAGGGGATCGGAGGCCTGCTGTATTCGAGTGGAGATCGCGCGCGATCGGTCAGGCGCAGGCGACCAGGCGGGCCGCGTTCGCGCTCTCGTCATCGGCGGCTTGGTTGGCCGCGAGTTCGGCCTGGACGCGGTCGCGGTAGCGGGCCACCTCGCGGTCGGTGTCGGAGGCATCCCAGCCGAGGTGGGGTCCGATCAGCCAGGCGATCTCGGGTGCCGCGGCCAGGCCGCGGTCGGGGGATTCGATGGAGATGCGGGTGCGGCGGGTGAGAACGTCGTCGAGATGCAGCGCACCCTCGTGGGTTACGGCGTAGACGACCTCGGCGGCGAGGTATTCGTCGGCGCCCGGGATCGACTTGCCGAGTGTGGAATCCGCGGTGATCAGGTCGAACAGGTCGGCGACGGCGGAGCCGTAGCGGCCGAGCAGTCGTTCGACGGTCGCCACGGACAGTCCGGCCCGCTGGGCGACGCTGGCCACGTCGGCGGCCAGTTCCTGGTAGCCGACCGCCCCCAGCAGCGGCAGGTGCTCGGTCACCGACGGTGCCGCGGCGCGACCGAGGCCCTTGACCGCGGCGTCGACGACATCGGCGGCCATCACCCGGTAGGTGGTGTACTTACCGCCCGCGATCACGAGCAGGCCCGGAACCGGTTCGGCGACAGCGTGTTCCCGCGACAACGTGGCGGTGTCGCTGGAGGCGCCCGACAGCAGCGGACGCAGACCGGCGTAGGTGCCGACGATGTCGTCGCGGGTCAGCGGCTCGCGCAGCACCGCATTGACATGGTCGAGCAGATACTGGACATCGGCGTTGCTGGCAGCGGGATGGTCCTTGTCCAACGACCAGTCGGTGTCGGTGGTGCCGATGATCCAGTGGTTGTCCCACGGGATCACGAACAGCACGCTCTTCTCGGTGCGCATGATCAGGCCGGTGTCCAGATCGAGGCGTTCGCGTGGAACCAGGATGTGCACGCCCTTGGAAGTGCGGACGCGGAACGGGAATTCGACGCCCGTCATCTGGTTCATCTCGTCGGTCCACACGCCGGTCGCGCTGATCACGCGGCGGGCACGCACGGTGTATTCGCGGCCGGATTCGAGATCGGTGACATGCGCGCCGATGACACGGGCGCCGTCGCGCAGCAGGCCGGTCACCTTCGTGCGGGTCAGTACGGTGGCGCCGTGCTGGGCGGCGGTGCGAGCGATCGTCATGGTGTGCCGCGCATCATCGACCTGTGCGTCGAAGTAGCGGATGGCGCCGGTCAGCGCGTCGGCGCGCAGCGCGGGCGCCAATTCCAGTGCCCGCGTGCGGGACAGATGCCGGTGCATCGGCAGCGCCCGTGCGCCACCCATCGTGTCGTACAGTGCGACGCCCGCACCGATATAGGCGCGCTCCCACACTCGATGCTGCAGTGGGAGCAGGAACGACACCGGGCGGACCAGGTGCGGCGCCAGCTTGCGCAGCAGCAGGCTACGTTCCTTCAATGCCTCGCGCACCAGCGCGAAGTCGAGCTGCTCGAGGTAACGCAGCCCACCGTGGATGAGTTTGCTCGAACGGCTCGACGTGCCCGCCGCGAAGTCCCGTGCCTCGACCAGGGTTACCGAAAGGCCGCGTGCGGCGGCGTCGAGAGCGGCGCCGGCGCCGACGACGCCACCACCGATGACCAGGACATCGATTTCATTGTCGCCCAATGACTTCAGCGCGGCAGCGCGATAGGCGGGGTCCAAACGAGCGGACACAGCGTTCTCCTTGTATCAGTGGTATTCAGTAGTCGACAACGGGTTGTCGAGGCGTTTCAGTCCTCGACGTCGATCCAGTCGAGGGTGCGCGAGACGGCCTTTTTCCAGCGGGCGTAGCCGCGCTCGCGCTGCTCGTGGGTCCAGGTGGGGTTCCAGCGCTTGTCCTCGTGCCAGTTCTGCACGAGTTCGTCTGTGCCGCTCCAGAATCCGACGGCCAGGCCCGCGGCGTAGGCGGCGCCGAGCGCGGTCGTCTCCGCGACCACGGGCTTCGACACCGCAACGCCGAGGAAATCGGCCTGCAACTGCATGCAGAGTTCGTTGGCGGTGACGCCGCCGTCGACGCGTAACACGTCCAGGCGCACCCCGGAGTCGGCCTCCATGGCCTCGACGACGTCGCGGGTCTGATAGCAGATGGATTCGAGGGTTGCCCGCGCCAGATGGGCGTTGGTGCTGTAGCGGGACAGCCCGACGATCGCGCCGCGCGCGTCGGATCGCCAGTAGGGTGCGAACAGTCCGGAGAACGCGGGCACGAAGTACACTCCGCCGTTGTCCTCTGCCTGCCGTGCCAGCGATTCGCTTTGTGCCGCACCGGAAATGATGCCGAGCTGGTCGCGCAGCCACTGCACGGCCGAGCCGGTCACCGCGATCGAACCCTCCAGCGCGTACACCGGCTTCTCGTCGCCGAACTGGTAGGCGACGGTGGTGAGCAGCCCGTGCTGGGAGCGCACGATTTCGTGACCGGTGTTGAGCAGCAGGAAATTTCCGGTGCCGTAGGTGTTCTTGGCCTCGCCGGGGCGGAAACACACCTGGCCGACGGTGGCTGCCTGCTGGTCGCCGAGCACGCCCGCCAGCGCCACCGCGCCGCCGAACGGACCGTCGGTGCGCGTGGTGCCGAACAACTCGGGGTTGGACGAGGGCGCGATGGCGGGCAGCATCACACGTGGAATTCCGAAGAGAGACAACAGCTCGTCGTCCCAGTCCAGGGTTTCCAGGCTCATCAGCATGGTGCGGCTGGCGTTGGTCGGATCGGTGACGTGCACGCCGCCGTCGATGCCGCCGGTGAGGTTCCACAGCAGCCAGGTGTCGGTGGTGCCGAAGATGGCCTCGCCCCGTTCGGCGTCGGCCGCGACGCCGGGGACGTTGTCCAGGATCCAGCGCAGCTTCCCGCCGGAGAAGTACGTGGCGGGCGGCAGACCGGCCTTGCGGCGGATGACTTCGCCGTGGCCCGCGCGTTCCAGCTCGGCGGCGATGCGGTCGGTGCGGGTGTCCTGCCAGACGATGGCGTTGCAGTACGGGCGACCGGTCCTGCGATTCCACACCACGGTGGTTTCGCGCTGGTTGGTGACGCCCACGGCGGCGAAGTCCGCGGCAGTGAGATCGGCCTTGGTGAGGGTGCTCTGAATGACGGCCCTGGTGCGTTCCCAGATCTCGGTCGGATTGTGTTCCACCCAGCCTGGCTGCGGCAGGATCTGCTCGTGTTCGAGCTGGTGGCGGGCGACCTCGTTGCCGCTGTGGTCGAACACCATGAAGCGGGTGCTCGTGGTGCCCTGATCGATGGCGCCGACGTACTCGCTCATGACTGCGCCTCGCTGGCGTTCGGCGTCGTCATACCCATGGGCGCTGAGTCGATCATTCGCTCGCTCATGGCTGTCCTTTCGGGAAAACTGCTGGGGGAGGGGCGTTTCAGAACAGGAATTGGGCGGCGAGGCCGGCGAGTGCGCCACCTGCCAGTGGTCCGAGCACCGGCACCCACGCGTAGGCCCAGTCGGAGTTCTTGCGGCGGGGCTCGGTGGAGTGTTCGGACTCGAAATGTTCGTCGGTCCCGGACGACGGGCGGTAGCCCGCGCCGACACCGGCCGGGACCCGAGCGGGTTGCGCGGGTGCGGTTGTGCTGAGGGGGAGGAGTGCGTGGGCGATGCGGGGGCCGAGGTCACGGGCCGGGTTGATGGCGTAACCGGTCGGGCCGCCGAGTGAGGCGCCGATGCCGACGACCAGCAGTGCCGCGGCGACCGGGCCCAATCCGGTCGGGGTGTGGCCGAAGGCGAGGATGGTGAGGACGAGAACGAAGGTGCCGATCACTTCGGTGGCGAGGTTCCACCGGTAGGCGCGGATCGCGGGTCCGGTGGCGAAAACTCCGAGCTTCTTCGCTTCGTCGGTCTCGGCGTCGAAGTGCCGTTTGTATGCCAGATAGGCGAGATTGGCTCCGACGAACGCGCCGAATAGTTGCGCGCTGAGGTAGGCGAGGGTGTTCGGGATCGAGGCTTCGATGCCGGGCGCGTACTCGGCGGCGCCGCTGAACAGGATGCCGATCGTGACCGCGGGGTTGAGGTGGCCGCCCGTTTTGTAGGCGACGTACACCCCGGCCATGACGCCGAGTCCCCATCCCATATTGATCAGTAGCCAGCCGCTGTCGAATCCTTTGGATTTCGTCAGCAACACATTCGCGACCACACCGACTCCGAGCAACACCAGCATTCCTGTGCCGAGTGCTTCACTCATAAAGATCGAGCCGAAGTTCATCATTGAGCCTCCGTTCGCCGTGCTGGTCGCAGCCGCGACCGTCGATTCGACGTTACGGAGGGATTTCGTAAGCGGACATACCTCGCGTTCGACAATGCTGAACGATCGAGGTGTCGGTGACGCGCCGGTGCGGCTACTGTTCGGCCGTCGAGGAGGTCGCTATGGCGCAGGTCACATCGGGTGGCGGCAGTGTTGCTTCGCGATTACTGCGCGTTCGACATTGTCGAATCCCGGGGTTCGGATTAAGTTTCCGGTTATGCCCGGCCCGATCCAATCGATCGAGCGAGCGGCGGCCGTGCTGCGGCTGCTCGCTCGCGGTTCGGGCCGCCTCGGCGTCGGCGACATCGCGGGCGCGCTCGGTCTTGCCAAACCCACCGTGCACGGCATCCTGCGCACTCTGCAGGGTGTCGGGTTCGTCGAACAGGACGCGGCCAGCGGTCGATATCGACTCGGCGCGGCGTTCCTTCATCTCGGCACCAGCTATCTCGACGCCAACGAACTGCGGTCACGGGCGATCAACTGGGCCGACGGGCTTGCCGCGCGTACCGGGGAGTCGGTGCGGATCGGCACCCCGGCCGAGGGGAAGGTGGTGGTGGTCCATCACGTCTTCCGCCCCGACTACACCGAACAGGCGCTCGAGGTCGGAGAACTGCTGCCGCCGCACGCGACCGCGCTCGGCAAGGTGCTGCTGGCCTACGACACGGACCTGGCAGCGGCGGTACGCAGCCACGACTTGCCGTCGCTCACCCGCAGGACCATTGTCGACCGCGTCGCGCTCACCCGGGCATTGGCCGGGGTTCGCCAGGCCGGATGGGCCGGTGACACCGAGGAATTCAGGCCCGGCGAAGCGGGTATCGCGGCGCCGATCCGCGCCCACGGCGGACTCGTGGTCGGCGCCATCGGCATCAGCGGTCCTGTCGACCGGCTCTGCGACACGCAATTGCGGCATCGGCCCGCGCTGGTCGGCCAGGTGCTCGACGCCGCGCATGCCGTGTCACGTGATCTCGGTGCAGGACACTGACTTCGCTCCGCCCGATCCCGACAGGAAATAACCGCGGATGACACAACGCTTTGTTCTCGCGATCGACCAGGGCACCACCTCCACTCGGTGCATCCTGTTCGATCAGCGGGCCCGCCTGGTCGGTGTCGCGCAGCGGGAACATCAGCAGCACTATCCGCGGCCGGGCTGGGTCGAGCAGGACGCGATGGAGATCTGGCGCAATGTCGACCGCATCGTGCCGCAGGCGCTGCGCGATTCCGGCATCACCGTCGATCAGGTCGTGGCCCTCGGTATCGCCAACCAGCGCGAGACCACGGTCGTGTGGGATCGCCGCACCGGCACGCCGCTGCGCCGTGCCATCGTCTGGCAAGACGTGCGCACCGAAGAGCTCGTGCGTGAACTCGAGGCCGCACCCGGCGCGCACCGCATCCGCGAACTAAGCGGCCTACCCTTGGCCACCTACTTCGCCGCCCCACGCCTGCGCTGGCTGCTCGACACCATTCCCGGCCTGCGCGAACGCGCCGAACGCGGCGAAGTCCTCTTCGGCACCATGGAAACCTGGCTGATCTGGAACCTCACCGGCGGCGTCGACGGCGGCAGCCACGTCACCGACGTCACCAACGCCAGCCGTACCCTGTTGATGAACCTCGCCACCCTCACCTGGGACGAGGAGTTGCTCGGCTTCTTCGGTATCCCCGCGGCCATGCTGCCGCGGATCCAACCCTCGACCGGCGACTACGGCACCACCCGCCGGGTGGTCCCCGGCATCCGCATCGCCGCCGCCCTCGGCGACCAACACGCGGCCCTCTTCGGTCAAACCTGCTTCGCCCGTGGGGAAACCAAGTGCACCTACGGCACCGGCGGCTTCCTCATGATGAACACCGGCACCGAACTGGTGCAATCCACCCACGGCCTGCTCACCACCATCGGCTATCAAATCGGCCCCGAACCTGTCTACGCCCTGGAGGGCCCGATCGCCGTCACCGGCTCCCTGGTGCAATGGGTCCGTGACAACATCGGCCTGGTGGCCAGCGCCCCCGAAATCGAAACCCTCGCTCGCACAGTGGAAGACAACGGCGGCTGCTACATAGTCCCCGCCTTCTCCGGCCTCTACGCCCCGCACTGGCGCAGCGACGCCCGAGGCCTCATCGCCGGCCTCACCTCCTACATCACCAAAGGCCACATCGCGCGTGCCGTCCTGGAAGCCACCGCATGGCAGACCCGCGAGGTTGTCGACGCCATGGACGCCGACTCCGGCCTGCACGCCCGAACCCTGCGCGTGGATGGTGGCATGACCTCCGACAACTTGCTCATGCAGATCGTCGCCGACGTCCTCGACATCCCTGTCATGCGTCCCTTCGTCCCCGAAACCGTCTCTCTCGGAGCGGCTTACGCCGCCGGCCTGGCCGTAGGCTACTGGCCCGACCTGGAAGGCCTGCGCAACAACTGGCGCTTGGCGGGGCAGTGGATGCCGCAGATGGATCCGGATCTCCGCGCGGATGAGTACGAAAACTGGAAGCGCGCAGTCGCCCTTACCTTCGGCTGGTCACGTTCGAAGCGCGCACGCGATGGCGCGACGCCTGCTCGATGAGTCAGGGGTGGCCACGCCCGGGAAAGCATGGAAAGTAGGATCTGCCACGCGAATAGTGTTGCAGGACAGCCGATTTGACGTTGCTCCAGAGGTGCATGCCCTGTGGGGGCCAGAATCAAGGGGTGACCGAATTCCTACTATCGCCCGAGCGGCGAGACGAGCTCGCCACCCTTCTCAGCGACGACACGCGGTTTCGTGCCGAGTATCCGGCGGTGGCGGACTACCTCGATACGGCGCCTCGGTTGCCGGGCAGCGGTGATGATGATGCTGATCGGGCGTTCGACATTCGGCTCCTGCATTACATGACCGGTGGGCCCAGCGATAACCCGTACTGGGACATCGTCTCTCCTGCTGTCGCGGACGGGGCGGGGGAGGCAACGGCCCGCAGGGTGGTCAACGGGGGCCGGGACAACGGGAGCGCGCGGCTGGGATACGCGCAGACCGTTCTCCAAGCCGCCTACGCCTACGCCATCCCCTCGCCGGAGACCCTGGGTTGGATCGTCGAGGCCTGCGACGGTCGGCGCGTACTCGAGGTCGGTGCGGGGCGCGGATACTGGGCCGATCAGATTGCCCGGTTCGGGGGCGAGGTCCTGGCATTCGATTCCGAGCCACCGGGCAGCCAGGAGAATGTGTCGTTCCCTGTCGCCGCCGGTCAACCCGCCACCTGGTGCGAGGTCGGTGACCTCGACGAGCTGTCGGCGCTGCGCGCCGCGGGCAACGAGGGCGAGGGTGCGCTGTTCTTGTGCTGGCCGCCGGGTTGGGGCAATCCCATGGCGTCGGAGACGCTTGCGTCCTACCAGCGGGCGGGTGGTGATCGCGTCATCTATATCGGCGAACCGCGCGGTGGGAAAACGGGGGACGACGCATTCTTCGAGGCACTCGATGCCGATTGGCGGCTGCTCGATCAGGATGCGAACTTCGTAGCATGGTGGAACCTCCACGACGCGGCGCAATGCTGGCGCCGACACTCGTGATTTCGGCGATTTCGCATTGTGTATACACAGCTGCGTATACACTCGGTTCACGCTGTTGAAAGGACTTCGCGATGCCGGAACCCGCGTACGTATCCATCGCAGGCGAGGTCGCGAAGCAGATTCGGACCGGCAAGCTTTCGCCTGGTACACAGTTGCATAGTTATTCGGATCTGGCTGAGCAGTACGACGTCTCGGGTGTTGTCATCCGTCAGGCCGTCGCGCTGCTGCTCAGCCAGGGACTTGTTCGTACCGTTCCGCGTAAGGGCACTTTCGTCTCGGAGCGACCCGATCTGGTGCGGGTATCTCCCGAACGGCAGTTCGAAAGCGCAGAGGGTTCCTTCGGCAACGAGTCGGATCGCCCGGTCCGCGTAGACCGCGACGTTCGCCGGGTTCCAGCCGGTGACCTCGCAGCGGCGCTCGGCATCGCTCCCGACGACGAGGTAACGCATGTGATCACCCGAGTCACCGAGGACGGGCGACCGATCTCGATCTCCGATACCTTCCAGCCGGTCGACCACGTCCAGAAGGCTCCCGCCTACCTGGAGGAGACGATCGCCGACCGCCATCCGGTGCCCGAACACGCGACCTGGCTGGGTACCGCCGCAGGCGAGCTCGTCAAGACCGTGCACCAGAGATTCATCAGCGCCGCCGATGAAGTGGTGATGATCTCCGACGTCAGCTACCCGCGAGATCGCTACAGCGCCTTTGTGTTTCGGATGAGACTCGATCACGATGCGGAGGTGGACGGCTTCACGTAGCAGACCGATCAGGAGTTGGCCCACCATCGCTCCGGGCCGCGAGAAGAGTAGCCCCCGGTGGTTCCAGCCACCGGGGGCCGAAGCACCAAAGCGGTTCCAGCCGCCTCAGCCTTCCATACACCTCAGAAGATTGGGCCCCCTGAAGCATGTCCAGCGTAGCTGGCCGGAAACCGATGAAACGCGCGATCGGATTCCTCCGGCGCGACATCTCCGGCGACGACCGGGAGGTCGACGAAAAAGCGATCAATGATCTCGCGGCGGCCGAGGGCTACCGGGTCGACACCATTCTGACCGTCGGCCCGGACGTCCCGCACCCGTTCAGCCGGATCCTGGTGGCGGTCAGCAGAACCGACGCCGACGCGGTGATCACGCCCAGCCACGACCACGTCGCGGACTTCGCCCGCGCGCTACTCGTGGTGGCCGACCTGATCACCATCACCCCGCAACGGGCCTTGCGCCGAGGCGTCCGGCACAGCACGGAAACCGATCAGCCATGACGGGCTGGCAGTGGATCCTGCTCGTGCTGGTGGCCGTCGCGGTCACCGCCGGTGGCGCCCTGGTCGCGACGTCCGTCCTGAGCGAACGCCGAGACGAGCCGATTCCCTACGAGTCTCGCGATCGACTCGACCGCGAGACGTTCTGTTCGCTCGGGTGGCCCGCCGTCGACGTCCCGCCGTGGGACGCGGCCGAGGCGTTCAGCATCGACGAGGCACACACGCTGATGCGTGCACACCGAGACTGCCGACTCGAGTCATGCCCATGGAAGCGAGTCGCGTTCCAAAACCTGGTCGCCGCCGGCCGGATCAAACCCGACCTCCGATCCGAGAGGTACGCGCGATGACGAGGTGAGCAGCGGCTACCAGTCGCGCACGGAGTCCGTGCCCTCGATGAGGCTTTCCCTGGCCCAATCGAGGTCGAGATTCAGCGTGGCTTCCGCTTCGTCGAGGATGTGGTCGAGTGCGTCGAAGAGTTCCTCCCGGTCGACGGTGTCGATAAAGGGGTCTTCCTCGTCGAGGCTGTTGAATGCTTCGCCGTACTCGCGGCCGATCTCGGTCAAGCGGTCGGCGGTGGGGTCGTCGGACAGTGCGGCCAGCACCGCCTGGCGCGTCGACTCGTACTGCGCGAGCGCCTTTTGGTATTGGGTGCTGCTGATGTGGTTTTCGCTCTCCCAGCCACGTAGTGGGTTTCCGCGACTCTCCGCAGCCGAATCAGGCTGGTCGACACTCGACGCAGTCGGGGGAGTTGGCTCGTGCTCGCCGATCATGTCGAGGATCGTAGCTTTCGGCAAGTACCGCAACGACACTCGGGTAACTGGGTTGCCGCGGCGTCGTCGAAATCCTTTCCGGGTGTCGTGACATTGCCTGCGCGACCAACGGAGAACGGTCCCACCGAACATCGCACCGCTTATGGCGCGTTCACCGATGCCTCGGCTGATGCCGGGCGGAAGTTTATGGAGGCGTCGCGTTCGAAGGCTTGGTAACGGGCGGTGTCGGACACGGGGGTGAGGGTTACCGACGAGGGCGGGGCCGTGACCTCCCCGAGCATGTGTAGTCGATCGCGCGATGGCGCTGAACCTGTAGTTGACGTGCGTATCTGCGGGCAGTCGCGTGGCGATGGTGGCGGTCGGTACCGGGGTGCTGGTAGGGCGATCGCGCACCGCAGAAGCGACAAATCGGGCGCAATTGCATTCGGCACAAGATATTCGCAAATGTTTCATCCTTGTGGCCGCCGTTGGATCGGGTGGATGATCAGATGTGGAGCCATCGCTCGCTCGGTCTAATCGTTGCTCAGCGAAGGAAGTCGAAAATGTCTACCAAAATTGCCTCGGCGCTCGCCGCAATTGCCATCACCCTGTCCGTCGGCGCCCTCACCGCACCCACAGCGTCTGCCGCTCCAATAGAACCTACGCCGACCCTCGGAGGTTCGGTGGCGCTGTGCTTCAATATCCCGCTGGGTTTCTTCAGTTTCAGTATCTGTATCTGACGTTGCCGAACTGGTAACCAGTCACGATCGGAAAACAGCTCGTCACCCGCCCTCCTCTGGGTGAACATCGGCCGCGCTCAACGTAATGCTGGGTCGGCGCCGCTGGTTGCGCGCCGTCTCGAATTGCCGCGGCCGAATTCCACTGGGCGCGAGAGAACGAGTTTCCGAACGTCGGCACTGGCCAGATTCCGCATCATCAACGAATTCAGCTTCGCCATAACACGATCCACACCCAACGTCGGATCTGATAGCACCACCTCGGGCAAGTGGGCTTGACATACAAATACTCCAGCCACACTTAGTTATGTTGTGCGGTAAACCCTTTCGTCCTGGGGCGTTCCCCGATCGGCGCATGGGCACGCTCGATCCGGTCGGCGCGGGTGGTCATCCGGTCGTCGCAGCGGGTGGCCATCTGCGGCCCATCGTGGACGTATCGCGGAATTATCAATCAGCCCCCACATCCTGGAATCCGCCGGAAATCCGGTGAGTGGATTGGAGTGCTGGGATGAACAACCGGAGTCGGTTCGCGGTGGTCGGTGCGACCGGACGCGCAGGCAGAGAACTTGTCGATGCGTTGCGCGGCGAGGGGCACGAGGTCGTCGAGATCTCGCGGTGCGATGGGGCGCCGACCGAATTTGATGTGGTCATCGATATGTCCAGTGCGGCTGCCGAACTGTCGGCGTCACGACTGGGGCTGCGGACCGAGGAATCCCCGGCGTCCGCTGGTTCCGAACGCGAGCTGAGGCCGCCCTTGGCCGGGGGCACCTTTGCCGACTGGCTGGCAGCCAACGCCACGCGCCGGTCCGAATGCTTGGCGGGATGATCTCGGTCTGGTACGGGCGGTCAGGTTGCCGGGTCCCGGCGGCGCCGCGCGCGGAGCGCTTTGGCCACCGGCGCAACAGAATTGACGAGCAGCAACAGCAGTCGGTCGGCGCGCGAACCCTGGGCGGGCATGATCGCCAGTTGCCTGGCGATCTCGAGACCGTTCGCGATCGCGGTGTTGGCCGCGATCCGGCCGTCGCGGACGACGAACACGTCGGTGCCGAGGATGTTCAGTGCGCACCCGTTGGGCGCCACCCCGATCAAAGGTTCGGTGCCATCGAAGGTGCCCCACATCCGCCAGTGCACCGCTGCCCGGTCCTCCTGCTCGGTCACCGAGATGATCTCGGCCCGAAAGTCGGGCACACCCCGGTGGATCGCACGGAAGTAGTCCACCACCTCCTCAGGTGCGCGCAGTACGGCGATCCCGACGAAGTCATCGATGGCACCGGGCTGCCAGCACGCCGCCACTGTGTCCCAGTCCTGCGCCGCAATCGCCTCGATGTACCGCCGCGCGACAGCGCCGGGGTTCGTTGGCGTGGTCATCGTGGGCTCCTTTTCGTGTCCGAGTCAGGTCGCTACCGGGTCAACCGTAACTACCTGCCCGGATTGGGTGGCACCGTGTGCCACTGCGGACCGTACGTAGTATCGAGGCATGCAGGTTCCGTCGAAATTGTGGCGATGACCGAGCGCAAGCCGTTGGGCGTCTCCTTCGAGTCGTGGATCGACAAGCAGATTCGCGAGGCGACCGAGCGCGGGGAGTTCGAGAACCTGCGTGGGGCGGGGCAGCCGATTCCAGGGTCCAATGGTGGCGATGACGAGAACTGGTGGCTGAAGAGCTACCTGCGGCGCGAAGGGGCCAGCGCTGATGGGATGTTGCCACCGTCGTTGCTGCTGCGCCGCGATGTGGAACGGCTTCCGGAGACGGTGGCGGAGTTGGATGCCGAACGCCAGGTTCGCGATGCGGTGGCGGAGCTGAACCGGCGGATCGTGGCGTGGTTGCGGCAGCCGACCGGGCCGTATGTTCCGGTCTCTCCGGTCGATGCCGACGACATTGTCGCGCAGTGGCGCGGTGAGCGCGCTCCAGCGCATCCGAGCAAGGCAGCAGACATGGAAGTACCTCAGTCGCAAGGTAAATCGGAAGTCGTCGACGACAAGCCGAGTTGGTGGCGTCGCGTCATACGGCGCACATAGCGCCCGCTGCGGGTTGTTCGGCGGCTCAGATCGGGGTCTGCTCTTTGGGGGCCGGCTTCGGGATATGGCGCAACCGGGGCTCGATGGTGACGGGTAGCTTTTCTTCGACCTCCAGACGCAACAGATGCGCGCGCAGATGTCGATCGCCGCGTCGGCTCGGGTCCGAGATTTGACGGCGGGACACCTCGCGTAGCGCGGCCTGCTCGTCTCGTGCCATGAGAACTCCGAACGCGATCCCGGCCAGCAGTGCGACCCCCATCGCTACCAATAGCGCTACCACCATCATCGGTTCACCTTCTTGTCCGCGCCGAACCACCCGAGCATGCCGGATCGACGCAGTCGGTCGACCAGACGTCGGCGATGAACCGACGGAGTATCAGGTTGCGCAAAGGCTCTGGGGTGACACTCGTTTCATCAACATCAACCCTCTCGGTGTTACGTGGGTTCACATTCGTGTTTGTCCTCGGCCGACGTGGCACCCAACGGGATGATGGTTCCATGTCATCGGATCTCGCCGCGTTCGTGCGGGGCCTGCCCAAGGCCGAATTGCACCTGCATCTGGAAGGCACGCTGGAGCCGGAGCTGAAGTTCCGGCTGGCGCAGCGCAATGGCATCGAGCTGGCCGAGAAGACCGTTGCCGAGGTGAAACAGACCTACAAGTTCCACGACCTGACCTCGTTTCTCCAGGTCTACTACCCGGCCATGCGGGTGTTGCAACAGTCGCAGGACTTCCACGACCTGGCCTTCGACTACCTGACCAGGGCGCACGCCGACGGGATCCGGCACGTCGAGATGTTCTTCGATCCGCAGGCGCACACCGGCCGCGGTGTCGCGTTCGGCACCGTGATCACCGGATATCGCTCGGCGATCGTGCAGGCGCGCCGGGAGTTCGGGATATCCGCCGAGCTCATCCTGTGTTTCCTGCGTGACTACTCCGCCGAGTACGCGATGGCGACACTGCTCGAAGCGCTGCCCTACAAAGACTGGATCATCGGAGTCGGGCTCGACTCGGACGAGCGCGGTAACCCCCCGAGCAAATTCGCCACCGTCTTCGCCCGCGCCCGCCGCGAAGGCTTCCTGCTCACCATGCATTGCGATATCGACCAGGCCGACTCCATCGAGCACATCCGGCAAGCGCTGGAGGACATCGGCGTCGACCGCATCGACCACGGCACGAATATCGTCGAAGACGACCGACTCGTCGAATTGGCCAAGTCCAGGGGCATCGGACTGACCTGTTGCCCGGTCTCGAATTCGTTTGTCACCGACCAGATGAAGTCGACCGAAATCCTCACCCTCCTCGACCGCGGCCTGGCCGTCACCATCAACAGCGACGACCCGTCCTACTTCGACGCCTACGCCACGGATAACTACCTCGCACTCGCCGGCCACGCCGGTCTCGACATCGACCGATTGGTCGCCCTGGCGAAGAACTCCTTCCAGGCGTCTTGGATTACTCCCGCCCGGTCGAACGGATTCCTGCACGAGATCGACGACTACGTAGCGAAGAACCGCGGAGTCTGACCGATAGCGTCGGTTCGTACGAAATCGGTTGAGCGACAGATCTATTCGTGGGGAATCGGCATCAGGTCAGAAATTTCAGCGAGGAGGGCTTGCCCGCGAGCAGGGTCTCGCTGTGCTCGGCGACGTTGAGTCCATCGCTCAAGGTCGATCCAGTGTTCAACTGTGCGATGACGGTGGCTTCGGCTGCTTTGATGGCTGCGGCCGAGTCGAGGAGGGGCTCGACTCGAGTGGGGTCGAGAACGATGATGCCTTCGTCGTCGGCGAGGATCAGGTCGCCGGGGGACACGGGGACGCCGCCGCAGGTTATCGGGATCTGGAGTTCGCCGAGGGCGGAGGTGGTGCCCGCCATCGGGGTGACGAAGCGGCTGTAGATCGGGAGTTCGCAGGTTCGGACGTAGGTGATGTCTCGGTAGCCTGCGTCGATGATGATGCCGCCCAGGTGGCGGGCCAGGGCGCCGCGGGCGAACAGTTCGCCGGCGAGGGCGATTTCCTCGGCGCCGCCGTCTACGACGATGACGTCGCCGGGCGCGGCCGTTTCGATGGCTCGCAGTACCGCGAAGAAGTCGTCTCGGCAGCGGACGGTGTATGCGGGTCCGAAGATCCTCGTGGTGGCGGATCGGGGTCGAATCGCGCTGTCCAGCACTCGCGTTGCCTTGTCGGCGTCACAGATTGCGGTGGTGTCGACGGCGAGGAACTTCGTGACGAGCTGGTCGGTCGGCATCGGCAACGCCCCTTCGGACTCGATGTGTGTGATCGAGTGGCATGGTACGGGTCTGGGTCTGGGTGGCGGGACAACCGGGCGCGACGCCACCGTGCTGCCCTTCGAGTCGTCGCCGGTAAGGTTCACGCGGACAAATGGACCGTCCCTGAAGGCAGGCCGATGTTCATGCTCACACGAATCACCCGCTTGGCCGTCGTCACGATGTGCGCGGCAATCGGATTGGCCGCGGGCCACGCCACCGCGGCTCCCGCTGAGGGGCCGAATCCGGTGCTGGTGATCGGCGGATTCGACGCCGATCGAGCCAAACTGGAAAGCCTGCGCGCGTGGCTGGGTGCGCGGGGGTATTCGGCGCATTCGATGATGTTGCTCGGTAGCCCGACCGGAACCGCGGCGATCTCGGATTCGGCGCGGGCAGTGGCCGACAGGGTCGCGGCGATTCGGCGCGAGACCGGCTCCGTGCGCGTAGATCTCGTCGGTCACTCGATGGGTGGGCTCGCCCAACGGCACTACGCCAAGTTCCTCGGCGGATCCGATCAGATCGGCACCTACGTCGACTACGGCACTCCTGAGCTCGGTGAACAGCTCGGATGGCTGTGCTACGTCTTGTACGCGGGTTGCCGAGACCTTGTTCCCGGCTCCCCGTTCCTCGCCCAGCTCAACGCCGACCCCGCGATTCCGCCCGGTATGCCCGCCTACCACCTGTTCACCGAAGACGCTGGGGGAGAGAAGAATCCGCTGCCGGGCGCGACCAACAGGAGCATCCAGTCGTTCTGCCCGGGGCGGCAGGTCGGTCACGCCGACGAGCCGATCGACGCCGCGGTTCGGGAGCTGATCGACTCCGCGCTGCGGGGCGGACCGCTCGCTACCAGCTGCCCGTAGATCCACCGGATCAATCAGCGGAAGCCTGGCCCTTCAGGCGTAGCGAGGACGATCGGTCGATCCGAGGACAATGGTCGTCCGAATCGCTACTGTCCGAGGACATTACAAAGGCGAACCATGTCGGCATCGCAGTGGTTGACCTCACGAGTGTGCTGTGGGTTCGCTCCTTCTGGAACCGGGAGAACGCGTTGAGATTCACGAGAACTACAGCGTTGGTCGCGGCGGCAGTGCTGGCCACAAGCCTTGGACTGTCCGCATGTTCGTCGGACGACGGTGCCGACGCCGACTTTGTCACGACGAATGGTGGTGAGCCACAGAACCCGTTGGTGCCCACCAATACGAACGAGAATATGGGTGGCCGTGTGACCGATCGGCTGTTCGCCGGTCTGAAGTATTACGACGCCGATGGGGTGGCTCACGACGAGATGGCGGAGTCGATCAAGTCGACGGATCGGAAGAACTACACGATCACCATCAAGCCGAACTGGAAATTCACCGACGGCACGACGGTGACGGCGAAGTCGTTCGTCGACGCGTGGAATTACGGCGCGCTCGGTACCAATGCGCAGCTGCAGGGTTCGATGTTCGACCCGATCCTCGGATTCGACGAGGTGTCGGCGGAAAAGCCGACGGCACAGACGATGTCGGGTCTGAAGGTGGTCGATGACCGCACCTTCACCGTCGAGCTGAAGCACCCGTCCATCGACTTCGAGACCGCGTTGGGCTTCATTCCGTTCTATCCACTGCCCGAGATCGCGTTCAAGGATATGAAGGCCTTCGGTGCGAACCCGGTCGGCAACGGCCCGTACAAGTTCCGGACGTGGGAGCACAACGTCAAGATCGATCTGGTGGCCAACCCGGACTACCAGGGCGGTCGCCCGGCGAAGAACAAGGGCCTGCGGTTCGTCATGTACCAGTCGTTCGACACGGCGTACTCGGATCTGCAGGCAGGAAACCTCGATACCCTCGACATAATCCCCGACTCGGCACTCAGGACCTACAAGAAGGATCTGGGCGATCGGGCGATCACCAAGCCGATCGCGTACAAGCAATGCCTCGGCATCCAGACCAATGTCCCGCACTTCGGTGGCGAGGAGGGGCTGCTGCGCCGCAGGGCATTGTCGATGGCGATCAATCGAGAACAGATCTCCGAGAACATCTTCCAAGGCCTCAGGAAGCCCGCACGTGATTTCACCGCGAGCACCCTGCCGGGGTTCAACGGAAACCTACCCGGCTCCGAGGTGCTGAAGTACAACCCGGAGGAAGCCAAGAAGGTGTGGGCGCAGGCCGACGCTATTTCGCCGTGGTCGGGACGCTACGAGATCGCCTACAACTCCGATGGCGGCCATCAAGCGTGGGTCGAAGCGGTGGCCAACAGCATCAAGAACACGCTCGGTATCGAGGCGGTCGGTGCACCGTATCCGACGTTCAAAAACATTCGAGACCTGGTGAATTCGAGGGACATCGGTAAGGCGTTCCGTTACGGCTGGCAGGGCGACTATCCCACCATGCTGCAGTTTCTGACCTCGATGTACTACAGCTTCTCCACTATCAACAACGTCGACTACCAGAGCCCCGAGTTGGATGCCCTGCTCGACGCTGCGCTGGCGGCACCGACGCTGGAGGAGTCCTACAAGATCGTGGCCCAGGCCCAGACTCTGCTGATCAAGGATATGGCCGACATCCCGCTGTTCGACTACGTTGCCGCCGCGGGTCGGTCGGACAAGGTGAAGAAGGCCGAGCTCACTTGGAACGGGCTGTTCGACTTCGAGGGAATCGAAAAGTAGCCGAGTTCCTCAGGGAGTCTCGGACACGGCGAGCTTCAGCCCGAACGCCAGCAGGACCGAGCCGGTCACCGCTTCCATCGCTCGCTTCACCGGCGGGCGGGCAACCCATGTTCTCGTGAACTGCACGCCGTAGATGAGGACGCTGAACCACAGCATCCCCTCGATGCCGTGGACCACCGCAAGCGCGACACCCATCGCCAGGTGTGGCGCTTCCGGTGGGATGAATTGGGGCAGCATCGCGATGTAGAAAACTCCGACCTTCGGATTGAGGAGATTGGTGGCCGCACCGCGCGCCCACGCACGCAGCAGGCCACCGCTCGCATCGCTGTCGTCGGCACCGATACCGTCGACAGACCCACGATTACGCCAGAGGGTGACCAAGGTCTTGACGCCGAGCCAGACCAGGTACACCGCGCCGGCGATGCGCAACACGGTGTAGGCCAACTGCGACGTGGTCAGCAGCACCGACAGTCCGCATGCCGCGGCCGCGCCCCAGACCAGGACACCGGTCCCGACACCGAGCGCGGTCGTGAAGGCGTGGCGGGTGCCTCGGACAATGGCGGCACGCAGTACGAGCGCGGTGTCCACGCCCGGAACCAGTGTGAGCAACCCCGCCACAGCGGCGAACGAAACCAGACCCATCCAGACACTCATGGACACAACTTACTTGCCCCGCAAGAGCTTCCACTCGCCATGTCCTCGCGGCCGCAATCGAGCGGCAGCGCCGACGCAGCCGGATCATCCTGAAGTCGTGACGGCACCGCCCTACTGACATTCACCGACCGCGTGGTGGTGGGTCAGATGACGGACTCGGTGTCGGAGATTTCAGGTCGCCGGCGGGTCGCGGCGGCGATCAGCAGTGCCAGTACGAAGACGATCAGCGTGTGTGCGGCCCACACCGCGAGCCACGGCAGCAGGAAGCCCTCATCGGTGAACTCGCCGCGGTCCCCGACGCAGTAGAGGGTGAAATTGGTTCCGGTGCCTTCGGAGTCGACGAAGGTGTCCGATACGACCATCGGCTGGTTGTAGGGATCTTCGCAAAACAAGGGTGCGGTCAGCTTCGCCTCGCCAGGCCAGATCGCAATGGTCAGTACGCATCCGAGCATGGCGGTGCTTACGGCGATCGAGGCGAAGAGCACCGCCAACTTTCGAAGGCTCATGCCCGCTGCACCCGAATGAACTTTCCGGCGCTGTCGAACTGGGCGACCGCCGCGGCGCGCGGGGACGTGACATTGACGGTCATCAGGATGTCTCGGTTGAACCGGTTTACCAAAAGCGTTGATACATAGCCGTTTTCGAGCCCACTACGCGCGAGCGCGGTATCGACGATCTGCTCGATCCGCGACAAGCCGGTCACCTCGCCTGCCGCGAATGCTTCGCCGTCCAGATCGTCGGACGCCGCCACCTGCACCGGCGTGGGTTTGCTGAGTGCCCCCTGGGTGAAGGTGTAGTCGTCCAGTTGTTCAGGCTGCCGCGGCACCCGAATACGCAAGTGCGCCACCGCCTGCGGGCCCGCCAGATGGTGTCCGTTGAGGAAGCGGGTGAGCTGGGTGGGTCGATCGGGCACGACCATCCGGACCTGAGACGAGTTGGGCGCGGTCAACAGGATGATGCTGGTCTGGAAGTCCGCCACTCCCAAGTGCTCCCGCACGGCGGCGATCGCCCCGGTGGGCAGCGCGGTGACCAACCCTCCGCCCCGCTCGTGCACGATGTCCTCGAAGTCGGCGCGATCGACCGCGCCGATGCATCCCGTCGCTGTCATCGCGACCACGCAGACTCCCAAGACCGACGTACGCCATCTCCGGCTCCGCGTCATGAGGTGCATGCTAATGGGCATCGGTATCGGGTTGTCTTCCTGTACTGGGATGGTCGTGCAGGAACTTCGGCACCACCATCCGCCACGCGTCGATGACGAGTTCGCGCATCTCGTGCTCATCGATCGCCGCCGTCCAACAATCCACCCAGTTGTAGCGCTGATCCGACAGCCGCGGCATCCGGAACTCGTTGGTTCAGCGGCAATGAGTGCTGCGCGTTCCTCCTTGGGAAACGCGAAGCCCATGACGGATTCGTCCCGGGAGAAGGAGATGTAGACGATCCGCCCGACGCGGAATTTGATGCGGTCTCGCACGATCGCCTCGTATGAGCGGGGCAGGGTCAGTGCCAGCCCGCGCACCTCCTCGATGGTGACCATTCGCTGATAGTGCCACCCAGCACCGACAACTTTCATTTCGCATTCCTGACGGGCCGAGCGCCGGTATGGTCCCTGACCTGAGGCTGTGCCTCTGTAGGAAACCGCCGTCACCGTCGAGGAGGTCGCAATGTTGCGACACATTTCAGGTCGCGCGCTGTGGCGCCACCTGTTGCGTGGACTGGTCCTCGCTGGAGGGTGTTCCGGCGGATCGGCACGGTGCTACGTCGAGTGGGCTCGCGACAACCCCACCGACCCGCGGCTCGCCGAGCGCTGGGACTGGTCGGTTCCACACCAGTGGTACGACGTGGCGCATCGCCGCTGACCTCGACGTCAACCCAGCTCCGGCGGTCGAGCGAGGTGCTTGACGTAACGATGGCACGGCACGGGCACGGGGCCGTCCGGGCCAGGAGCGAGGTGAGGGAACGGGCCCTCGTCGGACCAGCCGTTGCGGGCATAGAACTTGCGGGCGCGAGCAATGCCCGGCACTACTTCGAGGCAGCCAACCTCGAAGGCGTCGTAGCCAATTGGATGACTGCCGCGCCCTGGCCGGACGTGGCGCCCACGATCCCTCCCCAAGGCATCGCACCGGCCAAGCAGCAATTCGAGTGCGAGGCATCCTCGGAACCTGGGGCCAGCCCGAGCCCAAGGGAGCTGCCGCGCAGCGAGCGCCTCTCCAAAGGCGATGTGCCTCCCATTGGGTTCGGTGCGGCCGCGGACCCACCGAACCCTCGTGGTTGGCGCGATAGCATCAGAGAGGCAACGGAGAAGAAGGCGGGAATACAACCGGCAACGCTGTCAATGCTCGGTGGAATGGGCCAGGGCGCCACACGAGCTCCTCTTCGGCATCCGCTAGTTTCAGTTCCGGGAGGACGTCCAGGAGTTGATCGATGGCGTCGTGCGCGAGCAGAAGCCCGTACGACCGGGCATCAGCAGGACAGGCGTGCGGGCCGCTGCTGAACGCCAGATTCCATCCGTTGTCCAGGAATTCGCCTGTGTTCATCTCTGGATCCGTATTACAGGCGGCCATACTGATGATTACCGGCTGATTCGCCGGCAGCCACACGCCCTCGACCAGAATTGGCTGGCGAGGATAAGTAATGCAATAGTTCGTCATTGGGGGGTCGGTTGCCAGCCTCTCTTCGAGTGCGGTCTTGATTGTCAAGGGGCGGCTATTGTCACCGCTGGTATAGCGGGTATCGGTCAGTATCAACAGCAGGGTGTTGGCGGTGAGGTTCAGTGTTGGTTCGACGCCGGCCGCAAACAGCAGGACCAGCTGATGCACCATCTCCTCGTCGGACAGCCCGGCGTGATGCTGGACCAGTCTTGTGATGACGTCGTCAGCCGGGTGGGCGCGCTTCAGAGCGGTAAGTTCGAGCAACGCTGGGCCCATAATCGCGTTCACCGTTTCGGTATCCACACCGTCGAACATCGCAGCATTGGCCTTCGCGACCTCTTGACCGATTTTCGGTGGACAACCGATTATCTGGCAGAAGACCGAGAAGACCAGCGGGAGGATGTACTGGTTCAACACGTCGGCCTGCCCGTCCCTGCAGAACGTGTTGATGATCGGGATGGCGGATCTCGCCACCATGGATCGCAGGGAGTTCAGGTCCATCCCGGCCAAGGCGTCGTTCAAAGCCTCGCGGTAGCGAGTGTGCTCTGTACCGCTGGTACGTATTGCGTTGGGTCGGTACTCGATCATCGGCATGATCGGGATATCGGCAGGTACGGTCGTCTGCCAGGTCCGGGGATCAGCGGGAAAGTGTTCGGGGTCGTTGAGGATTCGCACGGCGATGCGATATTTGATAACCAGGGTCGCAGACACTCCTGGCCACATCTCGACCGGCACCAGCGGTCCGTAGCGTTCACGCATGTCGCGGTAGGCCCCGTGGGGATCGCCCGCAAATTTTTCATCCCAAATCGGGATTCGAGGACCTTTGAACTCGATCGACGACTTTGAGTCGGCGGTAGCACCCTGATGCGTGTGCTGCGGATACACGTAGTCTCCTTGATGTCGGTTGCGGCAGCATAGTACCCAAAGGCGAGGTCCGAGCGAAGGCCGTCGGGTCGCTATGTTGTTCCCTGCCAACAGGATTCCGTCACCGTGGCTGGTTTCGAACTCACATCGCCGGGTCTTGTGTACTGTCTGCTGGCTGGCGCTACTGCGGCAGGGATGCTATCAACTTGGTGCGGTGTGGCTACTTCGAGAAGAGTAGGCTCGGCGTCGCCGGTTGGGTCCCAAGTACAAGATGATCATCGAAAACCTCTGTGGCGTCAGGGGGCCAGGGACGGGATGGTGCGAACGTCGGCTGATCAGCCGACGTCCCGGTATACGGCCGAGCTATGGTCGTGCGATTGCGGCCCGACGGTTGATCTGTCCAACACCGGACTGCTGCACCACATTTCGAGAACATTGCCTGGTGTTGTGGAACGTTATCAGCAGCGGAGGCAGCACTGGTTTACGAGTTCCGCTACGACGCCCCGGATAGGGCGCCCCGCCGGGGTGCCCTATCCGGACTTGCCTTGGCAGGATCAGTGACGGTGTGGGTCGTGGCAGCGGGAGTCCCACGCGGCAGGCAGATCCTCGGACAGTACCGGTGCGCCGAGGATCTCGTCATCGAAGCCGAAAGCGTCCAGCAGTGCGGGCAGGTGGTCGGCGAGGTTGTCGATGGCCTGCGCGAGCAGCCCACTCCGGAGCTGCTGCTTCACGGCCTTCACGGCAGCGATGTCGAGAAGGCCGTGGGTGAGATACCACGCAGACTCTTTGTTGATCTGATCTAGAGCGAAAACGTCACGCAGGGCGGCGATCTCGGGATGATGTTCGGCGTGTTCGTCGAGCAACCGCAGGGCCTGCTCGGCGCAGTAGGCCTCGGCGAGCTCGAGCGCGTCTGGAATGATCTCTAGTCGAGCTTTCAGCGCTGGATCGCCAAGGTGCGGGTGGGCCTCTTGCGCGATCGTCAGTGTGCGGGCGCGGAGCAAGCGCGCGCGGTCGCCGGGGTCGGCGGGATCGTGGAGAGCGGGTTCGGGTGGCGGCGTGCCGACGAGCTGTTTGGCCAGTACGCGACCGGCGACGGACCCGAGGACGTAGATGTCACCCTCGCCGGTGATAGCGGCATGACAGACTCCGAGGTAGTCGGCGACCCGGTTGGCGCTGAACATACCTTGCGCAGCCATTTTGATGCGAGAGTCAGTGACTGTCTCCAACGCATGCTCCTGGATGAAATACTTGGCCAACATCACCGACACGACGGTGTCGCGAGCGGTGAGATCGGCGCCCGCGAGGAAGGTCTTGACCGCGTTGCCGTAAACGGTCCGGGCGACAGTGCCGGCCAGGTCGGTGAGCAGGGTGTCCCGCACGTGCGGGATATCGAACATGAATGTGCTGTTGACAGGCGTCAACGGCACTACCCGCTTGGCGGCGTAGCGCAGGGCGATGTAGAGCGAGGCGCGGGCCGTGGCGTTCAAGCACGACGAGAGCGCCAAGCGTCCGACAGTCAGTTGGCTGATCGCCGAGGCGAACGCCCGCTTCCGGCTGTTCTCGTCGTGCCAGGTCAGCACACCCTCATCGATGGTGGCCAGGTCGTTGCTCAGCCAGGCAGTGCGCTCGACCCGGAGATTATCGAAGCTGATGACCGAGTTGTCCATGATGACCAGCGGCTGATGGTCGAGTTGGGTGATCGTCACGCCGGGGGCCGGGTCGCCGTTGGCGTCTCGTAGTCGCGCCGTGAACAGGTGCACGCCCTGATCGACGCCCGCCGCGTCGATGAACCGTGCACCGATGACGCAGACTCGAGCAACCGGGATTCCAACGGACGGCATGAATTTCCGTGCCAGCGGGTGCGGGGTGTTGAGCACGAACCCCTCACCATCCCAGGTCGCGGTGGTCTGCATGAATCCGATGTTGGAGCCGCACCCGTACTCGGTCAGCAGCATGACGCCGACGCTGGTGGCGTCATCCAGGTCCTGTAGGTACGGCTCGGCGGAGTCGGAGTCGGTCAGGGTGGCCAGGCTGCCCGACGCCAGGTTGTAGTGGCCGGAGATCAGCGGGATCAGGTCCGTCGCCAGGACTGCGGACCAGTCGAACACCGCGAACAGCTTGGGCAGATCGGTCGCGACATCGCGAGTACCTATCTCCTTGACCAGATTTCGCAACTGGTGATACGCGTTCTCCCGCCGCTGATTCTGGCTCTGCTCGTCCGTGACGGCGAAGTCCGGGTTGGCCAGAACCTGTTGCAGCTGCTGGTGGAACTCTAGGTTGCCGTGCCGAAGAAGCTCGCCAAGCGATGTGCGTTCCTTATACCCGTGCGTAACCATAACCGCCTCCTACTCATTTTCGATCCCAGCGGTTATTCGTCCACCGTTGGGCAAAGGTGGGGATGGGGGGAAGACCACCGGCAGCGCCTCTAATGCACGGTGGAACCCCCCCGGGCGCCACTGCAATTGCTCGTCGGGCACCGCCAACCGGATTTCGGGTAACGCATCGAGCAACTGGTCGAGCGCTTCCTGAACGATGACCATCGCCAGCGACTTGGCCGGGCATGCGTGGGGCCCGGCGCCCCACGCCAGATGCGAACGGTTCCCGGTGCGATCACCGTCCACCGCCGCAGGATCGTTGTTGCATGCCGCCAAGCTGATCACAACCGGTTGATGCGGGGGCAACAGCACATCGCCGAGAATTTGTGGCTGTAGCGGATAGCTGAAGCAGGAGTTCGTCAGCGGCGGATCGGTGAACAGCACCTCATCGATCGCGTCCCGGGTGGACAGCGCTCCTGTGAGGAGCTCGCCCTGGAACTCGTCATCGATCACCATCAACAGCAACGTGTTTGCGATCAGGTTCCACGTCGGTTCGGTCCCTGCCATGTACAACATGGCTATCTGCTGCACGATCTCCGCATCGTCGCTATCAGCAGAGTTTTCCATCAGAAACGAGATCACATCCGTGGCAGGGGCTTCCCGCTTGGCCGAAATCACCTCCAGCATCGCCGAGGTGAACATCCGATTGCCCGCTTCGGGCGCTGCCGCGTCGTCCGCGTCGCGCAGCCTCACCAGCGCCGCGAACGCGGCCTCCCCCGTCTCGGGCGGTAACCCGAGCACATCGTTGAGCACCCGCACGGTGAGCGGGACCGCGTACTGGCCGAGCAGGTCGGCCGAACCGGACTCGCAGAAACTGTCGATCAGCGCCGCCGCGGTGCGTTCGACCCCGCCGCGCAGTGCATAGAGATCGATTTTGTCGAGACTATCGGTGCTGGCGCGCCGGTACCGGGCATGTTCCTCGCCCGCGGTCCGCGACGCGTTGGGCTGCCACTCCAGCATCGACAACACCGGGCAATCCGCCGGAACCGTGGACTGCCAGACCCGCGGATCGGCCGGAAAATGTAGGGGGTCGCCCAGGATGTGCAGCGCCTCGCGATAGCCGATCACCAACGTCGCAGGCATACCGGGCGCTAGCTCAACCGGCACCAGCGAACCATGGTGGCGGCGCATGTCCCGGTATGCACCGTGCGGATCAGTCGCGAACTCAGGCAGATGCAGCATCACTCGCGCGGACCTTCGGCATCGGCCGTCGCTGCCAGGGGAACAATTGAATGTGTCGTTGCACGCGAGGTGGTCATGATCGGGCTCCCAAGGACGAAGAGTAAGGTCGACTGCGAGATCTACCTATCTGCACGAACTTTCGGGCACGCGGACGAGACTTTGTTCAGCGCTCGTCCGCGACCGGTCATACGAGTTACAGTGTTGGCGACAAGCTCGGCCGGTGTGGATATGGCCGTAGCGCTATGAGTGGGGAACATCTGACGACTCCGCAGCGTGATAAGGCATTGTGACGCTGCATATTCCGGCTGCTCTCAGGGAGGAGTCAGGGTTAGCGGGCATGTCCGAAACGTCGCTATAAACCAATTGTGGTTGAGCAAAGCAAGTTTCGGGCACATTGATCGAGCATACTCGCCAGCGTCATGACACGCAGCCCAACGATCGGAGTCAGCAACATCGCCGCAGACTGGTCAGCCGGTACTGGTGCGTCGCATGTAGGCAGGCGAGTGTGGAGCCGCGATCCTCTTCTTCTCGCTGTTGCCGCCAGGGGGAGACGTGAGGCACTGGCGAGTTGCTTGTTCGCGATTGGCTCGGCGGGTCGGTGTGAGCGAGAGTCCTACGTGCTGCGCGCAACTATCTATCCACCTTGTAGCGCCGCCAAGGCACTCGCTGAGCGCGGTGTGCGTTGCGAATGATCGTGTCGAGCGTGTGGGGCAGAGCTATCGCGCAGCTGGTGCAGCGATTGCCCACGTGAGGCGCCCCTCCACCGATACGACCGGATCTCGGCGAATCCGTGACAGTTGAACATTCGATTCCGCCAGTCCGGAACCCCGAGAGGCGCGGTCGATGATTGACATGAACCTGGGTTGAGGTTGAAGACTGGGGGCATGATTCGACCTGCCGACTTCTGGAATTCCGTCTATGACAGTGGTTCTGCGCCGTGGGTGATCGGCGAGCCGCAGCCCGCGATCGTCGATCTGGTGGCACAGGGCTGGGTGCGCGGCGCGGTGCTCGATGTCGGGTGTGGAGCCGGTGAGCACACCATTCATCTGGCCGGGCTCGGCTACGACGTGCTCGGGGTGGATCTGTCGCCGAGCGCGATCGCCTACGCCCGGGCCAGTGCCGAGGAACATGGTGTCTCCGCGCGGTTCGAGGTGGCCGATGCTCTGGATCTCGGCCCAGATCCCTTGTACGACACCATCATCGACAGCGCGTTGTTTCACGTTTTCGCGCATGACAACGGCGACCCGACCGACTATGTCCGCAGTCTGCGCCGGGTGTGCAAGCCCGGCGGGCTGGTCCATGTCTTGGCACTCTCGGACGTCGAACCGGGTTTCGGCCCGCGCATCGGCCGGGCGTCCATTTCGGAGGCGTTCGGCGCCGGCTGGGTGCTCGAAGAGTTGCAGCCTGCCCGCTACCGCGGCCGTGTCACCGAGGCGGTTGCCGAGGCCGAGCAACTCGGACTCACTCCGGGCAGCGTGGTCGACGAAGCGGCCTGGTTGGCCCGGGTGCGCCGCTCCGTTTCTTGATTGCGTTGCCACAGGCGGTATTCGAAATACGCTCGAAGATTGCTGGCGGAGATCGTGTCACCACCACGGTCTCTGCTTCGTCAATTCTCTCCCCCCTCAAGATGATTCCCGAGAACAGGCGTGAAATGGTAAGCAGGCGACCGCGACTGAATTAGTTGAGTTAGTTGAACGATGCTAATCGCCAATAGTCGCCGCGCAATTTAGAGGACCTCTCCGGTGTGAATTGCGTCCGACCATAATTTGGGAGCTGATTCATCTCCGGGGAAAGCGACCGATGCGCCTGGTGTGCGCAAGGTGGAATGCCGGGGACCGCGGCCGTCTTGATGCCACCGGCGACGATTCCCGCTACGAACCCGCAGCGAGCAATCCCTCTTGGGCGGAGTCCGTCTCCTCATGGCACACGTCGGAACGGCTTAAGGGTAAACCTCGACTGGAGATCGAGCCGGGTCTCGACGCTGCGGTCCGGAGGGGCGTGACTACCACGTACACCTACTCCACCAGTGGAACTGTGCCCGCATCGAACCACCTGCTGGAGGGTTGCGGCGTACCGCGCCGTCGAGCGCGAGCCGTCGAACCGAACCCGCTGCGCGGCGATGTAGCACTGAACAAGATCGGTGACAGCCATCCCCGCAATCGGTCCCCGCGCCGAACAGGAATGCCTTCGGACCGTCGCAATTGCCGGGATCGGTGCGATTTTCACCCGTTTCAGCGGGAAATTGAACCCCTCACATCCCGAATTTCGTTTTTATCTTGTAACGCATGAACATTGGTAGCCCGATTCCTTAGGTAGACGGAGTTCGGGGCTCGGACCGGGTAGTGCGAGCCCCTGCATCTGGCGAGGGTTTGACACCCCTTGGAGCGGTCATACCGACAGTGGCGTCGGTATAGCGGACGCGATCAGCGAGAGATTTGAATGCAGCGATTTGCGGGAGCGTTGTACCTGCGCCCGGTGGTCGGTGGCTAGGAAGAGCTCGAGCGAGGTACTGATGCGGCACCGACCGGCGGAAATAGACACCGATCACACGACGAGAAGAGATATCGAGGCCGGGCCGTTTCCGCTTTCGGCGGCGCAGCGCGGCATCTGGTTCGCGCAGCAGATCGCCGGTTCCACGCCGATCTCGATGGCGCAGTACGTCGAGATCGTCGGCGATGCCGATCTCGACGCGATGACCGCAGCGGCTCGCCAGGCCGGACGTGAGTTCGGCACCGGTTACCTGCGGCTGATCGAGATCGACGGCATTCCGCACCAGATGGTGGACCCGACGCTGCAGGACGACCCGGAGATCGTGGATCTGCGCGCGGAGCCGGATCCGGTGCGGGCCGCCCGTGAGTGGATGCAAGCGGACTACACCGCGCCGCTGGATCTGCTGCGCGACCGCCTGGTGCGGGCCGCAGGCCTGCGCGTCGCCGACGACGCCTGGATGTGGTACTGCCGGATCCACCACATCGCGCTGGACGGCTACGCGGCCGCGACGATGGTCGGCCGGACCGCCGAGCTCTATACCGCCACGGTTAACGGAACACCGCAGCCCCCGTCGCGGGCGCAGTGCCTGACCGACATCGTCACCGCCGACGCCGCCTACCGCGATTCCGAGCGCTTTCGCGCCGACGGCGCGTACTGGACGCAGCGGCTGGCGGGCGCACCGGCCGCGGTCAGCCTGTCCGGTGCCGTCGCGGCGGCCGATGCGCACCCCCTGCGGGTGAGCGCCGCCCTGCCGCCGGAGACAGCCGAGCTGCTCGAGTCGGTGGCCTGCGAGGCGAATTCCAGCGCGGCGCCGGTCCTGGTCGCGGCGTTCGCGGCGTATCTGTCCCGGATGACAAGCGGGATGAGGGACGACGATGGCGGCGACGTGTTGCTGAGCCTGCCCGTCTCGGCTCGTACCACCGCCGCGCTGCGGCGCTCCGGCGGCATGGTCGCCAATGTGGTGCCGCTGCGCATCGCCATCGACGAGGAGATCACGGTGGGCGCGGCCATCCACGCCACCCAGCAGGAGCTCACCGGCGCGCTGCGCAGGCAGCGCTACCGCCAGGAAGATATCTTCCGCGACCTCGGCTACGCCAGCGATCAGGTCGCCAGCTTAGGCCCTTCGGTCAACATCATGGCGTTCGATACCAAGGTGGTGCTCGGCGAAGCCACCGGTCGGCTGCACGTGCTCACCTCGGGGATCATCGACGACCTGTTCGTCAACCTGTATCCGGGCGTCGGGGGCGAGAGCACCCATATCGACTTCCAGGCCAACCCGAATCTGTACACCGAGGCGGAGCTGGCGCGCCACCATCGGCGGTTTGTCGCCTACCTGCACCGATTCCTCGCGGCCGGGCCGCAGCGGCCGGTGTCGTCGGTAGAGCTGCTCGACCCGGGCGAGTACGTCGAGCTGGTCCCGGTGCGGGGAAGGGATCCGGCTGCGCCGCAGTCGCTCCCGGAGCTGCTCGCGCAGGGCGTGCGGCGCAACCCGCGGGGTATTGCGGCGATCTCGGACGAAGTGGAGCTGACCTACGCGGAGCTCGATGCGCGATCGACCCGGCTGGCCCGGCTGCTCATCGCGCACGGTGCTGGCCCGGAGCGTGCGGTGGCCATCGTGATCGGGCGGTCCGTGCACTCCGTACTCGCGGTGTGGGCGGTGGCGAAGACCGGCGCGGCCTTCGTCCCGATCGACCCGATGCTGCCCGCGGATCGGATCGCGCACATGCTCGCCGATTGTGGCGCCGTCACCGGATTGACAGTCGCCGAGGCGCGAGCGGACCTACCTGTCGAGATCGACTGGCTCGTCCTGGACGACCCGCGCACCGAAACACTCGGCGCGCAGCAGGATGCGGCCCCGATCACCGACACCGACCGCCGCGCGCCGATCCATCTCGACAACACCGTGTACGTGATCTACACCTCCGGATCCACCGGATTGCCCAAGGGCGTGGCCGTTTCCCATCGCGGGCTGGCAACGTTGGTCGCCGAGTCGCGCCGTGCGCTGGATGTCGACGCGACATCCCGGCTGGGGCACGCGGATTCACCCAGTTTCGACTCCTCCATCGAGGAACTGCTCGTGGCCTTCGCCTGCGGCGCCACCTCGGTGATCGTGCCGCCGCAGGCCTACGCGGGACCGGAGTTCGCCGCGGTGCTGCGCAGCAACGAGGTCACCCAGCTCTCGGTCGCCCCGGCCGTGCTCGCCTCGATCGACCCCGACGAGGTGCCCGCGCTGCGTGCGGTGGTCGTCGGCGGGGACGTGTGCCCGGCAGACCTGGTGTCGCGTTGGGCCTTCCGGGTTCGCCTGGTGAACAGCTACGGGCCCACCGAGGCCACCATCGCCGCGACAATGCCCGACCCCATGCAGCAGAATGCCCCGATCGCGATCGGCGGGCCGATACCCGGGATGACGGCCGTCGTTCTCGACCGCAGACTACGTCCCGTCCCGGTGGGCGCCGCCGGTGAGCTGTACCTGACCGGCCCCGGCCTGGCCCGCGGCTACCTCGGCCGATTCGCCCTCACCGCGGCGCGTTTCGTGGCCGCGCCGTTCGCCGCGCCCGGCACACGGATGTACCGCACCGGCGACATGGTGCGCTGGGTCGACCACAAGTCGGGTCCGGAGCTGGAATTCCTCGGCCGCAGCGACCTGCAAGTGCAGATCCGCGGCCTACGCATCGAGCCGGGCGAGGTGGACAGCCGTCTCGAGCGCCACGCCGACGTGGCCATGGCGATCACCGTCCCCGCCACCACACCGACCGGCGGCACCGCGCTGGTCTCCTATGTGTCGGCAAAGCCGGGCGCCGCGCCGGACCCGGTCGAGTTGAAGATCTTCGTCGCCGATTTTCTGCCGGAGTACATGGTGCCCGCGGCCGTCGTCCTACTCGACGAGGTGCCGCTGACCACCATGGGCAAGGTGGATCGCGCCGCGCTGCCCACCCCGGATTTCAGTTCGCGCGAACAGGTCTCGCGCCCCCCTGCGACATCACGCGAACACCTGCTCGCGGGGCTGTTCGCGGAGGTCCTCCGCCTGGACACCGTCGGTGCCGAGCAGAGTTTCTTCGCACTCGGTGGCGATAGTATCGTCTCGGTGCAGTTGGTCGCCCGGGCGAAGGCGGCCGGACTCGCGTTCACAGCGCGGGATGTGTTCGAGCGCAAGACCGTTGCCGGGCTGGCCGCCGTCGCCACCGAGGTGGCCGATGCGCCGCCGGTGCTGGACGAGCTCCCCGGCGGGGGCATCGGCGCGATCACGCCGATCCCGATCGCCGACGACTTGCTGCAGCACGGCAACTTCAGCCGCTTCGCCCAGGCCATCATGGTCGAACTCCCACTCGGCATCGACCACACCACCCTCACCGCCACGCTGCAGGTGGTCATCGACCACCACGACATGCTGCGGTCTCGGCTGGACCGGACCGGCGAAACATGGTCGATAGTCACCCAGCCGGTCGGCACGGTGCGTGCCGAATCGCTGTTGCGGCACAGCCGGATCGGCGCTCCCGCCGAGCAGGCACCGGCAGCCCATGGAAACGGCGCAGCCGCGCCGGATGGGATAGCGGCGCGCGAGGCGCTTGCCAGCTTCGGCATTTCGGGTCGGTCCGTGGTGGGCGCCGACAGCGCCGCACACGGTGCGGAGACCGTTGTCGCCGATGACGGCAGCTGGGCCGAGCGTGAGCTGCAGATCGCCGCCGACGGACTGGATCCGGCCGCGGGCGTGATGCTGCGGGCCGTGTGGCTGGAACGCGGTGCGGATCGGCCCGGCTCGCTGTGGCTCGTGCTGCACCACCTGGTGGTCGACGGGGTGTCGTGGCGAATCATCCTGCCGGACCTGGCAAGCGCGTGGGCGCGGGTGGCAGCAGCGCAGGTGCCCGCGCTCGAGCCGGTCGGCACCTCTATGCGCCGCTGGGCGCGGGCGTTGGCCGATGGGGCTGTGCACCCGGCCCGGGTCGCCGAACTGCCGTTCTGGCAGGGGGCGCTCGACCTGCCGCACGCTGATCTCGGTGTGCGGCAGCTGGATCCGGCGCGCGACACTGCGGCGACCATGGGCCGTATCGACATTCGGGTACCTGCGGACGTCACGGCGGCCGTGCTCGGCACTGCCGTCGAGCGTTTCCACTGTGGCGCCAACGACGTGCTGTTGACGGCGCTGGCGCTGGCGGTGTCCCGGTGGCGGGCCGAACGTGGTGCGGCGGAGGCCGCCCGCACACTGGTGGCGCTGGAAGGCCACGGCCGTGAGGAGTATGCGAGTCAGGCTGTCGCACTGGGTGATACACACGCCCGCCGGGCCGATCTCGCCCGCACCGTCGGCTGGTTCACCACTGTGTTCCCGGTCGGCCTCGACCTCGGCGGTCTCGACATCGAGGACGCCTTCGCCGGTGGCACGCACGCCGGCCGGGCGATCAAGCGGATCAAGGAGCAGTTGCGCGCGGTGCCGGACAACGGCATCGGCTACGGCATGCTGCGCCACCTGAACCCGGACACCGCGACGGTGCTGGCCGACCGGCCCGCACCGCAGATCGGGTTCAACTATCTGGGCCGGGTCCACACCGGGGCGCTGTCCGGGCCGTGGCTGCCCGGCCGGGCGCTGTCCGGTTCCGGGGCACCGTTCGCGGTTACCCAGGACGCCGCGATGCCGCTGCCCGCGGTGGTCGACGTCAACGCGCTGACCGACGGCGACGAACTCGCCGCCACCTGGACCTTCGCCGCCGAGATCCTCGGCGAGCACGAGGTCGCGGCGCTGGCACACCTGTGGGTCGAGGCGCTCGGCGCCCTGGCCCGCCACACCGAAACCGCCGAGGCAGGCGGACATACCCCGTCGGATTTCCCGCTGACTGCCACCACCCAGCGGGATATCGACGGCTGGGAGCGGCGCTACCCCACACTGGCCGATGTGTGGCCGCTCTCGCCACTGCAGTTCGGACTGTATTTCCATGCATGCTTCGACAACGGTGTCGACGACTACGTGGTGCAGACCGTGCTGTCGCTGACCGGAACTGTCGACGACGATCGGCTGCGGCGCGCCGCCACCGCGCTGCTGTGCCGACACGACAGTCTTCGGACGGCGTTCGTGGCCACCGACGGCGGGCCTCGGCAGCTCGTCGTCGGTTCGGCCGAGATCGACTGGCGCGCAACCGACCTGGCGCATCTACCCGAGGACGCGGCACACGCCGAGTACGACAGGCTGGTCGCCGAGAACGCCACCACTCGCTTCGATCTGGCGCGTCCACCGATGCTGCGACTACACCTGATCCGCCTCGGCGCCGACACTTATCGGCTGCTGCTGACCAACCACCACATCCTGCTGGACGGCTGGTCGACCCCGCTGCTGGTGCAGGAGCTGCTGACCCTGTACGCGACCGACGGCGATGCGCGCGGACTGCCTGCCGCGCCGTCCTACCGGGCCTTCTTGGCCTGGCTCGCGGCACAGGACGCGGAGGCGACCAGAAACGCTTGGGCCCACGCGCTCGCGGGGATCGATGCGCCGACCTTGGCCGCTGCGGCCGGTCCCGCCGACGCTGCGGCCGGCCAGGTGTCACGCGAGATCGATGTCCGAACATCGGCAGCCCTGCACGACCTCTCCCGCGCCCTCGGCGTCACCGTGAACACCGCCGTGCAGGCCGCATGGGCGCTGATCCTGCGTGCTCGCACCGGCCGCGACGATGTCGTCTTCGGCGCCACTGTCTCCGGTCGCCCGCCGCAGCTGACCGATGTGGAATCGACCATCGGCCTGTTCATCAACATGGTGCCGGTCCGGGTGCGACTGGAGCCGGGCCTGACCGCCGCGGAACTGTTGCGTCGCATCCAATCCGAGCAGGCCGCGCTGCTCGAGCATCAGCACGCCGGTTTGATGGACATCCAGCGTGCCATCGGCCGCCGCGAATTATTCGACACCGCAACCGTGTTCGAGTCCTACCCGGTCGATCTGGAGGCGCTGGCCGCCATGCCCGATATCGCGGGCATGCGGGTGCTCGATGTCGCCGGCACCGACAGCACGCCCTATCCGCTGTGTCTGCAGATACTCCCGCATCGCACGCAGGGCACCGACGGCGAGTGGACCGAAACGTTGCAGGTGACGTTGAAGTACCGCGGGGGCGTCATGGAGACTCGCGAGGCGGCCGCGTTGCTCGGCCGTTTCACGGGGCTGCTGGCACAACTCGCTACCGCCACCGAGACAAAACTGGCCGCTTTCGACCTGGCCGTAGCCGAGGCGGTGGTGTCCGGGCCGCCCGCGCCCGAGCCCCTGACGCTGCCCGCGACCCTCGCCGCGGCCGTCGCCCGGTCGCCCGAGGCGATCGCGCTGTCGTGCAACGGGATCCATCTGACCTACCGCGAACTGGACATGCGCTCGAACCAGCTGGCGCGGTTGCTGCTGGAGCACGGTGCCGGACCGGACGGCCGGGTGCTGCTCGCCCTGGCCCGCTCGATCGGATTGGTGGTGTCCGTGTGGGCCGTCGCCAAGACCGGGGCCGCGTTCGTCCCGCTCGATCCCGGCCATCCAGCCGACCGGATCGCCTTCGAGGTTGCCGATACCAAGGCCGATCTCGGGCTCACCACCACCAGTTGCCGAGCGAACCTGCCGGACACGGTGGAGTGGCTGCTGCTCGATGATGTCGCCACCGTCGCGGGCTCGGTGACCCGTTCGACGGCGCCGATCACCGACAGCGAGCGCGGCGGCCTGATATACCCGGATCAGGCCGCCTATCTGATCTACACCTCCGGTTCCACCGGCAGGCCCAAGGCGGTGCAGCTCGGTCACCGTGGCATCGCCGGTGTTGTTGCCGCGCAGCGGGAATCGCTGCTGGTCGATCCCGACGCGAGCGTATTGCACGTGGCCTCGCCGAGTTTCGACGCCTCGGTGTTCGAACTGCTGATGGCGCACGGTTCCGGTGGGCGGATGGTGGTGGCGAGCGCGGATGTGTATGCCGGTGCGGCACTGGAAGATCTGCTGCGCGACGAACACGTCAGCCACGTGGTGATCACTCCGTCGGTGCTGTCCACGATGGAACCGGCGAATCTGCCCGATCTGCGGGTGCTCGCTGTCGCGGGTGAGACATGCGGTCCAGAACTGGTGGCCAAGTGGGCGCCCGGCCGGCGCATGCTGAACCTGTACGGCCCGAGCGAATTCACCATTTGGGCAACAGGAAGCGCTCAGCTGGCAGCGGATGAGCCGGTCACCATCGGCGCCCCGATCCGCGGCGCCGCGGCACTGGTGCTGGATTCCTGGCTGCGTCCGGTGCCCGAGGGCACGGTCGGCGAGCTGTGCCTGGCCGGTCCTGCCTTGGCGCGCGGCTATCTGGACCGGTACAGCCTGACCGCCGCGCGGTTTGTCGCGAATCCATTCGGCGATCCGGGCGGACGGATGTATCGCACCGGCGATCTGGTGCGCTGGAGCGCGGAAGACCGCGCGCTGGAATACGTGGGCCGCACCGACTTCCAGGTGAAGATTCGTGGCGTGCGCGTCGAGCTCGGCGAGATCGACAATGCGCTCACCGGGCTGCCAGAGATCGAGTTCGCGGTCACCATCGGGCAGAAGGGCCCAGCGGGTGCGACCGTGCTGGTTTCCTACGTACTGCCCTCCGACGGCGAGCGACTGGATATCGAAGGGGTGCGCGGCCGGATCGCCTCGACCTTGCCCTCCTACCTGGTGCCTGCCGTCATCGTGCCACTGGACAGCATCCCGATGACCCCGGTCGGCAAACTGGACCGCGCCGCCCTGCCCGCACCCGACCTGCGTGTCGGGGTACGCCGCGCCTACCGGGCGCCACGCACCCCACGCGAGCGCGCCATCCTCGAAGTATTCGAGAAGGTGCTCGAGACCGAAGGTATCGGCATCGACGATTCCTTCTTCGATCTGGGCGGGAATTCGTTGCTGGCCACCAAGGCGGTCAGCAGGCTCGAGGCGGCCCTGCGGAGGATTGCGCAGCCCGTTGGCGATGCGCCGAGCGAGTTCGGTATCGCGGATGACAACGCGGCCACGGGCAAAACCCCGAATAGTGCGACGGTGCACCGTATCTCGGTGACGCTGCGCGATCTGTACGAGGCATCCAGCGCGGTCGAACTGGCGGCCAGGACGGTCGGCAACGATCGGGTCCGGCCACGGCTGCGGGCATACGACCGGACCGGTTCGGTCCCGCTGTCGCTTGCACAGCAACGGATGTGGTTGTTCAACCGACTCGACACCGACTCCGGTGCCTACAACATGCCGGTCGCGATCCGGCTGTCCGGTGCGCTCGACGTGCGTGCCATGCGGGCCGCGGTCGGCGATCTGGTTGCCCGGCATGAGGTGCTGCGTACCATCTACCCGGAGTCCGCCGCGGGGCCGGTGCAGGTCGTGCTGGACGAGGCGGAATCCGTGCCCGAATTGGCGGTCGAAGACATTGCGGAAAACGCTGTTTCGCAGCGAATCCGGGAAATCGCGGCGCCACCGTTCGACGTGACGGCCGAGGTGCCGGTGCGCGGAGCGGTGCTGCGAATCAGAGGTGGGCGTCGCGCCGCCGATAGCGACCGTGATACGCGAGTCACGAGCAACGGCGATCCTCGTGGCAGAAGCGCTGCGTCCGAACACGTGCTCGTGCTGGTGCTCCACCAGATCGCCGGTGACGGGCGGTCGTTCACCCCGCTGGCACGCGACGTGATGACCGCTTACGCCGCTCGTGTCGCGGGCGCCGCTCCGGAATGGGCGCCGCTGCCGGTGCAGTACGGCGACTTCGCATGCTGGCAGCGGGAGTTGCTCGGCAGCGAGGACGATCTGGAATCGGAAGCGGCCGAACAGATCCGCTACTGGCGCACCGAGTTGGCCGGGCTGCCGGATCACCTGCCGCTGCCCACCGACCGGCCGCGGCCACGGATGCTCGGCCACAAAGGCGGACGCATCCCGTTCGAGCTGGACGCCGCCACGCACGCCGCCCTCGCGGATCTGGCTCGTGCCAACAAGGTTTCGCTGTTCATGCTGCTGCATGCCGCGTTCGCGGTGCTACTTGCCCAATTGTCCGGCACGCGCGATATCGCGGTCGGCACCCCGGTCGCCGGGCGTGGCGAGGCCGAATTGGACGACCTGATCGGCATGTTCGTCAATACGGTGGTGTTCCGCGCTGCTATCGAGCCGGGGGAGAGCTTCGCCGACCTGCTCGCCCGGACCCGGGAACGAGACCTGCGGACGCTGGCCAACACGGATGTGCCGTTCGAGCGGCTCGTCGAGGTACTCAACCCGGTCCGGTCCGCCGCATGGCATCCGCTGTTCCAGGTGGGGTTCTCCTTCGAGAACCTCGCGACGATCAGGTACTCGCTGCCCGGCCTGGAACTGGCGGAGCTGGATATCGACACCGACATCTCGCATTTCGACCTGCACCTGCACATTGCCGAGAACATCGGTGACGCGGGCACCCCGAACGGCATGATCGGCCACTTCGTTTACGCGGCAGACCTTTTCGAAGCGGAGACGGTGGCCGACTTCGGCACGGCGCTCGATCGGATCCTGCACACCGTGCTGGCCGACCCCTCGACCGCGGTCGAGGAGATCGCCTTGTTCGACAACCCGGAAGTGCTGGCGGCGCTGGCCGAGCGGCGCCGGGCCGACGAGCGGGCGGCGCCGGTAGGTACGAACCGGGCCGAGTTCCGTCCGGCGGTGACGCGGATCGAGCGGGCGGTGACCGCCGCCTACGCGGAGGTGCTGGAGCTGGCCGCCGATTGCATCGGCCTGGACGACGACTTCTTCGCCCTCGGCGGCAACTCGTTGAGCGCGGTTCGGGCGGTGCGGCTGCTCCACGACGCGCTCGGTGTCGAGGTCGCGGTGCTGGCGATGTTGGTCGATCCGACCGTCGCCGGCCTGGCCGACCGTATCGCGAGCGGTGCCGCAGGAGAGACAGAGCCTGCCGTGGCGATGCGCACGGCACTGGACGTGGTGCTGCCCATCCGGGCCAGGACCGAGGACGTCGACCTGCCCCCGCTGTTCTGCGTCGCACCCGCCTCGGGCCTGGCCTGGTGCTACGCCGGGCTCGGCGCGCATGTCGACCCGCGCCGCCCGATCTACGGGCTGCAATCGCCGGAATTGGCGGCGGGTCCCGACGACGCCGTCCCGGAGACCATCCACCAGTACGCCGAACGCTATCTGCGGGAGATCCGCAAGATCGCTCCGCGCGGCCCGTACCAGCTACTCGGCTGGTCTTTCGGCGGCTTCGTCGCACACGAGATGGCGGCACGGCTGCGCCGCGCCGGTGAGCCGGTGCGGCTGGTACTGCTCGACACCGATCCGGCGGCGCGGCACCTCGAGCCACCGGATCCGCTCACTCCGGGTGAGTTCGTGCACCAGTTCGGTCCGGTGTTCGGGCTGCGGGTCGACGCGAACACACTGAGCGCCGACGAGGCCGCGGCCGCGCTGCGCGGCACCGTGGCGGGCACGCTCCACGTCACCGGCACCGATCTGGAGCGGTTGACCGCCTCCTACAACGCGGCGGTGCGCATGGTCGCGGGCTACCGTCCCCTCCGATACGACGGCGATCTGGTCTTCTTCACCGCGGCCCGGGAGTACGGGGGAACCTTGAAAGCCGACCCGAGCGCCGCGTCGCGCCGCTGGCGTCCGCATGTCGCGGGCACCATCGCCAACTATCCGCTCGCCGTCACACACGATGAGATGATGGCGGCCGAGGTGCTTCCCGAGATCGGGCGAGTGCTGGAGGGGAACGCCACGGGAGCCGGGTCCGACTTCGTGCGAATTGCAGAGGGCGCCTTGCCCGTCGGAGTTCGGGGCCGATGACGCGCAGGATGGAAGCGAGGTCATCGACCACATCCGGTCGCCGATCGACTCTGCGAAAGGGCAGCGGGCTCCACGGGTTTGCCGACCGAACCGGGATCTCTCGCCAGCGGCGAATGCGGGACCCCAGCACCGCCTGAGGCTCACACCACCGAGGGCCGGCGGAGATCGAGCACGTCCGGTTGAGCGGACACGAACAGATCCTCCAAGGCGTCCGAACTATGCGACCGGACGTATTCCATCTCGGCGTCGCTGATCGGGACACCTTGAACCCACGCCACGGTCTTGCCGGTCATCGGCCTGGCCGCGAAGTCGGAGTCGTCCCACAGGAACGGGTCGACGAACATCAGATGGGGGACGGTGGTGTCGGATATGTGTGCGCCAACGACATCTGGAAAGACCCGTCCGGGCTCGACAAGCCAACCACTGTTGATAGCGCAGAAGGCCGCTGTCGACAGCACGGCCGCGAACTCCGGCGCGGTACTGACAGCGACGATCTCGACTCCGAGCGGCGGCTGGACACGGCCTGGAATCGGGTGATCGGACAGCGTGATGGTGCAGAACGAGATCAACCCGGGCTCAGGTCGATCGACGCTACTGAGCACTGCGATCTCGGACTTTTCATCCGCATCGAGATACTGCACGACGCGGGGAGTGCCACCGAACACGGCCCTGGCTGTCTCCGCGATCTGCCGGTTGTCGTCACTGGCTTTCAAAGATCGCCCCCTAAGTAGTTGTCACTGTGGTCTTCACCGGCATGGCTCAGATTCGAACTCGGTAGTTCGGGTCGATATCGGTTGACGTCGTTGTGCTCGTTCAGAAACTCTTCTCGCGTGATCCCGCGCACTGCGGCATCGCGTTGATGTTTCCAGAACTCCAGGCCAGGCTTGTGCCCCATATGCCACGGCTTGGTGGGGTCGATCACCTGGCCGGTCAACTTGTCGCGAACGAGACCATCGGCGTCCTTGTTCATATCCCACACCGTTTGCCGGACGCCTTTGCGGTAGCCGGTCGGGCGACTGTAGGTGGAGGATACTTCCAGTTCGGCGTCCGGACGCGCGGTGGTGGGCGGCGCGTTCAGATCGTCCAGCGCTTGCCGGGTCTTCGGCAGCCTCATCCGCAGCCCCTTCCCGGCGGCAAGGCCGGCACGGTGCGTGTTTTGAAGGTCCACCACTTTCTTTCCGATTGCGCCCAGCGGGACGCGCCGATTCACTCCCTCCTCCGCTGTCAACATGATGCGCTTCGCGATATTGGTGTCCAGCCGCTCGACTTTCGAGACCATGAACTTCAGCTCCGCGCCGGGCGTATGGAATAGGCTCGCGAGCACAAAGGGGGTTCGTTCACCGAGCGCTAACCCGAGGCGCTGGGCGGCTTCTCGCCATGCCATGGCCAAAATGTCAGTCACGGAACCGAGCCCCTCACCGCGAATGCCTTGCCCCACGGGGGCTCTGCAACCACTACCGTAACTGCCGGGCCGTGCCCGTCACGATGGGAGCGACATCGTTGACGAGTCATCATCCCCAGGATGTTACCGCGCCGACATGGGATGACTTGGCGGCGACGCTGAAGACCCGGGGCATGGCGCGGACGTAACCAACTGCGGGATCGGTGCGGCACCTTCACCTTCCAGCTCTGATGCGACTTGTTACCGGACCCGACTGGCTGGTCGACGTAGCGGTCATCACCGAGGTGGGACACCTGTTCGACTGTGGCGGATTATTCACGCGGCAAGGTGTGCTCAGTGCGGGAAGCAAGTCATGCGCGGCAGCCCTCAGTTCCCGCACGCTGATCGGGTCACCAGGGGTGAGCGAGCGGAGCCCAGGTGTCAGCGTGAGGTTGTGGTCGCGCAGGAACTGTCGGAGGCACTGGTGCCTGCTGATCGGTGACGGGTTACCGGCCAGGTCACCGTGTACTCCGAATTGCTACCGGATCCGGGGCGCTTCGGCAACGCCTCGACAGCGCCGTCGGGATATGCGGCGCGCCATCAGGCGGCCCGCCCCGGCGCATGATGGCCCGCGCTCGCTTATCGGGTGGCGTCGGCCTCGTGGGACTCCGTCGACCTCTGACAGACCCATTCCGCCATCGGTTTGCTGGTGGGATGCTTGAACCGCGAAAAGGTAGGTCACTACTCGTGCCCACGGCTGCGAAAAAAGGGCCGGATCGACTTCGGGCCGCCGCAGTGAACAGAACTTCGGACATCAGTGCAATCGACCTCTACGAACCCCCGGCATGCCCGGTGGCACGCCGTGAAAGGTGGGAACCATGAAGCTCACAGTCATCGGCGGTACCGGACGGATCGGCTCGCAGGTGGTCAAGAAGCTGACCGCGGCCGGTCATGAGGCCGTCCCCGCGGCAGTGTCCACCGGTGTCGACCTGATCACGGGGAAGGGCCTGGACCAGGCGCTGGAGGGCGCCGAAGTCGTGATCAACCTGGCGAACTCGCCGACCTTCGACGAGGCGTCTCTGAGCTTCTTCCGCACCTCCATGAATAACCTGCTCGCCGCAGCAGAGAGTGCCGGTGTCCGGCACCAGGTCATCCTCTCGATCGTGGGGGTGGACCAGGTGCCCCAGCTGGACTACTACCGGGCCAAGGCCTTGCAGGAGGACCTGCTCCGGCAGGGGCCCACGCCGTACTCCATCGTGCGCGTCACCCAGTTCTTCGAGTTCATGGACGCGGTCTTGTCCTGGACCTCCGACAGCGACGCCGTCCGCCTGCCCGCCACCCGCCTCCAGCCGATCGCCGCCGCGGATGTCGTCGACGCGGTCGTCGAGGTCGCCACTGGCACCCCGCTGCAAGGGATCCGGAACGTCGCCGGCCCGGACGTCTTCCCTCTCGACGAACTCGCCAGGGTCACCCTGGCGGCACAGCACGACAGCCGGACCGTCATCACCGACGACAAGGCCGGCATGTTCGCGGCCGTCACCGGCGATGTGCTCACCGCAGGACCGGACGCACACCTGGCACCCACGCACTACCAGGACTGGCTCCAGACTGCCCACTGAAACAGGGGTATCGGTTCGGTGAACGGGGCCTTACTGTGGGCGTTCGGACCAGAATCCGCAGTTGTGCCTGGCGGCGAAGTCTTGGGACACAGTGCTGCCGGTTGCCCGCATGATCAATACTGGCCCGTCGGGGCTTTGCCCGGTCGGTTCGGGCCAGACCGGCCAGTGGGGTGAGCCCGGTCCGTTCGGGTTGCCGGTGTGGGCGAAGGTGGTCCACCATCGCTGCATTTGTCGGGAGAAGGCATCGGATGGTCCGGTCCATGGGATCGGCAGGCTTATCAGGCTGGTGAAAAGGTAGGGCAGTTCGGCGGTGTGGAAGGCGCCGGGCAGCAGGGGGTTTGTGTCGCCGAGTGGGGCTTGGTCGAATTCGTACTGCCACACCGGATGTCCGGTGTCGCGGGCGGCGCGGCTGACGAACAGGGCGGGGCATGCGAACAGGCCGTCGGTGATGACTGTTGATTGGGCGGCTGCGGGTGAGGGGTATCGGTCGAGCGGGTATTGGGTGAGTACCCGGTCGGCAAAGGTGCCGAATGACCGGCGGACGTAGCGTTCGTAACTTGCGGCATCCGGGTTGTGGCCGCGGGCATAGTCGGATTCGGCGATGAAAAGTGCGCCTTCGTTGCTGTTGTTTCCGACGATCAGGGGTATTTTTCGGTCGGCTGCTCGTGCGAGTGCGGTGTCGAGTGTTTGGGTGACGACTACGCCGTCGATGCTGGGTATCCAGGTCGGTGGTAGTTCGTAGAATTCGGCGATCGGTGAATCCAGGAGTTTCGCGGCCGGTAGTGCGCGCAAACATGCCAATTGTGTTGCGGGATCTCCGCATCCGATGCTTTCGGCGTATCGCTGTGAGCGCCTGAAGGAGTCGTCGCGGTTGCTGGGCACCAAGGGTGATTGTGCGCAGGATCCGCTTTCGATGATGGCTTTGTTGTAGAGGCCGTCGGAGGCGGGTGCGGCGAAGTGTGTGCAGATGCTTCCGGCGCCGGCCGATTCACCAAAGATCGTGACGTTGGACGGGTCGCCACCGAAGGCGTGGGCATTGTCGCGCACCCAGCGTAGGGCGGCTTGTTGATCCTGGATGCCGACTGTTCCGGTGGCGCCACCGGACTCGGCGGCTAGTTCTGGTAGCGACATGAATCCGAATGGTCCGAGGCGGTAGTTGGGGATGGCCACGATGACGTTGCCTTCGGCGACCATCCGGGTAGGCGCGTCGTATTGACTGTTGGAACCGTCGGTGTAGCCGCCGCCGTGGAAGAACACCATGACCGGCAGGTTTCTGTCGCGGATCCCGTCGGGCACGTATAGGTCGATGCTCAGGCAGTCTTCGCTGGTGGGGCCTGTCGGTAACCCACCGAGCAGGAACCCGCTCTGCGGACACTGTGGTCCGTGACCGAGGGCCTGCCGGATGCCGGGCCACGGCGGTGCGGGCCGTGGTGGGCTGAATCGCGCTTCGCCGCCAGTGGGTGCGGCGAAGGGGATTCCCAGGTATTTGGTGATTCCGCCGGAGGCGAAGCCGGAGATCTCGCCGCCGGTCACGATTGCGATGGGTGGGGTCGCCGCGACCACGGGCGCTGGAGGGCCTGCGAACGAGAGGCCGGTTCCCGCCATCACGTAGATCGCGGTTCGCATGATCAAGTGAATCATTGCTGCCCAATCCCTTCGATGTTGTCGCTGCGGCCGGCGCGATGGAGCTTCCGGCGTCGTCGGGCGCCGCGGTAGCCGACGTTGATCGGCTGGGTGTGGTGCTGCTCTGTGGTGTCGGTATCAGCAGATGAGCCGGACTCGAAATCTCGGAAATACTGCAAAAACTGCGGCGCTCATAGCTTCAGCCGCCTAGCCACTGCACACCCACGGGACTGCCCCCACTTTGGTTGACTCGTGGGGTCGAGTGGTTCAGGCCGAGTGTGCGGTCTGGTTGATTGTTTCAAACTCGACCAGGGTGAGTTTGCCGAGTCGTTTCTGACGGCGTTTCGGTGGAACTGATGCCGATCCGGTTGGGAGTGATCTCTTTGGAAGCCTCAGCGCTCAGATCAGCTCGAGCGGTGGTCGGCGGAATGGCTGGGGCGAGGAACCGAGGAGGCTGGTAGGCAGATCGACGATCGGATCGGCGCCGTTGAAGCCGCTATTCTCGGCCGTTCCTTTCCTGCGCAACAACTTGGCTGACTAACTCAGCATGTCGCCGTGTTCATACTGTTGGGAGGGCGAGTTCCACCGCATGATGGGGATCGTCCGCAACGAGCGCGGCGTCGATTGGTTTCCCGGTGGCGTCGAGTAGTTGCCACCCGCCAAGCGTTACGACTGGGATGCCGCCGCGGCGATGGGCGAGCGCGAGCTCGGATAGCGTGCCCCAGGATCCGCCGACGACGATTACGGCGTCGGCAGACCACACGAGGATCGCGTTCCGCGCTTCCCCCATGTTCGTGTAGAGCACGGCGGACAGTCCATCGCAGACCAAGGACCGGTCGGCGTCCGGGCGAACCCCGATGACGAGACCACCCGCGCCGGTCGCGCCTTCCGCGACGGCGGCCATGACCCCGGTCCCGCCGCCGCACAGCACGGTCACGCCAGCCTCGGCCAGCAGCCGACCGATCTCTCTCGCGTTCGCGGCGTCGGTGTCGGTGCAATGGCGGGGCCCGCAGACGGCAACCTGAATCGGCAACCTACTCACTCCTCGGTGTTCTTCGCTATTCATCTGATCCTGCCGACAAATAGCGGAGGGATCGAATTACGACCTCCACCAGTTTGGACCGGCAACGGACGACTGCGACACCTAATCCTGGTTCGGAAGTCGCGCCGGTCGGTCGAAATCAGGATCGGTTCAAGCTCAGGTCCAACAGGGCGATGTGGAACTGGGTGTCGGTGACATCGACGGATGTATCCGTGAAACGATTCCCGCCCAATATGTTTCGAACGAAATCGCGGACGGTGGCGGGCTGCGTATCCAGGCCGACCAGCAACTCCGGCGACAGTTCTATTGTCCCGTCGAAATACCTGGGTTGACTGGTGATTCCTGGCCGCTGAGGCGTCTGGCGCAACCCGTCGACAGTGTGCAGAATCAGGTCCAGCCCATTGCCATCGCTGAACTCGATCCGAAGCGGAGTGGGGGTCACGGCCGCGTCGAAGGTGCGCAGCTGCGCGCTCCATCCCCGCGTCGAGACACCCTGATAGTCGTATGGCGATGGGGCCGCCAGCGTGTCGAGCGAACGGTTGGTCGGCGAGTTTTCCAGCACGGACCCCACGAGGGGTTGATCGGTAGGGGCAAACGTCCACGACTCGTCGGTGAGTTGCTTTGTCCAGAACCCGTTTCGACCACCGCGGCGGCCCTCGACGCGCAGTTCCCGCGCTAGCGAGCCAGGCCCAGTCTTGTGGATTGAGATGCGGTCGGTGATCTCACCGGGAACCTTCGGCTGCTGCACCCAGTCCGGTGCGGGCAACTGAATCGCGGCATATCGGCTGTCCATCCGTTCTGACAGCATGTCGGGAGCCTCGGGCAGTCCGCGCTGATCACGGTAGGAGTATCGGAAGAACACCTTGTCGGCGCCGGAGATGTCAAAATCGTAGAGGCGCGTGTAGAAGTCGCCGAAACGGTTGACGATCAGCGAGGTCGATGCGCTCGTGGACAGTGCGACCGCCTGAAACCGGCCGCCATACGGTGTGGCCATCTCGTAGCTGTGATCCACGGGCAGCCACGGATCGATGTACTGGATGCGCTGACCATTTTTGGTGAGCGCGTAGACGTGCGATACTTTCGCCCCGCCGACCGGGTGATCATTACCGGCCGTATCTCGCCAGACGTGGTCCTCGTTGGGGGAGAGCACCGACCAGGACCAGGTGAGTGTGCCTGGTGGGAGTGTGTTTCCGGGGCCGGTCCACAGCGGGGTGCCGTAGCGGCTGCTCCAGTTCCAGTCCCGGGGTGCGCTCAGCGCGTGGTCCATGGTGAAGAATCGGCCGTCGCGGTCGATCATCATCACCTCGTCGTCCTCGGCGGAGACACCGACGATGCGGCCCTCCAGACAGCCCGGCAGTGCGACGATGCGCCAACCGCCCTGGGCGGCGGACTCTTTCACGTATACATGGCCGTCACGGTTGGCGAATGTCCAACGCCGGTTGAACGACTCGGCGGTGGTGCGGAAGTAGACCCGTTCGGGCAGGTCGACAGCGGCAGGGGCCAATGCCTCCAGCCCGGCGGTGGATTCGTCGACTGTCAGTTCCGGAGTGCCGACGGTGCCCACCGGCGCACAGCCGGTGTCGGCGAAAGTCACGGAACGCGTTGTTATCCCAGCGAATACCAACCCGGTCACGGCGATGACAGCGGTACGCCTGATGGCGTGCCGGGGCATCACAGCCACCCCACCGCGCCGAAACCGATAAGGGCGACGGCGTCGATGCCGAGGATCACGCCCACGATCAGCGCTTTGGCTCGCACGGTGGGCAGATCATGCACATAGAAGCAAGCCGCGAAGAACGGTACATATCCGATGAGCCAGATGAGGAAGGGGAAGCTCGGCTGCCACCACGACCATTCCCAGGTGAGCACACCGACCTTGTTGAGTAGCACCTCGACGCCCACCGCCGCGGCCGAGTTGGCCGCGATGAGCACTGGCCGATTGGGCATGCCGAAGATGCGAGTCTCACGCGGCGGCAGCATCTTCGCCGCCGCGATACCCATGACGGCAAACATGAAGCAGATCTCGATATTGAGACCGATGAGGATCTGATACGCGGTGGACCCGGTCGCACCCCAGACAGGTGCACGATCGGTGAAATGAAAGACCAGAGCGTTCCAGATCTCGTTGAACCAGTCCATGCCCCACAGCGCGAGCCCAGCAAACAGGACATTCCAGTTCCGCCGCTCGACTTCGACGGCATAGATGTAGATGACGATCAGCAGGAACGGGATGACGTACCACTTGAACTGACTCGCATCGCGAAGAATCTCGAGCGCCGCTCGGGCGTTGTCGGTCACCGGCGCACCTCCCTGCTCATGATCACCGGCCGAGTCTGTTACAAATGAACACCGAGTGTCAACATGTATCGGAGTCTGCGCTGTTGGCCGGACAAGGCACAGGTCAGTCCTGGCCAACTAGTAAGTGACCCAACCGTTAACCGTCCGACCAGGTAGGAGACTCCCGAAACAGAACTCCACGCAACGCGAGGAGCTTGTCGGTGCTACCGCAGCGGGCGCAGCCCAGTAGTACAAACTTTGTTGCCGAAACCGGTGGTGGCAGGCAGTTTCAGCGATCAGTCGATCCCGCGACTCCGGCAGGTCGCTGCGCCGGCGCGGCGCGATCGGACCCGGATCAGCGTCCGCGCCAACGGTTTTGCGGACATGAAACACGTGGAACCACAAGGGCAATCGACACGAACCTCGTCCTACGAACCCGATATCCCCACCGAACGTCCCTACCGGTCGTCGTCACCAGGCCAGCGCTGGGACACGCGCAACGCCGCACACGGCACACGCCCGGTCAACACCCCAATCCCGGTGGCCACCTGAATATGTCGGCGAACCATCATGTTCTCCTTCGCACGTTGCCCTCCGGACCACGACCGACTATCGACTGCCGGGTTGTCTACCTACACTGACGGGCATGGCATGCCGCATCAGTGAGCTCGTCATCGACGCCGCCGACCCCGACCGGCTCGCCGCATTCTGGAGCGAGGTCCTCGGCTACGTCGAACTCGGCCGGGAGGACGACGGAAGCATCGAGATCGGGCCGCCGGACACCGGCTTCGGCGGCCCGCAGCCCACCCTAATCCTCATCCCCAGCAGCGACCCCCGGACCGGAAAGCTCCGACTGCACATCGACGTCAACCCCACCGACCGCGACCAGGACGCCGAGTTGGAGCGGCTGCTCGCTCTCGGCGCCAGGCCCGTCGACGTCGGCCAGACCGGCACCAACAGCTGGCACGTCCTGGCCGACCCAGAAGGCAACGAATTCTGCCTCCTGCACCCCCGGCTCCAGCCCCTCTGACCACGTGCGTCCTGGCGCCGAGCCACTCGGCCGTTCGAGTGAGGCCGGGAGTTTTGATCCAGACCGCTTTCGGCAGTTGGGGTGTCGGTGGCCGGCGGACCCGGTGCGGCTGCCCGCAGGCGCGTCGTACATCTCGATACGTCTCTTCGACACCCACCGCGCAGGAGCGACGATCGGGATCCGAACATGACGACCTGTTCGTTGGTGACACTATCGACTAGTGGACACCGTCGCGGATGGCTGGTGACGCCTATTCCGTCTTTAGTCCATTCAGAGCTTGCTGGGCTTGGTTTTTGGCGATCGTGTCGAGATCGTCCCGATTCACCGGCGGTTCGCCTTTTGCGCGCAGGACGGCGACCTCTACTCGCACCGAGATGTTGCTGTCGTGCACGCCCACGATGTAGGTCATTCCGTTGCCGGTGTCGGTGGTCGCGGTGTGCCAGTAGCCCTGAGCGCCGATTCCGGTGACCTCGCCGGAGGCCCGCCCTGCTCCGGTGGCGGCGGTATCGGTCTGTTTCCAACGGTCGTACGCGGGGGCGGCTTCGGCGCCGGTGAACTGGGCCTGGAGGCTGATTCCGGCTTCGTCGACGGTGGCGTCGTCCTCGACGGTCGAGGGGCTGGTGTAGCGGATCGCGCAGTACAGGTTCCCGCCGTCGGAGGTATTCGGCGGGAATTCCTGATGCCGGGGGACTTCCCTTGGCGTGGACGACCACCTGTGCAACGGCGTGGGATCGACAAGGTCGCAGGCATTGGTGATCGCGCTCATCGAATAGATCCCCGGCGCGGCTTCCCTGCGCGACGTCGTCGTGGCCGGGGCGGCGCTGGAAGTGGCTGGGGCAGCGCTGGAAGTGGCTGGGGCAGCGGCGGAATTGCCGCCACTGTCGCCGCCGCTGACGAAGATACCGATCGCCACACCGATGCCCAGCACCACCAGCCCGAGAACGCCGGCGATGATCAGACCCGTTTTGCCGCTACCGATCGACGGCGGCGGCCCGTACCCCTGACCAGGTTGGCCGTACCCGATAACAGGTTGACCGGGAGCAAACGCGGGCGGAGGCACTGAGGTGTAGGTGCCCGAGTCGGGGTTACGCCAGTCGCCCAACGGCGGATCGTGTTGCCGCACAGCGGGATCGGCGCTTCCCGGTGTCGGCTGATCGTCAGGTCCGCGCTGGGAGTAGGTCATCCCACGTAGCCCCTCCGGTTCTGCAACGGGCTCCGCCGTCGACCATCAACTCTGAACCGATCCTATTACTGCCGACGTCGAGCAGTCATCCGCACTGTCCCCACCGGCCTGCTCGAGTCGGCGGCCTCTACTTCTCCCTCAAACCGTCCAGCGCACTGCGGACTTGGCGCCTGGCGATCGAATCGAGTTCGTCCTGGCTCACCGCAGGAGAACCCTTCTCCCGCGTGAGCGCGATCTTTACCCGCACCGAGACGTTACCGTCCTGCACACACACGACGTAGGCCATTTCCGAGACCAGGTTGCCGGTCACTTCGGAATGCCAGTAGCCCTGGCTGCCGATTCCGGTGACCTCGCCGGAGACCGACCCCGGTCCAGCGTTTGCGGTATCGGCGTGTTTCCAATGGTCGTAGAAGGGCGGAGCCGTCCCGTCGGTGAACTCGGCCTCGACGCTCATTCCGGCTCTGTTCATGGTGAACTCGTCGCTGGTCGAACTGATGTAGCCGGCAATGCACTTCAGGCTGCCGCTGTCGTGGGTGGACGGCCAGGTTTCCCGATGGTTGGGAGTGCCTTTCGGCGTGGACGACCACTTGGTCAACGGTGTGGGGTCGACCAGGTCACACGCATTGGTGATCCCGTTCATCGAATAGGTCCCGGGCGTCGATCCCTGCTGGGCAGTGGTCGAGGCACCGGCGGACTCACCGCCACCGTCGCCGCCGACGAAGATACCGATCGCCACACCGATACCCAGCACCACCACCAGCCCGAGAACGCCGGCGACGATCAGACCCGTTTTGCCGCTACCGGTCGACTGTGGCGGATACGGCGGCGGCGGATACGGCGGTGGCGGCCGGTACCCCTGACCGGGTTGGCCGTACCAGGGCGAGTCGGCAGCCGCAGCGGGACCGGAGAACACGAGGTCGGCGCCGGCAGTGGGGCTGTCCTGGCCGCCGGGTGGGTTGGATGGCAGCGGTGCGGGTTCGGGGGTGCCCGGGTTCCGGTTATCGCCGGGTTCGTGCTGAAAATAGGTCATGCGTAGTAGCCCCTCCGGTCGCGAACGGGCCTCTCCCGCCAAAACGTCGACTCAGGATCCTGATCGTAGTAGTTCGGGTGCAATCACGGCCGAGGTAGCCGCCGCAGCGGCGGCGGCACTGCGGCGAGTGGGCGACGTCGATTTGCCCGACGCCGAATTGCTCTGAATCACAACAAGATTGCTCAGTCTGCGCGGAATTGCATCTGGTACAAGGGCTTTCGCGTCTCCGCTGCCTGAGCCCACATGAGGAAGGTCCCCGATCTTTGTTGAGATCGGGGACCTTGCGGTTCATCTCGGCTTCTGGGTCAGCGGGGGAGGAGCGTGATACGGGCGTTGTGGGCGGGGCTGAGGCCGGTGTGGTAGCGGCGTGGGGGTTCGACCGGGCCTGGGACCGTGTCGATGCGGCGATGTTCTAGGACGGTGCGGAAGAGGATGCGCGCCTCCGCGAGGGCGAACTGGGCGCCCAGGCAGCGATGCGGACCGGCGCCGAACGTCAGCCAGGTGTGGCCGTTCGGCCGCTCGTCGAGGAAGCGTTCGGGGCGGAAGACCATCGGGTCCGGGTAGTGCTGTTCTGATTCGTGAATGAGCAGGATCGGGACGATGACGATGGCGCCCTTGGGGATGTGGACACCGTTGATCACGGTGTCGCGCAGCGCTCGTCGGCCGGTGAACGGGGATACCGGGCGCAGCCGCATCGTTTCGGCGACCACGGCGTCCAAGTAGGCATCGAGCCTGGCTTGGTCGCCGGAGTCGGCCGCTGCGTCCAGTTCGGCCATGGCCTCCGGGTGGCCGGCCAGCATGGCGGCGATCCAGCCGAGCGTGATCGCGGTGGTCTCGTAGGCGCCAAGCAGGATGCCGCGCAGGTTGCGGGCCAGCGCGGCATCGTCGTGCTGATCCAGTTCGGTGCCGACGTACCGGGACAGCACATCTTTCCGGTCGTCCGCGTAGCCGGGGTCGGATCGGCGTGCGGTGATCTCCTCGATGATGACGGTGTCGACATCGGCTTGGCGGCGACCGAGCGGCGGGTAGGGCGGGGTGTAGCCGCCGAACAGCGGCGTGAGCAACGTGACGGCGAGGAAACCGCGACTTTCGATCTCCCCGAACCACTCGCTCACCGCCTGCTTCAGCCGGTCCCTGCGGGCCGGAGCCACGTCACCGAAGACGACGCCGAGCAGCACACCGATGGCCAGGTCGTAGCCGACCTTCAAGAACTCGATCGGCTCGCCGACCGGCCAGGTGGGCAGTTCGCGCTGGACCACCTCGACCATGAGGTCTTCGTAGGACCGCAGTGCCTTGTTCTGGAACGGCGGAGAGAACAGCCGGCGCTCGCGGCGGTGCTCGTCGCCGTCGAGGAAAATCAACGTCTGCTTGCCGAACATCATGTCGTGGCTGGACAACCGGCTCAGTACCTGCCCGATCGAGAAGTCGTCGTGGTTGGCGAACAGTTCTCGGACATCGTCCATGTCGTGGGTGACCAGCATGATCGGGAATCCTGGCGGCGAGATGACGAACCGCTTTCCAAGCTCGAGCAAGGGGGAACGGTGGGTGCCGGGACGCAGCAGTCCACCGATCCGCCCGAGGTGACGGGTGCGTAGTCGGGGAAGTTGGCGCAGCGATACCAGGGTGTCTGACACGTAGCCATCCTCACCGCTGGGTCGTCAACTCGCAAACGTGAAATCCCCCCAGCGGCAATGAGCTTCGAGCGGCCGCTGCCCCTATTTTCCGGGGCACAGAGCGATTGCGTCGAGTTGCCTACCGAGGGAAGCGGCGTAACGACGGCTATATTGATGAGCGCTGTAGTCGCAACGCGCCGCGTGCCATTTCCCGTAGATCAGGGGAATCAGGACGGGCTCAATCTCGGGTTTCACCGTTTACAGGAAGTAGTCCGTGCTCAACACTTTCGTCGAGACATTGTTCACTCAGGTCGAGAATCGGCCGACCGATGTGGTGTACCGGTTCCTTGACAGCGGTGATGTCGGAGGCGTCGTCCGCGAAATCTCCTACACAGACCTGGGTGTCCGCAGTCGGGCGATCGGCGCCGCGCTGCAGGATTCGATGCCGCAGCGGGCGCTGTTGCTGTACCCGGCAGGCCCGGAGTTCGCCGAGGCGTTCTTCGGATGTCTTGCGGCCGGCGTGGTCGCTGTTCCCGCGCCGCTGCCCGAATGGGATAACCGCTCGCTGCGCCGGCTGCGGCGGATGGTGGCGCACGCCGAGGTCGACGTGGTGCTGGCGCCGCAGCGCGTCGTCGCGGATTCGGCCGCGCTGTGTGCGGAGATTCCCGAGTTGGCGGGTGTGCGGTGGCTGGCCACCGACCAGATCGCGGACGATCAGGCAGCGCGGTGGCGGGAGCCGGATCTCGGCCCGGATTCGGTCGCGTTCATCCAGTACACCTCCGGCTCGACCAGCGCGCCGCGCGGCGTACTGCTCACCCATGAAAATCTGCTGCACAACCAGGCGGCGATCGCCGCGGGGCTCGGGCATGACCGCACGTTCGCCGACTCATGGGACGGCGCCCTGTTCGCCAGTTGGCTGCCGATGTACCACGACATGGGACTCATTGCGCCGCTGCTGCATACGGTCTATCTCGGCGCCAATTCGGTGCTGATGTCGCCGCTGCATTTCCTGCAGCGTCCCGAGCGATGGCTGCAGGCGATCTCAACCTACCGCGCCCACACCAGCGGTGGCCCCAACTTCGCCTACGAACTGTGTGCGCGCAAGATCGCGCCGGAACAGATCGATCGGCTCGACCTGAGCCGGTGGCGGGTGGCGTTCAACGGCTCCGAACCGGTACGGGCCGCGACGATGCGGCGGTTCACCGACACCTTCGGTCGGGTCGGATTCCGCGCCGCATCCCACCAGCCGGTCTACGGTCTGGCCGAAGCCACCCTGATCGTGACCGCGTCATCCACCACCGCGGCGCCGACGCTCCGCGAGGTTGCGGGTCGGGACACCCGAGCGCGCGGTGCCGAATTGGTCGGTGTCGGGCGGCCGGTCGAGGGTATGTCGATCGCGGTCGTGGACCCCGAGAACGGCACCGAACGCGCCGCCGGGGACGAAGGCGAAATCTGGGTCGCCGGAAACAGTGTCTCCGCCGGTTATTTCCGTGACGAGCAGGCCACCGCCGAGGTGTTCGGGGCGACGCTGCCCGGTGACGGTCGCCGCTTCCTCCGCACGGGGGACCTCGGAATCCTCTCCGGTGGTGAGTTGTTCGTCACCGGCAGACGCAAGGATCTATTGATCGTCGACGGCCGCAATCACTATCCGCAGGACATCGAATCGACCGTCGAGGCCGCGCACGACAGTATCCGGGCCGGCTGTGTCGCGGCCTTCTCCGTCGATCTCGGGCCGACCGGCGAGCAGCCGGTGGTGGTGGCCGAGGTGCGCGGCGAGGATCCCGGCGAACTGGCCGAGATCGAGGGCGCCCTGCGCGGCGCGGTGGCGACCGAGTACGGGCTCACACTCGCGACGGTGCTGCTGATTCGGCCGGGCACCATATTCAAGACCAGCAGTGGGAAGATCCAGCGTTCGGCGTGCCGGGCGGCATACCTGTCCGGCGAGTTGCTCACGTTGACGGCGGGTCCGCTGCGGGCGCCGGTGGACGAGGAGCACGAACCGGATACGGCGACCGAGGAGTCGGCGGATCGGTCTGCGGCGGAGCCGTCCACGGAGGCGGTCCGATCCTGGCTGGTGACCGAGATCGCGCGGCAGGCGGCGCTGGATCCGGAACGTATCGATGTGCATCTGCCGCTGGTCGAATTCGGTTTGGGCTCACACGATCTGGTGGAGCTGGTAGTCGAGCTGTCGGATTTCGTCGGACGCTTCATCGACACCAATCTGTTTTTCGACCACCCCACGATCGATGGAGTGGCGACGGCACTGGCGCCCGCCGCGCCGATCGAGGCGGGTACGGCCGGTCCCGAGGCGGCGACCGCGGACGATGACGCAGACAACGCGGACGACGACGCGATCGCGATCCTGTCGATGTCCTGCCGATTCGCCGGCGCGGCGGATTCACCCGAGGCCCTCTGGCGGCTGCTGGACGGCAACGGCGACGCGCTCACCGACGTGCCAGCGGACCGCTGGGACATCGACGGGCTCTACGACCCCGATACCTCCGCGACCGGCAAGGCGTACACCTTCCGCGGCGGATATGTCGACGGCATCGATCGCTTCGATGCCGCCTTCTTCGGTATCGGCCCGCGTGAGGCCGCGGTAATGGATCCGCAGCAGCGCATGATGTTGCAGCTCAGCTGGGAGGCGATCGAACGATCGGGGCGCGATCCGCGCACCCTGCACGGCAGCGCGACCGGCGTGTACCTCGGCGTGTACAGCACCGGCTATCTGGCCGACCCCGCGCCGGAACAGCTGAACGGCCAAGTGGGAACCGGATTGTCGCCGAGTGTCGCGTCCGGGCGGATCTCCTACACGCTGGGGCTGCACGGTCCGGCGGTCACCATGGACACTGCCTGCTCCTCGTCGATCGTCGCGATGCACTCGGCGATGCAGGCGCTGCGCGCGGGAGAATGTGATCTCGCCTTGGCGGGCGGCGCCACGCTGCTGATGTCACCGATCGCCCATATCGAACTGTGCAAATTGGGTGTGCTGTCGCCGACGGGCCGGTGTGCGCCGTTCTCCGCCGACGGGGACGGGACGGTGTGGGCCGAGGGCGCTGGTCTGCTGTTGTTGAAGCGGCTCGGCGATGCTCGCCGCGACGGGGACCGGGTGCTCGCGGTCATTCGTGGTTCCGCCGTCAATCAGGACGGCCGCAGCCAGGGTCTCAGCGCCCCCAACGGCGCGGCCCAGGAGCAGGTGCTGCGCTCGGCGCTGCGTGTCGCGGGTCTGACGCCGCACGACATCGACTACGTCGAGGCACACGGCACCGGTACGGCGCTCGGGGATCCGATCGAGGCGCGCGCACTGGCGCGGGTGTTCGGGCCGGGTCGTGACCCGGCTCGGCCACTCGGTATCGGGTCGCTGAAATCCAATGTCGGTCACACCCAGGCCGCGGCGGGCGTGGGCAGTGTCATCAAACTGGTGCTCGCACTGCAGCACGAACGAATCCCAGCCACCTTGAATGCGAGTGTGCCGTCACCGCAGGTCGATTGGGAGCGAAGCGGTGTCGTGGTTGCGGCCGAGCCGATGCCCTGGCGCCGGGGTGATCGGCTGCGTCGTGCCGGTGTGAGTGCTTTCGGACTCAGCGGCACGAACGCGCACCTGATCCTCGAGGAAGCTCCGCCCGAGCCCATCGTCGTGCCGGACACGTCAGCCGACCAGCGGAGTGTTTCGCTGCTGCCGATTTCGGCTCGCAGTCAGGCGTCGTTGCACGGTCAGGCCGAGCGGCTGCTCGATCTGGTGATTGCCGACCCGCGATTGGAGCCGGGTCCGGTCGCGCGCGCACTGGCGTTGCAGCGCACCCAGTTCGAGCGTCGCGCGGTCGTGGTGGCGGCCGATCGGGATGAGATGGTCGCCGCGCTGCGCGATCTGGTGGACGGGGGGTCGTCGGCGAATGTCGTCGTCGGCGCCGGTGCGGTGCTCACCAACGCCAAGACCGCCTTCGTCTTTCCCGGGCAGGGCACGCAGTGGGTCGGTATGGCGCGCGATATGCTCGCTCACTCCGAGGAGTTCCGCGCGGAATTCGAGCAGTGCGACAAGGCTTTCGGTGCACACACCGGCTGGTCGCTGGTGGACAAGTTGACCACCATGACCACCACGGACCTCGATGATTTCCCCGTCGTGCAGCCGCTGTTGTTCGCGACCATGGCCGCGCTCGCGGCCACCTGGCGAGCGGCGGGCGTGATCCCGGATGCGGTGATCGGCCACAGTCAGGGCGAGGTCGCCGCTGCCTACTGCGCCGGTGCCATCGAATTGAGCGATGCCGCAAGGATTATCGTCACACGCAGCCGCCTGATGCAGGCCGTCCGCGGAGCGGGCGCGATGGCTCTGGTCGGCCTGCCCGAAGCCGAGGTCAGCGGGCGGCTGGCGGACTTCGACGGCCGGGTGTCGATCGCGGCGGTGAACGTGCGCCGTTCGACTATCGTGGCGGGTGAGCAGGCCGCGGTCGAGAAACTGCTGGCCGAGCTGAGCCACGCGGGAATCTACACGCGGCTCGCCGGCTCAGGTACCGGCTTCGCAGGGCACAGCCGGTTGATCGAATCCATCCGCGAACCATTGACGGCCGAGCTGGCCGATATGGCCACGGATTCGCCTGCGACACCATGGTATTCGACGATATCGGGCGAGCCGGTGACGAGCGGGACGATCGGACCCGACTATTGGTATCGGAACGCGCGCGAGACCGTGCGGTTCGCACCCACGATCGAGCGCATGATCGCCGACGGATTCCGGTATTTCGTCGAACTGGGGGTACACCCGTCGCTGACTGCCGCCGTCAAGACGGTGTCGGAGGAACTCGTGCGCGAGGTGGTGGCCGTGGGTTCACTGGTGCGAGACCAGGACGGACCGACCTGCCTGGCCAGGGCGCAGGCCGAACTCTACGTCGCGGGTCACGAACTCGACTGGACCAGTATGGTTCCCGAGTACGGGCGGGTGGACCTGCCCACCTATGCCTTCGACGAGCGGCGGTTCTGGACCGACCGAGTTCACCGTGATACCACCTCGCTCGGACTCGGGGACGTTGCCCACCCCGTGCTGGGTGCCGTTGTGCCGCAGCCGGATTCGGGTGGTGTCATCCTGACCGGTCGGGTATCGCGTCGGCAGCAGCCGTGGGTGGCCGATCACGCGGGCCCGAACGCGGTGCTGTTGCCCGGCGCCGCATTGGTCGAACTGGCCGTCCGTGCCGGTGACGAGGTGGACAGCCCGGTGGTGCGGGAGCTGGTGTTGCGCGCCCCGATGCTCGTCCCCGATCGCGGAGCCGTGCAGATCCAGACGGTGGTCGGTGGCGCCGACGCCGATGACCGCAGGACGGTGCGTATCTACGCCCGCGACGAGCACGATCCGGATGCCCGATGGACGCTGCACGCCGACGGCACCCTAGCCGAGGAGTCCGAACCTGTTCCGCTGCAAGCCGATTCGTCGGTGTGGCCGCCTGTGGAAGCGGTGCCTGTCGACGTCGACGGCCTGTACTCCGAGCTGTACACGCGCGGCCACCACTACGGTCCGCTGTTCCAGGCGATGCGGGCGGCATGGCGACGCGACGACGAAATCTTCGTCGAGGTGGAACTCGCCGAATCCGCTCGAGGCGACGCCGCGAAGTTCGGTATCCATCCAGCACTGCTTGATGCCGCGTTGCACGCCACCGCCCTGTTCGCCGCCGACGGCGAACACGCCATGCTGCCGTTCGTGTGGACCGATGTGGCGCTGTGGGCTTCAGGCGCCACCGCGCTACGCGTCCGGCTCACCCGGTCTGGCGCCGACACCGTCACCATGTCCGCGACCGACCGGACCGGACGACCGGTGGTGTCGGTGGGTTCGGTGCTGTTGCGACCGGTCGCCGCCGCGCAATGGGATGCCGCATCGCTCGCGCCCGCGTACCGTCGCCTGTTCCGGATGGAGTGGTCGGAACTCGCGCTACCCGCGCCGGACCGGACACTCACGCTGAGCGAGTGGAATTCCGCCGAGCCGCCGACAGCTGACGCGATCATTCTGCCGGTGCCCGAGGGTGATTCGCTGGAACAGGTGCACGACACTGCCCAGCACATCCTGGCCGCGCTGCAAACGATCCTCGGCGACAGTCGATTCGAGAAGACGACACTTGTCGTGCGTACTCGTGGCGCTGTATCAGTTGGTCGCGACAGTGTGTTCGTTGCTCGCGTCGCTGCGCCCGCTACACGCGACGGTGTGCCAGCTACTCCCGTCACTTCCGGCGCTGCGCCCGCTACTGGCGATGCAGTGGCCGCGACTCGAGATGCGGTAGCCGTGCCTGCGACAGCTCTTGCAGGGCCCGGCGCGGAGGTACCGAATCCGGCGGGTGCGGTCGTCTGGGGGCTGGTGCGCTCGGCCCAGTCGGAGAATCCGGGCCGCATCGTGCTGATCGACACGGCCGACCCCGACGTGGACATCGCCGCACTCCTCGCCACGGGCGAACCGCAGTTGGCCGTGCGTGACGGCCTGGCGTTTCTGCCGCGGCTGGTTCGGCTGCCGGAGAGCGCACAGCGCGTGCCGGAAGGCCAGGTGTCACTCGGCGACGGTGCTGTGCTGGTCACCGGGGCACCGGGTCGGCTCGGCTCGGCACTGGCCCGTCATCTGGTCGACGCGTACGGTGCCCGCGACCTGGTGCTCGTCAGTCGCCGCGGTATCGAGGGCCCGGGTGGCCGTGAGTTGCGCGACGACCTGGAGCGCCGCGGTGCGCGGGTGCGATTCGCGGCCTGCGATATCGCCGACCGGGCGGCACTGGCACAGTTGCTCGACGGTTTGCCGCTGGCTGGTGTGGTCCACGCGGCGTGCGTACTCGATGATGGCGTACTCAGCTCGCTGACACCCGAGCGGCTCGACCGCGTACTGCGCCCGAAAGTCGATGCGGCACACCATCTGCACGAGCTGACGGCGGATCGGGAGCTGTCGCTGTTCGTGCTGTTCTCCGCGGCAGGCGGACTGTTCGGCACACCGGGGCAGGCCAACTACGCGGCGGCCAACGCCTATCTCGACGCACTGGCGCTGCGCCGCCGAGCACTCGGGTTGCCCGCCCAGTCGCTGGCCTGGGGCGCGTGGGAGGTCGATATGCACAACCATTACGCGCAGGCCGACATCCGGCGTATCGAGCGCGCGGGTATTCGCACGTTCTCGGTGCCGCAGGGTATGGCCTGTTTCGATGCCGCGCTTCGGCTCGGCGATCCGATGCTGGTCCCCTTGCTGCTCGACACCGACGTGCTGCGGCGCGCGCCCGCCGTCCCGCCGCTACTGCGCGGACTCGTGCGCCGCGTGCCGCGCCGGGCCGTCGCCGACCTCGCGACCGTCGACGTGGCGGCGGGATCGCGCTTCGCCGAACAACTACGGGCCGTACCGCGTGCGGAGGCGATCGCCCTGGCAATTGCCGCGGTGGCCGAGTGGACCGGGCAGGTGCTCGGTCATGCGGGCACCGAGACGGTCGCGGTCGAGGAGCCCTTACAGAGTCTGGGTCTGGATTCGTTGATGGCGATCGAACTGCGCAACAAGGTGCGTGAGCACACCGGAATCTCGGTGCCGCTCGGCACGATCCTCGCCGAGCAGAATCTCACCGACTTCGCCGACTACCTCGTGGACGCGGTGACACGGGAGGCCGATAGCGGCGATATCGACGCCGTGGCCACCGAGGTACCCGAGGTCGAAGTGCTGCCGGTGACCAGGGACATGATGCGTCTGCTGCGGACCGAACAACTCGGTATCCCGAGCGCCGCGCAGACCGGCGGTGTCGCCGTGCGACTGTCCGCGCCGGTCACCCGAGAGCAACTCGAGCAGGCACTCACGCGACTTGCCCGCCGACATGCCGCACTGCGCACCACTATTCAGCGCAGCGAGGAGCACGGACGGCAGCTCGAGATTCGCCGCGAGCCCGGCGACCTGGCCGGTTGGCGCGACCTCGACCACCTCGGTGGCGCTATCGTCCAGGAGCACTTCCGGGAACTGATGGCGCGGCCGTTCGACCTGGAGACAGGCCCGCTCTGGCGTTTCGAACTGCTCAACAGCGAATCCGACGACCAGGTACTGCTTTTCGGCGCACATCACAGCATGAGCGATGTGCAGTCGATGCTGCTCGTCGGGGGCGAGCTCGCCGCGGAACTGTCCGGTTCGCAGCTCGACGACGCTGTCACCAACCGTGACATGCATCAACTGCTCGCCGCGCAGCCGAACAAGCGCGACGTTGCCGATGCCGCGGTCACGCGATGGCGCGAGACCTTTTCCGGAGCAAGCCGACTCGAGCTGACCTTGGCGAATCCGCGTCCGGCCCAACGCAGCTACGGTGCGGGAGCGATAGCGATCGACATGCCCGCCGGATTGCACGACCGGGTCGCGGACCGAGCCCGCGACCTCGGCCTCACGCCGGCCGCGGTCTTCCTCGGCGCACTGACCGTGCTGCTGGCCCGGCGACAGCAGGTCGACCGATTCGCCCTTGCGGTTCCGGTGGATACCCGCATGCACGCCGACGCGACCGATGCCGTCGGATATTTCGGTGTGCCCGTGCCGTTCCCGGCGACCGTCACGACCGGTGACCTTGTCACCGACGTGCTACAGCGCACGGGTGAGCGGCTGCGGAATCTGCTCGCGCCCGGCGCGGGCTTCGCCGACGTGCTCGCCGCGCTGGCCACCGAGGGCCTGCACCGCGACAACGCGCCGATGATCGAGGTGTACTTCAACTACCTGCGCGCCAACTCCGCCGTGGCTGCGGCCGAGGTCGTTCCGGTGAGCACCGGCTACTCCGATCTCGACCTCATGGTGGCGGTGCTGCCGGATACCGGCCAGGTGTGGTTCACCTACAACAGCGACATCATCGACGCGCGGACCTGTGCCGAGTTCGGCGCGGAATACCTGGAGACGGTTGCCGCCGCGGTCACCGATCCCGGAGCGCCGGTCCGGCCCGAAACAGTCGGACAGCAGCCGGTTTCCGGTGTTCGTGCGGCACTGGGTGCGACATTCGCGCTGGGCAGGCTGCCCGAGTTGCTGGTGGCGGCATCGTCGGATGCCACCGCGATCACCGTCGCGGAGGCGCCCTATCATCATGTGCTGTCGTGCCTGCGTGACCCGTCGGGCGTCTTCGCGCAGCCCTCGACGGCGCTGGGCATCGTGCTGCTGCGTGCGGCGGATCTGGAACGATTCGGCGCGATTTCCGACGACCTGCTCACCGAGCTCGCCGCCGACTATCCGGCGGCCGTGCGCGAGGTGGCCGAACGCATGCGTAAGCCGATTGTCGTCGGCATCCTGCCGTCGGCCAGGCCGCCGGAACGGTTGCTCAGGTGGGAGCGGCTCGTCGCCGAACGCTTGCGTGAGATTCCCGGCGTCGCGGTGCTGGAACCGAGCGAATGGACGCGCCATCACCTGGTGGACAACCCCTTCGACGACCGGACCGAGATCCTTGCACATCTGCCCTTCTCGCCCGAATTCCAGGCGGCGGTGGCCCTCACCCTCGTCGCGACCGTCGGCGTCGTGAGCGAACCCGCGCCGAAGGTGATCGCGGTGGACGGCGACGACACCTTGTGGAGTGGTACGGCGGGCGAACTCGGTTCCGCCGCTGTGGCTTTCGATGAGCCACGCCGAGCACTGGCCAGGCGGCTGTTGCAGTGGCGCGCGGCGGGAACGTTGCTGGTGTTGGTGACGAACAACGACGACGATATCGTCCGAGCCATCCTGGACCGGCCAGACAGCCCGCTGCGCCGCGACGATTTCGCCGCGATCTCCACAGGTTGGGACGGTAAGCCCGAGCGGATGGAGCAGGTCGCACGCACACTGCGGCTCGGCCTCGACAGCTTCTGCTATCTCGACGACAACCAGGTCGAAGTGGCGCGCATGCGCGCGCTGCTGCCCGAGGTGCTGTCGGTGACGTGTCCTCCCGCCGATGAACTGGAATCGTTCATCACGCGATTGTGGCCGATGGTGCCGGTCGCGGCGACGGCAGAAGACCGCGCGCGAGCCGACTTCTACCACCAGGAGCGGGAGCGCGACAGTGCTCGCGCCGCCACGGAATTCGCGGAGTTCCTCGACCGACTGAACCTCGAGGTCGATATCGAGCCGCTGACCGAAGCCACGATCGAGCGCGCACGACAACTCGTGCGGCGGACCACTCAGTTCACCCTTGCCGCCGTCACCGTCGACGACCTCGACCGGTGGCGCGACGAGGGCGAGGTGTGGACCGCGACGGCGCGCGACCGCTTCGGCGACTACGGGCTGATCTCGGTGCTCGCGCTACGGAAGGATGCGGACAGCCTGTGGATTCGCGGCTGGCAGCTCAGTTGCCGTGCCCTCGGCCGCGGCGTCGAGGAACGGCTGCTGAGCTGGTCAGCGGATAGGGCCGATGCCCTCGGCTGCTCGACGGTACGGATATCGGTCGAGCGCACCGCCAGGAACGAACCAGCTCGACGATTGGCGGCGCGGCTGCTCGCCGGTGCCACCGAGGATGGGCCGCTGGAGGTATCTGCGACCCCGGATCGCCTGCGGGAGTTCCGGTCCTGGGAGACGCAGGCGAATGACGAGGAGGTGACGGGTTGACCAGTCCTGACAAGCGAACCGCGGCCCGCAACCCGACCATCGACCAACGCGTGCCGGACGACGGGACGGCGGTCCGCAACGCCTCCGTCGACCGTCGCGTGCGCGGCGAAGCCCTCGAACGGGGCACTGCCGGAATGGATGTCGCTGCCCTGCTGGCACGCACCGGCACCCAGAACGCGTCCGTCGACCGTCGCGTGCGCGGCGAAACCCTCGAACGAGGCTCTACCGGAACGGATGTCGCCGCACCGCAGGTAGAGACACAGCGCGACGCGAGAGAGTGGGACGCCGACTCGTTGGCTGCGGCGATCACCGCGGTGGCGAATCGGTTCACCGAGACGCCCATCGACGCCGACACCGACTTCTTCGACGCGGGCGGAACCTCCCTCGCCGCAGTGGAATTGGTCGCGGCACTCGCACGTGAGCTCGGCATCCACCCGGATCTCGACACGGTGTTCTTCGACGCGCGCCCGCGCAGGCTGGCGCACCGCTGGCTGGCCGACCACCTGGAATCCGCACCGTCGCGGCCGGAAGTGAAACCCGAGGCCGATACCGACGACGTCGACCGACCCTTCACCGACACCGACGATCTCGCCCAACTCTTCGCCGATCTCGCGGGGGCCGACCGGCTGCCGCTCGTAGCAGCGCCGGAGCGGGCCGCGCCGCGCCGCATTCTGCTGACCGGGGCCACCGGCTTTCTGGGCAGTCACCTGCTGCTGGATCTGTTGCGGCACAGTCAGGCCCACGTAGTGTGCCTGGTTCGCGCCGACGACGATAAGGCCGCCGCCGGGCGGCTGGAGCACGCCCTGCGGCGCTTCGCGCTCCCCTGGTCGCGGGAGGTACTGCGGCGAGTGACGCCGCTGGCTGGCGACCTACGCTTGCCCCGTCTCGGCCTGTCGGACGAACGGTGGGAAACCCTTGCCGCGGAAGTTGATTCGATCGTCAACGCGGGTGCCGCAGTGGATTTCCTGCGCGGCTATCCGTCGCTGCGCCGCACCAACGTACTCGGCCCGCTGATCCTCGCGGAGCTGGCCTGCACCGATCGGCCCAAACCGGTGCACCACATCTCCTCACTGGCGGTGTTCAACGGATCTGATGCCACGACGCTGGGCGAGGACGAACCGACCGCCAATGTCGCCGCGCTGCCCATCGGATACGACCGATCCAAATGGGCCGCCGAGGCCGTGCTGCGCCGGGCGGGCGAACACGGACTCGTGGTGACAATCCTTCGTCCCGGCGGGATCGGTAGCCACCCGGAGACCGGTGCCCACAACCCGCGTGACCTCAACGCAGGGATCACCGCGGCATTGATGCGATTTCGCACCGTGCCGGGATTCCGGTACCTCAACGCCGCCCCGGTGGATTGGGTCAGCCGGGTGGCCGCGCAGATCATCGGCACCCCGAGCGCCTGGGGCCACACCTATCACCTCACCGGCGCGCCCACCTCGCTCGAGCAGATGGTCGCCGAAACCACCATGGGCGGCTTGGGTATTCGCGTGCAGCACTGGGAACAGTGGTGCGATGACACGGTACGGGCGATCAGGGAAGGGCCGGTGCCGGAACTGGAATCGCTGGCGCAGGTGCTGCAGAGTCCGGTGGCCCGGCGACAGCTGGCGGCGATGGTGACCGCGCCGCCCGCATCGGCCGCGCGTACCGATGCCTTCGTGTCCGCCAACGGCCTGCCCGTGCCTGCCACCTCCGGTCCGGCGGCACGCGGCAAGATGCTCGCCACCATGGCGGGCATGGGACCGCAGCCGGGCGAGGAGCCCTATCTGCGGTTCCACGAAACACTTACCGGGACGGTCGGCCCGATCGGCGAGACCGCCGACATCCCCTGCGATCTACGGCTGACCCTGTCCGTCGCGAGCAGCGCTCAGGTATTCAGCGCGCGAACGCTCGACGTCAGCGGCGAGCTGACCTGCCCTCGGTTGCACGACGAGTCGCTCACGGTCGAGGGCACCGCGACAGTCCGGCCGCACGACGGGATACCTTTGCGCCACGAAGCACGGCATCCGATCATGCATTACCAACTGACGCTGCGTGATTCGTCCGGCGATACATGGTGGCTGGAGGGATACAAATTCGCCGCGGCGCGGCGACGCCTGGTGCGCCAGCTCGGGACTCAGGTAATCGAGATCGGACGCACCGGGGAGCCCGCGTCGTACACCGGCGAGGTCACCGTGCCGATGCACACCTACCTGTCCGACCAGATCGACGGCATCGAGATCGATCCACGACTGCCCGAACGGCAGCAGCGCCTGGCGAAACTGTTGTGGCTCAGCTGGTTCGGCAGCCAACTCGGAAAGAGCCTGATGGAACCGGTACTTCGGGTGGGTACCGATCTGCTGGATCTGCGCCGGGCCATGCGTAAGGAGCACCGCCGGTGACGCGATCGACCAGCCCGGAACTCGATGCCGCAGAGGTGATCTCCTTCCGCACCGCCGACGGCATCGACCTGCAAGTGCGTCGCGTCGGCCCCGCCGAGGCGCCCGCGGTGCTGCTGGTGCACGGGCACGGCGTGTCCTCGGAGATGTTCGCGCTTCCAGAGATTCGCAATGTGACCGATGTCCTGACCGACGCGGGGTACCAGTCGTGGCTGCTCGACTGGCGCGGTAGTTGCCGCCTGCCCTACAACGAATCCGGTCGGCCCTACACCTTCGACGATGTCGCGCTCTACGACCTACCTGCGGCGGTCGCGCAGATCAGAGAGCGGATCGGGGACCGCCCTCTCTTCGTTGTCGCACACTGCATCGGCGCACTGGCCCTGTCGCTGAGCATGACGGGCGGACTACTCCCCGGACTGGCGGGCGTTGTCGCGCAGGGGGTCTTCCTGACTCCGAAGGTCAGTACATCGGCGCGGATGCGCGTGCTGCTGGGCAGCGAACTGATCGGCTCGCGCATCACCCACCTCGAATCCGACTTCCGCAAGGTCGGCTTATGGTCCAAGCGCACTCTGCTGTACGCCGCGCTATCGCGCAAGGGCGACTGCCCCGACCCGACCTGCCGCATGGTCCACCATGGCTGGGGCATGGGCGCGAAGCTGTTCGAACACGATCACCTCGACGCTCGCACCCACGATCGGCTGGCCGAGCTGTTCGGGGCGGTACCGCTGTCGGTGCTGCCGCATCTGCGGCAGATGGAATTGGCGCACGCCGTCGTCCGGTGGAATGTCGACGACGAGCGCTACCGTGCGCTCCCGGAGAACGCGCTCGACGAGGCCGACCGCATCGACTGTCCGGTACTGCTGCTGTCCGGTAGCCGCAACGAGGCCTGGCTCGATTCCAACAAGCTTTGTTACGAGGTGCTTTCGGCACGCAATCCGAGTATCGATGTCCGGTACACCGAGATTCCCTCCTACGGCCACCTCGACACGTTCATCGGCCGTGGCGCGGCATTGGACGTGTTCGGATATATCGTCGATTTCCTCGACGAGACGTCAGCTCGGCTGGCGTAGGGGCAGGCCGGCGGCTTGGTAGATGGCATCGATGACACTCATGGTCTCCACGGCATCGCCCGGTGTGGTTGCCACCGGCTCGCCGCGCAGCACCGCGGCGGCGAAGGCGTCGAGTTGGTAGTCGTAGGAGGCACGACGACCGAACCGCCGCAACCGCCTGCCGTTCTCCGAACGGACCGACAGCACATGTCCCAGATGCGGCAGCACCGGATTGATCAGCCGCATCCGGCCGCGTTCGCCGACGACGGTGGCGCCGATGCGCAGCACATCCGACGACCACATCGAGCACCGGATGCGGCCGGTGTGCCCGGACGGGAAGCGCAGTTCAGCGGTCATCGCACGGTCGATCCGCTGGTCACGCAGCTTCGCCTGCGCCGAAACCACTTCCGGGTTCTCGCCACCGAGCACGCGGGCCATGTGTACGGCGTAGCAGCCCGCGTCCATCAGGGCTCCGCCCGCGAGGTCGTAGTTGTATCGGATATCGGAGAACTTCGGCAGGGGGAAGCTCAGCGCGGCTTCCACGCGCAGCAGCTTCCCCAATTCGCCGGACGCGATGATCTTTTCGGCGGCCGCAATCAGCGGATGGTAGCGGTAGTGGAACGCTTCCATCACCACACGATCGGAATCATCGGCCAGCGTGGCGATCTCACGCGCTTCCTCGGCGTTGGCGGTAAACGGCTTCTCGCACAGCACATGTTTCCCGGCCTCTACGGCGGCGCGGGTCCAGCGACCGTGCAGGCCGTTGGGCAGCGGGATGTAGACCGCGTCGAGATCGGGCGCATCGATCAGCGCCTGATAGCTGTCGTAGACCCGCCCGATGCCGTGCTTGCGGGCGAACCCCTCCGCACGCGACCGATCCCGGGCAGCGACCGCCGCGACGACGACCTCAGGGTTCCGCTCGGCCGGTTGGATGAGGGACGCGGGCGCGATATTCGCCGCACCGAGGATCCCGATACGCAGCCGGGGGCGGATGTCTTCGGTCATCCGCCGACACTAACATCGGCACCGCACCGTGGCCGGGCCGCTCCGACGGCCGGACGATCGGCGAATGCGGATGAAACACAACAGATCACAAACGGAAGTCGAGAGTATGCGAATCGCATTGTTGACGGCGGGAACCCGGGGCGATCATCAGCCGTATCTCGCCCTGGCCGACGAATTCCGGTCGCGCGGACACCATGTCGAGATGACCGCCACCGAGAACTACGCCGAGGTGGTGCGGCGCTCGGGCTTCGAGCCGCACGTTATCCCGTTCAACTCCGCGGAGCTGCTGGAATCGCCTGCGGCCAAACGCGGCCTGTCCTCGGGCAATCCGCTGCCGTTCCTGCAGATCATGCTGGATACGGTCAAGATCATTGCGGGCGAGCGTGGTGACCAGATGCACCAGGTGCTCAGCGGCGCCTGCGAATCGGCCGATGTGATCGTGTCGTGCGCCTCGACCTTGCCGTGGGCGATGGAGCGCAGGGAGAAAACCGGACAACCCGTGATCGGCGGATTGCCGTATCCGCTAGAGCGCACCGGTGAGTTCCCGTCGTCGTTCATGGTCAAGCACATGATCTCGTCGCGGCGACTACGACTGGCCAGCTACTCGGCGTTCGAAATCGCGTACGGCGTGGCGTATCGCAAGATGGACCGGCGGGTGCGCCAAATGATGGGGTTGCCCGGTAAGCCCCAGAATCCGTTCCGCCGCATCCGCAAGGACGGTATTCCGCTGGTGCACATGGTGAGTCCGGTGCTGTTGCCGAAGCCGGGCGACTGGCCGGACCGCTCGACTGTCGTCGGTGCGCCGATTCTGCCGGCACATATGCGCGAGGCCTGGGGCGAGTCGGTAGTCGATCCGGCGCTGACCGAATGGCTCGACGAGGGCGAGCCACCGATCTACTTCTGCATGACCGGTATGCCGATCCTGGACCCCACCGGTTCCTGCGATCTGATCGCCGCCGTATGCCGCAGGCTGGGCGCCCGCGCCCTGGTCACCGTGAAAGGTGACGGCTACCCCCGTGGCATCGGATACGACCGGAACCTGTTCGTCCTGGATTCCTTCGATTACGACCGAATCCTGCCGCGGTGTCGCGCGGTGGTCCATCACGGCGGCAGCGGAAATTCCCACGATGTGCTGCGTGCCGGACTGCCCGCGGTGGTGATCGGCGTGCACAGCGACCAGTTCTTCTACGGCTGGCGGATGTCGGCGCTCGGAATCGGGGCCGACTTCCCGTACCCGTCGCTGACCGAGGATCGGCTGCACGATGCGCTGGTCCGAACGTTGACCCCCGAGGCGCGCAGCCGAGCCGCGGAACTCGGCCGCCTGGTCGCTGCCGAGAACGGTATCCGTGCCGCGGCGGACGCGGTGGAAAAACTCGCCGTCACGACATCGGCCTGAACTGTGGCCGATTCCGTGCACGTCGCGATCTTCACCGACTTCCACCCGGCCACTCTGGGTGGCGTCCAAACCGCGATGCGGTCGCTGTGCGACAGCCTGCGGCAGCTCGGTCATCGGGTGACCGTGTTCTGTCCTCCCGCACCGGGTTCCATGCGGTCCGAGGCCGATACGGTCGTGCTCGGACCGGTTCCGACCCTCTCGATGTCGAACGGGCTGCCGGTGGTCCTTCCGACCCGAGCCAACCGGCGTCTGATCGACGCCGCGTTCACCGAGCGCGGCCCGGTCGACATCGTGCACACGCTGACGACCTACGGCTGCGGGATCGCGGGCGTACGCGCCGCACGCAGGCACGGTATCCCGGTCGTCCAAACTATGCAGAGCCGTGATGACGCGATGATCGAAAAGTATTCGCCGTCACCGTATCTGGCCGCCTTGACCATGCGGTTGCTGCACGGCTGGTTCGTGCCGCTACGCCGCCAACCGGCATACGACAGTGACGGCCGAATCGCGCGGCTGGCGTGGCGTCCGCTGATCGCGCAGGCCCAGGCGGCCGATCGGGTGATCGTGCCGACCCAGCACTTCGCCCGTCGCTTGGCCGCCCGCGGCGTGGACCGGCCGATTCACGTGGTGTCGAACGGTATCGATGACACGCTGCTCGACCGTATGCGCGGCGCGGAGGGTACGGCGACGAACCAGGACGCACCGCTGCGTGCCCTGTGGTGCGGTCGCCTGTCGCCGGAGAAACGTCCGCTCGAAGCGATCGAGGTGGCGCGCCTGGTCGACGAATGCACGCTGGATATCTACGGCAGCGGCCCGCTCGCCGATCGGGTCCGCTCGGCGAGCGCCGAGGCGGATCTGAGCCACCGCGTCCACCTGCACGGCGAGGTCGATCAGGCCGATTGCCTGACCGCCATGCGCGACCACGACGTCCTGCTACTCACCTCCGACTGCGACACTCAGGGCATGGTGTTGCTGGAAGCGGTGGCGATGGGTCTGCCGATCGTCTACTGCGACCCCGAACTCTCCGAAACCGTGCCCGATGAGGGCGGCGTCCGCGCCCCCGATTCGTTGGTGGAGTCGCTCGCCACCGTACTGAAGGCCCTCGCGCGGAACCGAACCCGCCTGCCGGGCATGCGCAAGGCACTCGCGGCGCACGCCGACGAACCGCGCCAATCGAGGCACATCGCCCGAATCCTGTCGGTCTACGCCGAAGCCCTCCACACCGAACATGCCCCCCGATGAATGCCGTAAACCCGGTGCCGTTGGCGTCGCGGCCGGGTCGGTGAAACACGCAATATGAGCCGGTGTGCCCGAGAAATCACCGTGCTGTCGGAGAATGGGTGCGGTTCGTTGATCACGCCCCCGGTCCGATGGGAGCCACCGCTATGCACGATGACCGTCGGTTGGTCGAGAATCGCCTCGGGCGGGTCTTGGCAGAGCGGATCACTCCGGCGATCTACCCGGAGTCGGTGCCGCTGAAAGCGTCCATCTGGGTTGCGCCGGATGAGCCGGTACCGGTCGCCGAGGGCTTGGCCGCGCCCCGGACGCCTATCGAATCCGGCGCCAGGTGGGGCGCACCATGGGGGACCAGTTGGCTCACCGTCGAGGCGACGGTGCCTGACGTGTGGGCGGGCAAGACCGTCGAGGCGATCATCGATCTCGGTTTCGACCAGAACATGACGGGTTTCCAGTGCGAGGGCTTGGTCTATCGGCCGGACGGATCGCCGGTCAAGGGTTTGCACCCGCGTAATCAGTGGGTGCGTGTGGCGTCCCCCGCGGTCGGCGGTGAGCACGTGGTGTTGCACGTCGAGGCGGCTTCGAACCCGATCATTCACTTCTTCTCGCCGACCACGCTCGGCGAGAAGTCCACCGCCGGTGACGAGCCCCAGTACCGGTTGGGTCGGCTGGACCTCGCGGTATTCGACGACGAGGTCTGGCTGCTGGTGCAGGATCTGGAGGTGCTCGGCGAGCTGATGCACGAGATGCCCGAGGATCCCGCCCGCCGCTACGACATCGTGCGGGCGCTCGAGCGCGCGCTCGACGCCGTCGATCTGCAGAACGTGAACGCCACCGCCACGGCGGCGCGCGCGTGCTTGGTCGACGCGCTGGCCAAGCCGGCGGTGGCGTCCGCGCACAAGATCTCCGCGGTCGGGCACGCGCACATCGACTCGGCGTGGCTGTGGCCGCTGCGCGAGACGGTGCGCAAGGTGGCGCGCACCACCGCGAACATGACCGCGTTGCTGGCCGACGAGCCCGAGTTCATCTACGCGATGTCCCAAGCCGCGCAATACGACTTCATCAAGCGGCACCGACCCGAGGTCTACGAGCGGGTCAAGAACGCCGTGTCGGAAGGACGGTTCGTGCCGACCGGCGGCATGTGGGTCGAGTCGGACACGAATATGCCGGGCTCCGAAGCGATGGCGCGGCAGTTCGTGCACGGCAAGCGGTTCTTCCTGGAGGAGTTCGGTGTCGAGAACCAGGAGGCATGGCTGCCCGACACGTTCGGATTCGCCGCCGGGCTGCCACAGATCATCAAGGCCGCCGGGTCCAAATGGCTACTGACACAAAAGATCTCCTGGAGCCAGATCAACCAGTTTCCACACCACACCTTCCTGTGGGAGGGCATCGACGGAACCCGGATCTTCACCCATTTTCCGCCGGTCGACACTTATAACTGCTCGATGCATGGCCGCGAGATCGCGCACGCCGCAAGGAATTTCAAGGACAAGGGCCGGGCGTCGATGTCACTGGCACCGACCGGATGGGGCGACGGCGGTGGCGGGACGACACGGGAGATGGTCGCCAAGGCCGCCAGGATGAAGAACCTCGAGGGCTCGCCGAAGGTGTTGTGGGACACCCCCGCCGCCTTCTTCGCCAAGGCCGAGGCCGAGTATCAGAACCCGCCGGTGTGGGTGGGGGAGCTGTACCTGGAGTTGCACCGCGCCACGCTGACCAGTCAAGCCAAGACCAAGCAGGGTAACCGGCGCAGCGAGCACCTGCTGCGGGAAGCCGAGCTCTGGGCCGCCACGGCGGCGGTGCGGAAGAACTGCGAGTATCCCTACGCGGCACTGGACCGGATCTGGAAGACGGTGCTGCTGCACCAGTTTCATGACATCCTGCCGGGCTCGTCGATCGCATGGGTACACCGAGAGGCGCAGCAGGCCTACGCGGCAGTGGCCGAGGAGCTGACGACGATCATCGAACGGGCCCAATGGGTGCTCGGCGGTGAGCGGATGGGACCGAATTTCTTCAACCCGGCGCCGCACACTTGGCGATCGGTCCCGGCCGGTGCGGCGGCTGCGGTGGAGCCGGGTCAGTCGTGCTCGGTGGCCGAGCGCGCGGGTGGCGGGTTCGTCCTCGACAACAGACTGTTGCGGGTCGAAGTGGACGCGCGTGGACTCGTCGTGTCGGTGTTCGACCTCGAGAAGCAGCGTGAGACGCTTCCGCCGGGTTCGGCCGCGAACCTGCTGCAGCTGCACCCGGATTACCCGAACGCATGGGATGCTTGGGATGTCGAGCTCTTCTACCGAAACCGGGTCACCAACCTCACCGAAGCGGACTTCGTTGCGGTAGACACGGATTCGCCGGCCTCGGCTGTGGTGCGGGTGAGCCGCTCGTTCGGGTCTTCCAAAGTCGAGCAGACCTTGGCGCTGCGGGCGGGCGCGCGTTGCCTCGACATCGACACCAGCGTCGAGTGGTACGAGACGGAGAAATTCCTCAAACTGGCTTTCCCCCTGGACATCCACGCCGACCGCTATGCCTCCGAGACCCAGTTCGGGCATCTTTTCCGGCCTACCCACTCCAACACCAGCTGGGAGTACGCGAAATTCGAAGCCTGTAACCACCGGTTCGTCCATTTCGCAGAGCCGGGCTGGGGTGTGGCGCTCGTCAGCGACTCCACCTACGGACACGACGTCACCCGCACGGTCCGAGCCGATGGCGGGACAACGACAACACTGCGGGTTTCACTGTTGCGGGCGCCACGATTTCCAGATCCGGAGACCGACCACGGTGCACACTACTTCCGGCACTCGCTGGTCCCTGGCGCCTCGATCGGGGACGCCGTGTGTGAGGGCTACCGCGTCAACCTCACGCCGTTGCGGCCGGGTGTCGCCGAAGCCGTCGAACCGCTGTTCACCATCGACAATGACGCCGTGGTGACCAGCGCTGTCAAACTCGCCGACGACGGCAGCGGCGATATAGTGCTCCGAGTCTATGAGGCGCACGGCGGCCGTGCCTCGGCGCTGGTGGCCGTCGGCTTCGGTGTCGCCGGGTTCCAGGTCTGCGATTTGCTGGAGCGGCCGCTACCGGGGGACACCGCCGCGATCCAGGAGGGCGTGGGAGTTCGCTTGCGGCTGCGGCCTTTCCAGCTCGTCACGCTCCGGTTCGCCCGTTCCCCTGAATCCGTCGCCGGGTGAACAGCCGTCGGTTGGTCGGTGTGCTGGAGGTTGGGGTTCGTGGCGACGAGGTGTTCGCGTCCGGGCGGCAGAACACCCCTGGCCACCGCGCTCGAGGAGTACGGGGCCCTGCGGCGCACCGTCTACGCCGCCCGCTACTTGTCGGATCCTGACTATCGGCGCAAGATCTCCCGCCAGCTCAATAAAGGCGAGTCCCTGCATGCGCTGCGCCGGGACCTGCTGTACGCGCACGTGGGCACGATCCGCGCCCGCCAGCTCGACGACCAGACCGACCTGAGTTCTGACAGATCCATTTATTCGACAGACACGCGTGGGACTGGCCTGCTCATCAGGCGGATCGCCAACAGAGCAATCCAAATGCCGCCGGCAATGATCCCAATCCGTTCAATGAGCCCTGCTGGTCCCCCGTCTACCAATTTGGCGGTGAGGACGAAGGCGACATAAGAGGTGGCGACCAGCAGGCCAGTGGCAACCGAATACCGGGACCAGCCGCGACTTTCGAGCGCCTCATCGCGCCGCGCCAGCACGAAGCAAGCCGCAGTCAGCGAAGTGAACTGAACCAGACCAAGGAGACTATGAATGGCGCCGTGAATGGTTAGCGCGCTCGACGCTCCTGGTGGGTAACCTAGCGACGGGTCGGGAAGGATAGGCCCGATGGCGATGAAGGTGAGGCCATAGATGCCGAGCAGGATGGGGCCCCAGGTGGAACCACGTCCGGTACGCAGAAGCAGCCGCATCCCGATGGCAAAAGCGAGCAGGAGCGCTCCGGTCACGATGTAGTTGGTTATTTGCATCCACCCACCAGGCCCCAGTTCGAGGTTGCTGTCGGGGACTATCCAGGCGTTGTAGTCAGGGCGTATGGCCCCAAGGATGAGAATGACAACAATGTTGAGCAGCGGAGCAATGACACCGCAAGCCAGCAGCAGTCTCATCGCCGCTGACTGCTCTCCAGTACTTTGTGCTGAGGTTTCCATATGATTTTCTCCTTTGCCGCAAGATGCGGCCGTCATGATCGTGTGTTCCTTTTATGAGTATTTCGACGGCCCGGCTGCAATCGGCCGTCTACGAATTCGTCATCGTCGTTCGGGCTCTCCGGTGTGGTATTCGCCGCGTCGGGGAAGGCCGTGAGCTAGGGGTAGGCATCCGGGAGGTATTCGGCGAGGCCGCTGGTGCGGTTGATCAACATTCGGACCGTGATCGTCGCGCCGTGTTCGCCGGGAACACCAGATCCGGTCACCATCACGCACCTCGGCGAACAACTCCGGGCATGCCCGCGCGATGAACGGTCTCCAGGGCGGTCTGTAGCTTCGCAGGGCTGAGGGTGTCGGTCACGACACGTGTCCTCTCGTCGTCGATCGGGGTGAGGGTTCGAGTTGCGTTCGGCTCGCCGACCGCACCCGAGGTGAACACCACTATCGACCGATCGGTCATCCCGGAGATTGGAAAAATGTTCCCCAGGCCCGGTACCGATCCCGGGCGATGACAGGCAGATTGTCCGCGTGCAGCGTCCCCGGTGTGCGGTCCGCGAAGATCGCCACATCCCGGCACAGATGAGCCTGATCGGTGTACCCACACACCGCAGCGACGTCGGCGGCGGGCCGGCCCGCCAGCAAACCGTTGACCGCGCACCGGAATCGGACCAGCATCGCCGCCCGCTTGGGTGTCAGACCGATCTGGGATTCGAACCTCGCCCACAGCCGTTTACGGCTCCATCCGAGGGATTCGGCGAGCTCGCCGACCTTCACCTGGCCACCGGAGGCGAGTATGCGATGCCAGGCGGCGATCACCTCGGGATCCGGCGTCCGCATCGGCCTGTCGCACTGCGCCAGAAACGATTTCGTCAGTGCGAACCGTTCCTCCCAGGTCCCGGCGTCCGCGAGTTGCTCCCGCAGTCGCCGAACCTCGGATCCCCACAGCTCCTCCAACGGGACAACGCCACGGCCCAGATCGGTTGCGGCAATACCCAACAGGGAGTGCGCCCGGATCGGCGACAAGCGAACCTCCACGCACTCGGCCTGCCTGCTATGAATGCGCGTGGTCGCCATGGGAAGTCCGACGACGAAACCGCCCAGTGCCTGCCGCCCACCAGCGTCGTCGACAATCAGTTCGCGACCCCCGAACTCGATTACCACGGCGACCGCCGTCGTCGCGGCAACCCGCATGTCCAACCCAGCGCCACCCACATCGCGGTATCCGATGATCGCGGCACCCGACGGCGCGGCAGCGGACGGACCCGCGAAATCCCAACCCACACCAGGCCCGCAGCCGATATCCGCAACTCCCACCCGGTCCAGGCTACGGAAACGTGAAAACCCTGCGCAGCACCCAAACGCAACATTGCGATGGAAGTCGGGCACGTTCAGAGGAGTGTCGTCCAAGACGAGTTCGCAGAACTCCAATCCGGCCGATGCTCATCGCGGAGTGGACGATGGCCGCCATCGCTGATCTGCTCGGGAATTTGTACGTCGCGGGTGAACGCGGCTCAGGCCACTGCGAACGGCGGCGTCCGGGAGCAGCGGCCACAAGGGCCGCCCTATCACCGGGTTCAACAGCAGGTTGGCGATCGGGCCGTTGTCGGTCAACGCATCCAGCTGCGGACCGGTGTCGACCAGCGCGAGCGCTGGCTCTTTCCCGGTCGCCGCGCCGGCCAGCCGCTCCGGCCGGAAACCCTCGGCCAGTAGACCGTCAAGAATGGAATCCCCAGCATCACCGGCCGCGTCGCCGCACTCCGGCAACTCGTGCTCCAAGCCCCGGCGCCAGTGGTCGCCGACGCTCTGGGCATCCACTACACCACCGCTCACCGACACGTCGCGCAGGCCGGAGGCACCTGGAACCGCTACGCGCCCGGCGATCACGATCGCGGTGACCCGCCCTCACGTCCGAATAGCGACTACTTGAATAGCGGTCCCGGCCAGTCTGGGACCCCCTACCGCGCGCAGTGGCGACGGTCAGGGCGCGGCACCCTTAACCTGGTCGCGCCACATCTTGACGGTCACCACAGCGAAAAGCATGAGTACCGCCCCCACGACAATGAAGATCCATCCGAAGACGTGCCGGGTGTCGAGTTCCTCCTGCTTGGCCGCACGGCCCGACTTGCTCGAGATCTCGTTCCAGCTGCGGTCGTAGGTCACGCATTCGGCGTCCTCGGCGACATTGTTTCCGCCGCAGAAGCCGCCCGGGGTGAGTTCCTGCTGGGTGAAATTCCAGCCGAGGACCAGCAAGCCCACCGCGAGGGCGGCAACCACTATGAGTATCGTGCTCAGGCATCCGACCTGGGACTTGGTCATAGGTTCCTGATCGGTCATATGCCACCGCTCCCTCTCCCCGAATCGGGTCGATCTTCGCACAGTGCCCAAGCGAGCACACTACTTCGGATCATCGAGGCGGGCAGCCGATTTCACCCCCGACTTCGCCCTGGCTGTTCCCCAGCATCCACTACACCACCGCCCACCGGCACCTCGCCCAGGCTGGCGGCACCTGGAACCGCTACGCACCCGGCAATCACGACCGCTGAGGACCACCGACCCGCTCACCTTGAATACCGACTACCTGAATACCGATCACTACCAGTCGGCGACCCCGTCTATCACCGACCTCAGCGACCTTGAACAGTCGCCACTGCCGTCCCGACTCGCCTGCGGCGACACCGCACGCACGACGTCGTCACGCGGGTGCGGACACCGGCGCGGTGAGCCGGGCTCGGTCCTCGGATTTGCTGACCTTCGTCGAAAAGCTCACCCGGGCAACCGGAGTCAGGATCGACGAAGACAACTATCCGCACTCGACTTCGATACGGTTCTGCGGCGGCGCGGCGGCTTTCGGTGGTTTCGCCGGCCTCTACTCGCAGGCGATGCCGTCGTTGTCTCGGTCCAGTTTCGAACTGTAGCCGGGTTCGCCACGTCGTAGCGGCGCGGCGCCCGCAGCGCGAGCTGCGGTGCAGTTGGGGTAGTAGACGCTGGGAGACGAGGGGGTTGTCGGCACCGGCGCGGCGGCTGGAGGTGCGGCGGGCGCGGGTGCCGCAGCCGGCGGTGCGGGCGCGACGATCCCTGGTGGTGTGGCTGGCGTAGTCGGTATCACCGAGGTTGTCGTCGGAGCGGGCGTCGCGCTCGTGGCGGGTGCCGCCGAGGTGGTGAGCCGCGCGCTGGTGGGCGGTGTCGACGCGGTCTCGGTGCCGCACGCCGCAGCTGCGAGCGTGACTGCCGCGAAAGTGATGAGGACGTCGGCATATCGCCGTGTGATTGCCATGGTTGCCTGATTCCGAGGTAGAGGCGCGCGTCCGAGCGCCGGCCTGGGTAAGCCGCTTCCCCCGACAAGGAGCAAGCGCGTTCTACCATGGTTCACCGCCGCACGGACCGTACCCAGAGTTGTTGGTCTACGGTCGTTTTCGGCCCTACGCAGTACGGACACCGGTGGGACTGTCCCGTCTATCGCCACCGCCCCCGACGCGTTTCGGTCCGACGCCTCGACACGCCGGATCTCCGAGCGGTGAGACCAGATCACGGACGAGTGTGTTCCCGGCGCACAAGTCGTCGAGCTGTTGTTGTAATCGCCAGCGTCGGGGTCAGCGGTGCAGGTATCCCGGTGTGAATGATGCGTCGTCCAGTCGTGGGGCGATCGATTCCCCGCCGAGTGCCTGCCGCAGTATGGCTTGTTCGTCCTGGATGACGTGCATTACGGCGTTGATCAGGGCGAGGTGGGTGAACGCCTGGGGATAGTTGCCCCAGTGCCGGCCGGTTCGAGGGTCGATCTCCTCGGCGTAGAGGCCCAGGGGACTGGCGTAGGCAAGCAGTTTCTCGCACAGCTGTTTGGCTCGTTTCTTTTCGCCGATCTCCGACAGCGCCGCAACCAGCCAGAACGAGCAGATCGTGAACGCACCTTCTTCCCCAGCGCATCCATCGTCGGTTTCACTGACGCGGTACCGCAATACGAGGCCGTCCTCTGTCAGTTCGTCGGCGATGGCCAACACCGTGTTGCGTACCCGGTCGTCGTCGGGGGGCAGGAAACGAACCAGCGGGATGAGCAGGGTCGAAGCATCCAGCGCCGTGCTGCCGTAGTACTGGGTGAAGACCTGCCGGGAGTCGACCGCATGGGTGCATATGTCGGCGTGGATTTCGTCTGCGGCCTGTTGCCAGCGATGCGCGCGTTCGAAGTCCTGGTGGATGCGGGCCAGTCGGGCGCCGCGATCGGCGGCGACCCAACACATGACTTTGCTGGAGGTGAAGTGTTGGGGCTCTCCGCGTACTTCCCAGATGCCATGGTCGGGCTCGCGCCAGTAGGTGAGCGCGCTTTTGACCGCCCGGCCCAGCAGCGGCCAGGCTCGTGCGTCGATTTGGTCTTGGTTGCGCGCGTAGAGATAGACCGCGTCCAGCGCAGCGCCCCACACATCGTGCTGGCGTTGCTGGTACGCGTCGTTGCCGATGCGCACGGGGCCGGCATTCTCGTAGCCGCGCAGGTGGGTGAGGGTCTGCTCGGTGAGGTCGGTTTCGCCGCCGATGCCGTAGACAATCTGCATGTCCCGGACGTCTTCGGTCAAGTTGATGATGTAGGAGAAGAAGTCGTTCGCCTCCCAGCTGAAGCCCAGTGTGTACAGGCCCCACAGCGCGAAGGCGGAGTCGCGTATCCACGAGTAGCGGTAGTCCCAATTGCGTTGTCCGCCTGGGGTTTCGGGTAATGATGTGGTGGCAGCGGCGCTGATGGCACCGGTGGGTGCGAAGGTCAGACCCTTGAGGGTCAGCGCGCTGCGGGTGAGCTGGCCGGTCCACGGATGGTCCGGAAACCGCCCGCCGGCCAGCCAGTGCCGCCAATGGTGGATTGTCTGCAGCAGCCGTTCATCGGCCTCGTCAACAGCGCGGGGGGCGTCGCGACTACCCCAGGAGAGCGCGCAGAAGCGTGTGTCGCCCGCCTTCAGCAAGGTGCGGGCAAGCGCGTGTGTACCTTCCAGCCCCAAGCGCATGTCGGTGCTCAGCGTCAGCTGCAGATCAATCCCGTCAGCGCTGGCCTGCGCGAGGTGGTAGCTGTCGAGGTACTCCCAATGAGCGCGATGCCTGCCGTAGCCGAAGGACGGCTGACAGTCGAGCCCGAACTGGATCTGCCCGGTCTCACAGTGCACGGTCCGCAGCAGAATATGCTCGGCGTCGTAGTCGGTGGGGGTTCGACGATGGGCGCTACGGCCGGGTGTCTGGTGCCGCCACGGCCCGACCAGCAGCACATCGCGAACCGTCGCCCACCCTTCGCCACTGCGCCAACTCGTCTCCATGACCATCGTGCCAGGGACGTAGCGGCGATCGGAGGGCACCATGAAGTCGGCGGGGGCGAACCGAAACGAGCCGGCGGAACGATCGAGTATGGCTGCGAAAACACTCGGGGAGTCCATGCGGGGTAGACACATCCACTCGATGGCTCCGCTGGGGGCGATAAGTGCAGTGACTTCGCAGTCGGAAATGAACCCGTAGTCGTCGATGCGCGGGAACGCCGTGAGCCGCGGCGTGCGTTCGATCTCGTCGTCCATGTGTTGCTCCATCGCCATCTCGGCGCTGACATCTGGCTGGCTGTTCCAGGCGATTGCCTGGTGAACCGCTTTCTTTCTCGACCGGACTAGCGGATCGGGACATGAGTGATGTGGCGTTTCCGAATAGCCCACCACCTTGTCGGTCGTGTCGGCAAGCCCGGCGTGCGCCGCGACGTGATGAGCGCGGTCGACCCACGTTCGGCGACGTTAGGCAAATGCCCGCTGTCCGGCCGCCAGAGGCAGCGGCGGAATGAGCTTCGTCCAGAATTCGTGGCGGACCGCATCCCACAGCCTCGTCAGTTCCGGAAGGAGTTCTCGCGCCAGGGCGAGATCCGGGTAGTTGCTGGGGCAGAAGGATGCTACCGGCGAAGCGTCGGATGCGTTGTCCACGGCGACAATTGCGATCAGATGATGCTGAACCAAGCGCCACGTGACACGCAGTCCGTCGACTTCCGTTCGGCGCATTTCATCCATCTTCGATACCCCGTCGCCGCACGCTTACCTTGTGCATTCGGCGACCACTATCAACCGGCCGCACTCGGCTATGCGCCACCATCTCGGCTGGCAACTCGGCATGGCCCCGGATGCACCACTGGAGGTGCCCGCTAGGACAGGTCGGGGTCTCGGACATGAGGAATTCCTGCTTCGATCGTGACGCCGGCGCGTCATGGTGTCCGGGTGGGGCAGTTCACATGCCTTGAACATAAGACATTAGATTTCATAGTTCAAGAGGTTCCCCAGTAAAAATCGCGTTACGTCCTCACCGTCCATCTGGCACGCCGCCTCGCCGACTGGCAGCTCGGCGAGTTATGTCGGTCGGACAGTCGACCCGTCGGTTGCCCCAGCAGGGCGTACGGCGGAAATGCGGGTGGCCGCGAAGCGCTCCGGGGCTCCGGAGCGCGGCTGACCAAGGGTGTACCTCTAACTTTAGAGTTCATAGTTCAACTGTTAGTTGGCTAGAATCATGTCACGTCCCCGCCACCCGAGGAGTCGCGTTGTCCCACCAGGAGAGGGCCGGATTGACCGCGCTCGGCGCCGTGCTGTCACCGCTCGAGGGCGGCGGCCCGAAAACCGAGGCCGTGGTGCAGCGGTTGTCTGCTGCGATCAGCCTCGGCGTGATGGTCGACGGCCAACAGTTGCCGAGCGAGACCGATCTCGCCAACCAGTTGGGTGTATCGACGATGACCCTGCGCGAAGCGCTGGTCGTACTTCGGCACCAGGGCATCGTGCACACCAAGCGCGGGCGCGGGGGCGGCAGCTTCATCAGCGCTTCGGCGGAGGTCTTCGAGAACACCTCGCTGGCGCGGTTGCAACAGATGAGCATCCAGGAGCTGCGCGATCTGGGGGACGAGCACTTCGCCGTCACCGGAGCTGTCGCTGTGTTTGCCGCGCGGCGCGGGGTGCGGGCCGATATAGTTCGGCTCCGCGCCCTTGCCGACCGGCTGAAGGACAGCACCGAACTCGTCTCGGCACGCCGGGCCGACAGTCGCTTTCATATCGAGATGGCGGTGTGCGCGCAGTCGACCCGGCTGACCCGCGCCGAGGTCGGTCTGCAGGCCGAGCTCTCCGCCTTGCTCTGGCTGCCGCGGCTGAAACTGGACCCGGCGGCTGAGGCGGCCGCCCACCGTGACCTGGTGGACGCGATCGAACGAGAAGACGATGCCCAGGCGAGAGAACTGGCAGAATCGCATACAGAATCACGCATCCGCCGCCTCGTCGCCCTACGCTTGGAGCTCAGTGATTGATGAGGGATACCGATAACTTTCCGGCCCCGGCAACCGTCGAGTCGCTCGCTGCTTCCGTCGCAAAACTGGCCGACGACACCTACCTGTCGCTGGCAACCATCGGAACCGCGCTGACAACCCTGTGGGATGGTCTCACCGAGAAGCTACGGTCCGCTCCCCGGTCGGCTGATCTGGCACCGCTGCGCGAGACCATTTTCGGCGAGCTCGAGCGGCGCGGAAAGCTGTTCACCGGCGCGGGCGTAGTGATGGCCGACGGCGTTCTCGCGGACCGCCCCCGACACCTGGAATGGTGGCTTCCGGACGCGCAACGCCTGATGCTGGAATTGAATCCCCATAGTGAATACTTCTACGACTACACCAAAATGGACTGGTTCACGATTCCGCGCGAGCAGGGTCGGCGATGGGTGCAGGGTCCGCACCTCGATTACGCGTGTTCCGATCAGTACGTGTGCACATTCTCGATACCGGTCACGACCACATCGGGAACATTCCTCGGAATCGCCGGTGCCGATGTGCCTGTTGCCGCGATCGAGGAGGTCTTGCTTCCGCGATTCCAGGCATCCGGTCAGCGGGTAGTGCTGGTCAACGACGAAGGCCGCGTCATTATGGGCACCGATCCCGAATTCACGACCGGATCCAAGACGACCCGGATGGACAAATCTGCTGCGACAGTCCCGATCGAGGCGATGCCTTGGTCGTTGCATCCGCTGGGATCCATTGCATCCCACTGACACCGCAGAACACCGATAGGACCGGGCTACACCCGAGCCGATGCTCCGCTGTGGTGCCCGCGTTCAACTCCAGAGCGTCACATGCACTTTCGGACGGAACCGGGTGACGCCCACGCCGGACCCGCGGATCATCGCCTGGATGCATCGCGGGGTGGTGATGAACCGCAGCAGTTCCGACACCGCGGGCTGGCGGGTTTCAGGCGGCAGGGTGGTCGCGCACCACTCATCGGATACCTGAAGGCCGGGTCCCTTGATGTGGCTCAACCGACCGGCCGCGAGGTCGGAGGAGACGGCGAAGCCGATCGTCAGGGTGATGCCCCCGACACGGCGGACCTCTTCGAGGGCGGCAGCGTCGCTCTGGAAGATCCGCTGGTGTGATTCGGGAATGGCCAAGTCGCGCAGCATCGTCGCGATGTGCCCGTCGACACTGCCGGCGCTGGGGCCGAGCATCCACTGCTGCTCCCGCAGCAGCGCCGGATGTGCTGCGACGTCCGCCAGCGGGCTGTCGGGGCGCGCGACCGAAATGATCTGATACTTCAGGAACGGCCGGGCAGTGATGGTCGTGTCGGTACCGTCCTGCCCGGGCCCCAGCGCGATGTCCACCGCACGGGTCTCGATCAGGCTGCGGAACTGGCTGGTGGGATGCACACTCAGCTCGACCGACAGATCCTTCGCCCGCGCCGCGAACAGGTCGATGAGGCCGGGCGCGGCATGTTCGGCGAACGCGCTCGATGCCGCGATGTGGAGCAGCCGTCGGCCGTGCGCCGCCTCGCTCACCTCGATGGCGGTCTGGCGCTGCAGTCCAAGAATCTCGATCGCCCGGCTGGCCAGGCGCAGCCCGCCGGGCGTGAACGCCAGACCCGACGCCGTGCGGGTGAACAACGGGTCGTCGAGCTCCTTGCGCAGCTGAGCGATGTGCGTCGAAACACCGGCGTCGGACATCCCCAGCTCTCTGGCCGCCGCATGGACGGAGCCGAGCCGCACCACGGTCGAGTAGGCCCGAAGCTGGGCGGGCGTCACGATCCGAGTCTACTTTGGAGGTGGACGCAGCGCCTACAGTCGCGCCGCGCCTGGAGGACACATCATGCAGGACGTGCTCTCGGATCTGATGACAACCTGGAACGCCGGGGGCACGGCTGGGGTCGCGACGGTCGTGCGGACCTTCCGTTCGTCGCCGCGACCGCCCGGTGCGGCCATGGTCGTCGCCCCGGACGGGACAGTCGGCGGTTCGGTCTCCGGTGGCTGCGTCGAGGGCGCGGTCTACGAACTCGCCACCGACGTCGTCCGGACCGGTCGTCCGGTGCTGCAGCGCTACGGCTTCTCCGACGACGACGCGTTCGCCGTTGGTCTCACCTGTGGCGGCATCATCGACATCTTCATCGAAGCGATCTCGCGGGAGACGTTTCCGGAACTCGGCGAGGTCGCCGCCGACATCGCCGACCAGCGGCCGGTCGCGATCGCGACCGTCATCGAGCACCCTGATCCCGCCCGGGTAGGGCGACGGCTGCTGATCCGGCCGAGCAATGCGCACGGCACGCTGGGGTCGGCGCGCGCCGACGATGCGGTGATCGATGACGCGGGCGGGCTGCTCGCGGCGGGCCGCAGCGAGGTGCTGTCCTACGGTCCGGACGGCCAGCGTCGCGGTGAGGGCATGGCGGTTTTCGTCGCCAGCTATGCCCGACAGCCGCGGATGCTGGTGTTCGGTGCGATCGATTTCGCCGCCGCCGTCGCCCAGCAGGGATCGTTCCTCGGGTACCGGGTGACGGTGTGCGACGCGCGGCCGGTCTTCGCCACCTCCGCCAGGTTCCCGACCGCCGACGAGGTCGTCGTCGACTGGCCACACCGCTACCTGGCCGCGCAGATCGCGGCCGGTGCGGTCGATTCGCAGACCGTCGTCTGCGTGCTGACCCACGATCCCAAGTTCGACGTTCCGCTACTCGAGGTGGCGCTGCGCGCGCCGGAGATCGGCTATGTCGGCGCCATGGGGTCGCGCCGCACACACGACGAGCGGCTGTCCCGGCTGCGACAGGCCGGCCTCACCGACGACCAACTCGCCCGACTTGCCAGCCCGATCGGGCTGGATCTGGGAGGCCGGACACCAGAAGAGACGGCGGTGTCCATCGCGGCCGAGATCATCGCGCGACGCTGGGGCGGACACGGCCGCTCACTGGCCCAAACCGGCGGCCGGATTCACCACACACCGGGCGCGAACAGCGAATTAAGTGATTCCTTAAATCGGTCTTGACGACTGCATCGGCGGGGCAGAGGCTGAGCCCATTCCCGCGAATGTGAGGTCGATCACATGCAAGTTCCTGGGCCATTCGAATACGAGCGCGCAACGGGTGTGGATCACGCCATCGGACTACTGGACCGGCTGGGGGAGGAGGCGCGCATCATCGCGGGCGGGCACAGTCTGCTGCCGATGATGAAGCTGCGTCTGGCCAATCCGGAATACCTCATCGACATCAACGACCTGGCAGCCGAGCTGGGATACATCGTCACCGATCCGACCCTGGTGCGAATCGGTGCGATGGTCCGGCATCGGAACTTGCTCGAATCAGACCGCCTCGCCGCGGTGTGCCCGATTTTCCGTGACGCCGAGCGCGTGATCGCCGATCCGGTCGTGCGCAACCGCGGCACGATCGGCGGCTCGCTGTGCCAGGCCGATCCCGCCGAAGATCTCACCACGGTCTGCACGGTCCTCGGCGCCACCTGTCTGGTGCGCGGACCGTCCGGCGAACGGGAGATCGCGATGGACGACTTCCTGGTCGGTCCGTACGAAACCGCCATGTCGCACAACGAACTTCTGATCGAGATCCGAATTCCCGTGCGGCATCGGACATCGAGTGCCTACGCGAAGGTTGAGCGCCGGGTCGGCGACTGGGCGATCGCGGCGGCCGGCGCGACGGTGACACTGCACGGCGGGACGATCGCGGCCGCGCGGATCGGTCTGACGGCCGTCAACCCCGATCCGGCGGCGCTCGCCTCCTCGGTGGACGTGCTTCTCGGCGAGCCGCCCACCGAGGAGGTCTTCTCGGAGGCGGGCCGCCGGGCGAGCGCAGCGTGCTCACCGGTCTCCGATGCGCGCGGCAGCACGGACTACAAGCGCCATCTCGCGTCCGAACTGACGATTCGCGTGCTGCGCACCGCGGTCGAACGCGTACTGAATGTTTCTGCGCTGGAAGGGAATTAGCCATGCAGGTAACCATGACCGTCAACGGCGAGCCGGTGACCGCGGAGGTCGAGCCACGCACCCTGCTCGTGCACTTCCTGCGAGATCAGTTGCGGCTCACCGGAACCCACTGGGGCTGTGACACCAGCAACTGCGGCACCTGTGTGGTGGAGGTCGACGGCGAACCGGTGAAGTCGTGCACGATGCTGGCCGTCATGGCCGGCGGTCGTGCGGTGCGCACCGTAGAGGGGCTCGAGGTGGACGGCCAACTCGACCCCGTGCAGGAGGGCTTCATGCAGTGTCACGGGTTGCAGTGCGGATTCTGCACACCGGGAATGATGATCACCGCCCGCGCCCTGCTCGACCGCAACCCGAACCCCGATGAGCAGACCATCCGGGAGGCGATCTCGGGCCAGATCTGCCGCTGCACCGGATACACCACCATCGTGCGGTCGATCCTGTGGGCCGCGGCGAAGCAACGAGGCGAAGCGGCGGAGCCCGAACCCGCTGCCAAAGCAGCGCCGGTACGGAGCGCATCATGACCGCCGTCGAGTCCCGCCCCGAAGACCGCGTCGACAACGACCACAAGCCGTGTGGTCACGGCAGGATGCTCCGCAAGGAGGATCCGCGGTTCATCAGGGGACGCGGCAATTACGTCGACGACGTGTCGTTGCCCGGCATGCTGCATTTGGCGATCCTGCGTTCCCCGTTCGCGCACGCGCGGATCGTGAGCGTCGATGTCTCTGCGGCACAGGCACATCCAAAGGTCAGAGCGGTTGTCACGGGTGCGGATCTGGCGGCGAAGGGACTGGCCTGGATGCCGACGCTGTCCAACGATGTGCAGGCGGTGCTTGCGACGGATAAGGTCCGGTTCCAGGGCCAGGAGGTGGCCTTCGTCGTCGCCGAGGATCGCTACTCCGCGCGTGATGCGTTGGAGCTCATCAACGTCGAGTACGAGATGCTCGATCCGGTGATCGACGCCCGGACCGCACTGGCGCCCGAGATGCCGGTGATCCGCGATGATCTCGAGGGCAAGCGGGACAACCGGTGCTTCGACTGGGAGACCGGCGACGCCGCCGCGACCGAGGCGGTGTTCGCGCGCGCCGACGTCGTAGTCAAGCAGGAGATCGTCTATCCGCGAGTGCATCCAGCCCCGATGGAGACCTGCGGTGCCGTCGCGGATCTCGATCCTGTGACGGGGAAGCTCACGCTGTGGTCGACGAGCCAGGCGCCACATGCCCACCGCACGCTCTACGCGTTGGTGGCAGGACTGCCCGAGCACAAGATCCGGGTGATCTCACCCGATATCGGCGGCGGGTTCGGCAACAAGGTGCCCATCTATCCGGGATACGTCTGCGCCATCGTCGGGTCGCTGTTGCTGGGCAAACCGGTGAAGTGGATGGAGGATCGCAGCGAAAATCTCACCAGCACCGGGTTCGCCCGCGACTACATCATGGTCGGCGAGATCGCCGCCGACGCCGACGGCAAGATCCTCGCCATCCGGTCGACCGTGCTCGCCGATCACGGCGCCTTCAATGGCCAGGCCGCGCCGTTGAAGTATCCGGCCGGCTTCTTCGGCGTCTTCACCGGTAGCTACGACATCGAGGCCGCCTACTGCAAGATGACCGCGGTCTACACGAACAAGGCCCCCGGCGGCGTTGCCTACGCGTGCTCGTTCCGGATCACCGAGGCCGTGTACTTCGTCGAGCGGTTGGTGGATTGCCTCGCCTACGAACTGAAGATGGATCCGGCCGAGCTACGGCTGCGGAATCTCCTTCGCCCCGAACAGTTCCCGTACACGAGCAAGACCGGCTGGGTCTACGACTCCGGCGACTACGAGAAGACCATGCGCCTGGCGATGGACATGATCGGCTACGACGCCTTGCGAAAAGAACAGCAGGACAAGCGCGCCCGCGGCGAGTTGATGGGCATCGGGATGTCTTTCTTCACCGAGGCGGTCGGCGCGGGTCCGCGCAAGGATATGGACATCCTCGGACTCGGGATGGCCGACGGATGCGAGCTACGCGTCCATCCGACGGGCAAGGCCGTTGTGCGCCTGTCGGTTCAGACCCAGGGGCAGGGGCACGAGACGACGTTCGCCCAGATCGTCGCCGAAGAGCTCGGCATACCACCGGACGACATCGACGTCGTGCACGGCGACACCGATCAGACTCCGTTCGGCCTCGGCACCTACGGGACCCGGTCGACACCGGTCTCGGGCGCCGCTGCCGCATTGGTGGCGCGGAAGGTGCGCGACAAGGCGCGGATCATCGCGTCCGGCATGCTCGAGGTCTCCGTCGCCGATCTCGAGTGGGAGAAGGGCTCGTTCCGCGTCAAGGGCGATCCGTCCGCGGCTGTGACGATCCAGCAGATCGCGATGCGCGCACACGGCGCCGGTGATCTGCCCGAAGGCATCGAGGGCGGACTCGACGCGCAGATCTGTTACAACCCGGAGAATCTCACCTACCCGTATGGTGCGTACTTCTGCGTCGTCGACATCGACCCGGGGACGGCCGTGGTAAAGGTCCGGCGCTTCCTAGCTGTGGACGACTGCGGCACCCGCATCAATCCGATGATCATCGAGGGCCAGGTGCACGGCGGTCTCACCGACGGCATCGGCATGGCGCTGATGGAGATCATGGCCTTCGACGAGGACGGCAACTGCCTCGGCGGATCCCTGATGGATTACCTCATCCCGACGGCGCTCGAGGTTCCGCATTTCGAGACCGGGTACACGGTCACCCCGTCGCCGCACCACCCGATCGGCGCGAAAGGCGTCGGCGAATCGGCCACAGTCGGATCACCGCCAGCGGTGGTCAACGCGGTGGTGGATGCGTTGGCGCCGTTCGGAGTTCGGCACGCCGACATGCCGCTGACGCCGTCGCGGGTGTGGGAAGCGATGCAGGGGCGGGCCACACCGCCTATCTGAGTGGGTGCGAGCGATGGGATCACCGATGAAGTTGACCGAGCGTGCACAGCAGTTGGTCCGCACCCGGACTCCGTTCGTGCACGCGACCGTCGTGCGCGCGCAGCAGCCGACCTCGGCGCACACCGGGGACGAGGCGATCCTGTTGCAGGACGGGACGATCGAAGGTTTTGTCGGCGGCCAGTGCGCCCAGAACTCGGTCCGCAAGGCGGCGCTGGGTGCCCTGCAGTCGCACGAGAGTGTGCTGCTGCGCGTGCTGCCCGACGGCGATGTGCAGTTTCCCGAAGCGCCCGGCGCGGCGGTGGTGGTGAATCCCTGCCTGTCCGGCGGAGCGCTGGAGATATTCCTCGAGCCGCAGATCCCCGCGCCGCTGGTGCGCATCTGCGGCGCGACACCCATCGCGGACGCCCTGGCCGAAATGTGCGAACTGGTGGGATTCGGGGTGCAGCGCAGTGGTGCCGGAGCCGACTCGCTGGATTCGCTGGCCGACACGACGGCGATGGTGATCGCCAGCCACGGTGGCCCGGAAGCCGAGATGATCCGCGCCGCGCTCGACGCCGGTGTGGGGTATATCGGATTGGTGGCCAGCAGGATTCGGGGTGCGTCGGTTCTCGACGAGCTCGGGTTGAGCGACGCCGAGCGGGCGTGCGTGCGCACCCCGGTGGGTTTGCCGATCGGCGCCAAGACTTCCGCGGAGATCGCCGTCTCGATTGTCGCGCAAGTGATCCAGGCGATCCGCAAAGGTGGCTTGGCCGTCACGCCCCGCCCGGCGAATGTCGCGGTCGAGGCGCTCGATCCAGTGTGCGGCATGACCGTGACGGTCGGGCCGGACACACCGCATCTCACTATCGACGATGTCGACCACTGGTTCTGCAGCTCCAGCTGCCGCACCTCCTTCGCCGCGGCGAGGACGGGCTCATGACAGTCGGGTTCGTCACCGGAGTCGTACTCGCCGCGGGAACCTCACGGCGTCTCGGCACTGCGAAACAGCTACTGCCGTACCGGAATACGACGGTTCTCGGCGCCACCCTCGACGTGGTGCGATCCTGCGCTTTCGATCAGATCATCGTCACTCTCGGCGGCGCAGCCGCGGCGGTCCGGCAGCAGGTCGATCTCGACGGGCTGGAGGTGGCCATGGCCGACGACTTCGGTTCGGGCTGTTCGTCGTCGTTGCGTTCGGCTCTGAGCTCGGTGCGTCCCCAGGCCGCCGGAATCGTGCTGATGCTCGGTGATCAACCAGGTCTGTCGGCGGCGACCGTCGACAGACTGATCGCCGAGGGAACGACCGCCGCGATCACGGTCTGCCGCTACCACGACGGTATCGGGCATCCATTCTGGTTGAGTCGCAGCATATTCGGCGAGTTGGCCCGATTGCACGGCGACAAAGCCGTGTGGAAGATCATCGAGTCGGGCCGCGTCACGGTGTCCCGACTCGACGTCGACGCACCGATGCCCTTGGACGTGGACACCTGGGACGACTACGAACGCCTGCGCGCCGCGGCGTCACCATGATGTCGCCGTTCGACGATGTCGAGGACGTGGTGCGGCGATTCGACGCCGACGACTACCTGCTCGATACCGGGACCGCCGCCGCCTTCTATCTGGCCACCACGTTGGGTCGGCCGCTGCTACTGGAAGGCGAACCGGGAGTAGGCAAGACGACGGCGGCGAAGACTCTCGCCACCGTGCTCGGTGCACCGCTGATACGCCTGCAGTGTTACGAGGGCCTCACCGTGAGCGAAGCGCTGTACGACTGGAATTACCAGCGTCAGCTGCTCAGCATCCGGCTCGCCGAGGCGCGCGGCGCCGACCTCACCGAAGCCGACCTGTTCACCGAGGCATTCTTGGTGGACCGCCCGATCCTGCGCTGTGTGCGATATCGCGGTCCGACGCCCCCGGTGCTGTTGGTCGACGAAATCGACCGTGCCGACGACGAATTCGAAGCTCTGCTGCTCGAATTCCTCGGTGAGGCCACGGTGACAGTTCCCGAGCTCGGAACCTTTGTCGCCGAGCATCCGCCGCTCTCGGTGCTGACCTCGAACCGCAGTCGCGACCTGCACGACGCGCTGCGGCGGCGCTGCCTGTACCACTGGATCGACTACCCGGAGCCGGCCCGCGCGGTGGCGATCGTGCGACGCACCGTGCCCGGGGCAACCGACGCGCTGATCGAGCACGCCACCCGATTCGTCGGCCGCGCCCGCGATCTCGATCTCGACAAGCCGCCCGGCGTCGCCGAGACCATCGACTGGATCGCCGCGCTGGCGATGCTCGACGTCGCTGATCTCACAGCGCCGGAGGCGGTCGCAGCACTGAGCGCACTGGCGAAGACACCCGACGACCGCGCCACCGTGCACACGGCATTCGTCGAATACACCCAAGGCCTGGCTACCGGATGAGAGGGATACTCCGATGAAGATCGCCAACGAGTTCACCGTCAACGCACCCGTCGAGCAGGCATGGGAGTTGCTGACCGACCTCGAACAGGTGGTCCCGCTCATGCCCGGCGCACAGATGGTCGGCTGGGAGGGAGACGACTTCCTCGGCAAACTGAAGGTCAAAGTCGGCCCGGTGACAAGCGAATTCACGGGGAAGGCGAATTTCGTCGAGCGCGACGAACGCGACCATCGTGCCGTCATCAACGGCAGCGGCCGGGATTCACGCGGATCCGGAAACGCAGCGGCGACCATCACCACGCAACTGCGCGAAGATGGCGACAAGACCCGCGTCACCGTGGACACCGACCTCAAGATCGTCGGCAAGTTCGCCCAATTCGGCAGCGGGACGCTGCAGCAGGTGTCCGAGAAACTGGTCGGTCAGTTCGTCGCATCCCTGGAAGCGAAACTCGCGGCGAGCGATTCGGCCGCCGCGGAGCCGTTGGTCGGGCCGGACAGCCGAAAGATGCGGCCGCAACCGGTCGCACAACCCGAGCCGGCACCGCTCGACCTCGTCGATCTGGTCGTGCCCGCGATGATCAAGAAGTATGCACCGGCGATCGCGTTCGGGCTGGCGGCCGCGCTCGCAATTGTCCTGGTACGCAGGCAGATGCGCGGGAAGCGATGACACGAGCGGTACTACTACGGGGTGTCGATCTGGCCGCATTCGCCGTCGCGGTGGTCGCGCGGCTGCGGCGTGGTGGCGTCGCGGTGGCGCCGAGCGGGCCAGCACTGTTCGTGCAGGCCTTGCGCCGCATGGCGCCGCGGTCGCGCACCGAGTTCTACTGGGCTGCGCGGCTCACGCTCGTCGATCGCGTGCAAGATCTCGCCGCCTTCGACGCGGTCTTCGCCACGGTGTTCGCCGACGCGGTGCTGGGCGTGGACCCGCCGAGCCGAACGCGCAGACTGCCGACCGAACGCGCGTCGACACCGCGCGTGGGCGGTCGGGGGCAGTCTCGGCAAGGCGGTGAAGTCCCTTGGGTGACACTGCGTTCGGCGATCGTCGCCGACCGATCGACCGACCAGGGTGTGGTGCTGCCGGATGTCCTGCCGAGCCGGTTCGCGGCACGAGCACAGGAACCGTTCGACCACTTCGATCCGGACGATCTGCGGACGGTCGAGGCCTGGCTGGAGCAGGCGTCGGCGCACTGGCCGCGGCGCGGCAGCAGGCGCTACGAAAACCATCCGCACGGCAAGCGGATCGACTTCCGGGCGACAATGAACAACTCCCGCCGCACCGGCTGGGAGTCGGCGGTGCTGGTCCGCACTCGTCCACGTAGCCGTCCGCGCCGAATTGTCATGATCTGCGACGTCAGCCGCTCGATGCAGCCGTATTCGACGATCTACCTGCACCTGATGCGGGCCGCGATGCAGCGCCGTTCGCCCGATCGCCCCGAGGTTTTCGCCTTCTCGACCTCGCTGACCAGGCTGACCTCGGTGCTGGCGCACCGTTCGCCGGATGTCGCGGTGGCCCGTGCCAACGACAAGGTGGTCGACCGCTACGGCGGCACGCACATCGGCCGATGCCTCGGCGCGCTGCTTGCAACTCCGTCCGGCAACGCGGTGCGCGGCGCCGTCGTCGTCATCGCATCGGATGGCTGGGACAGCGACACCCCCGATGTCCTCGCCCGTGCGATGGCCCGGATCCGACGTCGGGCTTGGCGCGTCATCTGGCTCAATCCCCGTGCGGGCGACTCCCGATTCCAGCCGGCCACCGGTGCGATGGCGGCAGCCTTGCCCTACTGCGACATCATGATGCCCGCGCACACGCTGGCGGGCATGCACGCGTTCATGCAAGCCCTGGGATCGGCGGTTCTCACCTGATGGCTAGCCGGGGAGGACGTCGGGAAGGTAGTTGCCGTCGGCCGGTACGGCACCGTCACGGCCGGATAGCCGAAATACTCAATGCCCGATTACCGTGTGAGAATTGCCGGCGCCGCTGCCTCGGTCCCGCTGCGATGAGGCCCTCGACGCCGCTGCCGCTCCCCGAGGAAAGCGAGGATACCGATGTCTACTCATCAGGCTGTTCACGTGCAGTCCGCCAGTGCGGCGTTGAAACTGGTCGATGTCGAAACGACCTCACCGCCTCGCGACCATGTGCGCCTCGCGGTCTCGGCGTGCGGGATCTGGGGCACCGACCGTGCGTTCATCAGCGGCGCGTTCCCGGACATGGCGTGGCCGCTGACACCCGGGCATGAGATCGCCGAACTGGGCGCCGATGTCCACAACTACGTCGTCGGTGACCGTGTTGCTGTGGGCTGGTTCGGTGGACATTGCGGCAAGTGCATTCCATGCCGGAAAGGCGACTTCATCCACTGCCAGAACTTGCAGGTCCCCAGCTGGCAGTACCCCGGCGGATACGCCGAGTCGGTGACCGTACCGGCCAATGCGCTGGCCCGCATCCCCGACGAGCTTTCCCTGGCCGAGGCGGCGCCGATTGGTTGTGCCGGAGTCACCACCTACCACGCGCTTCGCGAAAGCAGGGCGGTGCCCGGCGACCGCGTGGCCATTCTGGGGATCGGCGGACTGGGCCACCTCGGCGTGCAGTTCGCGCGCGCGATGGGCTTTGAAACGATTGCGATTGCCCGCGGCCTGGATAAATCCGACGACGCCCGTGCGCTCGGCGCCCACCGCTACATCGACTCGACCGCCGGCGACGTCAGCGAAGCATTGCGCGGGCTCGGTGGTGTGTCGGTCGTTCTGGGGACCGTGGGCAGCGCCTCAGCCATGGCCGAAACGGTCGGTGGGCTGCTACCGCGCGGTGAACTCATCGCCATCGGCGTCACCGCCGAGCCATTGCCGATCAGCCCGATGCAGCTGATCGTGCCCGGACTCAGCGTCACCGGCCACGCCTCCGGCACTGCGCGCGATGTCGAGGAAACGATGCAATTCGCGGTCCAGTCCGGAGTGCGCGCGCGAATCCAGGAACGGCCGCTGGATCAAGCCGCCGAGGCCTATGCCGCAATGGAACAGGGACGGGCCCGATACCGCATGGTCCTCACGGTCTGACTGCTCAGGGTTGGCCGCAACGCAATTCAGATCCGGCAGCAACGGAATGGAGCCGTCGGCGAGGTACGTAAGATAACCGGTGCGGGGTCCACTCCTCTAGGAGGCTGGAGATGACCGACAGCCCACGATCGATCGCCGAAATCGACAGAGCGCTCCCATCGGGTGAGGATCAGGAACGGTTTTCCGGCTACGGGTTGATGGGGATGCCGTTCGCCAGCGGCCACTACTTGGCGTTTCGGCATTTGCCGGCCAGCTCGGTCGGTGAAGGGTACGACTCGGTGTGGCATCGAGACCCGGCCGGTGTATGGGTGATCTACAGCAGTGTTTCCCCAGAGGCCAGTTGCGCCCGCTATTTCGGCTCGGCAATCGAAGACACACGGGTTGAACACATCTCGGTGACATGGACGGGTCCGTCCGCGTTCACTGTGGAGGTGCGGAACAGGCTCGTGTGGGATCTCGAGCTGGGACGATCGGCGGCGACGGCGGCGATGACGGGTCTCGGTCGCATGCTGCCCGCGGCTTTGTGGCGACGGCCTGCGGTCCTGTCGCTCATGTCGCGGGTTGCGGGTCCGGCGCTGGGCGTCGGGCGGGTGCGGCTCGCCGGCACTTCCCCGAACGGTCAATGGTTCCGGGCCAACCCCCGGATGCTGTGGACCGTCGAGAACAGTCGTGCACGAATCGATGGAATCGATATCGGTCCTCCGGGGCCGCTGGCCGAGCAGGCGAGGTTGGGTGACTTCTGGCTGCCGCAACACGGAATGTTCGTCGTGGGCGAGACATATTTCGAGCAGTACGATGCGGCGCGCCATCAGGCGGCCCGTCCCGGCTCGCCGCGCCCGAATATCTGAGCTCACTCGACGATGGCCATGGCGATGTTGTCGTGCACGCGTGCGTGGCGGTTGCCGCCTCTTGCGCAACGGTGCAGGGAGGGCGACGGTGTGAATATGAGTCTCACCCCCGCCGGGCTCGTCGGATGAACCGACGGACCGACCGATCTTTGGGAGGAAATATGGCGAACAGGTGGACGGAGCAAGACATACCAGCTCAGAAGGGTCGACTGGCGATCGTCACCGGCGCCAACAGCGGACTCGGGTTCGAGGCCGCTCGGGCACTCGCGGCGCACGGCGCGTCGGTGGTGCTGGCGGTGCGAGATGTGGACAAGGGTAAACACGCCGCGGACCGTATTGCCGACGTTGTCCCAGGCGCGGACACCACCGTCCAACAGCTCGATCTAACCTCGCTGGAATCCGTGCGCAATGCTGCGGAGCAGCTCAGGTCCGCGTATTCCACGATCGATCTGTTGGTCAACAACGCTGGGGTGATGTACACGCCGAGGCAGATCACCAGCGACGGGTTCGAGCTGCAATTCGGCACGAATCATTTGGGACACTTCGCGCTCACCGGGCTGTTGCTCGATAGAATGCTGCCGGTACCGGGCTCGCGGGTGGTCACGGTCAGCAGCGTCGGCCATCGTATCCGGGCGCGGATCAACTTCGACGATCTGCAGGGGGAACGGTCCTACAACCGGGTGGCGGCGTACGGCCAGTCCAAGCTGGCGAATCTGATGTTCACCTACGAGCTGCAACGTCGCCTGTCCAGCACCGGCAAGACGATCGCGGTCGCGGCTCACCCCGGTGCCGCCAACACTGACTTGATGCGCAACATGCCGGCGGCGCTGCGTGCGCTCGTGCCTGTTATCGCGCCCATCGCCACGCAGAGCCCAGCGATGGGTGCCTTGTCGATACTCCGCGCGGCCACCGACCCCGACGTGCTCGGCGGTCAGTACTACGGACCGGGTGGATTCTTGGAGACCCGCGGTTACCCGAAAATCGTCGAATCGAGTTCACAATCGCATGACATGGCGATTCAACAACGCTTGTGGGCGGCCTCGGAGAAATTGACCGGAGTCACCTTCCCTGTCTGATCGCAGCGGCCGCCATCGCTCTCCACCCCGTCACTGCCGAAGCAAAGGAGAAAAACATGTCCACCATCCACTTCAAAGAGACGACGAACTCGACGCCCGAGCAGTTCGTCGCGGCGCTTACCGACTTCGGGCCCGGCCGCTCACAGTTGTTCGGCAACAGCACCGACGAATACCTCGAGGTGCACGCCAGAGGCCCCGGTGAGGCCGACGTCACGGAGGGCTCGCACGGCATCTGGGAACGCCTGCACTACGACTGGTCAGACCCCGATCGCGTCGTCATGACGACCACCGACTCCAACGTGTGGGGCGGTCACTCAGGCCACACATACACATTCACACGCCGGCCCGACGGGACGACCGATGTGGATGTTGTCGTGGTGCGCGAGGGCAAGAACCTCAAGGGACGGGTGCTCGGCGTCGTGGTCGGAACCGTCGGCAAGGGCGTCTTGAGACATGCGCTCGGAAAGACCGTCAAGGCCGTCGAAGCCCGCGACAACGGCGCGGGAACGGCGGAACGCTCGTGACCGCACCCGCGGGGACGCGCGTGGTGTCGGTGTCCGATCTCAGGCGGCCGTGGTCTCCCACACGAATCCGTCCGGGTCGGTGAAGGAACCGGTAGTACCGCCGATGACGATCCGGTGCGAGTCGGTGCCCTCGGGGGAGACGCCGGCGTCCTTGGCGGCGGCACGACGCGGGTACATCGCCAGTGTGACCGTCGACCCCGGGGTCGCGAACTCGACGTACTTGCCGCCGAAGCTCTTCGCCACGGTCAAGCCACGGCAACACCGCGATGATCGCCATCGTCGCAGACCCTCGCCGATGATCGTCAGCGTTCTGCTGGGCATCCATCCCCTGTACAACCCATCGATGCCCGCCAAAAGCAGCTGTGCCGACTACCTCGCAACACAGGACGCGCTGAAAACGGCACTGCGAGAACGGATCCTTCACCCGACATCGCAACGTCCGGTAACTAGCCGAATGCCGCGCATAGTGCCGCACGCACGTGGTTCTCTCACGTGGACACGACCACACGGGCCGGACGAGCCTTCGCCAGCCTTGGGCTGACTGCGGTCAAGCAGGCGAAGGGAAGTCGGGCGGCACCAGCACTACGTGTGCGCCGCTCCGTCGATCCGGATCTCGGTGCCACTGATGAAGCGGCCGTCGTCGGAGACGAGCATGGCGATGACACCGGCCACGTTCTCGGGGCCTGCCAGCTCTTCCGGATTATCTTGCGGCAGAACGGCGATCAGGCGACCGAACAAGGACCAGTCGGAGTCCTGGGGGAGGTGGCCGGGGGTGGAGTCGGTGATGCCCGACTTGATGCCACCCGGGGCGACACTGACCGCGCGTAATCCCTGCTTGCCGTATTCCAGTGCCAGCACGTGGGTCAGCGTCTGGATGCCGCCCTTGCTCGCGGAGTATGCCGCCATGTAGGGGTGTGCGAAGTTGGCCGAGGTGGAGCTGAAGTTGACGATGGTGCTGCGCGGGTTGGCGAGCAGTGCGGGCAGCGCCTCTCGGATCACCAGGAAGGTGCCGGTGAGGTTGACGTTGATGATCTGGTTCCACAGGTCCAGCGATGTCTCGTGGGTGTGTGCCGCGCGCAGGATGCCCGCCGCGTTGACCAGTGCGTCAAGCCCGCCGAGGGATTCGATGGCGCTTTTCACGCCCGCGACCACGTCGACCTCCCGGCCGATGTTCATCTCGAGGGTGGTCAGCCGGGTGTCGGTGCCCGCTTCGGCGGCTTGCTTGCGGGTCAGTTCCAGGCCCTCGGCGTTGACATCGGCGCCGACGACAACCGCGCCCTCGGACAGCAGACGGAGGACGGTGGCCTGGCCGATGCCGGATCCGGCGCCGGTGACCAGAATGCGGCGCTGTTCGAGACGGTTCATGGGCTCTCTCCCTGATCAGTGGATACTGTTTCTGACACAATATGCCGAAAATGGCACTCGACGCCATTAAATGGTGCGGGCTCGGTACAGTGCACCTGTGACCAGCGAGCGAAACCGTGCCGCGCCCGGTCCGGGGCGTCCGACACTCAGTGCGACCCGCCGCGCGGCCACGCGCCGCGAAGTGGCAATGGTTGCGGCGCACCTCTTCATTGAAAACGGTTACGCCGCAACGACTGTCGACGATATCGCCGCTGCCGCAGGCATGGGGCTGCGCACTTTCTACCGTTACTTCGCCGGCAAGGAAGATGTCGTCGCGCCGCTGCTGGCCATCGGGACCCAGGCCTGGGCGGACGAACTCGCCGCCTGTCCGCCCGACTTGCCGTTGCGCGAGGCGCTGAGCCGCTCTTACCGCGCCGCCACCGCGGGCACGCTGGCGGCGGAGGGTATCGCCGAGACGAGCCTGCGTCCGCTGGTGCACGCCGCCACCCAACTCCCCGCCCTGCGCGCGACCTGGCTGCGCGTCCAGCACGACTGCGAAAACCAGCTCATTCCAATCCTTGCCGCCCGCACCGGCCGCTCCGCCGACGACCTCGACGTCGCCCTCACAGCGGCCATGGCCAATACCGCCGTGCGCCTGGCAACCGAACTGTGGGCCGCGGGGAAGGAGCCCAGCTCTGCCGCTGACGTCGTCGATACCTGCCTCGCCCGCCTCGCCACCCATAGCCTGCTCTAGGCGCGACGTTTCAGTCCGTCCGGTGGCGCAGGTGCGCATCTGTAGTTCAAAATCTCCCGTGCCGACGAGGTTTCCGGCCTCGTCGCGTGAGTCGGCCGGAGATGTACTGGTTTCCTCGCGGGGACAGTTCTGACTTCTGTATGCCACGCGGATGCCGATAAGCGCACTCTGCTCGGATCGACCTCTCACCATTGGTAAATCGTGCTCCGCGTCGTGTGCCGGAACGTTGCTAACCTCTGCCCGAATACCGACATGACGCAAGGCGACACCGTCGGCAAACCAGGCGGTACGCGTGAACATCTCGATTTCCGACCAGCACCGAATCGGTCGATCTCCTCGACCCGAGGAGGAATTGCTCTCGCAGCTCGATGCCTTCATCACCGGTATGCGGGGCAAAGAACCGTATGTGCTCGGGTTTCCTGGCAACCTCGAGTTCAGTTTCAGCCGACTCGGCGGGCTACTCGACATCCTCATCAACAATGTCGGCGACCCGGGCAGCGCGGACAAGTCGGATATCAACTCCAAAGCGATGGAGCGCGCGGTCGTCGACTTCATGGCTCGGCTGGCCAACGGCAACCCCGACCGAACCTACGGATACGTGACCAGCGGCGGCAGCGAGGCCAACCAGTTCGGACTCGATCGAGGCTGTACATCGCTGCCCGACGCCAGGGTCTACTGCAGCCAGGCCGCCCACTATTCGATCCGAAAGAACGCGCGGCTGATGCGAAAGGAACTGGTCGTCATCGGATGTGATGCCCAGGACCGCATGGACGTGGCGGAGTTGGCGCGCGAATGCCGTCGCGATGCCGGTCGCGGTGCGGTGGTCGTCGCGACCATCGGCACGACGATGACAGGCGCGATCGATGATGTGGACGCGATTGTGGTGGCGGCCTCGGTGGCGGGTCCGGTGTATGTGCACGCCGATGCGGCGCTGTCGGGGCTGATCGTGCCGTTCACCGCGGACAGTGCGTCCTGGGGCTTCGCGCATCGCGCGGTCGGCAGCATCGCGGTGAGTATGCACAAAGGGCTCGGCATGCCCGTCCCGTGTGCACTCGCGATGTGCCGGTCGGAATTGGTCGCCGCCGAGGTGGAGGGCGAGTATGTCGGCGCGACCGACGCCACCCTCGGCTGTTCGCGCAGTGGGCTCGCCAGCGTGCTCATTTGGTTCGCGCTCGCGTCCAAGGGGCTGAAGGGGTTGGCGCGCGATGCCCGCGCGGCCCTCGCCATGGCGCAGCAGACCGCCGAGCGTCTTGCCGCAGCAGGGTTGCATCCTGAACTGCACCCTTCATCGATCGTCGTGGCCTTCGATCGGCCCGCCGAGTGGATCTGCGGCAAATATCACCTGGCGACGGTCGGCGATCGGGCGCACATCGTGACCGTGTCGCACGTGAGTACCCACATCGTCGAAGAACTGTGCCGAGACGTGGAACGGACGCGGGCGATCGCCGCGGCCATCTCGGGCCGCCTATCCGCGGCCGGGCACAGGTCACACGAAGCGGAGCCCTCCTGGCCCACGCCACCGACTACGCCAGTGTCGGCCGCTCCGTGCCCGTCCTAGCGAGCCGAACAGCTGGCCGTGCTACGCGAGGTCGCGGGCGATGATCGAAGTTGACCGACTGCCGCTTATTCGACGAACAGCGCTATCGAGGCCGTGAATCCGTGCAGCGCGTTGCGGCCCGCGATGGGACCGATCTCGCCGGCGGCCGAGAAACCCGCAAGCGGAATGCCGCCGAGGAGGTCATCGATCGTCGCGGCGTCGTGATCGGCAACCCCGAACATTCGCTGGCCGCGTCCGTTACACGTGAACAGCAACGCACCGACCGGGCGCCCGGGCAGATCCGAACTCGCCTGCATGAGGGCCGCACGCAGATCTTTGTCCGCCCCGACCGCATCGCGGACCTGGAACTGTACGGTCGTGCCGATCTCGACCTCCTCGCCGACTTCGATCGCGCCGCTCGACGGGTCGGCGCCGAGGATGCCCCGGATCAGGAAATCGCCCTGCCCGGGCGCTGCCAGATGCTCGTCGACCACGATTCCGATCTGTAGGCCGTGCGTCAGCAGCTCTAGCTGATCGGGTGGCAGCACCGTGACGATCTCCCGCAACCGTTCGCTCGGCGGCCGGCCACCGAGCTCGGTGATCAGCGCGCCACGCGCGCCGGTGACGATATACGGGTACCCGATCGGCCGACATCCCTGCGATACGATCGGCACCCCGCGCAGGCCGGGAAGCCGTACACCGACCGCGCCGGAGGTCAGTACCTCGCGGTCCCGGAACAGCCTGCTGCCGGCTGGGCCTTGCGCACCGCTCACCAGCCCGCCCATCACAACAGTGCCGGGCAAATCGGCGTTCAGATGCTCGAGTAGTAGATCGGCCGGGAACGAGTAAGGGTCCGACAGCAGCAAGTGGAAGTCGCCTACGGCCTGGTCGAAGCGGTAGCCGGCGAGCAGCCCGCCGGTCGTCGTACGGACGAACTCCAGCTGGAACGTCTCGGCGGCGGCGGGTAATCCGGATGCCAGCCACACCGCCACCGAGGGCTCGTCCTCGATCTCGCGGCGGCCCGCCACCACACCCTGCGCCACGCATCCGACCAGCGCGGGCACCCGGACCGACTGGTGGACACCGGCGAGCACGGCCGAAGCCTCGTCGGCGTATGCCCGGGACGCGAGCAGCACGGCAAGCGACAGCGTCTCGCCCGCAAGCTGATCGAGTGCGTGCGCTGCAGCCTCCGCACCCGCCTGTCCCGCGTCGGGTGCGGCAGAAAGCCCGACTCCGATCCGCACCCTTCCATCGTAGCCAACCTACAGACCTGCAGGTATTATTGCCGCACAACATATTTCAGCCCAACGCCCCGGTAGTACCGCCATCCGCGCTCCGCTGCCGCATAGACATGGCGAGGGCGACCGGTCGGATGCGGTGGGAGCCGTTCGTGTCGTGGGAGTCAGATGACGAATCCTCAGGTCGGCTAATGACTTTGTGGTGACGAACGGTACTCGCATAGAGTGACGAACTCCCAGGTCAGGCCACTGACTTTCATAGAGAGTCTCAACTCCGGACACCGCAGCTGTGACTGACTACCCTACTTGTCAGTTGATCATTGGGCCGCCGTCGGCGAGTCGAGGGCGGCCCAGCCCGATACCGCTACGGCGTGAACGGACGCTGGTCGAGGAAGTCCGCGCCCGCGTTGATCGTGAACAGGTTCGGAACCTGATCCGGCGGCATAATGTTCATGATCCTGCTGTGGAACTGCGAGTATCCACCGTTGAACGTTCCCTGCGACCACACGGTGAGCAACGCTTCGGTGAACTGCCCGTTCGTGGTGCCGTCGTAGGACAGCTGGGAATCCTGGCAACCTGCCAGTAGCACGACGCCCGCTTGGATGTCCGCGCGAGCCTGCGGTCCGCTCAGCCGTTGCACGAAGGTATAGAACTGGCGGTTGCGCTTGTTGTCCTCACGCTGGACCTCGAGCGGCATCGCTTTCGGTTCGCCCTGAATCACCTTCACGAAGTCCTTGTGTGTCGGCGCGGTCTTCGCCGCGGTTTGGGCGATAGCGGTGCGCATCATGCGCTTGAACTGGTCCTTGGCCACCGTGCCGCTGTGGCAGCTGTCCGAACACACGACGATGCGCACGCCGGGGGCGAACTGGGCCCACATCCGGTAGAGCTCGTCGTCGACGATCTGGCGGTCGAAGGCGACCCAGGTCTCGTCCTGGCTGTCCTCCTCTTCGCCGTCGGCATCCCAGGTCTGGCCGCCGTGTCCGGAATAGGTGATGAGAACCAGATCGCCCGGCTGCGCGTTGTACGCCAGCTGACCGATCTCGCCGATGATCGCGTACGACGTGGCTTCGTCGTCGAGGAGTTTCCTCGTGGTCGCGAACCCTTCCGCTGCGGCGATGGCCGCCATGGAATTCGCGTCGTTCACACACCCGAAGAGCCTGCCGTCCCAGCCGCCGTAGGCGTCGGGGTCGACTCGGTTCAATCCGATATGCAAGGAGTGCCCGGTCATGCTGGTCCTTTCGTTTCCGTTCCGCCTCGCTCGTGCTCGAGGGAGGCCGTTCGCACTCGGCGACGACTGCCGCGCGGTGATCGATGATTTCGAGGTGCCGACCGCCCGCGATGCGAGGTTCTGCTGCGCTTTCGGTGGCACCGCTCCGGAGGGGAGTACGCCGACGCGCGCGCCCCGCCAGCTCGGTTCGGGCGGGCTCCCGTCCTGCGAAAAGGTAACCGGGACAGTCGTATCCGGGGCACCCGACTGCATACTCGTGAAGAGCTGGTAGAGATCGACTCCGACGTACTGTCCGCTCGGCGCGCCTCCGATGATCTCGACCAGTGCGAGATGGAGGTGGGGCGTGATCCCGCCGAATTCGTAGATGTAGCCGAGCAGGTCGCCGCGGGCGACCACGGTTCCGGGGCCGAGTCCGGCCGGCACGTCGGTGAGGTGGGTGTAGAACCCGCCCATCATGTCGTTGTGCGCGCGCATGAAGATCTGCGCGCCATACACCTTGCCGCTGTCCAGCGCGGGATCGTGTGGCTGGTATTTCGTGACATGGCCGTCGAACGCGGCGTAGACGGGAGTGCCCGCGCCGCCCCCGAGATCCATGCCGTAGTGGATGTACCAATGCTGGCCGACGTGGCCGCCCTGGTTCGGGCCGCCCAGTCCCGTGGTATATCCCGAAGTATCGACGGGTGCGGACATCGCGATCGAGAAGGGCCCGCCGGATCGGGGGAGGGCTTGCGGGCGGCGGCCGATGCGTCTGAATGCCGGTAGTTGGCCCGCGATTTCCGGCGGGATGTCCTCCGAGTCCCAGGCGAGGCTGTCACCCGGGATGGCGCCTTCGACTTCCTGGATCTTGTCCTGCATGACGAGCATCTGATTGTCGTCGAGGTCGCCGACGCGGGTCGACACCGACAGGCCGAGTGCCGCGGCCACCGCGTTCGCGTACGCGACGGGGTCGTTGCCGTCGGAGGCCGGGGCGTACCGCTCGAACGCGGCGAGGATGGACAGATCCCGGTAGCTCGCCGACCGCAGCAGCGCGGCGATGGCGTGGTAGCCGTCCGCCCACGTGGGGAATATCAGGAAGTTGTGCCAATTGAATTTGCCCGGGTACTGGCCGTAATTCGGCCCGCCCGGGATTCCGGTGATGTTGCCCGGATTGTTGTTCAGCCACGCGAAGCTTCCCTCGTGGTTCCGCATATGGGGACGGCCGCGGGCGATCTCGTCGGCGTGCACGACATAGTTGTAGATCTCTTTGCCGTGCCCTCGATAGTCGGTCGGGTCCTGCGGGTTCGCATCGGGAAACCAGTCCAGCCGTGGAATGTTCTTGTCGAGTGAAATCAGTCCATTCCAGTACCAGACGTGATCGCCGAGTTCCAGTGTCATCTTTCGTGCCTTTCTCAGTGAGCGATGCATAAGTGGGAAATGCCGGTCCGCGGTCGGGACGCTCGGCCATCTGTGGCTCAGGTTGACCGCACGCTGTGTATTCGATCCTTCGTCGACGTCTGGGACATCACGCGAGTAGTCGGCCACTCGACTTCGGTTCGATGGTTGTTCCGTATGCATGCCTTGCGTTCGACAGCGGATTCGTCCGCGGCGCCGACGGGTTCGTCGGTCGAGGGATCGGCACGCTCACCGAGCGAATTGCCCGCAGCGGGAGTCCGGTTCGCGAATATCCGATCGGATAGTCGCGATAAAAGTTCCTTCGGCGGATCCGACGAGAAATCGAGTACCGGACTACTCGATCTGGCGCCGTCGCGGTCGAGCAGAATCGAATGGAGTAATTGCCTGCGGTTTACCGGAGTGGAGTCGAGAAATGGCTGGTTTGATCAGGACACTCACAGGCGCGCACGACGAGGGCGTCCGCTGCATGGCGATGTCGAGTGATGGAAGCCGGCTGCTGACCGGAGCCCCGCTGGACCACGTTGTCATGTGGGATCTGAACACCGGCATGATCGCGAGGCATCTGTTCTCCGGGATAGACGACGTCCCGCTCGCCGTGGCGTTCTCACCCGATGGCACGCTCGTCGCGGCCGCTACCGAGCGACACTGGGTGATCCTGTTGGACGCGGTGTCCGGCGCCGAGAAAACCCGCACGCCCCTGTCGATGACCACCGAAGGTACCGGTGTCGCGTTCGTGGACAGCGCTTCCCTACTCTCGGCCCATGGCCGCCGGTACTCGAAATACGACCTGTCGCTGACCGAGATCAAGCAGTTCGACGGCTTGCAGAACGGCAGGATCTTCGACATGTCCTTTCCTGCCGGAGGCCGGTTGGTGGCGTCGTTCCACGGTTTCGCCGATCCGGGCGAACCCGAGATCATGGTTTGGGACCTCGACGCCGACCAACTCTTCTGCTCCTTCGCCCGAACAGCGGGAAAGGAGCGGACCGCGATGACGCTGTCACCCGACGGCACACGGATGCTGATGGGTGACATCGACGGCCATATCTCGCTCGCGGCAATGGATTCCACACCACCCGGTGCCATCGTGCGGGAGTTCGAGCCGCCGTCGGGCGCGCCGGCGCCGGCCCTCAGGAAGATGGTGGTCGGTGTCGCGATCTCACAGGACCTGGGATTCGCCGTGTCCGGCGACGAGATCGGCGCATTGCGGATCTGGGAGCTGTCGACCGGCAAGGAACTTCATCGCTTCGACACCGGCATGACCATCACGACCGTCGCGCTGGCACCGGACTCGACCTTCGCCGTCACGGGTGGCTGGGGTCAGGTGGGGGTCGCGGCCGACGGAGTCGCGAAGGTGTGGGATCTGTCCGGCATCGTCGTGTGACCTGCCGCCGGCGGTGGTCGATCAGACATTGAACCCGTGTACCGAGGTTCCCGCGGCGAGGACCAGCAGAGTGCCCGCGGTATCGAAACCGATATCGACCACCGGATCTCGGAGCACCATCCGCCGGATCTCGCCCGCCGCTGCCGCATCGATCATGACTACGGTCTGCGAGTCGGTTCCCACGGCCAGCGTGGACGCCGCGGGGGCGAACTCTGCGGCGTTGATCGGCGCGGGTTCGGCCAGAGTCATCGTGACCGTCGCGCTCGCGGCGGTGACCTGCCAGATCCGCACGGTGTGTTCCGGTGTTCCGGTGACGGTCGCGATCAGCGTCGGGTCGCTGCCGAACGCGACAGCGGTGACACCGGTCGGATGGGCGAGCGTCCGCGAAACGCCGGTGGACGCATCGATCAATGTCACGGTCGAGTCGTCGTTCGCGGTCGCGAGCAGCGAACCGGTGCGGCTGAACGCGAGCGCGCGGACCCGGCCGTCGTGCCGGAAGGGGGGATGGACGATGTCTCCGTCGTCGGCGGCGAGGATGCGCGTATGCCTGTCGGCGCAGCCGGTCGCGATCCATTGTCGATCGGCGCTGATGGCGATCCTGGTCACGCTCATCGGGTGCGGTGACTTCCATCGCGGAGGGTTGTCGTTCGGGTCGGCGCCGGGGGCGAGTGCCCGGAGGAACAGTCTCGCGAACTTGTCGCTGCTCGCGGTGACGATCACGCCGTCGGCTTCCGAACCGATCGCGATGTCGTTGATCGGCCCGAGGTGGCGACCGCGCCAGTGCTCGGTGTCGTCGCGCATGCCGAAGACGCGCAATGTCGCGTCGCTGCCACCTACGGCGCAGAAGTCGGAGACACGCGACACCGCGAGGGCGCTCACCACCCCCGGAATCGTCCGTTCCCGCAGCAGTTCGCCGCTGTCCACACGCAGTGTCGTGAGCCGGCTGGTCTGCTGATCGGCGTACACCGCGGCGACCGTGTCGCTCCCGGCTGCCACGAGGCTGGGGCGTCCTTGCAGCGGGCGCTCCCATCGCGGTTCTCCCGGACTGTTCCCGGTGGAGTAGACGTCGATGAAGCCGCTACCCGGGGTCTCGGCCGAGCCCGCCACGGCGAAGCGGGTGCCAGCGGGGCCGAAGCCCACCGCACCGATGACCTGGGTTCGGTCCTCCCACAGGACCGAACCGGTGGTTGCGTCGAATATCCGGGCGATTCTCTCGCCCGAACCGAACGGACCGAGCGCGCAGACGGTGCGTCCGTCCGGTGCGAACGCGACCGTGCGGGGCAGATCCGCGAACCGGTCGAAGGCGACAGGGCGGAAACGGGCCCGACCGTCGGCGAGATCGAACACGCCGAAGCCTGCCCTCGTGGCGACCGCAACGAGGCCGGCACCGACGGAGATAGCCGCGGGGCCCGCACCCGGCCCGGTCGGCAGTAGTGGGCCCGCGAAGTCGTGCCCGCCGGTGACCTGGAGAGTACGTTCGGCGTGGACCGCACCGGTGTCGGCGTCGAATACGCGAATCGTGGGATCGGGATCGGCGCCGAACGCGAGGATTCGACGATCGTCGTCGTCGAATTCGAAGACCACCGACGCACTGTCACGCAGTGTTGCGCCCGGGACACCGGTCATCGCCGCGAACAGTTGGACTTCGTCCGCATCCGTGCGGACGAGCAGCAGTTTCGCGTTGCGGCCGAACACGATCGGTGGCGGCGGAAGGGTTTGTCGCAGCTCCTGCCGCCATCGCAGGGCGCCGCTCGCGGCCTCGTGGACTTGGACCGCGGCACCGGCTTGGAACGCGAGCAGCGCGCCGTCGGGGCTGAACCGCGGCCGCAATGCCCGAGGCGCGGCGCTCCACAGATCGTCACCGGTGCCCGCATCGATCACGCGGACACGGCCCGCTCCCGGATGTCCTCCGTCCGGCACGGGGGACGACCCGCCGGTGTATGACCACACGATCCGCGCACCGTCCCCGCTGACAGCCAGCCCCGACGGAGTGAGTACGCCGTCGTTGATACGCCAAAGCGGTGCCGCGGTACCCCCGTCCATGGCCGCGAGTCCCCCCGGTCGGGTGGCCGATCCGCGCCAGCAGCCCGCGATCCATTCGTCGGCCGCACCCCAGGTCACGAGCTGGGAGAAGTCGGGGACGAACGGAAGGGAACCGCCCGCGACATGAGTGCCGAAGTCGCTCACGATGTCACCGCCTCGGAGTCGGTAGCCGCCGGGTGTGTTCGCGGCCGGAGAATTCTTGGACGAAGTCCTCTGCCGGTTGCGGATGGATTGCCCAACCTGCTCGTGTGATCTCGTCTCCATTCTGTCGGGGCCTCGGCGGCACGGGATGCGTAGTCGGCTACCTCACCTTCGAGTGTGGCTGTGCGGCAGCGAAGATGCCGCTAGAGCAGTGTGGTGTGGACCGGATACGGCCGTCTCCGAGCCATCCGTTCCACCCGGATCCCATCGACGCGGGAAGTCGGCGGCGGATCGAGGGAATCGAGTACCTTGCTACTCGTTTGCGGCGGTGAGATGCCGGTGACGATGGAACTGCTCGGTCGACATTCGCCATCGATCGCCGTGAGTCCCGAAACGTTGCGGCGCAGGAGGAGTTCGTCGCAATGGAACCGTTACTGCTATTACGTCCGGACGACCATCTCTTCGTCGGCATCAGCTGGTCGGGATTCACGGTGGACGGCACCGACGACGCCGGGATTCCGGTATTGGCCGCAGGCGAGCGCGCCCGGCTGACCCTTGTCTTCCCGCCGCAGCACGTCGCGGAGGAGTGTTCGCCACCGGGATCAGCGGCTCCTGTGCTGCTGCCCGCGGGAACGAGTGGTGCGACGGTTCCCGGCTGGCGCGGGATGCTCTCGGGCCAGAGCCGTGTCGTCTTCGCGATCCCCGCGGGACGGCGAATTCCGTTGACGGCGAGCGGCATACTCGACGCTGTCGTCGGTGTCCCGGTCGTCGTGTCGGCCGGCGTACCCACCGCGAACGACACCGCGGTGGAGCTTCCGTGGCGGACGCTACTCGTGCCGGGACCGCAGACGGCATCGGGCACCGTGGTGTGCCGTCATTCGGTGGAGCCGGTGACGTCCACCGGGGTCAGCGGGATGTGGCGCACCAGGCTCATGGACGCCGCGGCGCAGTCGACGAGCGCGACCGCCGACGCCCTTCTCACCGTGCGTGCCGACGCGGCGACGGCCGACACGGCGGACCCCTCGTTCGGCCCGCAAGCACCCAACAACACGCTCGGCCTGCCGCGATCGGCGCGCACTCGGCTCGCGCTGGAAACGGGGGTCGAACCGGCGACGGCGACGAGGCTGGAACTCAGCTCCCTGGGCGGCACGCTGTACGCGCAGGGAGCGTGGGCCGGGTTCGAGTGGGAACAGCAATCCGTACTCGGACGCGATATGAAGGTCCGCGCCAGGTTCGAAGGTGTCATGTATCCGCTGGGACATCGAGCCGAATACCTCGAGATCGTCACCAGGGAGTTCGACCGGCATCCCACGGCCTCCGGTGCCGCAGTGCTGCGGCGGATCGGCGTTCTCACCATTGTCGAGCCGGTTCGTCGCGCACCCGCCGACGCCGCGCTGCGCCGACAGTTCCCCCTCGGCGATATCGAGATCCGCACGACGACCTTCGCCGATATCGCCTCTCCCAACGGGAGTGTCGCGGGTGCGGCATGGCAGATGACGGCGCTACCCGGAATCGGTATGCAGGCCACCCATTTCCGTCCGACGAGGACCGACACGACCGCGGTGTCCTTTCCGATCCGGTGCACAACCGGCAGCGGGGTCGCGACGTTCGCCGTCCCGCTGCTGTTCGTCGCCGATATCGCTCTCGGCCCGACCTCCTCGTCGCTGACCGACCCTGGACTCGCCCGACGCCTGGCCGCCGACTACGGTGCCGCGCAGGTGCGGTTCGCACCCACTCCGATCAACGTGGCCGACACTCGCACGCGCGGGCGCGGCGATGTGCACGAGGTGCACGGGGTGACGATCGGGGGCATCGCGCAGCAAGCCGACTTCACCGACGGATACCGCGCGGCGCTCACCCAACTCGAGATCGCGTTGCCCGCGCTGCGGGTGCTCCGGGGCGATACGGGTGTCTCGGCGGTGAAGTTCTCGGAGAAGTATCTACAGAACGGAACCGAGGACGTCCTGCTGGAGATGCTGCCGGGGCAGGTCCGCGACATCGATTTCGCCGGGGCCGCCGATAAGTCGGGGGGACTGGTCGCCCCCAAATTCGTCGCCAACGCGATCTCACGGTCGCTCGGCCCGGTCAACCTGCAGGCGATGCCGCAGCCGGGGACGGGAACGATCGATCCGGCGGCGCTGTTTCCCTCCGACCGGGCCTCGCTGCTCGGGTTCCCGCTCAAGACGCTGCTGACGCAGTTGCGGCTGCCGCCGGAGATCACCGCGATCCCGTCGACCGGATCCGCGCCCGAGGTGAGGATGCAGTGGCGTGACGTCGCACTGCGCTCGACGGGGCCGTTCGTCGCACAGCCGAGCACCCGCCTCGACCTGACGGTTTCGGCGGGCCCGAACCGCAACGAAACAGTGTGCAGTGTCAAGGATTTCACCCTCGAACTGCCGCCGGGCCCGAAACGGGTGTTGCGACTGACCTTCGCGAACCTGAAGTTCGCGCAGGTCGACGGCGGCGCACCCGATGTCGATGTCGACGGTGTCGAGGCGGAGTTCCTGGGTGAGCTGAAGTTGCTGGACAAACTCCAGGAAGCGGTGGATCTCGGAGCGGCGGGCAAACTGCTCGACGTATCGCCCCGCGGTGTCGCGGTGCGATACTCCCTGCCGCTGCCCCCGGTGGCCGCGGGCGCGTTCGTCATGCGCAATATCGCCCTGACAGCGGGCATCGACATTCCGTTCAACGGTGATCCGGTGAGCGTCGCGCTCGGATTCGCCAGTCGCGTCAACCCCTTCCAGCTCAGCGTGATGATGTTCGGTGGCGGCGGATACGTCGAGATCCAACTCGACCGGGACGGGCTTCGCCGCCTGGAGGCGGCGCTCGAGTTCGGCGCGTTCGTCGCGGTCGACTTCGTCGTCGCCTCGGGCGAAGTGCACGCGCTCGGCGGCGTCCGGTTCGTGTTGGAGCGCGACGGCGCGGTGACATTGACCGGTTATCTGCGCATCGGCGGCTGTGTGGAGGTGCTCGGCCTCATCAGTGTGTCGATCGAGCTGTGCCTGTCGTTGACGTATCAATCCGAACGCAACGCACTCATCGGTCGCGCGACGCTGGTCATCGAGATCGATCTGACGCTCTGGTCGGACAGCGTCGAACTGGATAGCGGCGAATGGGTTCTCGCCGGTGGGCAGGCCCGTCCCCTCGCCGCGCGCGACCCGGCGGGCGCTCTCGCGCAGTGGGTCGAGTACCGAGCCGCGTTCGCGGGCCTGAGCCGCGGCAAACGACAGCGGGACGGGGACGGCGGCCAAGGGTCGCGATCGGTGATCGAGTCGGAACACGTCCACCTGGGCCTCGACGTCGAATTGCCGCACTCCGCGGAAAGGGTCGCCGCGAGTCGGTACGGCCGTTGGTTCGCGGCCGCCCCCAACGGGTTGTTGAACGGACTGTCGGGCCTGTCCCCGCAGTGGGGAATCACGGTGGTCGACGGCATGTCGGGTGAGATCGTCTGGAACAAACCGGAAATGAGCGCCGCGGATCTCGCCTTCGCGCCCGACGGACGGCACCTTGTGGTGAGCACCCTGAGACAGGACGGGACCACGGGAATTCTCTGCTTCGATTCGGCGAGCGGCGAACAGCTGTGGGAGGCACCGGGCGGCGGCTTCCTCTGCTTCGGCCCCGACGGCACCCGGCTCGGTGTCACCGGCTCCAGCACCCAGGACGGTTCGTGGTCGCACAGTTTCATGCTCGACGCGGCGACCGGCGCACTGCTCGCCGAGGAGGGCGGCGCGACGGCGCGGCCGCGGTTCAGCATGGACTCCAGGCTCATGTGTACCGCGTGCCCGTCGGTTGTCGACGCCGAAACCGGCGACAGGCGATGGCAGGTGAGCGAACACCGGTTCGTCCCTTCGGCCGCGACATTCACCCTCGAGGACGACGCGGTCCTGTGCGCCAGCACGACCTCGGGAACCATCGCGACCTACGAGCTGCGGAACGGGGCCGACGGCCTACCTCCGACGCGGTCCGTGGTCGACGCACCGGAACTGACCGCCGCGGATATCTGGTTCGACACGATCGGCTTCAGCCCCGACCGCAGCAAGCTCGTGCTACTGAGCGTGCAAGACCTCGCACTGCTCTCGACCGCGGACGGGCGCGTTCTGCATCGGTTCCCGAAGACCCGCCAGTCCTACTCGGTGGCTGCCGCGTTCCGGCCCGACAGCGACCAACTCGCGGTCAATATCCCGCTGTCGCCCGCCCCGCCCGACACACCGAATGCGGGCCTGTCGGTGATCGACACACGCACCGGGTCGACGGTCTGGTCCGATCCCGGTCTCGACGTCACCGACCTCGCGCTCAGCGGTGACGGAGGACGTATCGCGGCGGTAGGCGCGGACTTCCTGCGCGTCTACGAACTCGGCACCCGAGCTCGGTCGCGGCGCGACTGCGGGGCCTCGATCTCTTTGTCCGCCGTCAGCGCCGCGGCCGCGGGTATCGCCGCGGTGGCGGGTATCGCCGCGGACGCGGCGCAGTCCTGGCTGACCGTGTTCCGCGTCACCACCGGTGAGGCCATGCTCGAACGCGGCCATGACGGAATCGTCAGCGCGGTGGCGGTCAGTCCCGACGGGCACAGCGTCGTGACCGCGAGCAGTGACGGACGCTGCCGCCTCTACGACACCCTCACCGCCGCTCGATGGAGCGCGCGCCACGATGCGCGGGTCAACGCGGTGGCCTTCAGCGATGACAGCCGCTGGGTGGCGACGGCCAGTGCCGACCGCACCGCCCGCATGTTCGAGCGGACACAAGGGGCGGATTCCGAGGAACAGGTCCCGCTGTGGTCCGCGGCCCATCCGCAGTCGGTCACCCACATCGTGTTCGGGCCGGACTCGGCCTGGGTGGCGACCGCCTGCGTGGACCGCAAGATACGGATACTTTCTGCCGCGACCGGAGCCGAATTACACGCCCCGATCGCGCACGACGCGCGCATCCGTGCGTTGGCGGTCAACGGAAATACGCTCGTCAGCGCGAGCGACGACGCACGCGCGATGGTCATCGACGCGGGCACCGGGGAGTACAGATTCCGCCCGCTCGAGCATCCGGGTCCGGTCACGACGGCGGCGCTGTCGAGAGACGGCGCACTGCTCGCCACCGCGGGGACCGGAAACGATGTCTATCTCTGGGAGATCGGCGGTGCCGAAGCGGTACGGCTGCCCGACGTCACGACTCGCGCCGTCGTCGACGACCTCGCGTTCACCGCAGGCGGAGACCTCGTCGTCGCCACCGCTCACCGGGTCGTCGCCGTCATCGATCCCGCCACGGGATACGAAACGGAACGATTGATCCACCCGAAACCGGTGAGCCACATGGTTTCCGGCATCGACGGTGCCGTATTCGTCACCGCCTGCGCGGACAACGTGGCCCGCGTCTACGAAATGGGGAAGGAATGAGTGAATTGCTCTGGGTCGGCGTCCCCAGCGGGCGGCGCGCGACGGAGGCGTCGGTGCGAGTCCTCGTCGTCCCCAAGCTCGCGGAGGGCAGCCTCGGCGACTTCGGATTGCAGGATTGGCCGGCGACGCTCAACGACGAGGTGGGCTTCGAGATCCGCCTGCGCACGGCGACGGGTGAACGCAGCACGCAGCACATCCCCAGCCTGGTCAGCCGGGCGAGATCGGAACTGTGGTCCGAATTCTTCGGCGGCGACGCCGGTCTCGTCAGGGCGTGGAGAAACAGGACACGTGCGGCCCCTGTGGTCTCGGATACGTTCCGCACCGGCACGAAGGTCGCCACGACTGTCCGGCGCCTGACCAGGACCGGAGCCGACAAGAGCCGTGAGGAGACCACAGCCGCCCTCGACGCCGAGATCGCGGGGTGGGCCGACTCGGCCGTGAGCACGCCAGCGGGCGAGGTCGAACCACCGCTGCCCGTGGTCGCGGACTTTCACCGCACGGTGTCGAACCTTCGCGAACACCCCGCGGTGCTGCTCGAACTCGGACTGGTATTCGAACTCCGCATCCCCGTCGCGGACCTGGAACCCGGTACGTGGTCGCTCTCGGTTCGCTGTTCGGATCCGCCGTTCCTGCGCCAGTTCGTCACCTCACCGTGGACCCGCTACGAACTCACCGACACGGTCTTCCGGCCCGCTCCCGCCGATGCGGCCTCAGGAATTCGCGCGGGCGTGCTCGACCTGTCGGATTCCGTCTCGCTCACCGATCCGACCGCCGCACCCGCGCAGAAACGATGGGCCATATCCACATTCGACATCGATGGGGCTGCCGACGGCCTTCGCCAAGCCGCGCACGACTACGCGCTGAACCCGCCGGACCACCCGGTCATGCCACCGATTCGGTCGTCGGGTATCGCGCTGATCCGGCCCGCCCGGCGACGGGACTTCGAACAGCGGCGCGGTGCGGCGGGCCGCCGCGACGCGAGCGCGATGGGCGATGCGGTGCTCACGGCCGAGGACCTGGTGCTCGGCTACCGCGTGGATGTCCGGCGCGAGGGTGCTGCGTGGCAGTCGGTGTGCGAACGGGACGCGAGCTACCGCGTCAACGGCGTCGACATCGTGGCGGGCCGAGAAGAAGGTCACGTCAAACCCTTCGCAGCCGTGCGCGGAGCCGACGGCACGCTGCGCGCCGACGAGGTCGTGCTGCGCTGGGTTGGTTGGAACCTGGCGGTTCCCATGCCGAATCTGCGCGGCGACACCGGCGGTCCGGCCGACAATCCCGCACACCCCCTGCCGTTCGATTTCCGCTGGGACTTCGCGATTCCCCGCGGCCGAATGCCCGCCCTGCGATTCGCCGACCTCTATCAACTGCGCGTCCGTATCGCCGACATGGCGGGCGGCGGACTCACACCGGAGGAGTTGCGGGATAACACGATCGCGAGCGCGAATGTGAGCTATCTGCGCCACGAGCCCGTCCAGCCACCCACCCTGCACGGCCCGGCCGGATACGCGGCGGGTGCTGGGATCGAGCGTCTGGTGATTCGCAGCGACCACGACATGACGGTCGCGCAGATCCACACCGCGGACCCCGACTATCCGGCGACCGAGTCACGCACCATACGCCCGCCGACCGTGCCCTTCCCGCTCATCGAGCAGCACCGCATGTTCGACGACCTGTCCGACCCGGAATCGTTCGCGCTCGCTCAGCGGGCCATGCGTTCCGACGGCGCGGGCGCGGGCCTGCCCGACCCGGTCGCGAACGGGATACAGGCATTCGTGGCGAAGACCGAACTCGGGCTCGCCACGTCGATCAGCGATCTGAGCGCGTGGGCACCGTCCTGGCCGGACCCGGCGCCGAAGACGATTCGACTCGAAGAGAACTCGGGCGCAAGGCCGATCACCGTGCACTGGGCGGGTGACACCCTCGAGGTGACCCTCGCCAAGGCGAAGCAGGCGACGATCGAGTTGACCTCGACTCTCGACGGCGAGCTGTCGAATCATCTGGCGATCAGCGATTTCCTCGCGGGCAGCGGCGCGGGCGATCCCACGATCTCGCCCGACGGCACCAAACTGGGTCGCAACCCGATTGTCACGCCGCCGCGCCGCGTGCTCGTGGTGCACGCCGTCAAACGCCCGCTGCGCGAACCACGGTGGGATCTGCCCGCCGCCGCTGTCATTCGGAATCAGCACGATACGACAGTGCTGCTCGAGCCGACCTTCCCGGCGGCGGGGCCCGACGCCGGACTCGACACCGACAGCACCGGCCGGTTGGACGTGGCGGCCGCATGGACCGAATTCGCTGATGTCGGACCGCAAGCGGGTTCGGGCGAACGACAGGTCACCCTCGCGCATCTGCACAGTCAGACCATCGCGCGCGGCGAGCTGCCGCCGGTCAGGATCCGGCACGAGTTCGGCGATACCAAACACCGCACCGTCACCTACACCCTCCACGCGACCAGCCGGTTCCGGCAATACTTCAAACCGACCGAACCCGAATCGGCGTTCGAGCTGACCCGCGCCCAGGCACCGGTCGACGTCCTGTCCTCGGCGCGCCCGAGCGCGCCGACGGTGCTCGGTGTGGTGCCCGCGTTTCGCTGGACACAGGAGCGGATCGGTCCCGATCGCATCGAACTCACCAGAGCATGCGAGCGCGTGCGGGTCGAACTGGCGCGTCCCTGGTACGAAACCGGTGAGGGGGAACAGCTCGCGGTTCTCGTCGCGCCGACCTCCGATCCGCCTCCGTCGATCAGCGGCGTTGTCACCCGCATGGGGCGTGACCCGTTGTTCGGCACACCGGCGACCGAGCCGTTTCCACCGTCGTCGTGGTTCGCGGGCGCGGCGGACCCGGCCGAGGTCGATCTGGCCGAAGTGGGCCGACCGGTCACCGTCGTACCGTTCTCGGTGACACCGAGCGGTGACCGCTGGTTCGCCGACGTCGAATTCGCGGTGCCGCCCGAACGCCAGTCCTACAACCCGTTCGTTCGGCTCGCGGTCGCGCGCTATCAACGCGACAGCCTCGACGGGCTAGAGCTGTCCCCGGCCGTGATCGCCGAAAGTGTTCCGCTGCTTCCCGACCGCCGCGTGGTTGTCGAACGCCGTGGATCGCAGCTGCACGTCACCGTGTCCGGCACCTCGCCGACTCCGCTCAACCGTGTGGAAGTCGTGCTCGAGACCTGCCCGGCCTCGGTCGAGCCCGAACGGCTCGATCTCCTCGTCGACGACCCCGACGTGGACTCGGCGCTGCCCGTGTGGCGGCCGGTACCCGGCCATACCGTCGAGCGCGGTCAGGACGGAACCATTCCTCCCTTGCCGCTACCCGCATCCGCGGGTCACCTTCGGCTGCGTCTGCGGGAGACCGAACATTTCGCCGGTCGCGACGATCCCCAGATATCCCGGGAGCTCGCCGATCGCACTGTGTTCGTCGGCGCGATCGTGCTGCCCGCCGAGTGGTAGCACCCGTCGGGCCGACAGTGACGGCGGCGCAAGGAAACCGCGTACTCGCGTGCGGTGCCGCGCTCAGTGGGTAGTCCGCCGATGAGGCTCAGCCGCCGAGCGCTGCCGTGATCCGCCGATCGCTCCCGCCGCCCTGGGCATCCCGGGCCACCAACCCCAACGACTTCGATGCCGCGAGGAGGCCGTCCCGGGTGCACACCGACGAGGCGCTAGCAGTCGGTCCGTAGTAGGCCTTGAAGAAGTCGCGGAACTCGGGCGCACTGGTGGATCTACGTCGAAAGGCCGAGACTGGTTACTGCCTGCCCGCGCCATTACAGCACGCGACCACACGGGTCGCGCCCACCTCGGAACCGCCAGATCGGGCGAGGTGCGTGGGTCTCCGCCTATCGACATCAAGGAGGCTGGAAATGAATCACTCAGACATGGACCCGACCTTCTATCGGAGCGCAGCGGAGGCGGCGGCCGCGCCACCGGAGCGGCTCGCATACGTTGTTGCGTTCGACCGCGCGGCACAGCAGCCAGATGCGCTGTCAGTAGTCGATGTCGATCCGGGCTCGGCCACCTACGGCCGGGTGGTGGGCTGGACCGAGGTACCCCACCTGGGCAACGAGCTGCACCATTTCGGCTGGAACGCCTGCAGCAGTGCGCTGAAGCATGAGGGCCACCACATGGAGGGGCTGGCTCGGCGGTACCTGATCGTGCCGGGTCTGCGCTCGTCGCGCCTGTACGTGTTCGATACCCAGCCCGACCCACGCCACCCCACCCTGTCCAAGATCGTGGACGGCTCCGAGCTCGCGGCCAAGGCCGGCTACTCCCGTCCACACACGCTGCACTGCGGGCCGGACGGTGTTTTCATGACCTGCCTTGGCGGGGCAGACGGATCGGATGGGCCGGGCGGGATCGCGCTGCTCGATCACGGCACGTTCGATGTGCTGCGGCAATGGGAGACCGACCGTGGGCCGCAATACCTCGCGTACGACGCCTGGTGGCATCTCAACCAGAACACGCTGATCAGCAGCGAGTGGGGCACCCCGTCCATGATCGAGGACGGGCTGCAGCCGGAGCTGCTGCTGGCCAACAAGTACGGCCACGCGATCCACTTCTGGGACCTCACCGCCGGTCGGCACCAGCAGCGGATCGATCTCGGCGAGCAGTACCAGATGCCACTCGAGCTGCGCCCTTCGCACGATCCGGACGCCACCTGGGGGTTCGTCGGCGTGGTGATCTCGACCGAGGATTTGTCGGCCTCCGTGTGGCGTTGGCACCGTGATGGTGGCGTGTGGGCGGTCGACAAGGTGATCACCATCCCGGCCGAGCCGGCTGATCCCGACCTGCTGCCGCCGGCACTGAAACCGTTCGGCGCGGTGCCGCCGCTGGTCAGCGACATCGACCTGTCGGTCGACGACGCTTACCTCTACGTATCGTGCTGGGGTACCGGGGAGCTCCAGCAGTTCGACGTGCGCGACCCGGCTAACCCGAAACAGACCGGGTCGGTCCGGCTCGGCGGGATCGTGGGCCGCACCGCCCACCCGGCCGCGCCGAACCAGCCGCTTGCCGGCGGCCCCCAGATGGTCGAGATCAGCCGCAACGGTCGGCGGGTCTACCTCACCAACTCGCTCTATGGCGCGTGGGACGATCAGTTCTACCCAGACGGGGTTGGCGCCTGGATGGCCGTGATGCACACCGATCCCGACGGCGGAATGACCATCGACGAGTCGTTCTTCCCGCACGACGAGGACTTTCGAGGTCTGCGGGTACACCAGGTGCGCCTCCAGGGCGGCGACGCCTCCTCCGACTCCTACTGCTACCGGTAGTGAGGGGCGACGAGCGGGAATCGGCGGTGATCGGTGTTGCGTCGCTGCCACAGCGGAATCGCGCTGATCGGCGGCCCCCGCGGCGCGGGAGATCTACCGTGGAGGCATGACCACCTTGGAGTATCGGCATTTGCTGGTCGCCCGGGACGGCGACACTATGCGAATCACCATGAACCGGCCGGAGCGGCGCAATGCGCTGTCGAGCGAACATCTGGCCGAGCTGCTCGCCGCGTTCCGGGCCGCTGGCGAGACCGGTGCCACCGGGATAGTTCTCGGGGCGCGCGGTCCGGTGTTCTCCGCGGGACACGATTTCGGCGACGTCGCCGCGCGTGACCTGCTCGGCGTGCGGGAGCTGCTCACGCTGTGCACCGAGCTCATGTCGACCATCGAGTCGGTGCCGCAGGTGGTGATCGCGCGGGTGCATGGTCTGGCGACGGCAGCCGGCTGCCAGCTGGTTGCCTCGTGCGACCTGGCCGTCGCCGCCGAGTCAGCCAACTTCGCGCTGCCGGGTGGCAAGGGCGGCTGGTTCTGCCATACCCCGGCGGTGCCGGTGGCCCGCGCCGTGGGCCGCAAACGCCTGATGGAACTGGCCCTGACCGGCGACCCGATCGATGCACGCACTGCGGAACAGTGGGGCCTGATCAACCGCGCGGTGCCCGACGCCGAGTTGGACACCGCAGTGGACGAGTTGCTCGCCCGCGCCACTCGGGGCAGCCGGGCCAGCAAGGCACTCGGCAAACGAACCCTCTACGCGCAACTCGACCGCCCCGAAGCCGACGCCTACACCATCGCCTTGGAAGTCATGGCCGGCGCCGCTCAACTGCCCGGCGCTCGGGAAGGAATGGCGGCCTTCCTGGAGAAGCGCCCACCCGTCTGGCGGGATTAGCGCCGCAACGGCTGCACCTTCGTGTGCTGGTGCCCGGTTGGCTGCTGCGCCCTGTTCTGAATGTCCGAACTCGTCTGCACTGGTGACTTGATCGGTTGGGTCCGTTCACTCTGAACAGGCTGAGCGTGGTTACCGGATCCACACATTCCTGTGGGTGGGCATCGACGGAACCCGGATCTTCACCCATTTTCCGCCGGTCGACACTTATAACTGCTCGATGCATGGCCGCGAGATCGCGCATGCTGCAAGGAATTTCAAAGACAAGGGCCGGGCGTCGATGTCACTGGCACCGACCGGGTGGGGCGACGGCGGTGGCGGGACGACACGGGAGATGGTCGCCAAGGCCGCCAGGATGAAGTACCTCGAGGGCTCGCCGAGAGTGGTGTGGGACACCCCCGCCGCCTTCTTCGCCAAGGCCGAGGCCGAGGCCGAGTATCAGAACCCGCCGACGTGCAGGAGAAGGTAGCCCTCGAAGCGCTCACGGCGCACCCCACCGACTCAACGAACGCCTTACTGGCGGTACGCAATCTCACGAAACCGCCGAATCTCGTGATTGTAGCTAATGCGGCCGCAGGCCCCCACCGCTCATCAATTCTCATTATTGGGAACGACTGGAGGACGAAACCGGCGGGCAAAGCCGTTGTGGCCCCCTGGGCGGTCCGGACCACCCGCTCCCCGCCGGATGAACCCGCGCTAGATGCTCCGCAACCCGCCGAAGAACCCGACGATCCTACGGATTCGCCCCTCCGCGGAGACCTCCAGGAAATCCACTCCATCAGGCAACGCCGTACCATCCGCCCGCACCAGCCGCCACCCGAACCGAGCCATCCCATGATGAGCATCTACCCGGCTGACCCGCATCACCCGCATCCCCGGCTGCTGCGCGAACACCGCATCGATATGAACCGCCAACTCATCGACCCCACTGGTGTGCACAGTCGGATCGGTATACGTCGCACCCTCCGCCAACACGTCGCCGAGAAACCTCCGCCGCCGCACCGGATCCGGATCACTCCACCCCTCACAGTACGTATCGATCAGCGCATCGAACACACCATCCGCCTCAGCCATTCCGCCATCCTCACCCTGTACCCGGCAATATCACCCAGTGTGGGTCACGAAGCGACACAGCACAGCACCGGGCGCGATTACGTCGAACCTTGACTCGATCCCCGGGCAACAGGTCTCGTAGGTGTTCAAATCGCCAACAGATACGAGAAGCGCCGAAATCCCGTGCTTTGCAAAGGATTTCGGCTCTTGCTGTGTACCTAAGCGGACCTCTTTCAAACCGTGAGGGTTTGGAAGAACCCGCTTTGGTACGCCTAACCCATACCCTTTCAAACATGCCGCGATCTTTGGATCGCGTGGAACACAAGCGGGTGATTCGCCACAACTTGGCGATCAGCCGCCTGTTCGGGTCGCGTCTCAGCTCCTGAATTGGTTGCCTACATCGACCGCCACCTGCACGAGCGCTTCGACCCGTCGAGTGAGTCCCGTGCTCATCCAACCCAGGCCGAACTGCAGCGGTGGGGCGTCGGTGACAGGGACGAAGGTGACGTCAGGGCGCGTGTAGAACAGTGGCGCTTGAGTGGTTGTCAGGTAGACCCCCTTGCCCGCACCGACCAGGGCGAGGATTTCCTGGAAGGTGGTCGCCGTGGGGCCGGGTGGAATGCGGCGGCCGGAGGGGGTGCGCTTGGGATGGTGGAATTCGTCGAAGTCAGCTGGTAGCTCGGGTGGGTTCTGGATCATCTCGACGTCGGCGAGGTCTTCCAGCGACACCGTCTGTCTGCGGGCGAAGTCATGGCCGGACGCAACCGCGAGCATCTTGTCCTCAGAGATCAGCGGAGGGCCGATGGCCATGTCGGGCTCACACATCGGGAAGCAGCACAGCAGGGCTTCGACCTCACCCGAGCGCAACCGGTTCGCACCATCGCTGAGCTGCATCTCAGTAATCCGCACTTCGCACTCGGGGTAGCGCGCGTGAAACTTCTCGCCGACCTCAAGCAGATACCGGCCACCAGCGGATCCGAAATACCCGACCCTCAACGTCCCGGCGATTCCTCGTCCGGCCAGTCTGGCGTTCCGCACGCTACGTTGCATCTGCTCATAAGCAGGGCGCAGTTCGTCACGCAGCTGCGCCCCGACTGGCGTGAGCGCGACCTTGCGGCTCGTCCGGTCGAACAATGCCGCCCCGACCTGGCGTTCCACTGCCTTGATCGTCTTGCTGACGTGTGCCGTCGACACCCGAAGCCGTTCGGCGGTCCGACCGAAGTGCAGTTCCTCGCACAACGTCAGGAACGCCTCGATCTCGTTTCGCTCCACCGTTGCCCTCGTGATCATTGCCCGCTGGTTAACGACCCTTGGGTGATTTGTCGTTGATCACGGTCGGCGAACGCTTGATCATAGAACGTCCTACGAAAAACATTCAGAGGGGTCGGTTTTGACCTGGCGGCAGCGGCCGTCCCGCAATTCACCGGCCCAACGTTTCACTGTCTCGTCCTGAGAGTTGGATCATGCTCACCGCCATCGCCTATGGCCTCGCCATCTTCCTCATCGTCTTCGTGCTGTTCATCGGAGCACGGTTTCTGCTGACCCCGGAATCCGCCGCGGAGGGCTTCGGCGTTCCCGCCAAACCGGACGGCGACGCCGCCTACCTGACCGTCAAAGGATTGCGTGACTTCACCTCCGGCGTCCTCGGCCTCGCGTTGATCATCTTCGCCGACGCCGACGCGGTCGGCTGGTACATGCTCGCGGTCTCCCTGACTCCCTTCGGGGACACGCTCATCGTCCTGCGAAACGGCGGAACAAAAGCCACCGCCTTCGGCATCCATTTCGCCACCGCCGTGGTTGTGCTGATCAGCGCCGCCCTACTCTTCATCGCCTGAATCCGAGGACTGTCGTGAAAAAGATCTACAACGCAGCGCACATCTACATGATCGTCGGCCTCGTCTCCGGCCTCTACTACCGCGAAATCACCAAACTCAACGACTTCACCGGCGACTCCCAACTAGGACTCGTCCACACCCACCTGCTGGCCCTTGGCATGCTGTTCTTCCTGATCGTCTTGGCGCTGGAGAAAATGTTCACGCTCACGGCGGGCAAGCTGTTCAACCCGTTCTTCTGGACCTATAACGCGGGCCTAGCACTAACCGTCACAGTGATGACCGTTCGCGGCACCCGGACAGTCCTCGGCCACGAAACCAGCGAAATAGCAGCCCATCTCGCCGGAGGCGGCCACATCATCCTCACCGTTGGCCTGGTCCTGTTCTTCATCACCCTGGGCAAACGCGTCACTGAAAACCCCGCGCCGGTCCGATCCGAAAGTCTTGTCTCGTGAAAGACGCGCCGATCCGCGCATTCGCGTTACTTCAGGCGAGCGTTACGTGCGTCTGCGGCGTGACCGCCGTCTGGGTGCGCAGACCGGCGGCAAAAACTGCCACCCACCCCCGGGCGATGAACGAGGCAATGGCGAAAGTGACGCTCGTCGAGCCGGGGATCGTGAACGGCAGAACCGCGAACACGACGAACACGACCGCGCTCACCACCGCACCCGCGGTGTTGCCCTCCGACCGCAACCGCCGGAATGCCACAGCGCAGAAGCCGAGCAGTCCGACCCCGGCGACACCGGACGCGACACCGTGCAACGCTCCGTGCCAGGTAGCGACCTCGGCCGCTCCGACCGGATACCCGGCTCGGATCGCAGGCGAACAGACCGGCTCCGACCAGCCCAACCGCGAACACGCCCACCAACCGTGGTGCCCACACTCGCCCGATGCCCGCAACCATGCGCTGACGCATCCCGACCGCGACGACAGCGAACAGCGCGCCGGTGAGGATGAAGTTCACGGCCTGGATCCAGCCGTTCGGCGCGGTGGCGATTCATCACCAATCTGAACGGCGTCCAGAAGGCTAGATTTCATATTGAAGCCAGGGGCATGGATCGACTTGATCGCGGACGTCAGAGGTGACAAGTATCCGCGGTGACCAAGTGCGGCAAGCGCTTTCGCCTGGACTGTGGCTACGCGCTCTCCTTCCGCGCCGCGTCCTTTCGAGGTTCGGGATGTCGGTGACGAAGGGCGGAAGCGCGCCAAGCGACGAAGGTATCGCGGCCCGCGGCCCTGCTCAGCGCCGCCACCGGCACCGACTTCACCCTCGACCAGCTCTACCAGCGGGTCGATCAACTCCTGCGTCAACGCGGTCACCCCCGCCCGCGACGGCGAAGCGTCAACGTCGCCGGGGACCTGCGCATTTTCAGCGCGGACCCGTCCGCCGACCTCGGAGACCCGAAGGAATTGTTCGAGCGCGGTCTCGATGCTGCCGACCAAGGCGATCTTCCCCAGGCAGAGTTCTCCTGGCGGCACGCCGCATCCCAAGGTCACCTCGGCGCGATGAACAACCTCGCCAATCTCCTCTCTACTCAGAGCAAAGCCCGCGAAGCGCACGATTGGTATCGCAAGGCTGCCGAACAGGGCAACCTCATCGCCATGGTCAATCTGGCGAACCTGCTGCATAAGGTCAAGGCATTCAACGACGCCGAACTCTGGTGGCGCCGAGCCGCAGAGTTCGGCAACACCGACGCCATGCACAATCTCGCCGTAGCGCTGGACAAATCGCTCCACGTCGACGAAGCCATCACCTGGTACCAGCGGGCCGCCGAAGCCGGTCACGCCGACGCCATGCACAACCTCGCCATCCGCCACCGCTACCTCGGCCAACTCGCCGAAGCTACAGACTGGTGGCATCGCGCCGGACACCAACGCGCACAACGTGCCAACGAAAAGCCGCGAGGTCTCGTCACGCGGAGATCGTCACGGTGAATCACCGCACCCATGTGCCTCTGTAGCATCGAGTCCCGGCCAGGAGAAGCAGTTCCATGTCTGGCGAAATCAGCGTGCGCGCGGTCGGAGCTCGTCGCGGACTTTCCGATGCCGAATGCGTGGGTTTGCCGCAGGTCTCGAACACTCCCTCCGCCGGTTACATAGGCGGGTTGCAGTTCGAGCAGCACTGATCGACTATCGCGCAGGCTCGACGACAAGCTGATACCGTCGAGCTGCGGATCCATCAGCGGCACAACGGATTTCGAATATCAGGGGGTAGGTCATCATGAACTCGGCGATCTTGGCCGCAATCGCTGCCCTCGTCGGCATCGCGGTCGGGCGACTCTGGGATGCGCGTTCCGAGTCCACACGATGGCGTCGCGATCAGAAGACTGCCAGCTATCAGCGTTACGCTGAGGAGTTCCAATCCATTTATGAGGTAATCCGGGCACTCGCCATCGCAGATCCCGACACGGACACCTTCGCTGGGATGGTTGCCGACGCCCGCACCAATGGGTTCAAGGCCTGGGATAGCGCCTTCATTGCGGTCTGGCTCCATGGCTCGGCGCCGGTGGTCTCCGCCGCAACGGCGTTGGACCGCAGGGTGACTGAACTCTTCTACGAGGCGCAACACCGCCGGTTTCCGGTTGAGGACTGGGAGCAGATACGGATCCCAGCCCGACGAGCCTTCGAAAGCTTTATTGCCGCCGTTCGGCATGAACTGGCGCTCTCGCCTCCTCAGATCCAATTCTTTCCGGACACCCAGTAAAGCGAACGCGCATCACACGCCGGTCGACTTCCTGGGATCGTCGGCCACTGTCGGCCGAAGGGTAGTGCATATTTCGGATACCACGGCTGCGGGGAGGAGGAGTTCGATAAGGGCGCGATCGGTCGCACCCTTCGGCATCGCTGATCGAATCCGATTAGGATACAACAGATTTCGCGAGTTCATTACACGCGGTCGCCGAGGAACCGAACTGGGTCCCGACGGGCCGGCTTGCTCTAGTGCTTGTGGCGTCTGAGGGCTTTGTTGGGCTTCGATCAGGGTATCGGCAGGGGCGAACGCTGCGCAGCGACACGGAACCGGGCGGTCCTTCGTTGCGTCCTATAGTTCAGAGGCAATCCGTGGACAGCATTACGAGGGGAGAAGGCATGTCCGACGAACTCCGGGTCGAGTTGGATCGACTCCGTGATGCTGCCCGATTCATCACTGACAAAGCCCAAACCATCAGGGACGGGGTCGTGCAGCTCGACAACACGGTCGGCAAGGAGCTTCTCTCGGACGGCTGGCAAGGCAGAGCCGCGTCCGCCTACGACGAGTCGTGGGTCGAGTGGAAACAGGGTGCCGACGAGATCGTCGCTGCGCTCGAGACCTCGGCGGCGAAGCTCCTCGAGTCGGCCCACAGGTATGAGATGCGCAACCTCGCTAACAGCGACGCGCTCACGCAAGCGCAAGATCAGGTGTAGGCCGTGGCCGACGATTACAGCTACCGGGTGAATCTCGAGCAGCTCGACGACGCGATCACCACGATGGCGAAATTCGGTGCCGATGTTGAGGGGTGGCTGGCGGAGGTCGATCAGAAGATCGCCGAGCTGCACTTGGCGTGGTCGAGTCTGGCGGCTGAAGCTCAGCGCGGCGCGCATGACCGGTGGATGGCCGGTGCGGCGGAGATGCGGGAAAACCTCGATGAGTTGCGTGAGGTCGCGCGTCGGGCGCACACCAGCTACACCGGCGCGGCCCAGACGAATCTGGAGATGTGGCCGTGAGCCCTCCTGCGAGTTTCCCGATCATCGTGTGCCGGCAGGAGGATTACCGCTCCGCCAGTGAGGGGTTGGCGTTCATCCGCGACGACGTCGGCGAGGTCCACGCTGCCTTGGTGCGCACGCTGTCCGGATACGGCGGGATGGCTGGTAGTGACAGCGCGGGCACTCAGTGGGCGACGACCTACGACGAAGCCGCGGCCGCGGCACTGCAAAGCTCCTCGAAGCTGGTGTCGACGTGCGCGCGTATCAGCGACCTGATCGCGGCCGGAGCCCACAACCACGCCTCTGCCGAAGCCGCCGCGAACGGTATCGAGCCACCTCCGGCGCCGACGCCGAGTATCGATCCGTGTTTTGCGATCTCGGCCCCGTCAGCTGGTGGTGGGGGCGGCGCGGATCCGTTCGGGTGGTCGCTGATCAAGTCGGTGTCGGGGTTGATGTGGCCCAACGGGCACCAGGATCAGTTGAGAGCCGCGAAAGACGTCTGGTACGCCGCAGCGGCGGCGTTGGACACCGCGACCCTCCCGTTTCCCAATGCGGTCGGGATGTTGGGGAACCAGCAGTCACCGGAAATCCCCGCTTCGGTCGCTACCTGCAGTGAAACCTCCGGTAACTTCCTGGAACTGCAGGCGGCGTATCGGGAAATCGGTGACGCGTGCGGCGAGTACGCCCAACACCTCGACGACGCACACAGCGAGATCCTCGACGAGCTCGAGGACATGGCGATCGAGACCGCCGCGTGGGAAGTAGGGATGGCCGTCCTTGCGCCGTTCACCGCAGGGATTTCCGAACTCGGCGGCCATGGTGCTCTGGTGGCGCGTATCGGCATCTATGCCGCCCGCATCGGGCGCATCATCGACCGGCTCGTCGCCAAGGTGACCACTCTCGTTGCCCGCATCGGTTCAGCAGTCACCGGCAGGCTGAAGGCGATGCTGACCAGGCTCGGCGAATGGCTGGAGAAAGCCAAGACCAAACTGTGGCGATCCGATCCCGGCAGTGGGCCGCCAGGAGTGGGACCCAAACCGCCCGGGGTCAAACCGACCGTCAACGACACGAGACTGCAGAACATCCTCAACGACCTCTACAAGGGCGCGAATAATCCGGGCAGAGTTGGTGATGGGACAACCGCAGACGCGGTCCGCAACGAACTCAAAACCTTGGAACCCACCGAAGGTCGATGGCACCTGCAAAAGGCGATGGAGTCACAGCGAGGACTCGCGAAATGGTTGATGGACAAGGCCAACACCGATCCCGCCGACCGGGCCGTCGCGATTCGAGAGCTGCAGAACCTCATGGATGCATTGGCCGGACGATAGGAAAGGGAGGCGAAACATGAACGACAGAACCGACAAAGAGATCCTGGAGTTAATCGATACTTGGTCGAGGACCTTGGTGCCCGAGCAGGCACAGTTCATCCGAGATCTCGCCAACCTCGAGCCCGAGATCCGCCCGCTCATAGCCGAGCATGTCAACGACTACGACGAGATACTCCCGACGATGCTCATGGGCGACGTCTCACGCTGGGTCGTTCAGATCGTGCAGGAAAGCGCTGATCCGGCATCGCGGTTGGCGCCCTTCTTCAACCGGCTCGAACAGGCGTGGGGTGATGGACAGAACCCGGTCTCCGACCTGATCGCTGTGTCGTTTGTCGAGAACATCTTCGATGAGCCCGGCGTGGTCGAATTGTTGGGCCCCGAGCTCACTCGCTACTACAGGATCTACACCGGCCAGGACAAGGTCCGTCGAGACGAGATGCGACCGATGCCAGGGGTTTTGAAGCAGGTGTTGAAGAAGTTGAGGCGCTCATGACCGACCTCCCAGAATGGGAGTTGCAGCTCCAGCAGAACCTCGCCGGGATCCGGCGCAGCGGAGAGAATCTCGCGAAATCCGCGGCCTCTATCACCGGCCACGCCGAGGTCCGTGGCGTCACGATCGAAGTCAGCGCGAACGGCGACATCACCAGCCTGCAGATCGCACCTGGCGCGATGCGCTGGACCAGCGCACAACTGACAAGTGCCCTGCTCGACTGCCACCGACGAGCACGAGCCGATGCTGCAGCAAAAACCGAACAGATCATCCGAAACGCCGACTCCCGCCTCCGTAACCCCATGCAGGAACTACTCGGCAAGGCCGAGGCCGCGGTGACCGAACCTCGACAGCCGATGACCGAAGAAGAGATCCAAGCGGCTGATGACGCCTATTTCGACCGCATGAACAGGCGCGGCTGGAACCGCTAGACAACGACCTGCACATGGCCGACGACGAAGATCTGATGTCCGCAGATCACCAGGCGATAGTCATCGCGGTGTGGACGTGGCCGACTTCGCTGATGATTCGCGCTACTTCGACTACACGAAGCTCGGTGCCGTTGAGCTCGTCCTAGATCGATAACACCCGCGTAACCAGTTGTGGTGTCAACCGGCACGCTCGCGCGAAGGCCTCGACCTGGACGCGGCGTTTGGGCAGGGTGGCGTTCTTCGGGTCCACGAATCGACAGGCGGTGCTGCGCAGCAACTTCGAGCTCACTGCGACCTGGCCGGCGGTGAGCCCGGACCAGGCGAGCATGTGGCGCAGCATCGCCATGAACTTGTTGGCCGAGTTCGCCTCGAGCACCAGCCGACCACACGAACCGTGGTGCGGATCGCGGCTCATGGGCGTGCCCACCACCGAGCCGATGGAACCCATCTCCGAGAAGCTGGAGCACCGAGCGAGCTGCTCGGCTGCACGATGGTGACGAGCGGAATCACCATCATCAGCGTATTTTGACCGCGTCGTCGGCGGTGAAGCCTCGCGTGATCAACGCGAAATTGTAGGCGAGGCCGGCCACGACGATGACGCTTGCCAGAGGGTCGACCGGAATACGGCAGAAACCTGCCGTTGAGGCCATAGTGGCCGGTGGGAGACCCGTTGTCGGTGTGGCGGGTGGTGCCGATTAAGGTTCGGGTCCTCTGCTGATGTTCTTGTTCCGGGTGGGTTCGTGGCTTCGATCGATCGCACCGCGTATCCGCGGTTCAAGCGTGTGGTGTCGGCACGGGAGATCGCGGAGTCGTTCACTCCGTCCGAAGACGAGACCGGGTGGGCACGGTCGAAGACCACGTCTGATGGTCACTTGCTGGCGTTGGTGGTGCTGCTGAAGTGCTATCAGCGGCTGGGGTACTTCCCGAAGCTGGCCGATGTGCCTGATGCCGTGGTTTCCTACGTGCGCAGCATGCTCGGTGTCGCGGATTCGGTTGTGGCCGGCCACGAGTCGGAGCGGACGTTGTGGCGGCACCGCGAGTTCGTCCGTACTCGGTTGGGGGTGGTGTACGAGCCGGCGAGGGTGCGGGGGTGGCGGAGAAGGCTATTCGGGCGGCAGCGCTGACGAAGGACAATCCGGCGGACCTGATCAACGTCGCGTTGGAGGAGCTGGTCCGGTCCTCGTGCGAGCTGCCTGGGTACACCACCCTGGACGCGATGACAACCAGCATCCGCACGGAGGTGAACTCCGGCTTCTTCTCGACGGTGGCGAACCGGATCCCGATCACGGACCGGGCCCGGATGGCGCGGCTGCTGCTGGTGGATCCGGTGGCGCGGCGCAGCGAGTTCGATCGGTTGAAGACTCCGGCGAAGGCGGCATCGCTGGGCAAGTTCTGCGGTTTCTGTCCGAACCCGAGCTGCGGCAGCAGATCACGGCGATCACGAACCGGGTGGAGGCGTTCCACGGGTTCGCCGCGTGGCTGATGTTCGGTGGGAAGCTGATCGGTCACAACGATCCCGTTCATCAGGAACGGGTGGTGAAGTTCAACGAGTTGGTCGCCAATTGCGCGATCTACTCCACCGCCCTGGTCATCACCGATGCTGCGAACGCGCTGGCGGCCGAAGGGCATCCGGTGGATCCGGACGATCTGGCCACCATCACTCCGTACATCACGCGCACGATCCGCCGCTTCGGCGACTGGGTGCTCAACCTCACCCCACCCGACGGTGAGCCGGTCACGCGCCTGGACCTCGAACCCCACGCCCTGTTCCCCACCGGCACAGTCTGACGTGGCCCGCCAGCGCCGTTCTTCGGGAAACCTCGCCGGCCAGCTTCCGGCTCGACATGACTACCCGCCTGGATCTGAATCGAGAGCGGGAGGCTTATTCGCAAGCATCTTGATCGCCTCTGTCCGGGGTGTAAGCGCTGTCCCAGCGGCCATCAGCCGTGGCGCGCGTTCGACCTCGGCCGAGGCCGGCACCGTGGCAGCGACGAATTCTTGGAGCAGGCCACTGGTGGGAAACTGTTCTCGAGTTCTGTCAGGGGTCGTGCCTACCCTGTCGTCATGGTGAGTGTGAAGGTGGTCGACGAAACGGCATCCGGGGGTCGCGACGACGGCTGGATGTTCGAGGTGACCGAGGAGCGGCTGCCACTGCGGGAGATCATCCGGCGGCGGGTATTCCAGGAGGTCGCCGAGCACAATGCCACCGCGGGCGGTGGTGTATTTCGTGGTCTGGTGCTGCCGGCGGATGCCGAGGTGGTGCGCGGCGGGTTCCGCACGATTGGTCGTGTCGATCTGGAACGCCAGTGCGAGGCGGCGTTGCAGGCTTTCGGGCGCAACGGTTTCGTGGTCCTGGTCGGCGATCGACAGATCGAGGAGTTGGACGAGGTGGTCGCGCTGCCACTGGGTGTGGAAATCACATTCCTGAAGCTCGTTGCATTGGTGGGTGGCTGAATGTCGAGGTCCGAGTACGAGACCGCGGCGCGGGCCGCCATCGCCGCGGACGATATGGACGCCTTCTTCGACGCATATCTGCAGGCGTATCAGACGGAGACCGACAAGTACGTGTGGGGTGCGGTATCGAACGTGGCACGCGTCTTGCCAGACGAGACCTCCGAGCGGTTGGCTCGCGTCTGCGCCGCAGCGGCCCCGGCCGCTTCCGAGCACATCCGACACGGGGTCAAGTATCTGCAGGAGAGCATCGTTCCTTCCAAGTACAAGACAGCGGTCCTCGATGCCATCGCTGCGGACGATATGGGCAGGTTGTGCGTCGAGATTGTGCGGGTACACCAGATCGCCGAGTCCACCCATATGGCGTCCGACTATGCCTTATGGCATGCCCTGTTCGCCAAGGTGCGTGAACTGCCGACCGAGACGGTCGAACGGCTTGCTCGCGCTTGCGCGGTTGCGTTCCCTACCGCTTCGGAGCGCGAGCAGCACTCTCTGCTGCTCTTGGCGTCGACCGTCGCACCCACCTTGCCGATCCTGGTCGAAGAACGGCGAGCAGTGCTGGAAACCCTGTCGAACCACCACGGCAGGTTAAGCCTTTTCGCGATCGACTCATCTCTGGCCCTAGCGGAACTGGCGTCAGGACGTATCTTGAGCCCTGAGGTCGTCGCGGTGTACCGCCGCGGAGCCTGCGAGAGGTACCTGGACTCTCGTGTTGCAGAGGTCGCCCGGCAATGTCCCGAACCAGTGGTCAATGTGGGTGAGCAATGGGCGGACCGAGCACTGGAGCTGGTGTGCTCGTCTCCGGGTTGGCACGACCTGCTGGCCTTCGCCATAACCGCCACGATGGGAAGACCGAACGCCAAGTGGGAAAAGACCGGTCGAGCGCTGCTGGCGAAGGTGGATTCCTTCGACGAGAAGGTGCTGTCGTTGTTGGAGCTGGTGGGCCGACCCAGGACATTACCGCTGCGGCATCGTCTCGCCGAAGATCCCGGCCTTAACGACGAGTACGACCCGTTCAACGCGAACGCGGTGCGCGGTCTGCTGTGGCTGCTGACGTATCGGCCCCCGCAGCCGACGACTGCCCGCATCCTGGGCGGCCTGGTGGAAACGTCGCTGCGCAAAATCAAGGGTCTGGGACCACGTAACCCGAAGATAGCCAACGCTGGTGTTTACGCTCTGAGCCAGGTGAGCGGCGAGGCGGCGCTGGGTGAGCTGGCCCGCCTGGCCGCCACGGTGACTTACAAGGGCACGTTGAAGCTGATCAACGCCGCGCTGGAGGCCAAGGCACACGCGCTCGGGCTGACCCGCACTCAGATCGAGGAGATGGCCGTGCCCACCTACGGCCTGACGTCGGTAGGCACGGCGGAATTCGCCTTCGGCGCTGCGTCGGCGACGGTGACCGTGGACGGCACCAAGGCGGTGCTGTGCTGGTTCACGAGCAAACCGGTGAAAAGCGTCCCGGCCGCGGTGAAACGCGACCATGCCGAGGAATTGAAAGAACTCGAGGCGACGGCCAAGGACATCGGCAAGATGCTGACCGCCCAAGTCGAACGGCTGGATCGCCAGTTCCTGGAGCGCCGCAGCTGGGATTACCCCTCGTGGCGGGAGTTTTATATCGACCACCCCTTGGTGGGCACGATCGCCCGCCGTTTGTTGTGGACAGTCGACGGGGTCACCTGCGGCTACGCAGACGGCGCGCTGCGCGACGTGGCGGACAACCCGGTGGGTGGTGACATCGTGGAGCTGTGGCACCCGCTCGGCCGCTCGACGGAGGAGATCCTCGCATGGCGAGAGTGGTTGGAATGCAAGAATATCCGGCAGCCGTTCAAACAAGCCCATCGCGAGGTCTACCTACTCACCGACGCAGAACGCCACACCGGTACCTACTCGAACCGCTTCGCGGCGCACATCCTGCGCCAACACCAGTTCCACGCGTTGGCCGCTGTCCGGGGATGGCGCAACAAGCTCTTGCTGGATGCCGACACCTCCGTGCCGCCACCGACCCGTGAACTGCCGCAGTGGGGTGTGCGCGCGGAATACTGGGTGGAGGGCGAACGCGACGACATTGGGGACGTCGACATCACGGAGTCCGGCAGCTATCTACGCCTGCGCACCGACCAGGTGCGGTTCTACCCGATCGACGCACCACAGAACCTTGCCAACAGCGCTTTCCATGGCGGCTTCCATGGGTCGGCCGAGCCACTGCCACTGTCGGACGTGCCCGAACTGGTCCTGAGCGAAGTACTGCGCGACGTGGACCTGTTCGTCGGTGTGGCCAGCATCGGCAACGATCCGACATGGTACGACGGTGGTCCGAACGGCAGGTTCGCCGACTACTGGACCGACTACAGTTTCGGCGACCTGAACCAGACTGCACAAACCAGACGTGACCTGCTGACCAGGCTGCTGCCCCGACTGGCCATCGGCCACCAATGCACCGTGGAAGACAGATTCCTGCACGTGCGAGGTACTAAGCATTCGTATCGGATCCACCTGGGCTCAGGAAACGTCCTGATCGACCCCAACAACCGCTACCTGTGCATCGTCCCCTCGGCACGAACAACCGAACCGGACTCGTTCCTGCCGTTCGACGGTGACCGGATGCTGTCGGTGATCCTCAGCAAAGCCCTGCTTCTGGCCAACGACACCAAAATCACCGACCCAACCATCCTGAGCCAACTCCCGTGACAATGCTTCAGGCGCGACAGTTGGTCGAACTCAGTACACCGATTGCCATCTCGTGGCGCACTTCCGCTTGGGAACCGCCCGCCGATCCACCGACCGCATCACAGACCGGCTCGGTGCTGTCCGCCGCTTCGGCGCCGGTTCTCACCAGCCAATATGGTCTGACGGCAGGTTTCTGCCGTATACCGGTCGCACCTCTGCCACGAACGCCGACGGCCACGTCCACATCGGTGTGGCAGGGGCAGGGGCAACGAGCGCAGCGGGGCGGTCGGGCCGCACACCGTTGGACATGGAGGGGGCTTCTTTTCGTGCGCGGCGGTACCCGGGCTAACGGCTGCGGGCAGCCGTATGCCCGGGTACCGCATTGAATGCAGTCGAGTCTCGGAGAGGTCGTACTCGAAACCCCAACTCCGAGTTGCAGTCTCGAAGCCGAAGCGTCGACGGTACCGACTGGTCAGCTGTACCAAGCATTCTGCCCTGGGACAACGACGGTTACGAAACACATACCCCGGATTTCGTAGCCGGACTTCACAAACACTGCTGGGGACGGGCAAGCGAATCGAGCCTTCTACCGGCGACCAGGAACGGGTGGTAGCGCGGGCACTCGCGAAGGCCGCGCCATTTCATCGGCAACGCAACAGCGTGGCGGACGCGCTGCCGATCGAGATGTATGCGACTGTCCTTACCGATGCTGGCCCTGGTGACGCCTTCGCGTTCGTGACGTCGAACTCCCTTGATTTCTCGGCCACACACGGCGACCAGCGCCAGCCTCATGAAGACTTGGCCGAGATGTTCGCTGCTGACCACTCGACATATCGGCTCGGGGTCGACGGACTTGAGCAGTGCCTGCGCGACGAGTTCGATAGCTATCTGGACGAACTCATAGCCGAGATGTGGTTTCCGGACGACCCGCGCGGGCTGAACGAGATACTTGCCGCTGAAAAGGAGATGTTCGACAAGGTTTGGTACGAGCGCTCAATGCGGCATGACCGCGAGCTGATCGCCGAAGGCAAGACCGAAGAACTCGAGAAGCACGAGCGCGTCGCACGTCAGGGACGAAAACGGATCGAAGAAACCTACGGTCTTGAGAATATCGGGCCGTACGATGCCTTCGAATTGGGAATGCTCAACGGCAAACTGTCGGCGTTGCGTTGGGTGCTGGGTGACGAATGGGACTTCCTCGATACCTAGCGGGCCGGTCCGCCATCCGCGAGATCCTGGGCGGGCTCTGCCGATCCAAAACGTGTCGGTGCCTCGGTGGTTTCAGTCGTCGCAGACGACCAGCCCCGGAACCAGCACCGTCATCGGTGGCGGCGGTTTCCTCGGCGCACGTCGAGTCGCTCCTTCTCGTTGTTTCGAAGCCACTTCTCTGTGGTGAGGCCCTCCTCCTTCGCGCGGGCCGCTACAGCTTTGGCCGCTGTCCGGCAATCGCGGCACCATGGTTGCGATACGGCGAGAGAAGCGGGAACCCCATCACCGTGTGTGTACTCGATCCACTCGTCGCCGTGCTGGTCGGACACGTAACGGGGCATAACTCGTCTGCATGCGTCCAGGCTTGCCCAGTGCTTGACGGTGGACCCCGGAACCAACGCTCTGTCAGGTAGCTGTAGACAGTAGACCTTGGCGTCGCCGAAGACATCCGGCATCGCGTAGTGGTCCGCTACTCCGCCACCACACCGGGCGCAATGGCTTCTGTTCGCGAATCGTTCCTGTATTGCCGCCGAGGCTTCTGAGACCACCGCGGGCACGCGCGCGACGATGTCGTCGCGGAGCGGCTGCGACAGCGGCGTTGGCGCGAAACCCCGCAAGTAGCCGATCGGGCTGACCAGCCACGGCAACCAATCTTGGTGGGTAGGTGACCACTTCAATCGCCCCCACTCGTCGGGTTCGACCACGACTGCCCACAGCTCATCGAAGATTGCCGGAATATCTCCGTTCCTAGGTCGCACGTTCACTCCGCCGACGTCGTTGGGGTCTGCCACTTGGTCACTTGCTTTCGTTGTCCATCAGTTGATTTCGTGGTCAGCGTGTCTATCGATTCGGTGGCATCCTCTCCGCGCAATCCGCCTTTGCTTTGCTGACCTGCCGCGATCAGCAATGCTGCCTGCTCCTGCGAGGCAGCAGTGAACGTGGCTTTGACCGCCGAAACAAAGGCCTGTGGGGTGACGGTCATGCCGTGGCGCTGGGAGCGCAATGCCGTCCCCCTGATGAACGGGGCCGGTCAAGAAATCATCAACGCCCAGGCTGTCGACAGCTGCGACATCGTCATCGCCGTCTTCGACAGCCGGCTCGGTACCCAGACCGCCGAGGCCGTATCTGGTACCGCCGAAGAGATTACGCGAGCCAGCAAAGCCGGCAAGCCCGTCCATGTGTATTTCTCCAGTGAGCCGCTTCCACACGACACGCCATGGGAAGAACTGAAGCGACTCGACGAGTTCAAGGCACAGTTCCGCCAAGAAGGCCTGCTCGGGGAGTACGCAAATCCCAACGATCTGCAGAACCAGGTCCATCGCGCCATCGAATACGATGTCTCCGCGCTCGAACGGAAACCCGCTCGGCAGCCCGCTGCCTCGCTTGCGCGACCTCGCGCCGTGACCTGCTCGGTGGAGTCGAACCCGTTAGGCCCCGGGATCTGGAACGTTATCGTCAACAACGGGAGCAGTGGCCCGATCACCGATCTTGAGGTAGCGGTCTACCTCGTCGATTCCCGTGGCGAGCGCACAGCGGACCAGTGCGTGCCCGCGAAGAATCACCAGTCACTCGGCGATCTGATGGGCAAGGTGGTACGGGAAGCGCTTCGCGGAAGCCTGGGATCTGTCGCCGGTGTCTACGGCGGCACGATGGCTGATCAGCTCGCCCCCCGGATCCAGCAGGAAATGCTCAGGCAGGCGATCGCGCAAATGCAGGATTCATTCCCGGCAGTGCTCCCGACGGACAGGGACACCACCGTGGCCTACATCGCCGAAGGGGATGGCCAGGTCCGGGCAGACATCACCTTCACTGACGAGGTTGGCAACGTATGGTTCAGGCCTCACGGTAAAGCACCCATGCTCAAATAGACGGCACGGCAAGGCATTCCGATGTCCGAGGTTCGCGAGGGTCGATTCACCCGACCAGGTGAGCGGCGTCGCGAACCGCGGCGGCCATCCGGGGTATGGGGGGAGTCGTTGACCCGCCCTGCTCGGGAGCACGCCGGGCGGCAGCTTCTCATCCGTTGCGCGACAGCCGGTTTCGGCTGGCGACGCTAGTGGGGCCACGGTCTTCCAGCGGGCAGTATCGCCACAATCCGACAGGAAGGTTAAATCGCAACCGTTGTCTGGCGGAAGGGAACGCATAGGAACCCGGGCAGCTGGCTCCCGATTGTCGGCGACTTCACGGCTCTCGGAAATACGACACCGTTGCTCATACGTGTGGAAAGGGAATTCGATGGACAAGCCGGTCAATCTCGACGACCCCGAGTCATGGCCACCCGAACTCCGTCAGTTGGCCACTCTCGGTGCGCGACACCCAGGCTGCCAGACACGCTTCACATCCGATCTGAGGCCGCCGGAAGAACTCTCTCGTGCAATCGAGCTGATACTGGCCGAGCACGGAGTCGTCGTCTATCACTGCACGCGGTTGATGGAGTCCGAAGTCGACGATATCCGCGTGAATGGGCTGAGAGCGACGTCCCAGGAACTTCTCGCAGACAAGGTCGCTGCCGCGCTTCAAGCAGGACTGCTCACTGATGCACAAGTCGAACGCATCCTGACCACAGGTGTGCTGAGCGCAGTCGATCAGCGGGCGGCACGAACGAACGAGATATGTACTGTCGCAAACCTTCACACAATCGAGGCGGTCGGGGATGGGCTCGAACCATACCTCCAGAACTGGGGTGGGGAAATAACCTACTTTTGGCAGCAGACCAGAGAGGATCTCGAACTCGAGAAAACGCTCCGCGAAATCGGACGGCCCACACTGATCGCGCTTCATCATCGTCCTTCGGAACACCACCGGTACTTCCCGGAACTCGCGAAAATTGTCATCGGCCGATGGCGTGAACACGAGGACTACGGCGGAGAAGTCCACCTCCGAGTGCCGGAAAACGCGCGGGTGCCGGTGCTGAACCTCTGGCAGCCAGGTGACGAAGGATTGCCGCGCGAAGCGAGTGATGCGATAGCGCTGATGTCTGGCGCCGCCTCTTTGGATTTGCCGGATGAACTCGCCGCTGAGATCGCGGCGCAGGCGTCGACCTGGAACGTAATCGCGTCAGGCGAAGGCGAGGTAAGGAAGATGAGGTAGCGATGCCTGCTTTCATTTCTGCCGCTTACCGCCACAGCGGAGCGCGATGGAGGCAACGGCTGGGCTGCCAGTCCAGAGCGGTGAAGACGGTCCGGTCCACGATCCGACCGTCGGATCCGGGCCGTCGGATCCGACGGTGTACAACACGTACCGGATATTGCTGTCCGCAGGACGGATCGAGTGGTTTGCGACCTGTGGTCCTGAAACGAGATCCTTTGTCGCTACGAGCGACCACTCGCCGAGAGGCGCTTGTCGGACGTCGGCACTCGCCACCGCAGTCGGAGGTTACGCCGCCTAATATTCCCTGGCGGCGTTTCGCAATCAGGCGACTTCGAGGCTCGGCAGCAACGCACTGTAATAGCCGCATATCGCGCTGATCGAGTCGGCCAAACCTACGTCCCGCTCAGCATCGTTTGCCGAGGCCGGGTGCCCCTCCGCTGACGGTTGGAACCGAGCTGCTACGGTCGGCCGATCGCTCCTTGCGATCGTCCATCTCCGCCTTTTGCGCCCGCAGTCGGTGTTGCCGATCCTTGGTCACGGCCTTCTCCGCGGCCCTCTTCGCCTTTCGGACTTCACGCGCACGTTCGGATTGTGATGCGTTCCAGCACAAACCACACCGTCGAACCTCGGTCGGGCGACTCGCGCTCAATGGATCATCCGACTCCACCGAGATCTTGCACATCGTCCGAGCAAGCTTCTTCGGGTTCACGACGTGAGCCCGTTCCTCCAAAGTCACCCAATTCCATTGGAGCGATTCAGCTTTGCTACTACCTCCCACGAACTCGGACTTTAGTCGCAACGTCGCGGACCGGGAGTCATATCGACCAGAGGTGGACCAGCACCACAACACCACCCGCGAGACCCAGGGTCGGCGGGCTTCGTAGCTCGACATGAACGTCGGATCTACTCTCGCTGCGGGGTGGGTGACGCGTCCGATCATGCCGCGCCCAGGTGTTTTGGGCTTGTTCACCGCACCCACCGGCGAACGCACGCACATGCCGCGGAGCGCGCGTCGGGCACTCAACCAAGCGTTGCGATGACCGCCTGAACCCGCACCGATGATCGCGTGAAACCTCATCGCTGATCTGATGTCGATCAATGTAAAGATCCAGTGCGTACCACTGCACAAGTAGGTTCAATGGACTCGGGCAGCCCTACTACCTTGAACCATCTACTTCGCGCATTGATTGACGAGTTGGTGGGGATTGTTCAGGAGCGCACCTAGTCGCGCTTCTGCTTGCAGATGGGGCAAAGATAGGTGCTCCGAATACGGTTTCCGGGTTTCGCCGACCATTCGTATCCGCAGCTGGCACATAGCCACCAATAGTTCGTGTGCGTGCCCGCGTTGATGGTCGCGGGGGTCGCCGCCCTGTTTCTGTCCGGATGCCACTGCGCGGCAAAGTCGGGGTGTAACTCCGCGAGGGAGTTCCCTTCGCGAACGGCACGCCTTGCGGCACCCATAGCGCGGGAGGCACACCGCTTGCAGCCGTGTCCATTTTTCGCTCGGGTCCAGACCATCGCTGGCCACTCATTACCGCAAGTTGAACACAGCCAGTAGACGCGATGAGCACTGCCTTCGCCGATCTTGGACGGGTCGATATCGACGTTCTTCGAAGGGTGCCACTCTTTGAGCAGGTGGGGATGAGTCGCCGCCAGAGAACGCTCAAGTGCAGGCTGCATTCGCTGGCGCATCACGACCTTGGACGAACATTTGCGACACCCGGAACCCTTGGACACCCTGACGCCGGGGCTGCGCTTCCACTCGTTTCCGCACTGTTCGCACAACCACCAGACCGGTTTCGACGAACGGGGAGTTACAGCCGCCGGAAGTTGGTTGCCGTTTTTCGTGGGGTGCCACTGCCGCGCTAAGTCGGGATGCAGGTCGGCTAGTGACCGGCCCCGCTCGGGGGTAACAATTCCTACGATTCGCCGCTTAGCCGCGCAGGGGCGGCAGCCTGCACGGCGTGGATCCTTTGTCTGCCATTCATGTCCGCAGTCGCCGCATAGCCACCAGATCGCCACATTTGTGACTCGGGGATTCAGGTCGAACAACGAAAGCTCTCGATTTTTGATCGGATGGAATTTGGCAACCAGATCGGGACGAAGGTCGCCAAGTGACCTGCCCGGCATGCGGAGCGTTCGCCTAGAACACACCGGGCATCCGGTTCCGTCGCTGGTTCGGTGTTTGGGAGTGGTTCGCCATTCGTGGTCGCACGCTTTGCATTGCCACCAAACGGAGGCTTTCGCGGCGGGGTTGGTAAACGCAGGATCGGCGGAGCCGTTTTTTGTCGGGTGCCACTCACTTGCGATCGCTGGGTATAGCGTCGAGAGGCTGCTTTCGTGATGGCGATATATGACCGCGTCCGCCTCGGCTCCGGCCCAAAGTTCGGGGACTGCGCGATAGCGTTCGCTATGCGCCGGTTCATGGCCCAGCTCGGTCAACTTCGCAAGAACAGCGACAGCGATGTTCTTGATCGAGGCACTTGCGGCGACCACGATATCTGACGGGTTGATCGTGGTGAGCGGGTGGTGGCGGACGCGAATGACGGTCCAACCGGCGCCGATCAAAGCCTGTGACTGCTTGGTGTCCTTCCGAATTGCATCGGTCAGGTGGTGGTAGTAGCTCCCGTCGTACTCGACAATCAGTCGGTAGTCAGGGATCACGATGTCGGCTCTGACCGGGGCTCGGCCTACAACCGGAATCGGCGGGTGATCGTGGTCGACGGGGCAGCCCGCCGCCTGAAGCTCGTACGCTAGTCGGATCTCTTGCTCGGAGGTGCCCCACAGCGTGCATTTGGGGCAGCTCGTTGGTCCAGCGTTCCGACGGTTAAGGATCGGTGCTTGCCAGATGTGCCCTTGGGCTGGACATTTCCACCACGCCATGAACTTGCTGGCGTGCTTGAAGTCTTGTGGTGTGCGATCCCCGTTCTTAGTCGGGTGCCACTGAGCTGCGACTTCGGGGAAGCGCTCGGCAAGTGACTGTCCCGGCTTGGGGAGATCTCGGCATTCGGGGCAGCCAGTCTTGGCCTTACCGGTCCTCGTGTATATGCGCGCTTGCCACTTGTGGCCTCGGTCGGGACACCGCCACCAAACCAATCGGTCGCTGCCGGGTTTGAGTCCTTCTGGCCGTAGGTTGCCGTTCCTTTCCGCACACCACTGTGCGGCAATCTCTGGGTGCAACTCCACAAAGCTTTGGCCCGGCTTTGGTTTGTCGCGCAGAGCAATTCGCACCTTATAGCTGCACGGCGAGCACCCGCTGCCCTGCACGGCGCGGCTCGCAATAGTAGCCTGCCACTCGTGGGCGCAATCGCGACACTGCCACCACACTTTTGTTCCAGATCCGGGCTTGAACCGAGACGGCGAAGTGTTGCCGTTCTTGTTTGAGTGCCACTCGGCGACGAGATCTGGGTGTAGGTCGGCCAGCGACTGGCCCGCGTCGGGCAGACTGCGTTGACGGCGACTGCACTTTGGGCAACCGGTGCGTTTGCCGCTCGTGCGGTTTGCGACTGCCGTCTGCCACTTATGCCCGCAGTCAGGATCGGAACACAGCCACCACGCTTTGGTGGCGCTCGCCTGCGACACCTCGCCGGGCTGACGCTCGCCGTTCACTGTGGGGTGCCATTCGGCAGCAACCTGCGGGTGCCGTTCGGCCAGAGATTCGCCGGGATACGGCGTGCGCAGAATGTCGCCAGCTCGCTTGTACGAACAAGGCGGGCAGCCGCTGAATGGTGGTGCGGCTCGAACCTTCGGGGCCATTTGCCATTCATTGCCGCAGCTAGAGCACAGCCACCAGACCTTTGTGTGTGAACCGGCAGCGAGGTCTACGGCGCGGAGGGAGCCGTTCCGGGTCGGGTGCCACTCGGCGGCGACATCCGAGCATCTCTCTGCGAGCGACTGGCCCGGTTTCGGCGATCCGCGCCCCAATGTCCCTCCTGAGATCCCAACTGTGCGTTTAGGTTACCTCGCAGCCGCGGCGCACTGGCCTGACGAATTGTCCATGTCGGTGCGTGTCCAGAACCTCAGATGATCGACTCTCGGCACTCGTACGTCTGACGGCCGCCGGAATTGCGGAGATCGACAACGTGTTCCACGGGAGCTCCCGGCTCGCGCGGCGCTGTTCGCCGATGTGCGGCCCGACTGCGTGCGCATTTTTCGGGTGCTCCATGAGCTTGCGTACTCCATCGAAACTCGGACGGACGGAGATGAAACCTGTCGGACGTAGCAGGCCCGCGCTGATACACGCAGCAATCACACTATTTTGCCGCGACCCGCGCTTCTCCAGGTGGTCACGCGCGTGTCCGTGCACGTCACAAGGCAACGCCTATCACGAAAAGTGGGCCAGAACCCAGAGATGACGGACAAGCCAGCAGGTCCTTGCCGGCGATACGGCGCACCGAGACACCAGGAAAAGCATTACCGATCGGGCGGCCGGTCGCTACATCCCATACGCGCACAGTTTGTTCCGTGAAGGGTATCGGGCCTTTGATCCCACCTGAGGTTGGTTCGCCAGCGTCCTCTATCGCGTTCGCCTACTGACGGGTGAGCCCTAAGGCCGTTTGCTCCTGGCGAGTGGATGCGGTTTCGCCGGTGATCGTCATAAGTGCTTCGATGACATCGCCACGGAGGTGGGTCAGTACAGCTGTGTCTTCGCGGTGCTGCCCGACGTAGACGCGCTCGACCGTTTCGCCGAACAGCTGCCGGACGTGGGCACGCACGGTCTCGGTGATCGAGTAGGTGGTGACCTCCAATTCCCTTGCCCAAGGCAGGTTCTCGCGGACGCGGTCTGAATCGCCCCGGAGTGTCGGGAGACTTCAACCTCTGTGAAGGATGGAGTCGTGTCGAGTTCGAAGAAGTACCCGCAGGAGCTGCGTGAGCGGGCCGTGCGGATGTTCGCCGAGATCCGTGATCAGCACGAGTCGGAGTGGGCCGCGATGAAAGCGGTCGCCGACCTGCTCGGGGTCGGCACCCCCGAGACGGTTCGCAAGTGGGTGCGTCAGGGTCAGATCGACACCGGATCCCGCCCCGGCGTGACGACCGGGGAATCCGAGGAGCTGCGCCGGTTGCGGCGGGAGAACGCAGAACTCAAGCGCGCCAACGCAATTCTTAAAGCCGCGTCGGCTTTCTTCGCCGCCGAGATCGACCGGCCCAGTCGCTGATCGTTCGGTTCATCACCGAACATCAGGGCCGCCGTGAACGCGGCGGCCTGCGATGGGGCGTCGAGTCGATCTGCGCCGCGCTCACCGAGCTCGGCATAAAAGCCGCCCCGTCAACCTATTACGCGCACCGCGGCAAAGCCGCAACGCAGCAGCAGCGGCGTGACGGCGAGTTGAAGCCGCAGATCCAGCGCGTCCATGCCGAGAACTTCGGCGTCTACGGTGCGAGAAAGGTGTGGCTGCAACTGAATCGGGAAGGAATCGAGGTGGCTCAATGCACCGTCGAACGACTGATGCGTGAGCTCGGCCTGCGAGGAGCGGTGCGTGGCAAAGCTAAACGCACCACGATCCCGGATCCGGCCGCGCCGCGGCCGGCGGATCTGGTGCAACGGCGGTTCGCGCCGGCGGCTCCGAACCGGTTGTGGGTAGCGGACATAACTTATGTGTCCACCTGGTCGGGGTGGGTGTATGTGGCGTTCGTCATCGACGCCTACGCCCGCCGGATCCTGGGCTGGCGCACGTCCACGTCGATGACCACGACGCTGGTGCTCGATGCGATCGAGCACGCGATCTGGACTCGCGAGCGAGAGGGCTGGGACGTGAAAGACGTTGTGCACCACAATGATAGGGGTTCTCAATACACATCCATCGCGTTCTCCGAACGGCTCGCCGAGCACGGGATCCAACCCTCGGTCGGGGCGGTGGGATCAAGCTTCGACAATGCCCTCGTCGAGACGATCAACGGCCTCTACAAAACTGAACTGATCAAGCCGCGCGGCCCGTGGCGCACCCTCGACCAAGTCGAGCTGGCCACCGCCGAATGGGTGGACTGGTTCAATCACCGGCGCCTCTACCAATACTGCGGGGACATACCCCCAGTCGAGATGGAGACCGCCTACTACGCTCAACAACCAGCCCAGCAGACCGCTGAGCTGTCACACCAATAAGTCTCCCGACTCACCGGGGCGATTCATCGCCGCCGACGCTGGATTGCGGGAGGGATCGATGAGATTGTCACGCTCGGCGTGCTTGTAGAAGCGCCGCAAAGCCGACAGCAGATTCTCCGCAGCTGCATGTCCGCCACGCGAATTGGCGCGACCATGAGAACGAATCTGATGCGCATCCATCAGTTCTTCTATCTCTCCGGTGGTCGGCTCGCGCAGCTCCCGGTCACCCCACTCCTCACTGATCGCACGCCATGCCGACTCATAGGTCGCCAGCGTGGTCGGCGCGACCTTCGTGCGCAGCTGGTCGATGTACTCACGAAATCGAGGAGAACCAGCCGGTGAGCGGCCAAAATCACCGCCGCAGCTGTCGAGCATCGGCAGTTGCCGGGGCTCGAACCGGAAATACTTCACGGCTCGCAGCGACCATCACCACTGTCAGATACACATCATCCGACGCACACCAGGCCACGGTCAAGATCTTGAAGATACCCACCTTGATGGCTCTTGCCCAGGTCACCGACTGGTACTTGGCCCGGTTCGGACACGTAGGCGCATCGAACCGACCCAGGCCCGCGCCCGACCACGGCGACGGTCCCTCCGTGCTAGCCGACGTCGGCATCGGGAAGGTGTCCGGGCCTCTCAATGACACCACTGCACGGCATTTTTGCCCCCGCTAACGTGTCCGGACCCCTGTCAAAGACCCAAAAAACACGGTTCCGGGGCAGATTTGCCACGAAACCGTGTCATTGAGTGTCCGGAGGGGGACTTGAACCCCCACGCCCGTTAAAGGGCACTAGCACCTCAAGCTAGCGCGTCTGCCATTCCGCCACCCGGACCGGTGGTGCTCAGCAAGGTTATCGGATGTGGGGCGCATGGACCAAATCGCGCTTCTAGCTGGTGATTCTCGAGGGTATGGGCGGTGCGCCGTGCGTTCACGGGGCGGGGCTGGGGTGGTGGCGAACGCACGGCGCACGGGTCGGGGTCAGCCGAGCTCTTCGACGGTTCGCTCGAAGGCCAGTGGGCCGTGGCCGTCGGCGATTTGGCGGTCGATGAGGTTCTTGATGGGGGTGACGATGTCGAGGGCGACGCCTGCGTCGCGGCTGGCGCGGACGATCGCGTCGACGGATGGCTTGTGGAAGGAGAGCGGCTGGAAGGGGGTGGTGTAGTCGCCGCTGTCGACGACGCGGGCGTATTCGGGGAGGAGCTGGGCCATGGCGGTCACCCAGGGGACGGCGCGTTCGGCGAAGGTGCTTGCAGACACTCCTGCTGAGCGAAGCAAGGCTGCGCCGTGGAAGAAGCCGGTGAACATGGCGTACATGTTCGAAAGCAACGCGAAGTCGTAGAGGGAGGCCAGACCGGCATCGGCGCCGAAATAGTCTGCGACGGAAAGCAATTCGAGTGTTTCCCGGTGCTCGTCGAATAGGGTCTGTGAACCGCTGTAGAGGATGGAGGCGCCGGGCCTGCCGATCATTGCCGGGACGGCCATGATGCCGCCGTCGAGGTAGTCGACGCCGTGGGCGGCGGCCCAGGCGGCCAGTTCGCGAGCTTCCTCGGGCGCGGTGCTCGTCAGGTTGAGCAGCTGACGGCCTGCGAGTTGGCCGGCGATCGGGTCGAGCGTGTCGTGCACGGAGGCATGGTCACTGAGGACAGCGATAATCAGGCCGCCCTTCTCGACCGCGGCGGCGACGGAAGCTGCACCCGTGGCGCCGTCGGCGACGAGACCGGCGTCTTTGCCTGCTGTCCGATTCCACACCGTGGTCGGCCTGCCGCCGCGCAGCAGGGTCGCGGCGATTGCCTGACCCATCGCGCCGAGTCCGAGAATTGTCACCGGGGTGTGCTGGGTTTCCGGCATTGCGGGTCATCTCCTTGGTTGGTGAATGGGGTGGTCAGCGCGCTGGAACCAAGGTTGCTCCTTGCCCTACTGCCCGACAAGTACCTACTATTTGGTCGGGTACTTACCAATCGGTGTGTGAACAGGTAGCGAGGTCGGACGATGGGCGAAAAGAGATCCGGACCATACTTCTGCGGCATCGACGCGGCGATGGATGTCATCGGCGGGAAGTGGAAAGCGCTGATCCTCTGGGAACTGGAGAACCACGGCGTGCGCCGCTTCGGCGAACTGCGCAGGGGACTGCCGGGGGTGTCGGAGAAGATGCTGATCCAACAGCTGCGTGAGCTGGAGGAGGACGGCATCGTGGACCGTGAGGTCTATCGCGAGGTGCCGCCGCGCGTCGAATACCGGCTGACCGCGCTGGGAACCGCGCTCAACGCCGCGCTGGAACCGCTCGGCGTCTGGGGTCGCGACCGCATCGACCGCATCGGAGCAGCCCGCGTCCACTTGTCCGCGTGACCGAGCGGTGCCTTGCGCCTCGCCGCCACCGTGCGCCACTCGCCGATGTGGCGTTGTGGGGCTTGGCAGTTGGGCGGTGGTTGAGATCAGCGTGATGCTGATGCCTGCGGGGACGCGGTTGCCCGCCGCAGGCTGGGGCCGGACGGTTGTCCCGGTGCAACGTGGCGGGAGGGGCAACACGGCGATATGGGCGCCAGGTGGTAGGAAAGGGTACGTGTCCGCAACTGGCGAAGTCTCGGGTCCCATAAGCAGCTCTCGTGCCGTGTCCGAGGTGGTGGAGTTGGTCAGCACGCTGATCCGGTTCGATACCTCCAATACCGGCGATCTGGCGACCACCAAGGGGGAGCGCGAGTGTGCGCAGTGGGTGGCCGATCAGTTGCATCAGGTGGGCTACATCACCGAGTACGTGGAGTCGGGGGCACCGGGGCGCGGGAATGTGTTCGCGCGGTTGAAGGGCGCCGATTCCAGCCGGGGTGCGCTGATGATGCACGGCCATCTGGATGTGGTGCCTGCCCAGGCCGCCGATTGGAGTGTGCACCCGTTCTCCGGTGCGGTGCGCGACGGTTACGTGTGGGGGCGTGGGGCGATCGACATGAAGGACATGGTCGGCATGATGCTGGCGATCGCCCGGCAGTTCAAGATCGAGGGGACGGTGCCGCCGCGCGATATCGTCTTCGCCTTCCTCGCCGATGAGGAGAACGGCGGTAAGTGGGGGTCGCAGTGGCTGGTGGACAATCGGCCCGATCTGTTCGCGGGAATCACCGAGGCGGTGGGAGAGGTCGGCGGCTTCTCGCTGACGGTTCCGCGCCCCGACGGCACCGAACGCAGGCTCTACCTGGTGGAGACGGCCGAGAAAGGACTGGGCTGGATGCGGCTGCGCGCCAAGGCCCGCGCGGGTCACGGCTCGTTCCTGCACGAGGACAACGCCGTCACCATCCTGGCCGATGCAGTCGCCCGACTCGGCAAACACACCTTCCCGCTGGTGCTTTCGGATTCCGTCGCCGAATTCCTCGCCGCAGTGTCGGAGGAGACCGGCTTGCAATTCGATCCGACGAGCCCCGATATCGAGGGTCAGCTCGCGAAGCTGGGCACCATCTCCCGCATCATCGGCGCCACGCTGCGCGATACCGCGAACCCGACCATGCTGCAAGCCGGTTACAAGGCGAACGTTATCCCACAGACCGCCGAGGCGGTTGTGGACTGCCGCGTGGTGCCGGGGCGGCAGGAAGCGTTCGAACGGGAGGTGGACGAGCTGATCGGCCCGGATGTCGAGCGCGAGTGGATCACCAAACTCGATTCCTATGAAACGACTTTCGACGGGCATCTCGTCGACGCGATGAACGACGCCATCCTCGCCCACGATCCGCAGGGTCGCACCGTGCCCTACATGCTCTCTGGTGGCACCGACGCAAAGGCGTTCGCCCGCTTGGGTATTCGTTGCTTCGGCTTCGCGCCGCTGCAGTTGCCGCCGGATCTGGACTTCACCGCACTGTTCCATGGAGTAGACGAACGCGTTCCGGTGGATGCCCTCGAATTCGGCACCCAGGTATTGGAACATTTCTTGTTGCACAGCTGAATCAATCCGGAGAGGATCTCATGACCTACAACCCCTACGACGCGCTCCCGCAGGTACCCGCCTTCACGGTGACCTCGGAGGACATCACCCCTGGTGAGTCGCTGCACAACGATCAGGTGAGCGAATTCTTCGGCGTCGGAGGCAAGGACATTTCGCCGCAGCTGTCCTGGTCCGGATTCCCGGAAGAGACAAAGAGTTTCGCGGTCACGGTGTACGACCCGGACGCGCCGACCGCGGCGGGCTTCTGGCACTGGGCAGTTGTCAATATCCCGGTGACGACCACCGCGCTGCCCAGCGGCGCGGGGAGCAAGGGCGGCACGCTGCCCGAGGGTGCGATCAACCTGCGCAACGACGCGTCGTTCCCCGGCTTCGTCGGCGCGGCGCCGCCCGCGGGGCACGGACCGCACCGGTACTTCGTGGTGGTACACGCGGTCGATGTGGAGAGCCTGGAGGTCACCGAAGACGCGACGCCGTCGTTCCTCGGGTTCAACCTGTTCTTCCACACCCTCGCCCGTGCGATCGTGGTCGCCACCTACGAGGTGAAGTAGCCTCGAAAAGCACTGTGGCCCTGGGTATTTTACTCAGGGCCACAGTGCGTTGCGGACCTACGGCGACTCGTTGACGATAGTTCGCCGTCCTCGCCGCACAGCTCGACGCCCGGCCGACCGAGCCGGGGCGCGGCTCACTCAGCGTAGCCAGAGGTCGAAGATCGTCACGGTCCTGACGGCAACTGCGAAATGCCGCCAACACCACGACAGCGGCGGACACCACCGCGGCCCGTGTGACCGTTTCGCTCCCGCCGCCCAAGGCACATCATCCAGCGGAATCATGTGACCGCGCCGCTCCCGCTTGGCCTCGAGATATTTCCGCGCCTTGTCGCTGCGTGGCCGCGTCCCCAAGGGCACCACCGTGACGGCAATGCCGTGATCCCGCACCGCACGCACCTTGTCCGGATTGTTCGTCAGCAGCCGCACCGACCGCAGTCCGAGCACGGTCAGCGCCTCGGCCGCGAGGCGGTAGCACCGCAGATCGGCGCTGAGGCCGAGTCGCTCGTAGCTGTCGAACGTATCGACGCCCAGCCGCTCGCTGGTGCGCAGACCACGCGCTTTGTTGACCAGACCCGCACCGCGTCCCTCTTGTTCGAGATAGACGAGCACGCCGCAGCCGGCATCCTGGATGAGGTCCATGGACTTGTCCAGTTCCGGACCACAATCGCAGTCTTCGGATTGCAAGGCGTCGCCGTAGAGGCAACGGGAATGGATTCGAACCAGGCAACCGTCGGTGATCTGGCCGAAGACAAGAGCATGCCCGCCATCTTCTCCACCGGATATGGGCATCACTCGAACGCGAAGCTCACGCCCCTTGCGGGTCAGCCGATGTCCGGTCTCGGAGAGGCTCGGTGCCGCTTTGGCCATGCTCCTCCGATGCATAGTGAAGCGGTCGCACGAACTGCGAAATTGCCAGTCGCACAATGAATCCATGGTAGCCGGAGGGCAGGTCCAATGGCACTGCTACGCGGGGATGGCGGCTCGATGGTCGACCTCGTGACCGATCCGCTGCGGTCCGATGTCGATAGTGGTTTGCGCGACGGAAGCCGATTCGGGCGGGGCGGGATCGTTGGTCGGCTCGCTGGCTGCCGACGCTCGCCGCCAGAACGCGAAGCGACGGTAGCGGGTGAGGCGTACCCAACGATTCCGGGGTGGTCGCTGCACCGCCGGGAACGTGCCCATGGCATCCGATTCCCAGTCGGCGGGTGCCCACGGCGCCTGGTCGGTGGGGATCCAATGCTGGCGCCTGCGGCGTTTGGCCTCCAGGTAGGCGGCGGCGCGTGCGCTCAGGGGGCGGGTACTCAACGGCACTACGGTCACCCTGAGGCCTGCCGACCGTATCTCCTCGGCTTTGGCCGGGTTGTTGGTCAGCAGCTGCACCGATGTCAGTCCCAGGTCCACCAGGCTCTTCGCCGCGTGGTCGTAGGTGCGGGAATCCGCGGGGTAGCCGAGCGCCTCATAGCTTGCGAACGTGTCGCTGCCCGTGCGCTCGCTCTGTCGGTAGCCGCGCGCTTTGGCAATCAGTCCGGCGCCGCGGCCCTCTTGCTCCAGGTACACGAGGATGCCCGAGCCCGCCGCCTGGATGAGATTCAGTGCTTTGTCGAGTTCGGGCCCGCAGTCGCAGTCGTCGGAGCCGAGCGCGTCGCCGTATAGGCACCGGGAATGAATCCGGACCAGGCACCCGTCGGATAGCTCACCGAAGATGAGCACGTACCCATACTCGGCGCCGCCGGCGACTTCCATGACAGAAACCTGCGTTTCGCGCCCCTTGCGGGTGAACCGATGTGCGGTTTCACCTAGCAGGGGGGCAGCTGTGATCAATGCTGCCCCGAGCCCGAGTGGGGGCGACGCGGTTGGATGTGCGTGGTCACGACGGCGACTGTAGCGGATCCGATGTATCGAGCAGATGAAGTACGAGGCACGGTGGTAAAATGTCGCAATTCCTGACAGTTCGAAGCTCACCGATCTGTGGTGTATCGCTCGAAAATCTGGTCGATGTCGCCGGTCAGCGGCATGGCGCTGGGTACGGCTCCGAGCTTCTGCGTCAGCAGCATCGCCCCGGTCGCCCAGTCCAGGTCTTCCTTTTGCAGCGACCCTTCCGAGATGACCACCCGATAGGCGAGAGCCGCCGAGAACGCGGCCGCCGCGCCCGGCGCATTGTTGAGCGCTCGCGGAAAATGTGTGACGTCGACGTTGAGGTCGTCCGATCGCATCGCGCACCGAAATTCGCCCACCGTGCACACCGCGCCGACCCCGAGTCCGCGCAGCCGCTGCGCGACATCCTCGCTCGACGCGGCGGTCACGGCCGGGATCATTTTCTCGAGCTCGTCGGCGGAGCCGACCAGATAGTCGACCGCATCGAGATACCGGTAGAGATCCTGCGGCACACGCAGACTCGGCGTCGGACAGACGATCAAGCGCGGTTTGGGCCGCATGCTCTGCACCATGGCCAATACCTGTCCGATGATGCTGGTGGGATGCTCGAAGGTCAGCAGCACCACGTCCGACGCGCCGAGCGCCGCGCGGATATCCGGGCCATCGAGGTCCGATACTTCCAATCGGACCCGATCGTTCTGCACGCCGATCAACGCCATGTCGCCGCTCGAGGTCATGATGACGGCGGTGATCGGTGAGGGCGCGAGGGCAGCGGTCTTGATCAGCTCGGTCCGCACCCCGGCCTGGTCGAGGTATTCCCTGATGCGACGGCCGTTTTCGTCGTCACCGAGTGCGGAAACGATGCGGACCTGCAGCCCGAGGCGTGCTGCCGCCACCGCGCGGTTGAGCCCTTTGCCGCCCGGATGCTCGCTGTAGCTGTTGCCGCGGGCAGGCGCGTCCACTGCCGGAATACGGTCGACCCGGTAGAGGTGGTCCATGACCGCGTCGCCGACGACGGTCACCATCCCCGGTCGCGGCTGCGAGTTCGGTAGCGTCACTACAATTTTCGGGGTGGGGGCGACCTGCGGGATCGTGTAGCTGGACTCGCCTGCGAGCAGACCGGCCAGCGCGGTGAACGCGTCATGCTCCGAGGAGGTCCGCAGCCGCTTCACCGTCGGCGCCTCCGGGATGACCTCGGCCCGCAGCGTCTCGTGCAACCGCTGCCACATCTCGGCCAGATACTCGCGCCGCTGGCCGAGACTCTCGGCATAGAGGCGGTCGAGATCGACTCCGTCCGGGGGGCTTTCGCGCAACAGGCCCAGCGACAGCGCCGCGTCGGCGATCAAACGGTCGGTCGGCTGCAGGCGACGCGCCATATCACTGACGACAGGCAGCATGGATTCCTCCGGTGACCGCCCCGTCCGCAGGGCGCGTTGCCGGACGACCACGAGGTCGAGCAGGGGCTCGACGTCGATCTCGGTGTTGCGCAAGCGATCCGAACTCAGGCCGGAGTACTTGCACAGCCGCGTGAGGATGTTGCGTATCGCGACCATGCGAGAGTCCTGCGGAAGGTTCTGCACGATCCGCCCCTCCCTGTGTGCGTTGTCGATTCAGTGTGCCCTTGTGGCGGACTGCCGGGGATCGGGTTTAGCGCGAACGTGTTCCGGCAATCCCCAACTTACTCCGGCAATTGACCATCATGAAGGGCAAATGCCACACTGGTTTTGGCGATCTGATCGCCCACCAGGCAACCGGGAGGGTTTGGTGATGAGAGTGATTTTCCTGATGCGACACGTTCGGCGGCGCGGCCGACACAGCGCCGGCGATTCCGATACCGAGCTGGAGACAAACCGCGCCACGGTCTAGGCGAACGGTTCGCGTTCACCCGGACATCCGACAGAAATCAGCCAACGTCGTCGCCCGCGCCGCTTCATCCGATGGCAGCGACCCCCGGTCGATCGAGCAACTCGAATCGGCCGAGGCTCGACGCCCCCAACACAGCGTCGGCGTCTGTTCGGCGACGATTCCTCCGCCCGTGGAGACAGCCGTGACGATCTACGAAAGCAGCCGGTCGATGACCAGCAGCGTCACGCCCGAGTGGGCATGGCGAGCAGGCCCCGAGGAACCGGCGTGGCGACTGAGCTGGTTGCCCAACCCACTGACCCGCGAACAGGCACTGGCCGGGATGGAATTGCAGGAGATCCTCAGCCGACCGGACCTGGCATCGGACCCCACCGCGCATGCGCTGGCCGATCAACTCGGAATCACCGTGCGGCAAGCCCTGAGCCTGCTGCACCAACGGATGCTCGACAGGAGCCATTCGTAGCCAGTTACCACCAACGAGCTCATCGGGCTCGAGCAGTTGCACCGGAGGCACCCATGAACGTGCATACGACCGAATGGACGATGATCAGCGACATATCCCCCGAATCGGCCTATCGGACAACCGGATCGGGAGAGGCGGTGTGGTTGTTGAGCTGGCTGCCCGACCGGCTGTTGACCAGGGAACAGGCGCTGGCCGGCATGGAACTCGACGAGATCCTCAGCGACCCACACGGCGTGCACGATCGCGACGTGCAATCCGAAGCGACGAAGCGAGCGGACGCGGTCGGCATCGATTGGGAGCAGGCCGTGATCCTGCTGTCGAAGCGGATCCTGGCTCGACTACGACAGCATTCGGGCGAAGACGACGCGGCGGCGGGAGAACCGGTCACGACCCGACGCACCTTCCGCTCGCGCCGCATTTCGATGCATCCCAGCGGGCCACCGCGGGTGTTCGGATAGCGCACCGTGCACACCGTGCACAGCCGCATCGATCGCCATCAAGCGGACGGAGAGGTCAGGTGCGATCGCCGTGTTCGGCGCCGATGGCGTCGGCGATCGACTTGTACCCGTGCTCGCGCAGGCGGGCGGCAATGCCGCGGTGGATCCGGCGGGTCCAGAACGGGCCGCCATAGATGAAACCGGTGAAGCCCTGCAGGAGGGTGGCACCCGCGAGGATGCGTTCCCAGGCCTGGTCGGGGGTTTCGATGCCGCCGACGCAGACGAGGACGAGGCGGTCACCGACACGGCGGTAGAGGCGGCGCAAGACTTCGAGGGAGCGGTCGGCGACGGGGGGACCGGACAGGCCGCCCGCGCCCATGGCTTCGACCGCGGCAGCGGGGGTGCGCAGGCCGTCGCGGCGGATGGTGGTGTTGGTGGCCACGATGCCTGCCAGGCGCAGTTCGACGGCGAGGTCGGCTACCGCGTCGATGTCGTCGTCGGAGAGGTCGGGAGCGATCTTCACCAGCACCGGCACCTGGACGCTGTCGAGCACGGCCTGCAACACCGGACGCAGGGATTCCACGGCTTGCAGGTCACGCAGGCCGGGAGTGTTGGGGGAGCTGACGTTGACGACGACGAAGTCGGCAAGCGGACCGAGCAGTCCGGCGCTGATCGCGTAATCGGCTGCGGCGCCCTCGGGTTCGACGATCTTCGTCTTGCCGATATTGGCGCCGATCGGGAGGCCACCGCGGCGGGCGCGCAGTCGCTCGGCCGCGGCGGCGGCACCGTGGTTGTTGAAACCCATCCGGTTGACCAGGGCGCGGTCGGCGGGCAGCCGGAACAGTCGCGGCGCGGGATTGCCGGGTTGAGCCTGGGCGGTCACGGTGCCGATCTCGGCGAAACCGAAACCGAGTGGACCCCAGGCGTCGACACCGTCGGCGTTCTTGTCGAAGCCGGCGGCCAGGCCGAGCGGCGCGGGGAACTCGACGCCGAAGGCGGTGTTGCGCAGAATCGGATCCTCGGAAACCAGGACCTTCGACATCGCCCAGCGCGACGGCGCAAAGCGGTCGGCCAGCCTCATCGCGGCGAAGGCCAAATGGTGGATTCGTTCCGGCGGTAGCAGGAACATCAAGCGCAATAACAGTGCGTACATCGGTTCACATCCCCGGTTCGGGCTGGGGTAGCAGCGCGGTTTTTCGGCGGCGCAGCAGCACTCGGCGGCTGCCGTCTGTGTAGGCGCGGACGCGCGAGAGTTCCCAGCCGCCGAATTCGGCTTGGATGGCCAGCCGCATGGACGCGGTCACCCGATTCACCTCCGGTGGTAGTCGCAGCGGCACGTACTCATAGTCGTCGCTGGTGGTTTCCCAGGTCGCCGGGAGCGCTGTGCGGGGGCTCCGGGTCCTTCGATGCTCTGGTGGTTCCGCATCCTTCGGCGCCATCACTGCCCTCCCTTCCGCTGGTCCGCCCGGATCCGCTGCAGACCGTCCCCGGTCGCGGACCCGACGAACAGGTCACCGGTGCGCTCGTCGATGGCCACCGAATTCGGCTGCCGGACCGTCGGAAAGCGGCCCACTTCCTTCGGTATACCCGTCGACAGATCGAATCCGACGACTTCATTGGTCTGCGTGCACGTCACCCATACGGTGTCGGACCGCTGATCGTAGGCGAGTGCGTAAGGCGACGATCTTACCGGGAAACGCTGACGCAGGACGAGCGGTCCGGCCGTGTAGACCAGCAGTTCGTCACCCGCGGTGTCGGTGACGATGATGCGGCCGAAGTGGTCGGTGATCAGATTGGTGGCGCCGTCACCGGCGCGCAGGGCCAGGCCGAGCTGATCTTTGCGCAGGTCGAGCTCGGTCAGCGAGGTCTGACGGCGGTCCAGCACGCTCACTCGATCGCCGGTGAGGGCGAGCGCGTCGGCCGAGGCGAGCCCCGACACGGTGTCGAGGACTTCCCCGGCGGGAGACAGGATGCGCACCTTGCCGTCAGCGGTGCCGACGACCAGCGAGCCGTCGCCGCGTACTTGCACCGCGTGCACGTCGCCCGCAACCGCCACCTCGGTGGTCGTGCCCGATGCCGCGTCGATGCGCAACACCCGATTCGGCAGAGCCGCCAGGACTTCGCCGGTGCGCCCTGGTGCGATGGCGGCGGCGCGGGCGGGCAGTGCGATCGTGCGAACTGCGGGCGGGTTGGTGGCCGGATCGATGATCGAGAGAGTGGTTGCGCTGCCGTCGAGCGCCGCGAGCAGGCCGGTTCCGGTGACGACGAGCAGATCGGTGATCGGCGTGGCGACCGGCAGGACCTGATCGGCCGGTCCGGAGGTCACGTCCGAGGCAACCGCCGCGGTGGCCGGTGGTCTGGTCGGCAGATCCTCACCATCGGTGCGGGAGGAGCATCCGGCGAGCAGCACCAACATCGCGACACCCGCGATGGCTGAGGGGACCGAGCCGCGAGGGCGCATCCACCGAACTCCTTCTACCGACGTATTACCGACCGATCATCCGCAACATCACCATCTGACCATGATGGCGCACCGTCGCGGCCGACCGGGGTGGCCGCTCGAGCAGAATGTCGGTGATCGGGGTTACCGTTAAGTTGAATCAGTGTCGAGCTCAGGGAGATCCGGTTGAAAGCCGACCATCCATCGGGATTTGCCATCGATGACATAACCGTTGGTCCGTTTGCTCACGGGTTCGGCAGCACCGCCGACGGCAGGCCCTACGCCTTCCGCACGGTCCGTTCGACGGTCGTACTGGAGATCTACCGCGCCGACCTCGACAGCGACGTACCCGGGCCCGAGGACGTCGTCGCGGTCGCCCAGGCGCGGGTCACCGATATCGATCTCGATGACGAGCGCAGTGTGGTGGCGCTGGTGCGGGACATGATTCCGGACGCGGTGCCGGTCGCAGCGGCCGCCGAACGGGACGTGACGACCGTCCGGGCGTTGCTGGGCCGAATCAGTGCCGTCATCGATGGTATGTAGATGGTGATGCCAACCATACGATTCGCCCGCACCGCGCTGACCGCAGCGACTCTTCTCAGCGTGGCCACGGCCGCGGCGTGCAGCACGGGACCGGACGAAGCGGCCGTCGACGCCGCGCGCTCCTCGGCCATCGCGTCGCTGTCCTCCTCGGTCGCCGCCTCGTCGAGCGCCGCACACCGGCCGCTGCCGACGGCCGCCGAGCTGGACGCACAGATCAAACGCGCGCTCGACCCGTCGCTGCCCGACAGCGAACGCACCGACCTCATCGAAGACGGCGAGGTGTTCAAAGACGCCATCCCCGACATGTACAAGGCGCTGCAGGACAATCCACGCGCCGTATACGGAGTCACCGACCCGGTCTTCGACAACCGCGACGGCACGCTGACCGCGACCATGCGCCTGGACAAGGACGGCACCGGCACCGCGATCCGCACCACCGTGGTGCATTTCGTGCTTATCGACGGCAAGTGGAAGATCTCCCGCACCGACCTGTGCGGCATCCTGCGCTCGGCCGATTACCGCACCCCGGCCTGCGGCTAGTGCTCGATACGGGCCTGGCACGGTGGGGCCATTTCGTCTATCGCCATCGTTACCTCGTCCTTGCGGTGTTCGCGCTGGCCGTGGTCGCGTCCGGCTGGTACGGCCGTGACCTGGCGGGCAGGCTGACCCAAGAAGGCTGGTTCGACGAGAGCAGCGAATCGGTGGCCGCCTCCAAGATCGCCGACGACACCTTCGGCCGCGATACCGATAGCGACATCATCGCCATCTACACCGCGCCCGAGGGCAGCACGGTCGACGACCCGGCCGTGCGTGCCGCGGTGACGAGCGCGCTCAACCAGCTGCTGACCCGCCACCCCGACCGGGTCCAGAAGGTCGACAGCTATTGGGACAGCCCGTTCGCCGCGCAGGCCACCGACGCCTCGCACACCCACGCCTTCGCCAGCATCGGCCTGCGCGGCGAAGGCACCGCCACCGTCGAGAATTACGCCGCGATCAAGGATGAGCTCGGCGCGGGACGGGACGGCGGTGGGCCCGGTGGCACGACGGTGCAGCTGGCCGGGCTGCAGCCGATCGTCGAGGGCATCAACCAGGGCATGCAGCACGACATCAAACGCGCCGAAATGATCGCGTTGCCGATCGTGGCGATCCTGCTGTACTTCGTCTTCGGCGGGGTGATCGGTGCGCTGCTTCCGGTGCTCATCGGCGGCATGACGGTGCTCGGCACGCAGGGCACCATGCGCGTGCTCACCGACCACATCGACGTCAACGTCTTCGCCAGCGCGGTGGTGACTTTGGTGAGCCTCGGGCTCGCGATCGACTACGGGCTTTTCACCGTGACCAGGTTCCGGGAGGAGCTGGCCGCGGGCCACACGGTGGAGGAGGCGACCGCGCGCACTGTCGCCACCGCCGGGCGCACGGTGCTGTTCTCGGCGGCGATCATCGCGATCAGTCTCGGCGCGTTGTTCATCTTCCCCAACGGTGTGCTGCGCTCGGTGCCCTACGGCGGCATCAGTTCGGTGTTGCTGGCCGCGCTGCTGTCGGTGACCGCGCTGCCGGCGGTGCTCAGTATCGTCGGCCGCCGCATCGACCTGTGGGGCTGGCATCGCTTCTCGCGCAGCAAAACCGCGGCGCAGATCGATGCCGGATTCTTCTCGCGACTTGCCACCACGGCGATGCGGCGGCCATGGCTGGTGGCGGTGCCGATCGTGCTCGTACTACTGGCATTGAGCATCCCGTTCCGCCACATCGAGTTCGGCGGGCTGAGTGAACGCTATCTGGCCGACGACAACTCGGCCCGGGTCGCTCAGGAACGCTTCGACGAGCTGTTCCCGAGCTTCCGCACCGAGCCGCTGAAACTCGTGGTGATCGGCGCGAACCCACAGCAGCTCAGCGACATCCGGTTCGAGGCGAACCAGGTTCCCGGACTCACCGGACGTTTCGAACCCGGTGCGCCGACCAAAAACGGCATCAATGTGCTCAACGCGGGCTTGGCCGACAAACGCGACGCCGACACGGTGATCGCCGCGCTGCGTGCCATTCCGGAACCACCCGGTGTGGACGTGATGGTCGCGGGCGTGCCCGCGCTGGAGCGCGACAGCATCAACGGACTGCTCGACGGCCTGCCGCTACTGGCCGCGATCCTGGTGGTCGCCGCGCTCGCGCTGATGTACGTGGCGTTCCGGTCCTTCGTGCTCGCACTCAAGGCTGTCATCATGAGCGCCTTGAGCCTCGGCTCCACACTGGGCATCCTGACCTGGATTTTCGTGGAAGGCCACGGCGCGGGGATCTTCCATTTCACGCCAGGCCCACTGATGTTCGCGGTCCTCGCGCTGATCGTGACGGTCATCTTCGGACTGTCCACCGACTACGAGGTGTTTCTGCTCTCGCGCATGGCCGAGGCCCGCGCGAACGGCGCCGACCCACCGGAGGCGATCCGCTACGGCATCGCCCACACCGGCGGCGTCATCACCTCCGCCGCGGCGATTCTCATCGTGGTGACCGGCGCGTTCGGTTTCTCCGACCTGGTGCTGATGAAGTACATCGCCTACGGCATGATCGCCGCGCTGATCATCGACGCGACCGTGATCCGCATGCTGCTGACGCCCGCGGTGCTGAAACTGATCTGGCGCTGACAACGATCCGGCGTAGAGCGTGATCACCGGGGCGCTGCGGGCCGATCCGCAAGGCTCCGAAATGCGGAAGCCGTCAAGACGTGCTCGGCGAGATCCGGCACAAGCTGATTCGTTCACCGCGCCGGGTCGTGCGGCGGCCCAACTGTCTGCGCGACCGGACGCTGGATTATACGACCCAGTTGACGTGCCGCAGTGCCGCTTTCACCTTCCTGCGATGGTCGGGTGCGGTGGGGCGGTGGACATGGCTGGAGGCAGAGGTCGGTGGGCCGGTTGCGCATGCCTTGCAAACCCGTGGGAGGGAGTATGCCACTGTGACAACAGATTTCAATGACCTTTACGGATCCGAAATCAGCAACACGGCCGAATAGTTTACACTCTGGCGACGATGGCGCCTCAATCAGTCGATGGTGCAGGTGTTCTACGCCGTTCCATCCGCATTTCGGTCGCGGACCAGCAGCCGCCCGGCACTAGAGCCGGGCCGGTCGTGCCGTGCTGGGCCACGTCTCGCCATTGGAGCTGCGACGGCCGTAGCGACGTGGCCGCTGCGCTCGAAAGTCGCCGGTGCGACACCCGTCGATCCACATTGGGAGGAGTTGGTGCCCGCATGGCCGCGCCCGGAAACCGCGCGCTGCCGACGTGCTCCGAGGTTGGTGCGGAAACATTATCGCGGGGAGCAAGAGAGTTGTCACAATTGGCACGATTGCGTCAATTGCGTTGTCGTGCAACCGTTTACACTGAAGTCACTGGATAGCTCATGCGGACTTTCCATAGTTGGATCCTCGATGCTCACCTGCATCACTACATGCAGACAGTGACACATAGACTGGAGGCAGCCGCGCGCAGACTCGGTGCTGGTGTCGGCAATGACTTCTACAGGCCGACCGTGGCGGAAATGAGACACGGGGTCGACCTTTACGACCGCCGAGATTTAGAGTACGCACTGAGGTTCCAAGATCACGCGACTGTGCCGCATCACCCGGCCGGACTCGTCCTGCCCGTCAATCCCGCAGAGGTCCACGCCATGTGGACAGGACTATCACGAGCGGAGAGGGATGCGCTGCATCGAATATATCCGTTCATCGGCAACCATGACGGCATCCCACACGTCGACCGCGACCACTACAACAGACAGACCTTGTCGATGCTGCGTGACAGAGCTGCCGCGAATTTCGACGAGGAGACCGCGGCGGGCTACGATCTCATCGCGGCCAGACTCGAGTCACCGACTGGACATACGCAACGATTCCTGTCGGTGATCGAAGAGCCGTACCGTTCGGTGACCTGTCTCGGCAACCCTGATACGGCCCGGAACGTTATCACCTACGTCGTCGGCGCCGGAAGGGGACCGCTGGAGGGTCTGGAGAAGCCCGAGAAGCTGCGATCTGCCACGATGTTGATAGACCCTGACGCCGAAACGTCGGTGATCCGGTGGTCGGGGTATATGGGTCCACCGGATGTGGTCCGAGCCGTTGAGCCGATATACGCAGAGCACGGCGCGCCGATGTTACGGCGTTTCCAGGAGGGACTGCGTGTGACACACGAGGGTCCGCCGTCGCGGAATACCGTCATCGGGTACTCCTACGGCGCCGTCACCACTGGGCACGCGATGCTGGGTCCGGGGCTCGATGCTTCCCAAGTCATTTTCTTAGGCAGTTTCGGAGTGGGCGCCAAGAATGTCGGCGATCTCACGTTGATCGGTGTCGACCCCGCCGACATGAAGCACTCCGTTTTGGCCACAGTGGCAGAACACGACTCTATCCAGCTGATGCCAAAAGTTCACGGTCCGATGCCCACCAGCCCGAGCTTCGGCGACATCAGTCGATTCACCTCCGATTCAGTTCGCGGCCCGTTGACCTCGTTGGGCTGGAACCCCGACAATCACCAATCCTATTTCGACAGTTCCAACCGGTCACTATGGAAAATGGGGATGATCGCCGCCGGCCGCTCAGATATGGCGATGATCGACGGGAACATATGAACGCGGCCCTCGACTCCAAGGATTGACCGATGTCACCAGCAGCTACTGAAGCAGCAGCACGCCGGCACTTGCATGAGTACTTCATCGAAACTCTTCGGACGCTCCCACCGAAACTTTCACTGGCGCTGTATAACCCGGCTATACCTACGGCTCGTCTCGGCACCGGCATCACCATGCCCTGCAACGACGACGATGACAGCGACGGCATCGGACCGAAGTACTTCGATATATCCTACTGGCTAGTAGGAACCACCCCGGATGCGTCCGACGCGCATTTCGACCTCGTCACAAAAGCGTGGAACAGTATGGGATGGGGTGTGCAGACGGAGAGGAATTCCCGACCGAGGGCTGCTTTCACTCGCACCCCGGACGGCTACGGGCTGTCCATCCAACAGAGCGTCAATGGATACCTCAGCCTGTCAGGTTCCACACCGCCCTTCCCGCCTGGTACGGCTGGCGGAAATCCGCTGCCGACAACGATTGGGCACCCGGGCGTTCCTGCCGTAGATGGCGATCTCCGCGCCGACGATATGAATCATCGCACGTAGCGGCCGATTTTCGCGGGCGGGCGGCTGCTCAGCGTCGGACCGGGAGGACTAGCTGGGCGCCGGAGATCGGGTGGTCGAGCACCTCGACGGGGTGTTGATAGACGCGGCTGAGCAGTTCGGTGGTCAGGACCTCGCGCGGTGGGCCATCAGCAGCGATGCGGCCGGATTCCAGGACCGCGACGCGGTCGGCGTAAGCGGCGGCGATGCCGAGGTCGTGCAGGACGACGACAACGGCGGCGCCTTCTTCGGCGCGGGTGGTGGCGAGGTTCAGCACGGCCTCTTGATGGCCGAGGTCCAGGGCGGCTGTGGGCTCGTCCAACAGCAGGGTGGCGGTGTCCTGGGCGAGGACGCGCGCCAGGGCGACGCGCGCGCGTTCGCCGCCCGACAGTGTCGGAAACGACCGTGCCGCAAGGTGTTCCACGTCGGCGGCGGCCATCGCGGCGGCGATCTTCTCGTCGTCGAGCGCACGCAGCTCGGTGCGCACCCACGGCGCACGGCCCATGGCGACGACTTCGCGCGCGGTGAACGGGAACCCGACGGTGTGGCTCTGCGGCAGCACGGCCCGGCGGCGCGCCATGTCGAGCGCGGACCAGTGGGCCAGCAACCGCCCGTCGAGTTCGACCGTGCCTTCGGTCGGGGCGAGCTCGCCGGCGAGGGCGGCGAGCAACGTGGACTTACCGGCGCCGTTGGGGCCGACCAGCGCGACAACCTGCCCGGCAACGACGTCGAAGTCCACTGCCTCGAGCACGCGACGACTTCCCGTTCCGGTAGCGCCGCGTCGATCGATGCTCACGCCGACCGCGCGCAGCGTGACCGAATCCCGTTCGTGCGCCACAGGCAGCTCGTGCGTCCGCGCGAAAACCCCGCCGAGCCCTTGCCGCATGCCGCTCATATGTCGCCCCCGACGGCAAGGCGGTCGGGCGTCGCAGGCGAATCATCCGTCCGTGCGAGAACTCCACCGAGACCCAGCCGCATGCCGGTCACACGGTGACTGCGGCCGTCACGTCGCCCAGTACCGGACGACTGCGCTGATTGCGTGCGTGTACCGAACCTGCGGGAACGTCCCGAGGCCACGCTGTCGCGCCGCTCAGTGCGGGAGGACAGGTCTGATTCCACGGCAAGCAGCCGAGCCTGTCTGGACTGTTCCGGCCGTGCCGGGCCATCCCAACTCCGGTCGGTGCGCCGGCGGCAGCCGCCAAGAAACGACCACCAGCCGTTGACAGCCGGGGAAGCCGCAGCCGAGGTCAGCCAGGAACGCGTCGATGAGCCGGTCATGCCCATCCTCCCGCGCGGGCGCGTGTCCGGCGCAGCAGCCAGAAGAAGAAGGGGCCGCCGATGAGCGAGGTGAGCATGCCGAGCGGGAGGTCGGCGTTGTCGACGAGGGAGCGGGCGCCGACGTCGGCGGCGAGCAGGACCACCGCGCCGATGATGGCGCTCAAGGGGATGAGAACACGGTGGGCGGGACCGACGAGCATGCGGACCAGGTGCGGGACGATCAAACCGACGAACAGGATGATGCCGGTGAAGGCGACGCCCGCGGTGGCCAGGATAGCGACGACCACGATGACGTTGCGGCGCAAGCGCTCTACGTCGACGCCGAGATGACGGGCGGCGGATTCGCCGAGGGCGAGCAGATCGAGGCGGGGCGCGATGAGGATCGCGGCGAGTACGCCGACAGCGGTGAGTGGAGCGACCACGCTCACCGAGTCCCAGTTGGCGCCGTTGAGGCTGCCCAGCTGCCAAAAGACGATCTGATCGCGGGCGGCGGGGGAGGCGACGAACAGCAGGAAGGCGATGAGTCCGCCTGCGAAGGCATTGATTGCGACGCCGGTGAGCACCAAGGTGACCACTTCGGTGCGTCCGTTGGATCGGGCCAGCACATACACCAGCAAAGTGGTCGCCAGACCGGCGACGAAAGCCGCCGCCGCGACCGACCAGGCAGCGACGAAGGCACCGCCGAACACGATGACCGTGCCCGCACCGACCGCCGCACCCGCCGACACCCCGATCACGCCGGGCTCGGCGAGCGGATTGGCGAACACTCCCTGCAGCAATGCACCCGCTGTCGCCAGCGCCGCACCGACCAGCATCGCCAGCACCACCCGCGGGAAACGCACCTGCCACAGCGTCACCTCACCCGACGGATGCGCGGGCATCGGACCCCAGTCCAGCCCGATCCGGTGCAGCACACTGCCCGCAACCTCAGCGGGCGTGGTCGGCACCTGACCGATCGCCGCGGAAGCAAGCGCAAGCAAGACCAGCACCGCCACCGCGACCACAAAAACGATCGTGGTGCGCGAGCGGCCCCGAGATTTGGGGGAGGTCGGCTGCGGACTGTGCGGCATCGTAGGGTCGATCGCGGTGCCACCCGAACGCTCGGCCCCGGACGTCCCCGACGCTGGTTCACTCACGACCGGACCTCGCCGACATTCGAGGCCGCCAGCCCCGACATCGATGCACCGATCAGGCCGCTGCCACCGATGCTCATGCCGGTCGGGTGCCGTACACGGCCTCGCTCAGGGCCGCGATGACGCGGCCGGTGTTGGGGCCGAAGCTCAGCAGCACCGCGTCGGACATGTCGACCACACGCCGATTGCGGCCGGCGGGGGTTTGCGCGATGCCGGGGACCTTCTCCAAACCATCGACGCCGCCGACGGAATTCAGGCCGTCGGACATGACGAGCAGTACGTCGGGGGCAGCACCGATCATTGCCTCGCTGGTGATCGCGACGAACGGCTCACGCAATCCGGCCACCGCGCCCGCGTCCTCGGCGCCCAGTGCGGCGATGAGCGCGTCTGCGCCGGAGCCCGGGCCTGCGAGCATGGTGATGGCTGTGCTGCGCAGGTAGAGGAAGGCGATGGTGAGCGGCTTGTCCTGCTTGGGCACCGCGGCGGTCGCGGCGGCGATCTCGTCACGGGTGCGTTGGGCGAGGGCCTGCCCGCGGTCGGGGACACCGAGTGCGCCCGCGACGGCCTCGATCTGGGGCACCACACCGTCCATGGTGCGTTGCGGATCGAAGTACACGACCGTGACGCCCGCCGCGCGCAACTGCTCGCGCACTGCGGGCGCGGCGCTGGTGCTGTCGGTGAGGAACACCGAAGGGCGCTGCGCCAGAATCGATTCCACGTTCAGCGAGCCGCTGCCGCCGGTCACGTTCGGCACGTTCTGCACGGCGGGGAACGCGGCGGCGGTGCTGCGTCCGATGAGTTTCGGGCCGAGGCCCAACGCCCACACGATCTGTGCGAGGGTGCCGTAGCGGTCGGCGGCGATGATGCGGCTCGCGCTGGTGACGGTGACCTCGGATCCGTCGAACGACCGCACCGTCACCGGCAGGGTGGGAGTTGGTTCCGGCCCGATCGGCACCGGGTCGAGACTCTCCAGCTTGGCGGTGCTCTGCCCCTGCCGTCCGGAGGTGTTGGCATCACTGCCGGTGTCGCACGCGGCCGACCCGACAAGCACGGTCAGCGCGAGAATCGCGAAGACGGCACGCTGCGCTCCGGTTCGAACTCGCCCCATCCGCCGTGTCCGTACGGGCTCGGACGAGCGCGCCCGACAAGCTGAATGCCTCGACGTCGCAAACCTCATGCAGGCAAGGCTAACTTGCGTCATTCCGTGCGTGCACTGACGTCGTCCAGAGCGGCCGCGATGGCTCTCGGTAGTTCGAGGGCTTCCGCGGCAAGCACCCCGGTCAGCTGCCCGATATCGCGAGCGCCGACGATCATGCTCGAGACGCCGGGACGATCCCGAATCCACGCCAGTGCGACCGCGAGCGGCGAAGTCGCCAGGCCGTCGGCGGCGGTGACCAGCGCGTCCACCACCCGGGTGGCGCGCTCGTCGAGCCGGTGGCGGATTTCGGCGGCGGTGGCCTCGTCCGCGCCGCGCGAGTCGGCGGGCACGCCGTCGCGGTATTTGCCGGTGAGGATGCCACCCGCCAACGGTGCGGACGCGATCAATCCGACTCCGTGATGGTCCGCCGCGGGCAGGAAGGCACTTTCGGTGCCGCGCGCAAGCAGCGAATACGGCGCCTGCGCGGCGGCGATCGGCGCGATAGCGGCGAGACTGGCCAACTGCCAGGCGCCGAACCCGCGCACGCCCGCGTACCGGACCCGTCCCGAGCGCACCACATATTCGAGGGTCGCCGCAACCTCGTCGAGCGGAGTCCGCGGATCCCAGGCGGCGACGTTCCAGATATCGAGGTAATCGGTGCCGAGCTCGAGCAGTGTCCGATCGAGCTGACGCAGCAGCGTGCGTCGCGAGGTATCCACCGTCGGGCGGGCCGGTTCCGGCGCGGGCGGACCCGCGGGCGCGGGCGAAATCCTCGGCAGCACACCGGCACAGCCACTGAGCACCAGATCGTCACGCGACACCAGGTCACCGAGCAGGTCGGCCAGGATCCGTTGCGCCGCACCACCGCCGTAGGCGGGGGAAGTGTCCACCAGGGTGCCGCCCGCATCGGTGAAAGCCACCAGCTGCACGGCCGCCTCGTCGGCATCCGTATTCGAACCCCACGTGTGGGTCGCCAAACCTATCCGGGACACCCGTAGGCCACTGCGACCGACCGTCCGCTGTTCCATCACCGTGTCCGCGATTTCGTCACGGCGCCAAGCCTAGAGCGTGCGAGCGGATGCGGGCGGTCACCTGCACTGTGCGTCGCATCTATGCCGCCGCCGCGTGTCGCGGGGCCCCTCCGACCGTGGTCGCGTCATCGCCCCGGCACCCGATCCTCAGCTCGACACTGTACTGTCGCTGCGTGATTGCGGCGGTGATCATGTCAGTGCGACCCGCCCATAGACCAATTGCCCAGCCGGAACGGATATTTCGGGCAGAAGCGGAGGAGGGTGCGTGGTCGGCGAGTCCATGACCTGGGTACAGGCGCTGGTACTCGGTTTGGTGCAGGGACTCACAGAGTTTCTGCCGATTTCCTCCTCGGCGCATCTGCGCATCGTATCGGCGGTGTTCTTCGGCGACGACGCGGGCGCCTCGTTCACCGCGGTGACCCAACTGGGCACCGAGGCCGCGGTACTGGTGTATTTCGCCAAGGACATCTGGCGCATCGTGTGCGCCTGGTTTACCACTCTGCTGAGCAAGGTGAACGGGTCCGCCAGGCAAACCGTTCCGCTCACCGACCAGGTCACTACGAAGCTTCCCGTCATGCGCCCGGGGGCTCCCATGGTCCTCGACGACGACGCACAGCGCGAGCTCGACTACCGCATCGGCTGGTATGTGATCATCGCGACCATCCCGATCGGCGTACTCGGTTTCCTCTTCAAAGATCAGATCCGCACCGGTGCCCGCAACCTGTGGCTGGTGTCGTTCATGCTGATCGCGTTCGCGCTGGTCATCGCCGCCGGCGAGTACTACGGACGCAAGATCCGCCCGATCGAGCAACTGACCACCCGCGACGGGCTCGTCATGGGCTTCGCCCAATGCCTCGCGTTGATCCCGGGTGTGTCGCGCTCCGGCGCCACCGCGACTGCCGGTCTGTTCCTCGGGCTCGAGCGTGAAGCCGCTGTGCGGTTCTCGTTCCTGCTCGCTATTCCCGCGGTGACCGCATCCGGCCTGTTCAGCCTGCCCGACGCGTTCGCACCGGCCGGGGAAGGACTCAATGCCAGCGGCCCTCAGCTGCTCGTTGCCACGATCGTGGCGTTCGTCGTCGGCTACGCCTCGGTCGCCTGGCTGCTCAAATTCGTCGCCAAGCACTCCCTGGACTGGTTCGTCGGCTACCGCATCGTGCTCGGCCTGACCGTGATGGGTCTGCTTGCCGGCGGGGTGGTGTCGGCGACATGATCGCCAACGGACTGCGTCCGATACCGCCCATTAGGCTGGCCGCATGACGGTAATCCTGCTGCGACACGGTGTGTCGACCTCGAACACCGCCCGCACCCTCGCGGGCCGCAGCCAAGGCGTCGACCTGACCGAACACGGCAACGAGCAAGCCAGGGCGCTCGCCGACCGGCTGGCCGCACTGCCCATCGAGCACATCGTGCACTCGCCGCTGCTGCGCTGCCAGCGCACTGTCGCACCGCTCGCGGAGAAGCTGGACCTGGAACCGGAATACGACGACCGGCTGATCGAGGTCGACTATGGCGACTGGACCGGCAAGCTACTGGCCGATCTGCTGACCGAACCGCTGTGGAAGGTTGTGCAGCGGCATGCCTCCGGCGCGGTGTTCCCCGGCGGGGAAGGCCTCGCGCAGGTACAGGCCCGCGCGGTAGCCGCGATCCGCGAGCTCGACCGGAAATTCGCCGAGCAGCACGGCCACGACGTGCTGTGGGTCGCGTGCTCGCACGGTGATGTCATCAAGTCGGTGCTCGCCGACGCGTTCGGCATCCATTTGGACGGTTTCCAGCGCATCGTGGTGGAGCCTGCGTCGATCAGTGTCGTTCGCTATACCCCGACCGCGCCGTATGTGTGGCGTGTCAACGACACCGGGACCGACCTTTCGGCGCTGGCGGCGTCCAATCCGCTACGGCCGGTAGCCGATTCCCGCTCCGCGGGGGACGCCGAACCGGTCGATACCTCCGGTCCCGTTCCCGGCGGGGAGCTTGGTGGTACCGGAAGTGCGGATAATGGGAATGCGGAGCGTCGAGATTCCTTGTAAACGAGTAGTCGGCGTGTTGAATGTCTGTGCGCCGCGGGTAGTCGATCAGGGTCACGTATCAGGAGGTGCATGTGTCACGCGCAATCCATGTATTCCGCACCCCCGATCGTTTCGTCGCCGGGACTGTCGGTGAGCCGGGCGATCGTTCGTTCTATTTGCAGGCCGTGCAGGAACCGCGCGTTGTCAGCGTGCTGCTGGAGAAGCAGCAGGTAAAGGTGCTCGCTGACCGCATGGGTCTGCTGTTGGACGAGGTCGCGCGCCGCTTCGGCGCCGAGGTGCCGCCGCAGGCCGATGATGTGGCCGACGTCGACCCATTGGTGACGCCGGTCGATGCGGAATTCCGGGTCGGCACCATGGGCTTGGGCTGGGACGCCGATGCGGGTGCCGTGGTGGTGGAGCTGCTCGCGATCACCGAGACCGAGGTCGACGAATCAGTCGTGCTCGACGACACCGAGGAAGGCCCGGACGCGGTGCGGGTTTTCCTGACCCCGATCCAGGCGCGGGAGTTCGCGCTGCGCTCGACCCGTGTCATCGCGGCGGGGCGTCCGCCGTGCCCGCTATGCGGTGAACCGCTCTCGGCGCGCGGCCACATGTGTGTGCGCACCAACGGATACAAGCGCGGGGATATTTTCGGCGCGGCCGAGCTGGAGGAGTAGCCCGTGGCTGCGTGGCACACCGCCGACTTGACGGTGATCGGACGGGTGACCGTCGCAAGCAATGTCACCCTGGTCTGTGATGTGCCGGGCACCGCAGGCCCGGACGGTTCGCCGTTGCGTGTGGTGTACAAACCGGTGCGCGGTGAGCAGCCGCTGTGGGATTTCCCCGACGGCACCCTCGCCGGCCGCGAGGTGGCCTCGTATCTCATCTCGGATGCGCTCGGTTGGGGCGTCATCCCGGAAACCATCCTGCGCGATGGCCCCTACGGCCCCGGCATGGTGCAGCGCTGGGTAGACGCGGTGGACAACCACACCGAGCAGGGCAACCGCCTCGACCTGATCGACCTGGTCCCGGCGGGCGCGGTCCCGGACGGGTTCTGCGAAGTGCTACGCGCCCAAGACCCGGCGGGCAACGAAGTGTCGCTGATCCACGCCGACGATCCACGCCTGCAGCGCATGGCGGTACTGGACATACTGCTCAACAATGCCGACCGCAAGGGTGGACACGCCCTGGAGGGCACCGACGGCGAGGTCTACGGCGTCGACCACGGCATCTGCCTGCACAGCGAGCACAAACTCCGCACGGTGCTGTGGGGATGGGCCGGCCGCGGCGTCGGGAAAGATCTGATCGACGACATCACCGCCTTCGCGAAGGCGCTGCCCGGCCGAGTCGCCGACGCGCTCGCCCCGCACCTCACCGACACCGAGATCAAAGCACTCGCCGATCGGACCCAGCAGCTGTTGGACGACCCGGTGATGCCGGTGCCGCGCACCTCCCGCCCGATTCCCTGGCCCGCCTTCTGAGCGTCAGGGTGGCCCCCGCAGGGTCTCCCTGCGAGACCACGCGGTGTACAAGACTGGGCACATGCGATACCGACTCTTCGGCTCGACCGGCTTGCGAATCTCCGAACTCGTCTTGGGCACAATGGGTTTCGAGGACGCCGAGGAAAGCCGACGCATCATCGACGCCTATGCCGACGCGGGCGGCAATGTCCTGGACACCGCATCGGCCTACGGCGACGGGGAGAACCTGCTCGGTTCGGTCATCCAACGACGCGACCGTTTCGTCATCGGCACCAAATACACCCTGTCGCGTGACACCGGTGACCTCAATGCCGCAGGCAACCACCGCAAGAATCTCGTGCTGTCCCTCGAGCAGAGCCTGCGGCGGCTTCGCACCGACTACATCGACATCTACTGGGTGCACCTGTGGGACCGGCACACCCCGATAGAGGAAACGATGCGCGCACTCGACGACGCGGTCCGCGCAGGCAAAATCCTCTACGTCGGCATCTCCGACGCCCCGGCCTGGGTGGTCGCCCGCGCCAACACCCTGGCGCAATGGCGTGATCGGACGCCGTTCGCCGGCCTGCAGGTGCCCTACAACCTGCTACAGCGCGATATCGAGCGGGAACTGCTGCCGATGGCCGAATCCTTCGGAATGACTGTCACCGTATGGGGTCCGCTCGCGCGCGGCTTGCTCGCGGGCGCAACAAGTGGACGCCGGGTCGACGAGGCCACGCTGACCCCGCGCGATCGTGCCGCGTCCGCCGCCGTCGCAGCGGTCGCCGCCGAAGTGGGGGCGAGTCCCGCTCAGGTGGCGCTGGCCTGGCTCCGGCACAGGTCCGCGGCGGTAGTGCCGATCATCGGTGTCAGCAGTGTCGCGCAGCTCATCGACAATCTGGGCGCGGTCGAGCTCACGCTCTCCGACGACGCGGTGCGACGGCTGGAGGCCGCGGCACCGTTCGCGCTCGGGTTCCCCGGCGATTTCATTGCCGAATGCGAGCCGCATCCCTTCGCGTTCGGGGATAGAGCCACGTTGGTCGACGGGCGTCGACTGCGCTGACGGCAACCGTTTGTGCACACCGGTCGCGGGCAGGATGTCGCGGGCCGAGCAGGTGCGCTGAGGACTCAGCCGAGCAGCGGACGCACTTTCTCGCCGACGAAACGGACGAACTCCACCAGATCCGAGTCGTCGTCGGTCGGCTCGAGCACGACGGTGTCCGCGCCGGCGGCCACGTATCGGCGCACCGCGTCCGCGATGGCATCGGGGTCGCCCGCGACGCCAGCACCCTCCTGGAATTCGTTGTGCCGGGCCTTCGCCGCCAGGCGTGCGGCCGCGTCCGGTCCGGTTGCCGCGGCCAGGTACACGATCACCTGATGAGGTTCGGTCCGACCGGCTACAGCGCGCCCTTCATCGATGAGAGCCCGCGCCACACGCACGCCGTCCGGGGCGGTGCGTGAGGTGAGGATCGTGCCGTCGGCGAGCTCTCCGGACAGCCGTAGGGTGCGAGGCCCGCTCGCGGCGGCCAGGATCGGCGCGGGCATGGTGGGCGGCCAGTCCAGCGCGACCTTGTCCAGCCGCACATAGCGGCCCGCGGCAGTCACTGTTTCACCGTTGAGCAACCCGCGCAGCGCGCCGAGTTGTTCACGCAGCAATGTCATCGGTGACTCGACGCCGGCGCCGACCTGCGCCATCCATTCCTGCACTCCATGCCCGAATCCCGGCATGATCCGTCCCGGGTGCAGCCGCAGCAGCGCGGCGACCTCCATGGCAGCCAGTGCAACATTGCGCAATGGCACCGGCAGCACGCCGATGCCGACGCGCACTCGCTCGGTCCGCGCCAGCACCGTCGCGGCGGCCGCGATGCCACCGCCCCAGAAGCAGTCCTCCCACAGCCAGAGTTCGTCGAGACCGCTGTCTTCCGCCGCATTGCTCACTGCGGCAAGATGTTCCGGAGGGATCTGGGGGAGCGAGACGGCACCGAGGACAGTCATCCGGTCACGATAGCTCCGGGCACCGACAGCTGGGCTCGATCGAGCCGCCCCGACAGCCGACAGCGCGGCTGCTCGGTGATTGCGAGAACCCGATTCGCCCGGTTCGCCGACCTCGCAACTCGGTCGCGCTTCGCATCGAACCAGCGAGCGCGAAAACCTTGACATCTGCCGGTCGTAACATTCGCGCAGGTCGCAACCCGCCATGAGGGTGTGCTACGTCGCGAATCAGACGGGGCGAAGGCCGATGATCTCGACCACACCCTTACCCTCGAATCATGCAGTCCTGGTCCGATACCGCCCTACCCACCATCCCCGGAGCAGGGCCACCGTTGCGGTTGTTCGACACCGCCGACCGACAGGTCCGGCCGGTCACCCCCGGCCCGACCGCCACCATGTACGTCTGCGGGATCACTCCCTACGACGCCACCCATCTCGGGCACGCGGCAACTTACCTGACCTTCGACCTGGTCAACCGGTTGTGGCGGGACGCGGGCCACGATGTGCACTATGTGCAAAACGTGACCGATGTCGACGACCCGCTGTTCGAACGAGCCGCCCGCGACGGCCTGGACTGGCGTGATCTGGGCACCCGCGAGATCGATCTGTTCCGTGAGGACATGTCCGCACTGCGGATCGTGCCGCCGCGCGACTACATCGGCGCCATCGAGTCCGTCGACGAGGTCGTGGAGCTCGTACAGAAGCTGCTGGCCTCCGGTGCGGCCTATGTCGTCGACGACGCCGAATTCCCCGACATCTACTTCCGCGCCGACGCCACCGAGCAGTTCGGCTACGAATCCGGCTACGACCGCGAAACCATGGACCGGCTGTTCGCCGAACGCGGCGGCGACCCGGCCCGCCCCGGCAAACGCGACACCATCGACGCGCTGCTGTGGCGCGCGGCCCGCCCCGACGAACCGTCCTGGCCCGCCCCCTTCGGCGCGGGCCGTCCCGGCTGGCACATCGAGTGTGCGGCGATCGCACTCAACCGTGTCGGCCCCGAATTCGACGTCCAGGGCGGTGGCAGCGACCTGATCTACCCGCACCACGAGTACTCCGCCGCCCACGCCGAAGCCCTCATCGCCGGGCGCCGCTTCGCCCGCCACTACGTGCACGCCGGTCTGATCGGCCTTGACGGCGAGAAGATGTCGAAATCCAAGGGCAACCTGGTGCTGGTCTCCAAGCTGCGCCGCGCGGGCACCGACCCCGCCGCTATCCGCCTCGGCCTGCTCGCCGGTCACTACCGCCAGGACCGCATGTGGACCGACACCGTCCTCGCGGCGGCCATCCAGCGCCTTGACCTGTGGCGGCGCACGACGTCCCTGGATTCCGGTCCGGCCGCCGAGGACACGATCGCCCGCCTGCGCCAGCACCTGGCCGACGACCTCGACACCCCGAAAGCCTTGGCCGCCGTGGACAACTGGGCCAACCAGGCCCTCGAATACGGTGGTGCGAACCGCGACGCTCCTACCTTGGTCGCCACGGCGGTGGATGCCCTGCTGGGCGTGCATCTGTAGGTCCTGTTCGACTCGCCCGAGTCCTCGGTCAGGAGCTCTTGCCCGTGCTGTGATTCCGTGATCTGGTACACACGTGTCCAAGATTCATCCGCGTGTCCTGATCGGTCGGCGCACCATGCTCGGCGGCGCCTTCGGCGCCGCCGCACTGATTGCCGCGGGCCGCCTCGAAGCATCCGCCGAACCTGCCGGCGCCCGAACGGTGGCGGCACGTCAGCGTTTCTTCGGCGCGGACATCGTGGACCCGGACACCGGCGCGGTGCGTGCCGATCGGGTGGCGCTGTCGTGGGTCGGCTGCACCACCTATGCGTTGGCCCTCGGCGGCTCGGTGCTGCTGCTCGACGCGTGGGTCCCGCGACTGACCAGTTCCGGCTACGTCCCCGCCACCCCGCAAGATCTGGCGGATCTACGTCCCGAGGCAATCTTCATCGGGCACGGGCACTTCGACCACGCCGGTGACGCAGGCCGGATCGCGCAGGCCTCCGGCGCGGTCGTGCACGGCACCGCTGAACACTGCGCCACCATCCGAGCCCAGGTGTCGGCCCCGTCCTTCCCGACCGTCGCTCTGGGTGACGCGAACACCCTCATCGGAGAGCGACACGAATTCACTGTCGGCACTGTTGCGGTCACTGCCATCCGACACTTGCATTCCGCCCCAACGGCTCCCGACCGCACCGACCCCTCGTCCCCCTTCTTCCCGCTGCCGGATCTGTGCGCGATCGTCCAATACCCACCCACCCTCGACGGCGTCCTGCAGAATCTGCCGCGCCTGCGCGACCAGGAAAACGGCGTCCTGCTCTACCAATTCCGCGTCCCCGGCTTCTCCCTGGTCTGGCACGACTCCGCGGGTCCCCTCACCGAGAACGCCCCCCACGTCTTCGACGTCCTCGCCGGCCTCCCACCCACCGACGTCCAAATCGGCGCCATCCAGGGCTACAACCAACTCACCAACGGCCTCCGAGACCCCCGCCGCTACATCGAATCCCTGCGCCCCACCCTGTTCGTTCCGAGCCATCACGACAACTGGCTACCCGGTCTGACCGCCTCCGCCGCCACCTACGACGCCCCGCTGCACGAAGAACTGTCCCGCCTCCCACCAGGAAAGCGCCCGGAATTGCGTGCACTGCACGACCCGGTCGACTACCTCAGCCCCCAACGACTGACCTTCCGGTTGTAGGACTTTCGCGCAACTCGGCCGGAGCCTGCCGCACACATGGACGCCCGCCGACGCAGGCGAGCCGGACATGGCTGCGGCAAGTCCACCAGAGAAGCCGCACGCTCATGTCCCGGGAAGACGCGGTTCCTCAGCGGAATTGCTCGAGGTAGCTGCGTTGGTTGGCCAGGAAGCCGGCGGTGAACAGTGAGCGGGGCGCAACGATGGCGACAATGGTGGTCTTCATGGTGCTGGTCTCGATGTCCTTGCGTATCAGTGAGTGTGTTGCGTCGGGATAGTGCTGTACATGGAGCAGGGCAGGGTCGGGGATCAGTCTGCGGTAGGTGGTTTCGGTGTCGGCGATGTCGACGTTGATGTCGTGGTCGGCGAGGATCAGCAGGGTGGGGATGTGTGTTTCGGCGAGGTCGGCGGAGGCGTCGGCGAGGTAGTTCTTCTGGGCGAAGCGCCAGCGGTCGGGTGTCATGTCGGGCGGGAGTTCGCCGGTGGCGTCAGCTTGTTCGAAGGTCGCGCCGGCGCGCAGCAGTCGCAGCCTGCGTTCTCTGTCTGCCAGTGCCGCATCGATCCGGGCCTGGTCGGCATGGTCGGCATGGAGTTCGGCGATGGTGTTGTAGCGGCCTTGCTGGAGCCAGTTGACGGCGGGCGAGACGGCGATCATGAACCGCAGCAACGGATCTCGGTTCACGACCTTGGGCAGGACCCACCCTGCCTGGCTGGCACCCCATAGTCCGATGCGCTGCGGATCGATCTCCGGCCGGGTTCGAGCCCAGGCGATCGCGGCGATGGCCTCGGTCGCGCGATCGTCCATGCTCTGATCCAGCCAGTTTCCGGGTGCGCCGGCGACACCGGGCTTGTTCCAGGACAACGATGCGTAGCCCGCTCGGGCGAAGGACTCCCACATCGGACGATAGAAGCTCTCGTGGGTGGCGTCGATGGGACCGTCGCCGTGGATGAAGACCACCAGACCGAAGGGGCCCACACTGTCCTTCGGCAGCGCCAGCACCCCGTTGAGCGGCTGCGCCCCACCCGGAATGGTGACTTGCCGCTCGCGCAGGTCGTAGCTGTTCTGATACACGATCCAGCCGCCCGCCGCGGCGAGCACCGCCAGCACTGTCATCAGCGCGCCGAGCACCCGCCATCGGCGGCGACGGTGCGGCAATCGGAGGCGCTCGGGTTCCATGACATCTCCGAATCGTTCATTCTATAAACGGTCGTATGGAATCTGATCATACTATGATCGGAAGGATTGCCGAGCCGAAAGGTCAGGGGTGGACGACAACACCGACGACACCACCGCAGTACCGACACGCGTGCTGGTGGAGAGCATGATCCGCGAGGACGCCACCATCGACGCCGATGAGCTCTACACGGTGGCGAACGCGCTCGGAATGAGCGATCAGCAGATCCGGCTGTGCGTCCGGCGTCTGGTTATCGACGGCCAGTTCACCCAGGAGGGCCGGGGCCGCAAGGCGATACTGCGTGCGAGCGCCGAGGTCGAGAGCACGCTGGCGCCGGATGTGGAGTACGTGCGCTACATGTTCGAGCAGGATCGCGGAGCGGCGCCATGGGACGGCACATGGCATCTCGTCGCCTTCGCCATTCCCGAAACGGCCAGGCAGGCAAGGGATTCGATACGTGACGGCATTGTCCACCTCGGTGGCGCACCGATTCAGGGCGGTTTGTACGTCTGCGCGAATCCGTGGGAGCGACAGCTCCGATCACTGGCGGCCGAGCTGGATGTGCTCGACCACCTGACCACCTTCACGACCTGCGAGCTGCGGGTCGGGCGGATCGAATCGCCACGCGATATCGCCGCACGCCTGTGGCCGCTCGACGATATCGCCGCAGGTCACCGCAGGCTCCTCGATGTCGCACAACACCGACTGCGACGGCTGCGGCGAGCTGCCGAACTCTCCGACACGGAGTTGGTGACCTGCACGATCGAGCTGGCCGCGGAATTCACCCGGGCAATGCACCCGGACCCCTTGCTGCCACCGGAATTGCTGCCGCGGCCATGGGCGGGAACTCGGGCGCGCCGAGTGGTGGCCGAATGCTGGTCACAGCTGCGCGCCATCGAGATCACCCGCACTCCACCGCGCCTGTTTCGCAGCTACGCCGAGGTGATCCGCGAGGTGACCGAACACGCTGCGACGCAGACTGTTTCGTAGACGCTGCCGCCCCTTCGGGTCCACCGCCGTAGCGCTGGTGGCGGCTGGCACCCGGCCACTTCCTCGCCCACGCCGACCCCAGTGCCCGCACCGGCATCATCCTGCTCGCCGACGACGACCCCGGTGACGAACTGATGACCGGGAAGCCACGAGCGCGTCGTCACTGCCCACGCCAGGCATGGATGGCCACGGATGGATTCCGTCACGGGCAACCTGTTGATTCGCGTAGCGGCGCCACGGGCAGCGTGCCGCCAGACGAGGGGCGAGTGTTCACCCCATCAGGATCGGTGCCGACCAGCTCGCGGGAGAGGGGGCTGGGAGGAGGGTGGAGGTGTTGGTGCGGTCGCGTCCAGGACCGGGTCATGCACGGCAGCGTAGAGAACACCACTGACACGGCCGCTCCCAAACCCTCGCGGCATGAACAATCTCAACCGGTCCACAGAATTTGACAGGGTCGACGACACCGTCAACCTGATACAGGCGCTGGACATCGGCTTCGGTGTAGAGCCGGTGACCTGCTCGATTCCCGTCGTCCATCCGCTTCCATCTCACTTCCACCGACGCACCTCGCGCTGGTACCGCCGACGCTAGGACCTGACGTTACGTCAGGAGCAAGCCGAAACTTCCCGCTGGATCTCGCGACAACAGCGCTACGGAAACATGCTGCAGTGCCGCGTTGAGCGCTGAGAGAACCGGCCACGCGCCGCGCCCGAAGGTCAACGGGCTGTGGTCATCTGGGCCCGGCCGAGTGCGGCCGAACGCACCATCACCCCGCGGAGCGCGCGGTCGGCGGTTGGGATCGCTGTCATCCGATACCCCTCTGCGAGTGGGGCATGTCGGTAAGGGCAGACACAATGCAGGACATGGAAACCGGTGATGACAAGGAACCGACCGCGCCTTCCCCCGCTGTCACCCGATGGACGGTGGGTCTGACCTGCGTAGCGATCGTGGCGACCGCTTTTCTCATCGCCGGGCTGCTGCACGAGCCGGAGCCGGAGTTGACGACCGCACCGGTCACCCCCACCACGTCAGAGCCGCCGGATCCGGCCGCCGAATACTCCTATGTCACTCCGCCGGTCACGTTTCCGGTGCAGATCCCGGGTTGTGATGTCGTCGAGCCCCCACAGCAAGGGCAATCGATCGGGATGGCTTACTTCGACACGTACGGATACGACAATCCGTCCTATCCGTGGTTCTCCGGCCCCAAGGCCGTCGCGATGACGCAGGTGCTGCAGGATGCGCTCCCCGGTGATGTCGAGATCGCCTTCGCAACGGTGGATCGCTCGCTGGTGTTCCAGCCGATCCTCGGCGATCCCACGGAGGATAAGGGACTCGGCGGCTGGACCACTGCGCACGCCACCCTGCTGCGCGGCGACCGAGCGGGCACGCTGTCGGTGACCGTTCGGAAGTCCACCACGCCGATCCCGCCGTGCGTCGCCGGCAACCTCGACGAGAGGCGACACCTCCCCGACGGCACGATCGTCGATACCGATGACACCTGGTACGAGACGAATGGGGTTCGTACCCTTTCGCGCACCGCCACCGGTTATCTGCCCGACGGATCCGTCGCCCACGCGAACGCCACCGATGATGCCACGGACGCAACCGGCCGTGCCCGAGCCGTCCCCTTGACCAACGATGATCTCGTCGCGCTCGTCATCGCCCCCGGACTCCGCATCAGCGCGCCTGTTCCGCCCGGAACGCCGAGCCCGCCCGAGTCCTGCCATATCGGCTCGGAATCCTCCGCTGTGATCGATCAGGCCCAGGCCCGCCGATGGGACGCGGTGCTGGCACAGATTCCGCTCGACGGCTTGACCCTCGACCGGCCGCTGGGGGCGCTGCTACCAGCGGGCACGGGCGGGGTGTGCCAGGCGGTTCGAGTAACCACACCCGGCCGGCAATCGCAGTTGAGCGTCGCGATCAGCACCGGGCAGCCCCTCCCGCAGGAGCCTGATACTTCATCGAACGACGGCGCGACCCATGTGGAGTCACGGCGGCTGCCGGACGGGGCGGTGGTCGAGACCCGCGAATGGCGAAGCACGCTGATGGAGCCGTCGCCCTCGCCGCGAACGACCCGCACTGTCAGCGTCACCCGCCAGTCCGGGACACGGATCCAGGTCACCTCCGCCGACGCCCCCGCCGAGCCTCTGCCGTTCGCGCTACTCGAGGAGATCGCCCTGAATCCGGGCCTCGAGGTGTCGCGATGAGAACGATCCCCGGGCTTTGCAACCTCGTGCTCGCCGCCACGGCGGCCGTAATCACCAGCGCCGGTGCGGTGGTGGTCCTCTCACAACCCGAGGACAGCACGCGCAAGATCACCGGCACCGCGGACTCCGCTCCGGGCCTCGCGTGGTCGACAAGCGCCGCCGCCTACGGGCGAGCAGGCGCGGAGTTCCGCGACCCTAGGGCGGGCACCGAATTCGATACCGGCGGACCAGGATTTGTTGACGCGGGGGACACGCTGGTGACGGTGGTCGGTGTGCCGGACGATGGCATGTACCTGCGGGATCCTGTGCTGGTCGGCATCGACGCCGGCACCGGTGCACAGCGCTGGCGGACCCCCGCCGCGGACCTGCGCGGTTGCGGGCCAACCCCTGTCGACGACCAGGTCGTATGCTTCACTTCCGACCAAGCAATGATCGGATACGACGTTGCCACCGGCGAGGTCACGCGCACGCCGACGGATTGGCTTCCCTTCGCCATCGCGACCCTCGACGATCGCGTGTATGTCGCCGAGGGTGACGTGGAATCCGATGACGTGCGCGTCCATGCCGGAACGCTCGCCGATCCGGATGCGTACTGGTCCCAGGCGTTCAGCATGGGTACCGCGTGGGAAGATCTGCCCGCCGACGCCTTGGACGTGTCCCACGGCCAGGGTGTATTCACCCTCGGCGTCGATCTCGCCGGGTTCGACCTCACCAGTGGGAAGCCGACCTGGAGCGCGACCCAGGACGGATGCTCCGACGCCGGCGCAACCAGCGGCGCATTGGTCGTGCACACCCGAACCGAATGCCGCGGCCACAGGATCACCGGCAGCACCATCCTCGACCGCACGGGCCGCACCATTGCCGCCACCGATAGCGAAGTCGCCCAAACCCTTTCGATCGACCTCCCCACCGACGAAACCATCCCCGTCCTGCTCGGCGACAGCGCCCATGACCGCCGCACCGGCAGCCCGATATGGCACAGCCCCGACCTGATTTCCGCACCCCGGGAGACCAACGAATACAACATCAATGCCACGACCGGCACCGCGGCGGCAATTCTCGGCGACATCGCACTACTGCGAGACATCCACGCGCACACCACAACCGGCCTGGACTTACGCACCGGACACCGGCTGTGGCGGACCGACACCACCCGCTTCGGCACGATCCAGGGATGGGACAGACACACCGTTGTCCTGTCCGACCACACCGGACTCTGGGCGGTCGACCCGCGAACCGGCGCCATTGCGTGGGACATTCCGTTTCTCGCCGTGAACGCCGATCTCGATGCCCTCACCGAACCCGGTCAACTCGCCGCACACGGGAAGGGGCGCTACACCTACGCCAGTGCCCGGACAATGATCGGGCTCCGTCCTCTCGAACGCTGAAACCGGACTGCCTCGAGATCCCGCGTTCGTCGCTGCTCTTGTACCGGACAACGGCCCATATCGCGGCACCGTCTCAACGAATACCGGGCACGAACCCGCGGATGACATGGGACGGTCCCGAATCTCGGACGCACTCACACGCAGCGGGGCGCGTGATCTCCGGGTGAGACCCGCTGTGGCGCAGTACATCCGAACTCGCCGACCAGACGCTCACGCAGCAGAAGGTAGTGCTCCTCAACCACGGCCGCGCGGGAATGGCCGCGCCCAGGGGTTGTGGCGATCCAGAACCCGGTCCACGTCGACGGCAATCCAGGCGGGTACCGCGCCGGCGCCCGGTCCGCTGAAGGGCAGCCCAACCTCGGCGAACGCAACACAACTCACCGCTTCGACCACTTCGAGTCGCTCGAAGGTCATCATGCCCCTTCCGTCGACGGGCGAACTGGTCGACAGTATCGTTCATGATACCGTCGATCGTATCTAGAATGAACTATTCTGGGAGATCGGGGACATGCGATGAAGGTTCTGGCATTGGGCGGTTGTGGCGCGATGGGGGCGATGGCGGTGCGCACGGCGGCGACATTGCGCGGGGTGCACGAGATCGTGGTCGCCGATCGTGATCTGGCCGCCGCGCAGGCATTGGCGCACGAGCTGGCAGACAGCGGCGCCGACGCGCACGCCTGCAGGGTCGACGTGACCGACCGGGCGGCACTGCACCGCGTGTTCGCCGAGGCCGATGTGGTCCTCAATACTGTTGGCCCGTACTACCGTTTCGGCCTATCCGTGCTGCGGGCCGCGATCGACACCGGCACCCATTATCTCGACATCTGTGACGACTGGGAGCCGACCGTGCAGATGCTCGATTTCGATGACGACGCACGGGCAGCGGGTGTCTGCGCGATCATCGGAATGGGTGCGAGCCCGGGGGTGAGCAACCTGCTCGCGGCACGCGCGGCACGGGAACTCGACAGCCTCGCCGACATCTACACAGCGTGGCCGGTCGATGTGCCCACTATGACCGGCGCCGACACCCAGCTCACCGGCCCCGACGGGACGCCGACCGCGGCGGCGGTGCATTGGATGCAGCAGATCAGCGGAACCGTGGCCGTGGTGCGGGCGGGCGACATCGTGCGCGAACCGCCACTGCGGCCAGTGACTTTGGCGGTGCCGGGTGGGCGCGCGGGTACCGCGTACACCGTCGGCCATCCCGAACCGGTGACGTTGCGCCGGACGCTGGCACCGTCGGGCACGGCGGCGAATCTGATGGTGATCACCCCCGGCACCGCCGCCTATCTCGATGGTTTGCGCACAGACCTCGACCGGGGCACGCTCACCAACGAATCCGCCGCGGTCGCGCTCGCGGAGCCGACAATGCGGCGTGGCCTGCGCTCGATGGTCCGGTCCGTCGGATTCAAGTCTCCCGGCACGCTGCCGCCGTTCTTCGCCGTCGCCTATGGCAGCAAGAACGGCGACCCGCATGCGGTGCTCGCCCACCTCGACGGCGGCGCTTCGCTCAGCGAAGGCGCCGCTCTGACCGACGATATGGCGCGCGCGACCGGAATTCCGTTGGCGCTGAGCCTGGCTCAGCTCGTGGACGGCGTCGCGATCCGCCCCGGGGTGCACCCACCCGAGGGGATCATCGATATCGATCGTTTCTTCGACGACCTGGCCGCGCACCTCGATCCAGAACGGCAGCGTGGCCGAGTCGTCGTCGAACAGTGCCCGATCGGGACGCTACCTCCAGTTGGCAGGCGCGACCACGGACTGAGCTGGTGCCGTGTCCGGGAATGACCATCACAGCCACGGCGAGCAGGGCGCCGCGATCGGCGACTACATCCGCTGGCACGACCACCACACCGGCCCGGTGCGCAACTTCGCTGTCGGATCCAAGATCCGACACCTGGATTACCCACCGAAGGCTGCCTGACACGGCACTAGCGTGACCGTCTGGGGGTGAGGTCGGGTGTGGTGGTCACTGTTGAGGGTCTCGCTGCTCGTGGGGTTCCTCGTTGTAGGTGATCCGTCGACCGTCTGCGTAGTAGGCCGGTCGTCCTTTTTTGTCGAACCACTCGCCCGTTTTCGGGTCTCGGGTCCAGCCCTCGAACTCGGTGCCCCCCAAATCATCGGAGAACCGGCCACCGAACCCCGGCGCCTCCCCTTCGGGCGCTGGTGGGGCGTTGCGGAGAGTGCGATTGAAGTCGTCGAGGATCTTTTGATTGCGCGCGATTTCCTCCGGCGAAGGCATCACCCCGCGCGCTTCGAGTTCTTCGCGGGTGTGGAAGGTCTTGCCACCGACTTTTTTCGGCATGGGTTCGTCCTAGATTTCCGACATCTGAATCACGGTCCGGCCCGTCGCCGGATCGACAGTCTTGCTGTGCACCAGAAACTCTGTCCCGGACGGAAACAGAACCTCGTCCGGGGTGCCGTACTGGCTGTAGTCGCGCCCCGTTTTGCTCACGATCTGGAATTCGACGTTCGAGTTCTGCACCGTGAGTTCATTCACCCCCTTCGGGTTGGGGGTCGTAGAGGTGAACCCGTGCTCTGTGGTCGACTTCCCTGGCACGTATTGGTCGAGCTGTTCGGTGGTCAAGTTGGTGTTCCGCAGCACCGGCCCCTCATGGGCGGGCAACTTGCCCAACGCTTCATTGAGTGCGTCGATCTGGCGTTGCTGCTCGGGAGTTGGGGTATCGCCGCTCCGCAAAATGTCGGTCAAGGACCGGCCGCGGAGGTCGCTGGGCCCTTGCAGAAGCGCCCGCCGATCTTCGTCGGTCAGAGCATCCAATCCGCTGCGAGGCCTGTTGGGTTGGTCGTTCTTCTTCCCCAGCCGATCGTGTAGGTCCTTGACGGCTTGTTTGGCCTTTGCCATCGCGGCCTTCGCGTCGTCGGCCAGCCCCTTGAGCTGCAAGGCTTTACGTGCTCGCCAGGCGGTGATGGCCGCTTTGATCTTCACGGCCCATCGTCGTGCCGACTCGACAGCTTTGGCGCCGGCGATCAGGCCGCCGACACCGGTAAGGCATGTGGCGACGACGGTGATCGCTACGTTGATCGCAGCTTCCTGGACGATGGCTTCCAGGAATCCCTTGATCTCGTTGCGTAGTTCTTCGATCGATTCCTTGTAGTCGGTGCAGGTCTTGCTGATCTGTTTGCACGTGTTGAGCAGTTCTGCGATGGAGGTCTCCAAGGTCTTCAGGTCTTCCCGAACCTGCACCGCATCCTTGGAGGTCACCCCGTCGAAGAGGCTGGCTGCAATCGTGATCTTGTCTTTGGCGTTGGTGTTCTGATAGATCGTGCCGAGCCGATCCCATGCCTCGGCCGCCTTGGCGAGCGTTTGGGTGTTACCGTCCGGGAGAGGGCAATTGATGGCGTCGAGGACTTCGATGGACGCTTGCGCAATGCCTTGCGGGGTTCCTCCGGCTGCTGAAGCCGGAAGGGCGTAGGGCCCGAAGGTCACTGTGGATGATGGATCCTTCGGCCTTTCCGGCTGTGTTGTTCCCTTCAGCGTGGCATCGGACTTGGCATGTTCGAAACCGAGGTCGTTGAGGGCGGTGCCGTATGCGCGCAGGGTCGCGTAGGTTTGCCCGAAGAACGCTACTGCTTCACGGGCCGATTCGTCGTAGGAGCTCGCCCAGGCCCGGCCGTCTTCGTCTCTGCCCGCCATCTTTCCGTGGCTGTTGAGTTCGGAGAAGACATATTTGAAGCTGTCGTTCAGCGCTGCGGCGGCGTCGAAGCAGTTGGTGGCGGCCTGGTAGTAGACCTTGGGATCTACCTCGAGTTTGGTGCTCATATGCCCAGAATCCGTAGGGTCTGGGATGCGGCATTGGTGTAGCTTTCGTGGGCGTCCTTCACGGCCCCTTCCAGAGCCGCAAGCCCGTCCTGCATATCGGTGACCCCCGCCAACCACTCCGTGTGCGCCTCGCTATAGGCCACCGCTGCCGCGCCGACCCATACGCCTTCGACTTCCTTGGCTTTCGCCTCGAGCTCCGCCAGCCGATCGGCGACGGCTGCCTGGTATCCGCGCATGCGAGCGGCCAACTCCTCGAGTTTGTCGAGGTCGACCGAGAATGCTGGTGTATAAGCGGTCATGAGATGTCTGTTCCCATTCAGGGTAGGTCCAGGGAGCTGATCCCGGCGGCGTACGACTGGTCGGTCGCGCGGAGGGTTTCGGCGGTGACTCCCAGCTTTTCGGCCAGCTCGAACAACGCGTCCCACACTTGGTCAGCGCCTTCGTGGAACTCCTCCCACGCGGCGGTGAAAGTGCCGGCGTTGTTCCCCACCCAGCTATCGATCGTGATCTTCGTATCGGTCACCAGCGACGAGTACCCGGATCTACACTCCTCCGCTATCTGGAATGCCAAGCGTCCCAACGCTTTAACCTCGTCGGTCTCAACGGATAGTGACGATGGATCTCCCGTAGTCAATATTCCCCCTGCCAATCCACCCCAGAGCGGGCGTGCTATCCCCGCATGTCTTCGCTGGGACCGTACTCCCAGGAGCAACAGACGGCAAAACGGGTGTGGTTGCCGGGGTCGCTCGAGGCAGCGTGATGCTCGAGAATGCGTCCGCCACACTCTGACCGATCGCCGCCCGGTTACAGCGGCAACCTATCCCGACGCGGTACCAGCCAGCGTGGACCTTCGCGGGTTGGGCGCGCTATCGCGAGCTGGCGAGCGACCATGAACTCGCGGCACGTCTTCGAGTTCGGCCAGCCGACGACCACGGACGCGGCTAGCCGGCGGGCACGTCCACGGATTCGGCGGGCTCGTGCACTGTCGCCGCGGGTTCGGCGGCATAGAGCTGCTCGATCTCGGTGGCGTATTTCGCGTCGATCGGCTTGCGGCGCAACTTCATCGTCAAGGTGACCTCGTCGCCGCCGGGCTCCCAGAACGTCGGCAGGATGGTGAAGCGTTTGATCTGCTCGACGCGCGAGAGCTTCGCGTTGCCCGCCGCGACACCGCGGGCGATCTCGGCGATCACGCCGGGATCGGCGGCGAGCGTGGCGGGGTCGGCATCGGAGAGGCCGTGCTGGAGGGCATATGGTTGCGCGGATTCGGCGTCGAGCACGATCAGCGCGGTGTTGAACGGCCGAGCGTCGCCGATGGTGGCCAGCGCGCCGACCAGCGGGGCAGCGGCCTTGATCGCGTTCTCGATGTTGGCCGGGGACATGTTCTTTCCCGCGGAGTTGATGATGAGTTCCTTCTTGCGGTCCACCACCCGCAGGAAGCCCTCGGCGTCACGGGTGAGGATGTCACCGGTGTGCAGCCAGCCGTCGGCGTCGATGACCTCGGCGGTCTTCTCCGGTTCTTTGCGGTAGCGGCGCATGACCAGCGGACCGCGGACCAGGAACTCGCCGTCCTCGGCGATCTTCGACTCCATGCCGGGCAGCATCCGCCCGACGGCACCGAGGCGCGCTTCCGAGGGCGGGCTGGCACTGGCCACACAGGTCAGCTCGGACATGCCCCAGATCTCGGAGATCGGAATGCCGAGGCCGGCGAAAAACCCGAGGGTCTCAGGTGGGATCGGCGCCGCGCCCGACATCGCCCACTTCACCTGGTCCAGACCGAGTTTCGCGCGCAGTTTCGACAGCACCAGTTTGTCGGCCTCGGCCCATTCGGCCGCAAGTCGCGCCGCGATCGGTCGCCCTTCCAGCTGCGCGGCCGCCTTACGCGCGGCCACCTCCAGCGCCCACTGCAAGGCGGCGCGGGTGGTGGCGTCGGGTTCGTTGGCGACAGAGAATTCGACCGCGGCCTTGAACTTTTCCCATACTCGCGGCACCGCACCCCAGATTGTCGGATGCACATCCAGTAGCGCTGCGGGCAGCAGCTTCCGGTCGGGCACCACGGTGATCTGGGTGCCGAAGACCTCCTGCAAATACAGTGCGGTCATGCGGTCGGCCATGTGCGCGCTGGGCAGGTAGGAGGTCTGGCGGTCACCGAATTCGACGGGCAGCACCGCGTTGAAGGCGTGTGCCTCGGCAAGCAGGTTCGCGTGGGTGATCTCCACGCCTTTGGGGTTGCCGGTGGTGCCGGAGGTGTAGACCAATGTCACGACATCCTCGGGCTGCACTGCCTTCCAGGTCGCTTCGAAGTCGAAATCGGTGCGGCCCATGGCTTTCAACTCGGCCACACTGATGGTTCCGGCATGCTCTGCATCGACGCACACGATGGTCTCGATCGGAACCCCGCACGAGCGGATCCGCTCGACGTACTGTTCCTCGCAGATCAGGACCCGGTTCTCGGCATTGGTGAACACATGGTTCAACTGCTCGGGAGCGAGGGTGTTGTACACCGAGAACGAGGTCGCCCCGGCGTGTTGGGCGCCCACCTCGAGCGGATAGAACTCGACCCGATTGCTCATCATCAGCGCGACGGTGTCACCGCGGCCGATCCCGAGGGCGTTGAGCCCTGCGGCGACATGCCTGGTTTGATCGGCGTATTCGCGCCAGGTCAGGGTCTGTCCGCCGCCGATGGAGCGGACCGCGACCGCCTCCGGTTCGATCGCGGCGGTGCGCTGAAATGCAGCGCACGAAGTGTTCGGTTGATTCATCGCACAGTCTCTATCACGTCGCCCGGCCTTTGCTGTCACCGACGGTAAGTCGCCAGCCGAGCCGCGCGGGACGTTTCGCGCGATTTAGCCGCTCAGACGCCACAGCGAAGTGATCTCCGCGGCACGCGCGGCGTGCAGGGGATCGGTCGGGTCTGTCGGTCGAGTGTGGCGCGGTCTGGTGTCGATGCGGTCGAGCACGCGCAGCCCCGCCGAGGCGATGGCGTCGGTCAGTTCTTCGCGTGTTCTCAGCCCGAGGTGCTCGGCCAGGTCCGACAGAATCAGCCAGCCTTCGCCGCCCGAATCCAGATGGGCGGCAAGGCCGTTCAGGAAGGCGTGCAGCATGGCGCCGTCGGGGTCGTAGACGCCCTGTTCGACGGCGGCGGTGGGACGCGCGGGCAGCCAGGGTGGGTTGCACACGATGAGGTCGGCGCGACCGTCGGGGAAGAGGTCGGGGCCGATCACCTCGATGCGGTCGGCGAGGTCGAGCCGGTCGATGTTGTCGCGGGCGCAGACCAGTGCACGCGGGTTGATGTCGGTGGCCACGACCCGATCGATGCCGCGACGGGCGAGCACGGCGGCGAGCACACCTGTTCCGGTGCCGAGGTCGAACCCGGCGCGGGGACCTCCATGCCCCGTCGGCAGCGGGGCCCGTGCGACCAGATCGACATATTCACCCCGCACGGGTGAGAAGACTCCGTAGTGCGGATGGATGCGCGCCCCCAGTGCAGGCACATCGACGCCCTTGGCCCGCCACTGCTGCGCGCCGATAGCGCCGAGCAGTTCAGTGAACGAGACGACCATCGGTTCACCCGATGACCCGTAGGTCTCGGCGCACACCTGCCGCAGATCAGGCGCTCTGCGCAGCGCGAGGGTATGGCCCTCCGACAGCTCGACGATCAATTTTCCCAGCACCCGCGCACGATGGCCGCGAGCTCTGCGATAGAGGTGGAACGATTCGGCGATGCCAGCGCCCGGTGGCGTCGCGATGCGGTCGATGCGGCGACGCAGCGCCTGCAACAACTGCCGCGCCTGCTGAAAATCGCCCTGCCACAACAGTGCGGTGCCCTCACACGCCAAGCGATAGGCGGTATCGGCACGCATGGTGTCATCGGCGACGACGACGTGTCGGGGCATCGGGGCGGCGCTCTCGGAATGCCAGCGAGCGCTGCGGTCGGTGTCGGCTTCGGTCCAGTGCATGGTGGGCACAGCGTGCTCCTCGTGATCGAACGTGCATGGGCACGGAGAGCACTTCGACCAGGAGCGGGAATCAGCCGGTGTCGGACCCGGGTGACGAGGGTCGCAACGGAGAAGGGCTAGTGGTCCTGCGTCGAAGCGCGAGCGAAGGAGTCGCCGAGGACCATGCCGAGCGTCACGAGAAGCCCTTTCACTGAGATACCCCACAAGACTCCCACACCAGGTGGGGTGGGGGTGCCGCGGGTGTGTGGGAATGGCAGTCACCGTCGCATCCGAGCATCGCGATCCACGACCGGGGCCCCACTGGGTACTGCGGAGTTAGGCCTCGAACGGCCGCTGGTGATGTCGTGGCGGCGCGTTCACGCTCCCGCGGGCACCGCTTGCGCCGACGGTCGCATGCATGGCCGCGGCGAACGCTGCGATGGCCGGATGCCGGTCGGCGCCTGCGCGGAAGGCAATTCTGGTGTGGCGCGCGATGGGCAGTTCGGTGAGTATCACGGTGGCGGGCGGATGTGCCGCACCCAGTTCCGGGACCAGTGCGACGCCGTGTCCTGCCGCGACAAAGGCCAGAACTGTGCCGAATTCGTCGATTCGGTGGCGAATGTGGGGCAGGAAGCCCGCGGCCTGGCAGGCGCGCATGGTCATGGTGTGGCAGCGGGTGCCGGTGGTCGCCACGATCCATGGCTCGTCGCGGCACGTGGTGAGCACCGTGTCGGGGGTGGCGGCGCGTGGCGTGGTCGAGGCCAGGAACATGATCTCGCGGTAGAGGGGTTCGGTGCGCACACCGGCTTCGGGTGGGAACGGCACCAGGTCGTAGTCGTGCACCAGCGCCACATCCAGTTCGCCCGCTCGCAGGGCGTCCGCGACCAGCGCCGGATCGAGTTCCGCCACATGAGGTTCGAGGCCGGGATGGTCCGCGGCCAGGGCGCTCAGCGCGGCGGGGATGAAAGCCTGTGTCGCGGAAGGGAAAGCGCCGATCCGCAGCCGCCCGGTCAGCCCGGCCTCGGTGTTCGCCAGATCCGCCTCGGCCTGTTCCAGCCGGGCCAGTACGGCCTCGGCGTGCCCGACGAGCGTGTGACCGGCCGGGGTGAGCCTCACCCGTCGCCCGGTGCGTTGCAGCAAGGCGACTCCCGCCTCGCGCTCCAGCGCACTGAGTTGCTGCGAGACCGCGGACGGGGTGAAGGCCATGGCCTCGGCGACCGCCGCGATCGTGCCGCGCCGCGCCAGTTCCCGCAACAGTCGCAACCTGCGCACATCGAGCATCAGCTGAGCTTACGCTCGACGGCACAAATGCGAACTAGACCTGTGGGTATCGTGCCGACAAGCTGAACAGATGGCTCAGCACGAAGCTCTGCAGGGGATATTCGTCCCGCTCGTCACCCCGTTCACCGTCACCGGACATATCGCCGTGGACGCACTCGAATCCTTGGCCCACCGCGTACTCGATGATGGGGCAACCGGACTCGTCGCACTCGGCACCACGGGCGAACCGGCCACCCTCGATGCCGACGAAAGGCGGACGGTCCTCGCAGTGTGCGCCGAAGTCTGCCGCACCCGAAACGCACCACTGATCGTCGGCGCGGGCGACAACAACACCCGCGCCACCGCCACCGCACTCGACGCTTTCGCCTCCCACTCCGAGATCACCGCGGCTCTGGTCCCCGTGCCCTACTACACCCGCCCGTCGGAAGCGGGCGTCCGCGCACACTTCACCCAGCTCGCGGCACGCAGTCCGGTGCCGGTGATCATCTACCACATCCCTTACCGCACAGCCCGATCCGTCAGCGCGGACACCCTGCGCGAACTCGGCCGCCTGCCCGGCATCGCCGCGGTGAAGTACGCGACCGGCGGCATCGACGCCGACATCATCGACCTGCTCGGCGACCTACCCACGGATTTCGCCGTCCTCGCAGGCGACGACCAATTCCTGTCCCCACTGCTCGCCCTCGGCGCCGCAGGCGGCATCCTCGCCTCGGCGCAACTGACCACCACACCGTTCGTCGCCCTGATTGCGGCCTGGCGCAACGGAAACCGAGCACAAGCCCGCAGATTGGGCGCAGCACTGGCAGCAATGTCCGCCGCCGCCTTCAGCGAACCCAACCCGACGGTGATCAAGGCCGTCCTGCACGCCCAGGGCCGAATCCCCACCCCCGATGTCCGCCTACCCCTGCTCCCCGCCTGCGCAGACGCGGTGGCGCGGACCGGGAAACTACTCGCCGATCTCGCCGAAGTGCAGATCTGACGACCCCGACCGGGGTGGGGCCTCGAGGCTCTCGAGGAGAACCTCGACCTCTTCGGGCAACACCCTCAGTGGCGCATCGCCGGAATCGGTCAGGGCTCGCCGCAGCACAACGGAACCTGCCCGGGCCATGGTAATTCTGGGCAGCCCAGGGCAGGGGTTCCGTTGGGCCCCGGCAGGATTCGTGCGCGTGAGGGGTCGCGTGCGAGATAAGTACGCTACCGTAACTACGAGTCCGTACTTATCGATCTGTGGCCGGTCCTGCTGGGCCACTACCGTTGTGGAGGTGGCCGGTGGCCGGAAGAATTCGGACCGATCCCTGTGTGGTGATCGGAGCGGGACCCGTCGGGTTGATCGCGGCGCTCGCGCTGGCGCGACGTGGGTTGCCGACGGTGGTGCTCGAGGCCGAGCCGCAGGATCGGGTGCGGCCGGGCAGTCGGGCTATCGCGTTGATGTTTCCGAGTCTGTGGCGGCTGGATAGGGTGCTGCCGGGGCTGGGTGGGCAGATCAGGGCGGCCGGGGTGATGCCGACCGGGTATGACGCCTTCTACGGTGGGCGGCGGGTGTTCAGCCAGCATCTCGGCGCGGCGACACCGGTGTTGTCGCGGCTGGCCAGCAGTCTTGCGCAGCGTAGGACCGAACAGATCGTGTTCGCCGAATGTGTTGCTCATGGTGTCGAGTTCCGCTGGGGTGCAACGGTTGCCGGACTCGAGAGCAGCGAGGACGGGGTGCGGGTCCTGCACGGGACGTAAGTGGGGCCTGCACAATCGTGACGTCTCGTCGAAGGCGCTGCGCCGTATGCGCGGTAGCGATCACGTGACCCGCGCGCAGCGGGCCATCGCCGCGCGGATCGCACCAGCTGTGTGGCCTGCGGGCGCGTGGCTGGCCAACGGTCCGCTGCAGGTCCCGATGCCGCGCCTTGGCACGCGAGCCTTCTACTGATCCGACTACTGTGAGCGCGGTGAGCCGGCCCGCCAAGCGTCCCCGCCAGCCGCGGATGCTGCTGGAAGTGCGGCGCGAGCAGGTACTCGATGCAACCCTGCAATTGGTGCACCGCAGCGGATATGCGGCGGTGACCATGGAGGCGGTGTCGCGGGAAGCGCAACTGGTGAAACCTCGCGTCTACGCGGCCTATCCGGGTGTCGAATCACTGCTGCTGGCCTTGTTCGAGCGCGAGGGTCAGCGCGCGTTGTCGACACTCGCCGAGGCGATGCCGTCCTTCGACGCCGATGGCGACTTCGACGATGTTCTGCTCACGGCGATGACCAACCTGCTGCACGCTGTCGCCGCCAACCCCGACTCGTGGCGACTACTGGCCCTGCCCGCCGACAATGCACCCCCGCAAGTCCGCGAACGTGCCGAAACCGCACGACAGTTCGCCCTCACGCAATTGCAGGCGCTGCTCGAGTGGGGCCGCGACCGCCGCCCCGGCCTGGACATCCTGGACCTGGAGCTCACCGCGATCACCCTGCTGGCGGCCGGTGAACGCGCCGCCCACCTGGTGCTCACCGAACCGGAACGATTCACCCCGGAACGCTACCGACACTTCGCGCGCAACCTGCTCAACCTGTTGACGCCGCCGCTCTGATGAGCGCCTGCAGCATTGCACCCGGTGCACATCGGTGCGTCGATCACCCTCATCGTGCACGAGCACGTCGGTGGCACGACGTGCAATTCGGTGTGCACACAGCAGCGCGTGACAACCTACGACCGCCCCATCCAGGTGTCGATCCGGTCCACGGCGCCGGGTGCGAACGCGCAGGTGATGTGATCGCACGGCAGCACCGTGAGCGACACATCCACCCCGGCGTTCTGCCAGGTCTGCTGCAATGCGCGCGCACCCGAGAGCGGGATCCATGCGTCGAACAGGCCGTGCCACAGGTAGATCGGCATGGTCGGTGTCGCGCCACCGGCTTTCGTCTCGCGGTAGATCCGGCGCGCGACGTCGGTGTCGTAGGGGTCGACCTTGGTCCACGAACGCAATGGCACCGGCGCCACACCCAGTAACGCGGCGTCCGAGCAGAGGTTCTTGCTCTCCTGCGCGGCGACCACTCCGGCGTCGCTGAGCAGGTCCAACGCTCCTGGCGTCACGCGGGCCACGCCGAGCGCCGCCATCAGATACAGCACCGAGGCAGGCGGTTTGCCGTCCATGGTTTTGCGCAGCAGGCTCAGATCCGCGGGCGTGCCACCCGCCGCGGCGCCCAGGATTGTCAGCTCGGGTGCGTAGCTGGGCTGCATCTGCGCCGCCCATACGGTCGCGATCGCGCCACCGCTGTAGCCGATCATCGCGGTCGGGCTGCCCGCCAGGCCGGCCTGCGGGAACGCGAGCGCGGCGCGGATGCCGTCGAGCACTTCGCGGCCTTGGGTGGGGCCGTGCGCGTAGGCCATTTTCGGGCCTTGATAGTCGGTCATCACCACCGCGTAACCGCGCCACAGCAATTGGCGGGTGATGTCGGGCGCCTCGATGGCCAGGTTGTGGGTCAGTTGATACGACGGGTTGCATTTGAGTCCGACGCTGTCGATGGCGTAGTTGTTGCTGACGACGCTGCCGTTCCACGCCTTCGGTTTCATGATCGTGGTCAGCGCGGCGATCGAGGCGCCATCGGCGGCGGTCGACTTGAACCACACCTGCCAGGCGTCGAAGGCGGAGGTTGCCGACAGCGGCGGCAGAATCCGCACCGAGCGGCTCGACAGGATCGCCCCGTTGGGCAACCCGTCGGTGGCGAAGCGCTGATCGAGGTAGGCGTCGCCGGTGGGGTCGGGGTCGAAACTCGACTCGTCGGTCGGTTGGGCCGCGACGAGGGTCGATGCCGTGAATACGGTGAGGGCCACAGCAATTGCGATGAACATCGCCCGCCGTTGCGGCCGGGGCATGAGCACAGTTCCCCTTTCGATCGAACGCACTGCCAGAGCTCGAGCATGGGGCGAAGTTGCGCCGTGCGCTGTCGATCAGGTGCCGCTTCGGACTCTCCCGGCGCAGAGATTAGCCCACCGGACCGCGGAGTTCCGGGATTTGATGATCATGGGCCAGATGCGCCCCATCCGGTGGTAGCCGACGTTGAGCTGTAACGTCTGAGACAGTGTCCTAGATTTGATGGTCATGAGGACCATCGAGCTCGACGCGCCCGACGGCACCATCGAAGCGATCCTGGCTCGCCCCACCGGCACAGGCCCATGGCCGGGAGTCGTGGTGATTCACGACGGCATGGGTTTCGGCACCGACGTCCGCAACAATGTCGAGATGCTGGCCGACTACGGCTACCTCGCGATCGCCCCGAACCTGTTCTCCCGCGGTCGAGTTCGCTGCATCCGCTCGATCTTCCGCGCACTGTTGGTCACCGGCCAGGGCCCGCCGGTGCGCGACATCCTCGCCGCACGCGACCGCCTGCTCGCCGACCCCGACTGCACGCGCAAGACCGCGGTCATCGGCTTCTGCATGGGCGGCGGCTTCGCCTTGCTCACCGCCCCCAAGGGATTCGACGCGGCGGCGCCGTTCTATCCCGGCCTCTACGGCGACTATCGCACCATCCTGGACGGCGCCTGCCCGGTGGTGGCCAGCTACGCCAAACTCGACCCGTCCCTGATCGGCGCGCCTGCCAAGCTCGACCGCGCGCTCACCGAACTCGGCGTCGAACACGACATCAAGTCCTACCCCGGCACCATGCACGGCTTCGCCAACGTCTTCGCCGTGCAACCGCTCCTGCGCGTCACCGGCCTCGGCTACGACGAAGACGCGGCCCGCGACGCCTGGCACCGCATCTTCGCTTTCTTCGACCGCCACCTCACCGTCGAAGACGGTGCCGCACAGACCGACACGACGTAGCGACTGCCGACCCCGGCCGAGTCTCAGCGCGCGACGTCATTCGCCGCGCCACTGCGGGGCACGTTTCTCGGCGAAGGCGCGCGGACCTTCCAGCGCGTCCTTGCTGAGGAACACCGCTATCGCCTCCTGCATGCTCATCTCCCAGATGGGGGTATCCCAGTCGGAGCCGAAGTCGTTGACACGGTGGATGATTCGTTTGGACGCGCGCACCGACAGTGGGGCGTTGGCGGCGATGGTTTCGGCGAGTTCGAGGGCGGCGGGCAACACCTGATCGGCGGGCACGACCCGGTTGACCAGACCCCACCCGGCAGCCGCGGCGGCATCGATCGGGGTGCCGGTCAGCGCCATTTCCAGGGCGATCTTGGGTGGGATCTGGCGGGGCAGGCGCAGCAGTCCGCCCGCGGCGGCGATGAGGCCGCGTTTGACCTCGGGCAGACCGAGGGTGGCGTCCTCGCTCATCACGGCCAGGTCGCTGGCCAGCACGATCTCGGTGCCGCCGCCGAGAGCGAAGCCGTTGACGGCGGCGATGAGCGGTTTGTCGACGAAATGCTGGACCAGTCCGGCGAATCCGTACTCCGGGTGCTCGGGGTCGCCGATCCCGTTGCCGCGGGAGAGCTCTTTGAGATCCGCGCCCGCGCAGAAGGCGCGGCCCGCGCCGGTGATCACCCCGACCCGCAGATCGGGATCGGCCGCCAGTTCCTCGAGCGCCGCAGGACCGCGACCGACAGCGCGGAGTTCACCGCGTTCATCGCCTCGGGTCGGTTCAGGGTGATGACGGCGATGTGGCCCCGGCGTTCCAGGGTGGCGGCCTCGCTCACGACGGTCTCCTCGGTGCTGCGTCCGCGATGGATCGGTTAGGTGGAAACCTACCGGGACAGTGGGATTTCCGAGGGCGCATCGGCGGTGAGCGCGGCGACGGCACCGGCGAACATGGTGTTCTTGATGGCGCCGAGGGTGCCGGAGTCCTTGCCGCCCAACGGGGCCAGCAGTGCCAGCGCGGTGGCGGTCACCGCACTCTCGGCCGCGGTCGCATCGACGATGTCGTAGGCCTGCGCGTCCACGCCGCCGAAGCGGCGACCGGTGGTCATCGAGGCGAGCGCCGACTTCGGGGCGAGTTTGGCCTGGATGAGCGCGGCCATGCCCGGGGTGAACGGGATGCGAATGTCGACCTCGGGGAAGCAGAAGTAGCCGCGGTCGCCGCGCATGACGCGGTAGTCGTGGGCGATGGCCAGCATGGCGCCCGCGCCGAAGGCGTGCCCGGGCAGTGCGGCGGCGGTCGGGATGGGCAGGGTGAGCACCCGCGCGAGCAACGCCTGCACCTGTCCGACGTACCACTGGGTACGTTCGCCGTTGGCGACCAGCCAGTCCAGGTCGAGGCCGTTGGAGTAGAACTTGCCGCTCGCGGTGGTCACCAGACCTTGCGCGCCTTCGGCGAGTGCGGTGTCGAGGTGGGCGTTGACGGCCTCGAGGAAGGCGGGGGAGAAGCGGTTTTCGTCGCCGCCGAGGTCGAGGACGGCGATCTTGTCGTGGTGGCTGAGGGTCGGCATGGTGATTCCTTTCGAGGGGTCTTCGGAAGACGGGAGGTCAGTGCGGTGGTCCCACGTCCAGGACCGCGCGCACCGCGGCGCGCAGATGTTCGCGGGCAAGGGGATTGGTGAGCCGGCCGCGGCGCAGCAGGATCGCGGTCGGCAGATCGACCACACACGTGGTGATGACGTCGACGGCCCGCCCGTCGCCGCGACTCCAGAGGGCGCGTGACAGGCGGACCATCAGCTCCACCAGGGTCCGGTCGGTGCTGGCCAGTTCGGCGGCGACCGCGCCGGGCAGTTCGTCGCCGAGCAGTTCGTCGCGAGAGACCAGGTGCAGCAGCTTCCCGGACTCGGGGAATCGCTCGGCGAAAAGCACCGGAGTCTCGGCCACGGCCAGCACCGCCTCGATCGCCGCCGCCGACGCCGATTCATCGGACGCCGCCGCGAGGTGGGCGTCGACGAGTGCGGTCTGCATGGCGAGAAACCGGTGCGCGGCACGTAACCAGGTGCGCCCGAGCAGTTCCGCGCGCGAGCCGAAGGTGTGATAGATCGCGCCGTTGGACACCCCGGTCGCCGCCGCGACCGCGCGGATGGTGACCGCGGCCGGACCTGACCGCACGGCGAGCAACTCCGCGGCATCGAGCACGGCGTCGGGGTCGTGGGTGCGGGGACGAGGCATACCGCCGACAATAACAGAGCAACTGCTCTGTTATGAAATCGCATGGATTGCGAGCTCCTCCACCCCCGGCGCCGGAGCCTCTGTTGCGCACTGCCACTTCATGTTTCGGCCGGTCACGGATACTTTCCGGTGCCGAGAGTCCCCCATCGTAGATTTCGTTCCGCTCGCACGAACCGGCCATACAATGCGGTACTGTTCGGTCCTCCCCGCCTTGCCCGAACGACAGAACGGCGCACCGATGTCACGAGTGGTCACCAAGGAGCAGTACTTCGACACCGCTCTGGAGGTGCTCGCCGAACTCGGCTTCAAAGGCATCAACATCGGTGTGCTGTGCCGCCGCCTCGGCGTCACCAGCGGCTCGTTCTACCACCACTTCGGCAACTGGCAAGGCTTCGTCGACGCGCTACTCGAGCACTGGGAGAACCGTCAGGTGCTCATCCTGCGCACACTGAACTTCAACCAGGGCAACCCCGACGACGACATCCGCGCCATGTCCGACCTCGCCTCGGGCCTGCACCACGCCGCCGAGGCCGCCATCCGCGCCTGGGCCGCCAACGACGAATCGGTCAACCTCGCGCTCAAGCGGGTCGATGAGTCCCGCCGCCGCACCGTGCACAAGGCGATCAAAGGTGTTGTCGGCGACGACGACACCGCCGCGGTGGTCACCTCGCTGGGCATGGCGATGCTGATCGGCTACCAGCAGATCGCCGCAGGCGGCGAGGACGTCTCGCTGGACAAGCTGCTCACCGAATACGCCCGGCTGATCTACTCCCACGCCCGCCGCTGACGGCGCGCTCAGCCCAGTAGTTCGTCCACATAGCACCAGCGCCACGCCTCACCCGGCTCCACACTGCGCATCACCGGATGCCCGGTCGCGCCGTAATGCTTGGAGGCGTGGTTGCCGACCGAGGAATCACAGCAGGCGATGTGCCCGCACTCCAGGCACATGCGCAGATGCACCCAGGTCATGCCCTCGGCCAGGCATTCCTGGCATTCGTCCGGTTCGACCGGTTCCAGCACCAGCGGCGCGTCACGCAGGTGCTCGCAGTCCTCGGCCGTCCCGGGTAGCGCGAGGGGTTCGACAGTCTCCTCGTCAGTGTCGTCGAAGCGGTCGATGATCGACTCTTCCAGGTCCAGCCTGGCCAGCACGTGCTGCAGGATCACGTAGTCGAGCGCACCCGAATCCCGTACGCGCAGCACCGTTTCCCGTTCCGCGCGCAGCATTTCCAGGCGCAGCCGCCGGTACTCCGCGGTCGGTGTCGCCTGCTCGGATTCCGCGCGCCCGAGTCGCTCCCACGCCGCGTTGGTCTTCCAGGCGACCCGATCACGCAACGACTCGACGACCCCGGGCGGCGTGTCCGGGGTGATCCGGCGCTCCAACTCGGCCAGCCCCGCCGCGGTCGCCTGCTGCAGCAGATTCGCCTGCTGCAGCGCATCCTCGGCCCGGCTGGGTCCCCGCAGCCGCAGCAACCGCACCAGCAACGGCAGCGACGTGCCCTGCACCAGCAGGGTGCCCGCGACAACGACGACCGCCAACAGTTTCAGCACCGGCAGCTGCGGGGTGTCCTCGGGCAGCAACAGCACCGCCGCGAGAGTGACCACACCGCGCATCCCCGCCCACGACACCACCGTCGCATGACTCAACGGCGTATCCGATCCGGCACGACTGATCCGGTGGAACAGCAGCGACCACGGATAGATCCACAGTGGCCGCGCCAGCATCGCCGCCGCCAGCACCGCCGCCGCCGCGATGAGCAGCCGGCCATGGTCGAGCCCACTGCTCCACGCGCCTTCGAGAATCGCCCGCATCTGCAACCCGACGATCAGGAACACCGCGCTCTCCAGAATGAACTGGATGGTCCGCCAGTTGGTTCGCTCGGCGATGCGGGAGGCCGCGCTCTGCCAAACCGGCGCGCCGTGCCCGAGGATCATCCCGCAGGTGACCACCGCGATCACACCCGAGGCGTGGATACCCTCGGCGGGCAGATACGCGATGAACGGCGCCAGGAACGACAACGAAGTGTCCAGGACGGGGTCGGTGATCCGGCGGCGCAGCATCGCCAGCAGATACGCCACCACGATCCCGACCGCGGCGCCGCCGCCCGCGGCGAGCAGGAAATCCCCGCCCGCCTTCCACACCGTCACCGTCCCGGCCGACGCGGCGATCGCGGTGCGCAGCGCGACAAGCGCGGTCGCGTCGTTGAACATCGACTCGTCCTCGAGAATGGTCACGATGCGTCGCGGCATCCCGATCCGGCGCGCCACCGCCGTCGCCGCGACCGCGTCCGGTGGCGCCACCACCGCGCCCAGCGCCACCGCGGCGGCAAACGGCACCGGCAACAGCAACCACACCACCGCGGCCACGACAAAGGTGCTGAACAGCACCAGACCCACCGACAGCGACGCGATGGTGCGCGCGTTGGCCCGGAAATCCACCAGCGAGGTCCGAATCGCCGCCGTGTACAGCAGCGGCGGCAGGAACCCGAGCAGAATGATCTCCGGATCCGGATGAACCTCCGGCACGAACGGCATATACGACGCCGCAACCCCGGCCAGCGTCAGCACCAGCGGTTCGGAGATTCCGAACCGGCGCGCCAAGGCCGCCAGCGACACCGCCGACGCGACGAGAACAACGAGGCCGAACGCGACATGCACTGTGGCATTCTCGCAGAGCAAACCACCGGCGCGAACCGACCGCACAGTACGTGACATGAACTCTGTCGGTGGTTCGGCGGAATCGCTGTGCCGCCCGCGTTCGCGCGCAATGCTTGTCGACACACATGGAGGAGGTTGATATGGAGGAGTTTGCGCTCTGGCGAGCGAGCGGACGGCGCCACACCCACCGCGGTCACCAGATCTTCTGGCGCGACGGCGGAGCCGGCGAGGACGGCACACTGCTGTGTATTCACGGATTTCCCACCGCATCATGGGACTGGCATGCGGTATGGCCCGGCCTGTGCGCGCGGTTCGCGCGAGTGATCGCACCGGACATGATCGGGTTCGGCTGGTCGGCGAAACCGCGCCACTACCAGTACGCGATCACCGATCAGGCCGACATCCACGAGAACCTGCTGCGCGAGCAGGGCGTCGGGCGGTTCCACATCCTCGCCCACGATTACGGCGACACCGTCGCCCAGGAGTTGCTGGCCCGCGACACCCAGCGCCGCGCCGACGGCGACGACTCGCTGGTGATCGAATCGGTGTGCCTGCTCAACGGTGGACTGTTCCCGGAGACCCACCGCGCCCGGCTGATCCAACGGTTGCTGGCCAGTCCGCTCGGCCCGCTGATCGGCATCCTCGGCACCGAGCGCACCTTCGCGCGCAACCTCGCGGCCGTCTTCGGCCCCGACACCGAACCCAGCGACGACGAGATGCGCCAGTTCTGGTTGCTGTGGTGCAGCAAGCACGGAAAACGCAACGGCCACAAGCTCATTCGCTACATGCGCGAACGCAGGGCCAACCGGGAACGTTGGGTGGGCGCACTGCAGCAGACCACGGTGCCGCTGCGGCTGATCGACGGCTTGCTCGACCCGGTGTCAGGCGCGCACATGGTGCGCCGCTACCGCGAGCTGATCCCGGATCCCGATGTCGTCGAACTGCCGAACGTCGGCCACTATCCGCAGCTGGAAGCCCCCGACGACACCCTGGCCGCCGTCCTCGACTTCCACGGCACGCGCGTGAAATAGGGCCGCCACCCGCCATTATGGACTCTCCCATAGGATGGCGGGTATGGCAGCGGCACGCCGAGCAGGCAGCGAACCCACCGCCCGCCCGCGCACCTCGGATGCGCGGCGGCGCATGATCGACGGCGCCATCGAATCCCTGCGCATCCACGGAGCAAGCGCCACCAGCGTCGACCGGGTACTGGCCGCCACCGGTGCCCCCCGCGGCTCGGTGTACCACCATTTTCCCGGCGGGCGCACCCAGCTCGTCACCGACGCGGTCACCGCTGCCGGGGTCGTGATGTCGGAATTCATCGAGTCCATCACCCGCGACAACGACCCGATCACCGCACTCGACAACTTCGTCGCCCTGTGGCGGCACACCCTCGTGGACAGCGACTACCGTGCGGGCTGCCCGATATTCGCCGTCGCCGTCGAAACCAATGACGACGCACCGGAATTCGCGCGCGCCGCCGCCGTGGTCTTCACCCGCTGGCACCGCGCCCTCACCGATCTGCTGGTGCGCCACGACGTCGCCGCCGACCGCGCCGCGCGGATGGCCACCCTCACCGTCGCCGCCGTCGAGGGCGCCATCGCCCTGTGCCGCGTCGAGCGCGACACCAAGCCTCTCGAAGACACGGTGCGCGAGTTGCAAGACCACCTCACCGCCGCCTTGGGCTAGCGACAGCGCCTGTCGCCATCAGCATCGTGCCGAGCCGCGCCATGCCGTCTCGTCAGTGGTGAGCGGGTTTCGCCGGATCCGACAACGCCGCACACGCGGACGTCGGTGCCATCGGCATCGCATCACGACCACCGAAGCTGTCGGGTAATGGCGGTGCTACGAGGTCCGCCTGAACCGCGTCGAACCCGGCAGCGGGCCGGCCACGCACCGCCGCCACCTACCTGTCACCCCTTGACACGCTGATTATGGTGGAGACCATAATCAGTGCTGGGTGCTGGATCGGTTTCACACCGAAACGACTCGGGCCCGCCCACTGACGTGTGCCGATCAAGGGAGACACCGATGTCCCGAGCCGCTGATCTCCCCTTGGAGACCATTACTCTGGCCCAGCACGGGAGAGTGCTCACCGCGAGCGTGGTCGCACCTCCGCTCAATTTCGTCACCCCCGCCGTGGTCCGCGACCTGGACCTGCTCACCGCTGCCGCCGACACCGATGACACGGTCGGTGCGATCGTGCTCACCGGCGGTCTGCCGGGTCGCTTCCTCACCCACGCCGACCCCAACGCTCTGACCGGCATGGTGTCGCTGCCGCACCCGTTCATCCCCGCCCGCGCGGTGATCCCACTGATCCCGGTGCTCAACAGCGCCCTGCGCGTACCGGGCGCCGCACGGATGCTGGCACGGTTCGGCGGCGGCCTCGGCACCGGCATGGTGTGGGGCTATCGCTGGAAACGAACCACGCTGCGGATGAACCGATCCCGCGTGGTCTACCTCGCCGCCATCAACGGACCCGCGCTCGGCGGCGGCCACGAGATCGCGCTGGCCTGCGACGTGCGCTATGCCGCCGACGCCGAGCACGTCACACTCGGTCAGATCGAATCGCTGGCCAACCTGATTCCCGGCGGCGGCGGAACCCAACGCCTACCCCGACTCATCGGCGCCGCCAAGGCCATCGAACTCACCCTCGAAGGCGCACCGGTCAGCGCGCAGGACGGCCTGCGGCTGGGTCTGGTGCATCGCCTGACCGCCGAAGCCGACCTGCTCGCCGAAACCGAGGCCACCGCCGCGCGTCTGGCCACCCGCAACCCGGTTGTCGTCGCCGAGCTCAAACGCGCCATCTACTTCGGCACCGACAAACCGTTGTCCCGCAGCCTCAACCGCGAACTGGCCGCATTCCTGTCCACGGGCAGCAGCGCCGCGGCCACCCGAACCACCGACGCCTTCCTCGAAGACCTCACCCGCTTGGGCGACACCCCGTTCCTCGCCGAGCCGAAGGCATGGATCAACGGAACCCGCGTCGATCAGGTCAGCCGATGAGCACCAAGTCGGCGAGCGCTGAGTCTGTCAACCCCGAGTCCGTGGAGACCGAGCTGGCGAGCGCCGCACAGCAGCAGCGGGGCGAGCAGCAGTGGCACAAGACCGCGTGCATCCTGTGCGAGAACAACTGCGGGCTACTGATCCAGCTCGACGGCCGCAGCTTCGCCAAGATCCGCGGCGACAAAGAGCACGTCGCTTCCGCCGGCTACACCTGCAACAAGGCACTGCGCCTGGACCACTATCAGAACGGCGGCGCCCGCCTCACCTCCCCGCTACGCCGCGAAGCCGACGGTAGCTTCACCGAAATCGACTGGGACACCGCCATTTCCGAGATCGCCACGCGACTGGCACAAATCCGCGACAACTACGGCGGGCAGGCGATCTTCTTCTACGGCGGCGGGGGACAGGGCAACCATCTCGGCGGCGCCTACAGTGGCGCGCTGCGCCGCGCCCTGGGCAGCCGCTACCGGTCCACCGCACTCGCGCAGGAGAAGACCGGCGAGGGCTGGGTCGATGCGCACCTGACCGGCGGACACACCACCGGCGATTTCGAGCACGCCGAGGTGTCGGTGTTCCTCGGCAAGAATCCGTGGCAGTCACACGGAGTTCCGCGGGCCCGCACGGTGCTGCAGCAGATCGCGAAGGATCCGGCGCGCACCATGATCGTGCTGGATCCGGTGCGCACCGAAACCGCCGACCTCGCCGACATCCACCTGCAGGTCCGGCCGGGCACCGACGCCTGGTGCCTGGCCGCCATACTCGGCGTCCTGGTCCAGGAAGACCTGCTCGACCACACTTTCCTCACCGAACACACCACCCGGTCCGACGCGGTCGTCGCCGACCTGCGCACTATCGACGTTCCCGGATACACCGAAATCTGTGGTGTCCCAGAAGAACTCGTGCGCGCCGCAGCTCGTCGCATCGGCACCGCGGGCAGTGTCGCCACCTACGAAGACCTCGGCGTCCAGCAGAGCCCCAACAGCACCCTGATCTCCTACCTCAACAAACTGTTGTGGCTGCTCACCGGTAACTTCGCCAAACGCGGTGCGATGCAACCACATTCATGGATGGCCCCGCTGGCCGGTTACAGCCGCGACATCAAACGCAGCCCCGTCACCGCCGCACCCATCCTCGGCGGCATGCTCCCGTGCAACTCGATCGCCGAGGAAATCCTCACTGACCATCCCGACCGCTTCCGCGCGATGATCATCGAATCCGCCAACCCGGCACATTCGCTGGCCGACTCGACGACCTTCCGGCGCGCTCTCGACGCGCTGGAGCTGGTCGTCGTCATCGATGTCGCCCTCACCGAAACCGCCCGCCACGCCGACTACGTGCTGCCCGCGGCCAGCCAATTCGAGAAGTGGGAAGCCACCTTCTTCAATCTCGAGTTCCCGCACAACACCTTCCACCTGCGTGCCCCCGTCCTGGACCCGCTGCCGGGCACCCTCCCGGAACCGGAAATCTATGCCCGCCTGATCCGCGAACTCCGGGCCGTCGGCCGCACGAAACTCACCGCACTGCGGATCGCCGCCAAGCTCGGCCGCCGCCCGTATGCGCTGACTTTCGCCACGCTGCTGGCCATGGACAACACGATCGCCGGACTCGCACCGTATCTACTGTATGAAACCCTCGGACCCACCCTGCCCGACAGCGCCCACTCGGCGGCGGTCTTGTGGGCGCTGTCCCACCGTGTCGCGAAACTGCATCCGGCCGCGATGCGCCGAGCAGGCCATCGCAGCGCCGACGCCCTCTTCGACGCCATCCTCGCGGGCCGCTCCGGAGTCACCTTCACCGTCGACGACTACCCCGACGCCTGGGACTACCTCCCACACCCCGACCAGCGAATTCCCGTGGCCATCCCCGAACTCCTGCACGCATTACGCGAACTCACCACCACTTCCGCGACCCACACCACTCCCGAATTCCCCTTTGTCCTCGCCGCGGGCGAACGCCGCTCCTTCACCGCCAACACCATCTTCCGCGACACCACCTGGCGCCGCCGCGACGCCGAGGGATCCCTGCGCATCAACCGCGCCGACGCCGACCGCCTCGGCTTGGCCACCGGCGACACCGCCACCATCACCACCCGCCGCGGCACCGCCACCGCCACTGTCGAAATCAACGACCGCATGCAACCCGGCCACGCCTCCCTCCCCAACGGCTTCGGCCTCGACCTGCCCACCGACAACGGATCCCTCCGCACCGGCGTAGCGGCCAACGAACTCACCGACCTCACCTGGCGTGACCCCATCGCAGGCACCCCCTGGCATAAACACGTCCCCGCCCGAATCGAACCCCTCCCCAACCCCTGACCACCTGACCGCTCCCGCGATCGAACCGCCACGTCCTCGATCGCGGGTGCGGCGATGTCGAGCTCCGGCGAGTGGTGTGGCGGCATCGCACGACGGGCGCGAATCGGATCTGGCTCTCGGCGGGCGAGCGGATTAGCGTCGACAGGTATGACGCCGGACTCCGTCGACTTCCATTTCGATCCCATGTGCCCGTTCGCGTATCAGACGTCGCTGTGGATGCGTGAGGTCCGCCGGATCACCGGTGTGCGCATCGAGTGGCGCTTCTTCAGCTTGGAAGAGGTCAACCGCGTCGAGGGCAAGAAGCATCCGTGGCAGCGGCCCTGGTCTTATGGCTGGTCGCTGATGCGCATCGGCGCGCTGCTGCGCCGCAACGACATGCACGCCCTGGACCGCTGGTATGCCGAAACCGGCCGCGAACTCCACGAATTGGGTGGCAAACCCCACGACCCAGAGGTTGCCAGGCAACTGCTACGGCGACTCGGCTTCCCCGCGACCGTGCTCGATGAGGCCATAGCCGACCCCACCACCCACGACGACGTCCGCACCGACCACCAGCGCGTCCTGGACACCGGCGGCTTCGGTGTCCCCACCCTGTTCTTCCCCGACGGCTCCCCACTGTTCGGCCCGGTGCTCATCGACCCACCGACGGGCCAACGCGCCATCCGCCTCTGGGAGCTGGTCACCGGCATGCTCGAATTCCCGCACGTCTACGAGTTGCAACGCCCGAAAGCCCCCGCCGACGCCGCCCGGATCGGCGAAGTACTGAAACCGTATGTCCGAGGCCGAGATTGGGGCAGCATCAACCGCGGCGAAGTAATCGACATGTCGGCCCTCGAGGACAGCGCGCACTGACCGGGCTACGCAGCGCGACCGGGCTGTCACGGGTCTTTGCCGCACCTCCGCCCACCCGATCGCCGTAGCAACACATACGAGCTCCCGAGACTATTCCCAGAATTGGGAATCTCGTCTGCAGCGCAGACGGGATGATCAGCAAACGATCCACACGGCACGGTGAGCAGCCGAGTGTCCACGCGGGAGGTGACGTGACGGCTGCCATGACGGCGCAGCCGCTATCGACGGCGGCCCTCGATTGACCAGCGGCCCCATCGCGAAAATCCTCGAAGGTGTCGCACGCCTGACGAGCGGGCTCGGCAGGGCAACCAGGCATATCGCCCACAACGAGTACGAGAGTAGGGCTGGCCGCCTTTCGACCGGGACCCATGGACTGGTCGATACCGACCACACGCACGGGATCTCCGGGCGTGGCTTCGAGCGGAATCGGTCACGCTACAACTTGACGCCACCACTGGACCCTGCGCGCGCTGTCGGTCAGCGTCGCTATTCGAAGGATGAGTTCATCACGATGTGGGAGGCCAAAATCGGCAGGAAGATGACCTCCGACGAACTGGAAACTCTCGATAAGGGCTGTGTCGGCGTAACAATGTTGCACCTAGGCCTGACCGGTCGCCGGCATCCGTCGACCGCACTCGCCTTCGCCGACCCTGTTTCGCATCGGGCCGTTGCGAGGGTGGAGGAAATATTGGCACCCGGAGACATCGTCAACAAGGATGTCAACAACCGGCAGAAATGGCTCCGCGATTCAGAGAAGAAGCTCGAGCACGAACGAAATCAGCCGGGCGCTACCGAAGACTCCCCAGAGGTACAGAAAGCGCTCGTAGCGGTCGAGACCGACCGGAAAGAGCTCGAGTATGCACGATTGAATGCAGCAGATGTCATGGCCGACATGTCCAAAGAGTATGAAAAAGAAATGAAGGAAATCAGGCGCGAGTCGAAAGTGGAAGGCGATAAGCGAACTTTCGAGAGAGTTTCCACATATGCCGAAAAGATCGACGATATCCTTGCGCAGAAACCGAAGGATGCCTCCGAGTTCATGCGAATGATTCGCGCGGACAAAGATCTCGCACCCTTGTACGACATCGTCTACGAATTGCCGCCTGGCAAGCCATCGGACTGGGAGACGGCCATCTACGCCAAACACTTCTGGTCCGGGCAGGAAATGGTCACAGACTCCTCCGGAAAGCTGGTGGTCTCGGGGGACAATATTATCCAGACGGGTGCAACGCATTACCCTCAACCCAACAACTTCACGCCGGACGAAGTAACCGGCCGAGTGGATATGAGGTTAGATTTTTCGCAAGCCAAGCCAGGATTCATCAACTACGACTACGGATTCTATGACACAACGAATGGCAACTGGTGGCACGCGAACCATAACGAAGCAAATGACCCGGATGACCCGATGCGCATTCTCCAGAGTACCTCCGAGAAATTTTTCTCCGGCTATTCCGATTTCGACAGTTCGGTGATCTGCCTCGGTTTGGTGAACAAATCCAGGTAAGGACGCTGGCCAAATCGAATATCAGGAAGCCGGAACGGGCGCGCGATCGCTCCCCGAGGCAGCGCCGTCCTCGACGACAGGGGGCGGAGCACTGGTCACCGTCACCCAGGTGTTGTTGACCGCGGAGTTACCGGAGAACGTGTCGGTCAGCGCGGGATCGTGCAGCAGGTTGACATTCGCGCCGGGCAGTGACGCCGCGACCTGCCAACCGACGCCGGGTTCGCGGTGACCCCAACCGTGGGGGACGGCTATCGTGCCTGCCCGGATGTCGTCGGACACCTCGAGGGTCACCACGATCGAACCCGTGGCCGAGCTGACCGCGACCGGTTCACCGTCGGTGAGGCCGCGGGCGGACGCGTCGGCGGGGTGCATGAGCGCGGTGCAGCGGTCGCGGCCCTTCACCATCGGCCGGAGGTTGTGCAGCCAGGAGTTGTTGCTGCGCAGGTGGCGTCGGCCGATGAGTTTCAGGTCGTATCCCTCGGCCGGTGTGGTGAGCGCGGCACCGCGGTCGGCGTCGTCGAGCAGAACGCGGGCGGCCGCGACGAAATCCGGTGGTGCCACACATACTTTGCGGTCTTTCGTCCCGATCAGTGCACGCAACCGTGGCTGCAACGGACCGAGGTCGATACCACCGGCGGCGGCACGCACCTTCCCCACCGTCAACCCTGCACGTCCACGCCGCAGCACCCCGTACGGACCGGCCGCCACCCCGAGAGTCGCCAACCGCACCGGGCTGACCTGCTCGAACACCCCATTGAGCAGACGAGACGTGAACCGGCGCATGGGCAACGGCACCATTTCGGTGATCAACCGCGCCATGATCTGCCAATCCTCCAACCCATCGGCGGGCGGTTCGAACACCCGCGCGTCGTAGCGCAGGTTGTTGCGCACACTGAACACCGGAAACAGGATGTTGACGTCCTCACGTTCCAGCGGCGAGATCGGCGGCAGGATGATGTCGGCGTGGCGGGTCGTCTCGGTGATGTACATGTCCACCGCGACATAGAAATCCAGCGAATCCAACGCCGCACCGAGCGTGCCGCGCTGCGGTGTCGACAGCACCGGATTACCGGCGTAGGTGATCATCGCGCGGATCTGCCCGGCACCCTCGGTGCGGATCTCATCGGCCAGCACCGCCACCGGCAGCTCGGAACGAAACGACTTGTAGACACCAGAGCGATCCGTCCACGCCCCGTACCCCATCGGCAGATACTTCGTGAACCGCGCCGCATCGATCGGCGGCGTCGCGAACATCTGCCCACCCGGCCGATCCAAATTCCCGGTCACCGCATTGATCGTGTTGACCAGCCAATGCGTGAGCGTGCCGGTCACCTGCTGACACACCCCGATACGCGCGTACAGCACCGCCGAGTCCGCGGCCGCGTGCTCGCGGGCCAACCGGCGGATGGTATCCGCGTCGACGCCCGCGTGCGGCGCCACTCGCTCCGGGGTGACCTGCGCGACCAACGCCCGCAGCTCGTCCCAGCCGGTGCACTGTGCGCGGATCTTCCTTTCATCACACAGGTTTTCGGTAACCAACACATGCAGCATCGCCAACAGCAGGTACGCATCACCGCCGGGCGCGACAGCGACATGCTCATCGGCCAGCCGCGCGGTCTCGGTGCGCCGCGGGTCGATCACCACCACCTTGCCGCGCCTGCGCACATCCCGAATGCGCTGCTTGGCATTGGGCATGGTGGTGACCGACCCGTTGGACACCGCGGGGTTGGCACCCATGATCACCAACCGATCGGTGCGATCGATATCGGTGACGGGCATGAGCACATTCGACCCGAACATCCGCCACGCCACGAACTCCTGCGGGAACTGGTCGATAGACGACGCCGAAAAGAAGTTGCGAGTCAACAACACCGCCCGCAGCAGCGCACCGTAGATCACCGACGAGCTGTGTGCCGCCGGGTTTCCCAGATACATCCCGATCGCACTGTGTCCGTGCTCGCGCCGCACCCGCCGCAGCCGCTGCCCGATCTCCCGCAACGCCTCGTCCCACCCGATCGGCTCGAACGAGTCACCGACGCGCCGCACCGGGGTCCGCAGCCGATCCGGATCATGATGCAGCCCACCCATCGCCGTCGCCTTCGGGCAGATGTATCCCTTCGACAACACATCCTCCGGATTGCCCTCGATCCGAGTGACCCTCTCCTGCTCGACGGTCACCAGGATCCCGCAGTGCGCCTCACACAGCGTGCATTGTCGCGCGACGGTGGTAGCACTCATGAGCCGTCCTTTACACCATTGAGAGGATTTCTCTCTCAGACTACAAAGCGTTCGCCGCCTCCGGGACAGTTCCCGCCGATACCATCGATCGCGAACACGACCTGCTCGCAACAGTTTCCGACCACAGCGACACCCGCCGGCACACACTTAGATCGGTGTGATCGACAACCGCAACGCACCCGGCGCCGCGGCAGGCACCACCGGGTTCTTCGGCGCGATCACCTCGATCCTGCGATACCGCGCACCCAGCGGCGGACGCTGATCCCGTTCACCCTTGTTGGGCCACAACGCCATCGCCCGCTCGGCCTGCGCGGTAATCGTCAGCGACGGATTCACCCCGAGGTTCGCCGAAATCGTCGAACCGTCCACGATGTGCAGACCCTCATACCCATACAGCCGCTGGTAAGGGTCGACAACACCGGTGTCGGGGGAGTCGCCGATCGCGCAGCCGCCGATGAAATGACCGGTGATCGGGATATTCACCATCTCCGTCCAACTGCCCTGCGCAATACCGTCGATCTTCTCCGCGACCCGACGGGTGACCTCGTTGCCTTCCGGAATCCACGCCGGGGGAGCCGCACCCGCCCCCGGCCTGGTGGTCATCCGCCTACCGAACAAGCCACGCTTGTTGTAGGTGATGATCGAATTGTCCAGGTTCTGCATCACCAGCAGACCGATCATCCGTTCCGACCAACGCCTCGGATTGTGCATCGTCACCAGATCCCGACGCTGCCGCAACAGTTCACGCAGGCCCAACACCCAGCGTCGCTTACCGTCCTGACCGTCGACCAACACCGTGGTCATCAACCCCATGAAGTTGCTGCCCCTGCCGTAACGCACCGGCTCGATATGGGTGTACTCGTTGGGATGAATCGACGAGGTGATCGCGACGCCCTTGGTGAAGTCGGAATCGGTGTTCCGCGAGCGCGCAGCCAACACGGCCTCGGAGTTGGTGCGCGCCAGATGCCCTAGACGCGACGACACCCTCGGCAACACCCCGCGATCCTTCAGCGTGTGCAAAAGCTGCTGCGTGCCGAGCGCGGCCGCGGAGAACACCACCTGATCAGCGGTGAACGTCTGCTTCGCGGTGCGCACCCACCGACCGGTCCGCACCGTATCCACCGCATACCCACCATCGAGCAACGGCCGCACCGCCACCGCGGTCGTCAACGGATGCACCGTCGCACCAGCCTGCTCCGCCAAGAACAGGTAGTTCTTCACCAAAGTGTTCTTCGCCCCGTGCCGACACCCGGTCATGCACTCACCACAATGCGTACACGCCCGCCGCCGCGGACCCACCCCACCGAAGAACGGATCCGCCACCTCAGCACCCGGCCGACTGTCCTTGTCGGCGAACAGCACTCCCACCGGAGTACGCCGATAGGTGTCCGCGATCCCCATATCCTCCGCGACCGCCCGCATCACCCGATCCGACGGCGTCGTCGCCGGATTCGTCGTCACCCCGAGCATCCGCTTCGCCTGGTCGTAATGCGGCGCCAACTCCGATTTCCAATCGGTGATGTGCGACCACTGCTTATCTCGGTAGAAGGTATCCGGCGCCTCATACAGCGTGTTCGCATACACCAACGAACCACCACCCACCCCGGAGCCACTCATGATGAACGTGTCGTTGAGCAACGTCATCCGCTGAATACCGAAGCAACCCAACTTCGGCGCCCACAGGTACTCCTTCAGATGCCACGAGTTCTTCGCGAACTCCTCATCGGCGAAGCGGCGACCGGTCTCCAGCACACCCACCCGGTAGCCCTTCTCGGTCAACCGCAGCGCCGTAACACTGCCCCCGAATCCGGACCCGATCACCAGCACGTCGTAGTGCGTCGTCATGTGTGTGCCTTACCTTCCGGTCCGAGTCAGGTCATAGTCACCGGCATCGAAATGAGTTCGCTTGTCGTACTCGCTCATCCGGCCCGGCCAGTTCGTCGACACCCGCCCACTCGCCTCGCGATACCAGCTGGTGCACTTCGTCCACACGGTGTGCTCGAGACGCCCCTGGATCTCCTCGTCGAAACGCGACTCCACCTCCGGCTTGACCGAGAGATACCCGCGAGCACCACGCAGATGCTCGACCGCCTGCCGGACATAGCGCGCCTGACGCTCGTGCATGTAGATGATCGAGCCCGCACCGAGATTGGTGTTCGGCCCGTACATGATGAACATGTTCGGGAAATGCGGCACCGTCAGACCCTTGTAGGCGCGCGCACCACCCGACCACACCTCACGCAGCTCCTTGCCGCCGATTCCACGAATCACCATCGGCGCCAAGAACTCCGTGGCCTGAAAACCCGTGCAGTAGACAATGACATCGACCTCGTGCAGCACGCCGTCCTCGCTGCGCACACCGGTCGGGGTGATCTCACTGATGTGCGAGGTCTCGACGTGCACGTTCGGCCGCGCCACCGCCGGGTAATAGTTGCTCGCCATCAGGCCCCGCTTGCAACCCGCCGCATAGTCCGGCGTCATCTTCGCCAGCAACTCCGGGTCGGTGATCTGCGACGCACGATGACGGTTCGCCCACCCGGAAATCACCTCGGCGATGCGCCCGTTGCCCTCCAGCCCGGAAGTCACCAACTCATAGAACGCATACCAACCCCACCGCTCCGCACGTTGGATCACCGGGAACCTCGTCGCGATCGACCGCTTGTCCCACGCAGCCAGCTTCGGTGGCGCGTAATAGCTTTCGATCTTCGGAATTATCCACGGCGCCGACCGCTGGAAAATCGTCAACTGCCCGACCTTCGGCGCAATCGCCGGAACGATCTGAATCGCGCTCGCACCCGTGCCGATGATCGCGACCCGCTTGCCGGTCAGATCCACACGGTGATCCCAGCGCGCCGAATGGAACGCGTCCCCACCGAACAAGTCCATGCCCGCGATATCGGGGAGCACCGGACGCGACAGCTGACCGACCGCAGGCACGAATACCTCCGCCTCGAGCACCTCGCCGGCCGCCGTCGCCACCTGCCACACCCCACGATCGGTGTCGAAGTCCGCCGAAACGACCTCCACACCGAACCGCAGGTGCTCACCGAGACCATTCCGCTCGGCGACATCGTGCATGTACGCCAGAATGTCCGGCTGCTGCGCGAACCGCTTCGGCCAGTGCGCGTTCGGAGCGAAGGAGAACGAATACAGATCCGACGGCGCATCACAGGCGGCACCCGGATAGGTGTTGTCCCGCCAGACCCCGCCGAGTCCGGCGGCCTTGTCGATGATCGTGAACCGGTCATACCCGCGCCGCTTCAACTCCAGCGCGGCGGCGAGTCCACCGAACCCGGCACCGACGATCAGCACGGACGGTGTGCTTGTCATGTCGCCAACTGTAGGAACCAGGACACATCTGCCGAGAGAGCCGAGCGGCCAAGAAATCGAGATATTCGGCCATCCGTGGACGGATGTTCCGCCACGGGTGGCGGTGCGCTACCTACCGACCGCGGCCAGCACGCTACGCGCCTGATGGTCTGCGCCGAGCTGGTTCGGATGGAACGGCACCGCCGGACCCACCGGGTCGCTGCTGAACGGCACCAGCCCCTCCGCCCACCGCACACCCGCGGGCTTGCACGCATCGTGCCCATCACTCGAACCGTAGGTATCGACCAACTCCACGCCGGCCACCGCGGTCGCCCGCGCGACCATCGCATTCAGCTCGATCAGCTTGCGGCCCACCCACTGCGCGTCGCCATCGGAAATCGGGATCACCGGAAAACAACCACCCTCGGCACCGACACTCTTGAAATAGTTCAGCACCAGAATCCGCGCATGCGGTGCGCGCGCCCGGATACCCTCGATCGTCGCGACCACCTTCGGTTCCGCCGCCGCGATATTCACCGACATCCGATCAACCCCGTTGACAACGAACGAGTTCAAGCACGGCGTCGCCCCGGCGTCGAGCGTCGGACACGCTTGCACCGCCGCCGCCAAACCCGCGTCGTTGCCACCGATCAGCACCGTCACCAAGTCCGTCGAGGGAGTCAGCCGATCGAACTGCGGGGGATTGACCCCTCGCGACGCAACCTGACTTCCGGTCATATCGACAGTCTGCGCACCACCACAGGACGCATCCCGGAACACCGGAACCGCCAGCGCCGCGGCGACCTGCTTGGCATAGCTACCCCGGCTCTGCGCGCAACTCAACGGTACGAACTCCTCGGTCACCAACCCCGGATTCAACGTCGAATCCGCCGCCCACGAATCACCCAGCGCCACATACTCACCGAACTGCGGCGGTGCGGCCGAAGCGGACTGCGCAACGACAGGCAACGCCACGCAGGCGGCCGCCCACGCGATCACCGCCCGAGACACCTTGTTCATGAACCCCTCCACAGGTAGCCCGCCGCCGCGAGCCGAATCAATTGGACGTCCGTCCAGCATGGGTGAAAGTATCACCTGAGCAATGACTTCGCAGGCCGAAGGGGAGAGGCCTCGAGACATCGCCGCACCCTCCACCGGCAATTCGACACCACCGATCGTTGTCACGGTGTGGCAGGAACCGCGGCGAGCTCGACCTCTCCGTCCACATGAAATCCCGGCAAGAACCGATTGACATAAGGGATCAACACTTGGATCAGTGGCCCGATACCGAGCGCGTATACGAGCGTTCCGATGCCAACGCTGCCACCCAACATCCACCCAGTTACCAGGACCGACACCTCGATGCTGGTCCGCACCAACCGCACCGACCATCCGGTCCGCCGAACCAGTCCAGTCATCAGTCCATCACGCGGCCCAGGACCCATACCCGCACCGATATACAGCACCGTCGCCACCGCATTCAAAATGACCGCCGCACCCATAGCGGCCACCCGCACCGGGATCGAATCCCACTCCGGCAACAACCACAAACCAGCATCGACCGACACCCCGATCACCACGACATTGCTCACCGTGCCCACACCGGGCCGCTGCCGCAACGGAATCCACGCCAGCAGCACAACCACACCGGTCACCGCCGTCACCGCACCAAAGCTGATCGGCACATGCGCCGCCACACCCTGATGGAACACATCCCACGGATCCAACCCCAGCCCAGCCCGAATCATCACCGCCATCGACAGCCCGTACAACCACAACCCGACATAGAGCGCCACCAAACGCCGAACCAGCATTCACCCAGCCTGCCGCCAACTGGTCCTATAAAACAGATCCACTTGCCAACCACTGGACTTGTAGAGAGCGGCGACTCCGCCAATGCCCCCAGACCGCATCGAATTCATGGCTCGAACTGGATCCGCCCGGTGTCACCGCCGTGCCGCGCGCTGCACGATGGCGTCGGCGACCACCTCGACGGCCTCGTCGACCGACAGGCCCGCTTCTGTCAGCGCACTCAGCGTCGCGGGATGGACGAGACCAGCGGTGGTCCTGGCGAGCAGATCATCGTCGTTACCCGTGAGCGCGTCGGCGTAAAGCACACGCATCGCCTGCCGGAACTCCGCGTCGGCGCGGGCCACCGCCGGTACATCGGCGAGTTCCGCACCGAGGAGGTAGAACCACCGATACGTGCGCTCGTAGAAACCGAACATCGCCGCAGTCAGCGCACGCACCCGCTCCGGCAGCGTTTCAGCGCCGGCGAAAACGGTTCGGTCGGGGATGTTCAGTTCACCCAGCAGTCGCTCGATGACGGCCTCGATGAGCAGATCCGGGGAGGCGAAGTGATTCCCGACCGTCGCAGGCGACACGTCCGCCGCCCGTGCCACCGCATTCATGGTCGTCGCCCGAGCACCTCGATGGCTGAACAACTCGGCCGCGGCGGCGATGATGCGTTCCCGCGTCTGCGCCGTCAGCCGACTGCGTCGCTCCATGGAATACGACCGAGGCATTGACTAACCTTCGTCGACTCGACCACCTGGACCCGCGTCGAAGAACGCCTCGCCCAGCAACGCCACCTCATACTCATCGACGGACCATGCCACGGCGGCAACCCGCCACCCTCACGTCGGTTCACGCTCGACGACTGCGTGGGCGTAGCCGAAGACGTGCTCAATCACCGGGGGATCGACGAACCGGTCGACTGGGTCGGCAACGCCTGGGGCGGTCACGTCGGCGTCCTGTTCGCCGCCACGCACCCGCAACGTTGCCGAACGCTGATGGCCATCGGCGCCCCGATCCGCGCACTCAACCCAGCCGAACGTCGACGAATCCGCTTGCTGGCGTTGCTCTATCGCATCGTCGGCGCGCGTCGACTGGCCGACATCGTCGTCGACGCCCTCCTCGGCCCCGACACGCGTACCGACGACCCCGCGGGAGCCGCACTCGTCGGCGACGCGTTCCGCCGAGCACACCGCGCCGACATGCTGCACGCGATCTCATGGCTGAGCCTCGCCCGTCAGGACCTGACACCCGCGCTGGCCACGGTCGAGACCCCGACGCTGCTCACCACAGGACATGCCGATCCGATGTGGTCCGTCGCCGACGCCACGGCGGCAACACGGCATCTGACCAAGGGGGCACTGGTCCTACTGCCCGCCGCCGGACATGTCGGCCCGCTCGTCCAGACTCCGGAACAACTGGCCGACCTGGTGACCACATTCTGGCGAGACCCCGAGACAACCGTCGACACCTACCGCGGCCAGGTCCACGATGCACATACGCGGGACGGTTGAACGGTGGGCGCACTCGTCGGGCCACCAACTTTCCCCCATTTCGTCACTGTGACGAATTAAGGGAAGATATGGAGCTAGGAGGGGAGTAGCAGCTAGTCGAATCTTGGCCGAATCCAATACATTTCGACACGAGCCCCGGAACGCCGGAAAATTTCCATCACGAAGAAATCGCGCCGAGGGGACCGCAACCCATGCACCCGCCACGACAGCGCAGCGCATCAAACCCGAGGCGGACCAGGTCGGAGTAAGCCCGAACCGACAGACGAAACACCAAACGCCGCAACAGCGTTCCGTCGCCACAAGCCACTTCCGCCCACCCCGTTGTAACGCCGATAATCAACATTATGTCAGGTTGAGGTGCCGTGGGCGCCCTCCTGGGCGCCTGCGAGAACACCCTGCTTCCCGCCTCTCATCTCGCTCCACTTCCCCGCCTCGGCGCTGCCGTCCGACATTTCCCTCCTGGGATACGGCGCCGACGACCACGCGCTCCGCACTGCGCCCTCATCGCCAGGGTTGAAGGGTGCCGTCGGGGCGCTTGCTATTGACAAGTCTGCTTGTTTTTTGCAAGTATCGGAGCCTCCGGATGAAACCACCAAGGGAGCAATCTGATATGCCTACGAAGATTTCCGTGAGCTACACGACCGCGAACCTCGAGCGCAGCAAGGCCTTCTACACCGCAATCGGCACAACCATCAATCCGCTTTTCACCGACGAAAACGTCGCCTGCCTGGTGTGGGACGAGAACTTCCAATTCATGCTGTTGACGCGCGAATTCTTCGCCAACTTCACCGACAAGCAAATTGCCGACCCGGCGACCACTGCACAGGTCCAGACTGCGCTTTCCCTCGACTCCAGGGAGGATGTCGACACGGTCGTCCAGGCGGGTCTGACCGCCGGTGGTTCCGAACCTCGGCCGGCCCAGGACTTCGGTTTCATGTACAGCCGTGACCTGGAGGACCCGGACGGCAACAACCTGGCCTTCCTGTACATGGCACCGCAGGCGGCCGAACAAGGCCCGGAGGCATATCCGGCCGAGCAGGCTCAGGTCTGAGTGGCTGCCCGCAGCTATGGGCAGTACTGCGGTATCACCACTGCCGTCGAGCTGGTCACGGAACGCTGGGCACTGCTCATCATCCGTGACCTGCTCGTCGGTCCGCGTCGTTACACCGACCTGAAGCAGGGCCTGCCCAAGATACCGACTAACATCCTCGCCGCGCGCCTGAAGGAGTTGCAGGAGGGCGGGGTGATCCGTCGTATCGCACTGGCACGGTGCGGACTCGTCTATGAACTCACCGGATACGGGCGTGATCTCGAGCCGATCGTGCTGGCGCTCGGCCGATGGGGATTCCGGTCGATGGGCGAACCCAAGGATGACGACATCGTCACCGCCGACTCGCTGACGATGGCACTGCGAACCGCGTTCAGACCAGAATTCGCTTCGATGTCACTGGATTTCCAGATCCAGGTGGGTGCCGTCGAGTTGCGTGCCCAGGTCGGCGACGGCGAGTTGAAGGTGTTCCAGATCGCTCCCCCGACACCGCCGGTGGGAGGCTCGCTGCCCAGCGGCGAGCCTGAACTGCAGTTCGTCACTGGCCCAGGGATCCGCCACCTGATCGCGGGCACACTGACCCCTGCCCAGTCCGTGGAGCAAGACGTTGTCACCATCCTGAAGGGCAATTCGAGACTGCTCGAGCGATTCGCGGAACTCTTCCGAATCGACACATGACCGCACTCCGGTCGCCCACGGCGGGACGGCCCGGTTTTCATCCTTGGCTGGGTAGCGCCGTCTACCCGTCATTCGTCGATCAGGCGGCTAAACCGGAAACGGCGGCGACGCTCCGCCCTCGCTAGACCGAACGCCGTCAAGGAATCCGGACGACTGTGAGACTCAGGTTCCCGGGCTCCGGCGCAATAACGTCTGTATCTCCCAGCACCCCAACGACTATGGTTCCGTCTCATGGACCTTGTCCGAGCGTCATCACAACCACCCGCAAAGACACCGTGATGGTCCCCGACGATGGTGACCACCTCGTCACGGACGACGACTGGGCCGACATCTGGGCCAACCTTTCCCCGGGTTGGCGCCGGGTCCTCCATCACTCGGACACTGATACACCCCCACCCGCAGGTCCGATCGTGCGACGCCGCCGCCTCACGACCGACTACTGGTGCGCTTGGACCTTCGAACCCATCCGCTACCTGCCAGCCCTCACCCAAGCACTCCTCTGGGACGAAAACGGTATGGACCTAGGACCTCTCACCGGCCGATCATGGCAACTCCTCCAATTGGCAGGCCCCGCAAACATCGAACTCGACCAACTGGCCGGAACCACTGTCACCCAGCTCAACCTGGCGGTCGTGGATGTCGCCGACATGTCCCCGATTCGAGACATCACCGGCCTGAAATCCCTCACCCTCGCCTACGGCACGTTCGGACCCTTGCCGCCCCTGGACAACCTCACCGACCTGACCATCCACACACAGGTCGACATAGATCTCACAGCCGTGCAGCGCAACCCAGGTCTCCGCATCACTCGCACTGAAACGGACTACTTCCCGCCGTTCGGCCCCGACGACGTAGCTGCCCGCTGACGTCAATGCCAACGCCGATTCGGCGGCCCCCAAGCAGCAGCCCGTCATCGGCTCCATCATGGCGCTATGCGTGGCCGGATCGTTGACCCGCATCCACAACCCCGAGCACATCATGTGACTCGACGAGCAGCTCCATGAGTTCGGCGTCCGTCGTCCGTGCGAACGCCTGCTCGACAGCCTGTCGGGCTCCCCCGTCGGTCAGCCACCGGGCAACCTCGTTGTACGGGTAGTCATTCGAGTCCCAGAAGGCATTCTTCGGCACCAGTCTGCCGTGACGCAGGGCAACGTCGTCGACCAGGAAGTCACGCAGATTGCGAATGGCCGCACCGGTCCCCAGCAGCGACCAACTCACCAGATACGCAGTGACACTCCCCATCGCACTACCCAACGCACACAACAACTCGGCGGGATCCTCGTTGGACGGATATTCGGTCAGCACGTCGGCCCACAGTGCGTCCATCAGCTCTGCCACGATGCCCGCCTCGGGCCATGATTTCCAGTCGGCTCGACGCATATGGTCGTAGACGATTTCGATGTCGGGCCAGGTCATTTCACCGGTGTGGCACAACTCCAGAATGCGCGGCGTGAAATACCGCAGGTCCGCTGCCGACCCCATCGTCATCATCGAACTAGTGGCATATTCCTGGAGATCGCTGGCGCTCAACAGCTTCCGTGGCGTGCTCAGCAGGACGGCAACCACTTCCGCCGTGGTACAGCAGGAACAGGCATCGATGCGCGACGGTCGCGGCGCCCGCGCAAAGGCCGCGTCCAGTTCGGCGAGCACCTCGCGGAACGGACGGAATTCGGCCGACCCACCAGTACCCGACATGACCGGAACGGTATCAAAGCGACCAGGATTCGTCGCTACCCTCAAAGGTAGACCGACCACGTTGCACGGGGGGACGAATGAGTGACGAGCAAACACCATCCGTCTACAGATCTGTTCCGGAGTTCGTCGAGAACTATCTGAGCCTGATCTACCGGCGCGACATCGACATCCACGCGTGGTGCCCCGAATGGTGGCAGCACGCCGAGGCCGTCGCGCGCCTGGATGCGCTCTGGAGAACATGGGAGTACTACCGGCTCAACGCGCACACCGGGCTCTCGGTGTGGTTGCTGGACCACGCCGACGCCCAGATGAGTGTCCTGCTCAGCCCTGACGGGCCGTTCAGCGGCTGCTCGGTGCGCAACGGCCATTCCGCCAAGATCCCACCGTTGCCACTGAAAGCGCCTTTCCCACAACTATTCCGGTCCCCCACACTGTCTCGAGACGACTGAGTCACGACCGACAGTTCACCGTCCCTCGCCGCGCTTATCTGAAAAGTACTGTGGTCAACTAACGTTCATGCGGTGTTAGGACATTCTCATGCGACCAGTGGCGCGTTTGCCTGGTCGGTGGCGGCGGCGACGCTGCCCATCTCGGCGTTGACGTATCCCGTATTGACAAGTCCGGACGTGCAACTCGGCCCTGTCGATCTGCTGTTGGGTGTCTTCCTGACGGCGGGCGCCGCACTTCTGCCCGACGCAGACCACCCCAACGGCACCATCGCGCATGTGCTCGGACCGGTCTCGTATTATCTATGCCGCTTCATCTCGTGGATATCGGGCGGGCACCGACATGCCACGCACTCGTTCGCGTTCGTGATCGCCGTGGGGTACGCGACCTGGGCAGGTGAGCACTGGATCGGACGCTATTTCACCCTCTCGCTCGTCTTCTTCCTCCTGGCTCTCGCTGTACGCGCACTGCACCTCTGCCCCTCCGGCGACAGCATCAAAGCGTGGGGCACGGTGGTGGTCCTCGCCGCCGCCGGAACGTTCGCAATGGATCACTGGATCAGCGACAAACCGGTCTGGCTGCCGTTCTCCGTCGGGCTCGGCGCACTGGCCCACCTCGCGGGCGACTGCCTCACCGACCGCGGCTGCCGCCTCTTCTGGCCCTTCCCGCTGCGCACCCGCGTTCCGATCATCGACCGCACCGGCAACAAGGTCGAGACCTGGGTCCTGTCGCCGTTGTTCACACTCGGCACGCTCGCCGTGCTCTGGCACGTCTTCACCACCAGCCCCTGACAGCCGGGGCGCTATGTGGCGACTGCCCTATCGTTGGACACCGACCGGTCTTCGACGAAAGGACAGTCGCCACATGACACTGGCCCTGGCTTGCCGAGCCCCAGGCCAAGTTCAGGTAGACCGCTTAGTTACCCTCCCCTGCTCTACTCAACCGAGCACGGCCGCAGACCTCCTGTGCCCTTGCTTCTTTGGTAGTAGGTAGGTCTGGTTGTTGGCTATGACATGGGTATGTTCTTCATGCAAAGATATGCATAGCTCGATATAATCATGTTTGTCCCATCAAGCAAGCTACGGTCGGCGGACCACTTACATCCCGAGCAGTTCGCGCCATTGACCGATCGGGAACACCCGATACCGACCGCCCTCCCACTACCGACGCTCCAGCTGGCATGCCACACTCCCCCACTCGTTCGAATGCCCACCCTCTACCCCACCCCGAAGCAGCGTCGATCCCATGGAGGTGTCCATGGGATCGGCGCTTTCGGCCGAAAAGTCGTTACGGCACTGGTTGATTCAAGCCACTGACTCTGCCACGCCCACCGAATGCCTTACCCGCCCAAGCAATTCGTCGGCGGCTTGCACCGGTCACCTCGCCGCGTTCCGCGCGCGGGTCGATCAGCGTGGCGGATTGCGCGCGCTGGATGTCGCCAGCGCTCGTTCGGTGGCGTTCAGATAGCTGTCGAGGGCCTGGCGGGATTGGGTAAGCGCGTCGATGCGTTCGTCGAGCCCGTGCAGGCGTGCTCGGAGAACGTCCACCAGCTCGGAACAGGGCGCGAGTTCGGGGGCGGCGCCGGTCGCGCAGGGCAGCAAGTACGCGATGTCTTCGGTCGAGAGTCCCGCCTCGAGCAGCCCCCTGATCTGGGTTACGGTCAGGATGGCGTCGTCGGTGTACTCGCGGTAGCCGTTGGTACCGCGGTCGGGCTCGAGCAGACCCTGGGATTCGTAGTAGCGCAGCAGATGCGAACCGACTCCGGTTCGGCGGCTCAGTTCCCCGATCAACATCGTCGCTTCTCCTTGACCTTCATATTGATATGAAGGTCGATGATACTGCCATGGCCGAGCCCTTCGGTCAGCAACAGTAGAGCGAAGCGAACGGGAGCAACACATGCCCAACTCCGACACCGGCCACGCTCCGGTGACAGTCATCGGCCTCGGATTGATGGGCCAGGCGCTGGCCGGAGCTTTCCTCGCAGACGGACACCCCACAACCGTTTGGAACCGCTCGGCAGCCAAAGCGGAACAGCTCGTCGCGCGCGGCGCGACCCTCGCGGCCTCCGCCCACGATGCCGTCGCGGCAAGCCCGCTGGTGATCATCTGCGTCACCGATTACCAGGCTGCGCGTGAGCTTCTCGACCCGTTGGGCGACGTGCTCGCGGGCCGGGTCCTGGTGAACCTGACCTCGGGTACCTCGGAGCAAGCCCGTGACACCGCCGATCGGGCGGCGCAGCAGGGTATCACCTACCTCGACGGCGTGATCCTGGCCATTCCCCCGGCCATCGGCACCGACGACGCCATTCTCCTCTACAGCGGTCCGCGGCAGGCCTTCGATACACACGAGTCGACCCTGCAGAGCCTCGGCTCGGCCACCACCTACCTGGGCGTCGATCATGGTTTGTCCTCGCTGTACGACATGGCGATGCTGACCGTCATGTGGAGCGTTCTCAACGGATTCCTGCACGCCGCTGCCTTGCTCGGCACCGCGCGAGTGGACGCCGCGACGGTCGCCCCGTTCGTGAATCAAGGGATCGGCGCCATCACTGGATGGATCACCGCCTATGCGGACCAAATCGACGCGGGCAAGTACCCCGCCGACGATGCCACCATCGACACCCACCTGGCGTCGATGGACCATCTCATCGAGGAGAGTGAGTCTCTCGGTATCAATGCCGAACTGCCCAGGTTCGTCAAGGCGCTGGCCGACCGGGCGGTGGCCGAGGGCCGCGGTGGCGACGGCTACGCGGCCATGATCGAGCAGTTCCGCAAGCCACGGTCATGACCGCCGCCCCATTCGATCCACACGCGCTGCTCGCGGAGAGTCGACTCGGAGTCCTCGCGACGATCAGGTCTGACGGCCGCCCTCAGCTTTCGCCGGTCCAGCCTTCCTATGATCGGGAGGCCGGAATCATCTATGTGTCGACGTCCGCGGGAACCGCCAAGATCGCGAATCTGCGTCGGGACCCGCGAGCCACCCTGGAGGTGACCAGCCAAGACGGCTGGGCGTGGGCGACTGCCGAGGGCATGGCCACGCTCACCGGTCCCGGCACCGACCCCAACGGTCCCGAGGTCCAAGCATTGGTGGACTACTACCGCGTTGCCGCAGGCGACCATCCGGACTGGGACGAGTATCGGTCGGTCATGGTGACCGACCGACGGGTCCTGATCACGATGACAGTCGACCACGTGTACGGCACCGAGATCCGTCAATAGCTCAACGGCACAGCCGACTTCGAGCTTCTGGACGAGAACACTGCTCCACCCGCGCCATTATCGACGGCGTGGGTGGAGCAGCATCGGAACCGCCCCTCCCCTGTCCTTGCTGCGTTCGGCGTAGCCGGGCGCGTTGGCGATTATGTGTGGGTAGCAACATGCGTAGATGCGCATATCTACGTAAGATTATGTTTTTGAAGAGCTAATCTGCCCGGCGGGCGACGCCTGACGGGCTAACCTGAGGCATGTTTGCCGGTCCGACGATGCAACCCCAACGCTGGACGCCGCCGCCAGCGCTCCCCCGCGCTCGCGAAACCCGCAGCGCCACACCGCTCCCCCCGCTCGCCAGGCTGGAGGTGCCCGGTGTCGGACCTGAGGACGTGGTGCTCGCGCGCGATGGGCGAGTGCTCGCCGGGATCGATGACGGCTCGATTCTCAGCATCGACCCGACCGACGGGGCCGTGCGCCGCCTCGTCAACACCGGAGGCAGGCCGTTGGGCCTGCACGCCGATGCGGACGGATCGATACTCATCTGCGATTCGATCCGCGGGCTGTTGCGTCTCGATTCCGACGGCGGCCTCGAAGTTCTGACCGACCAGGTCGATGGCGAACCACTCCCCTTCGCCAGCAATGTCGTTCGCGCTGACGACGGCACGATCTACTTCTCTTCGTCGTCCCGCCGCTATCGCCTGGACCAGTGGATGGGCGACATATTGGAGCACTCCGGTACCGGCAGACTGTTGCGCCGCGATCCGTCGGGCACCGTCGAAACACTGTTGGATGGGCTGCAATTCGCCAATGGGGTGGTCCTGTCCCCCGACCGTTCGTGCGTGGTGGTTGCCGAGACCGGCGCGTATCGCGTCTCGCGCTATTGGCTCACCGGACCGAAGGCGGGCACCCACGACTATCTCATCGAGAACCTGCCCGGTTTCCCGGACAACATGGGTCTCGGTAGCGACGGGCTCGTCTGGATTACCCTTCCCTCCCCACGAAATCCGTTGCTGGATCGGTTACTTCCGTTGCCGGGTGTGCTGCGTCAGATCGTCTGGACGCTCCCGGAGTGGCTCCAGCCGAAGCCGACGAAGACGATCTGGGTGATGGCGGTCGACTTCGACGGCAACGTTGTTCACGACCTCCAGATCGAGGGCACCAACTTCTCGATGGTCACCGGCGTTGTCGAGCACGAGGGCACTCTCTATCTCGGCAGCCTCACCGAGACTGCCGTCGGCGTGACACACGTTCCGTCTTGATCAGCGGCCGGGTTGGCGAGCTGACCCGTGGCCCGCGCAGCCGGGATCCCGGTCAGGTCCGGGTGGCTGCGAAGTCGGCGAGGGTGGTCGGCCGATGACCGCCGAGCTGTTCGATTGCTTCGGTGACTTGGTACAGGCCGGTGCCTTCGCCGAGGATGCGGAAGATCTCCCACAGCTTCGACAGGTGTTCGGCGGCGTGGGCGGAGCCGTAGAACTCCAGTGCCCATTGGTGCCATTGGTCGGGCGGAAGGTCGGTGTAGGTAGTGCCGAGTGTGTGGGCGGCCTCGGCGATGGACATGACTTCGCCGGTCAGCAGGAGTATCGGGTCGGCAGTGGTGCTGGGGTCCGCGAGTAGACCCGCCGCGACCCGTGCCACGTCGTCAGCGGCGATCAGCGGCAGCACCGTCTCGGGTGGGCCCATCGGCATGGCGAGGGTGTGGTTGTCGGCCGCCGTGGCGAGTAGCGCGAGGTTTTCGAAGAAGACCGCTGCGCGCAGGTGGATTGCGCCGATTCCGGCCCAGTCGAGGATCTGTTCTGCCACCCAGTGCTGTCGCATCCGTGGTGTGCCTGCCTGAGGGCCCGCCGCGAGTTGGGATACGGCTACTACGCGTTCGACGCCTGCTTCGTGGGCGGCGGCCGCGAAGGTGCCTGCGGCGTCGATGAGGCCGTCGATGACCGGATAGGTGAAGTAGGCCGAGCGGATGCCCTGTAGTGCGGCGCGCATCGAGGCGATATCGCGCAGGTCGCCGATGACGACCTCGGCGCCGAATCCGCGCAGTACGGCGGCGCGTTCGTCGTCGGTGCGGACCAGTGCGCGCACTGTGAGTCCGCGTTCGAGGAGCAGTCCGACGACGCGGCGTCCGGTCGATCCTTGGATGCCGCCGGCCGCGCCTGTGACAAGTACCGGTTCCATATTCTCACGGTACGTGTTGGGACACAGGCGCTCGGGTCGTTCGGGAACATCGGTATACACCAGGGCGGCAAGGGTTTCCGTCGCGAACGACGGTGTCTATGCCGGCTTGCGTCGATGGCTTACCGGTCAGCGATGCTGACCACAGTCGAGCGGGCTGCCCGGACACTCTCCGGCTCATCGCACGGGTTCGTGCGGATGTGCTGCGACAGTGTCCGGGCAGGCAAGTCAGAACAGTTGTTCGGGATGGGCGTCGGCTTCGCCGCGGACGTCGGCGGCGAATTGGGCTTCGATGTCGTCGGGGTCACCGGTGCTGTGGGCTGTGTAGAGGAGCAGGCAGCCGCGGATGCCGTCGAGGATGTCTTCCAGGAGGTCGAGGGCGGGGCGGACCGGGTCGAGGCGGCTGATGCGGAATTCGGCGAGCAGGGCTTCGCGGGTGTCGCTGTCGAGGTCGAATTTGCGGGCCTGCTCTTCGATTTCGGCCACTCGGCCGACGACGGCCCACGGTGCGGGTACGTGCCCTTCCGAGACCGACATGGCTTCCGCGATCAGGTCGACCACGATATCGGTCGGTGTCTCGCCTGCGCCGAGGCGTTCCAGTACCAGGGTTGGGGTTTCCACTTGCAGGGCTTCGATGTCGTCGGCCTCGACGACCACGTCGACGGTCGGCACGCCTGCCAGTTCGCCCGCTACTTCCGCGGCGGCGTCGAGCCAGTGGGCGGCCGCGACCGCGGCGGAGGCGGGGTCGAGTTCGGTGAACAGTTCGATGGAGCCGAGTGGGTCGGCGCGCAGCAGTTCGTCGGCGGCTTGCACTTGGGCGGGTGAGACATCCGGTCGGGACAGCTCGACGGCTTGGCGTGCGCGACCGGAGAGGTCGCCCAGTTCCGCGGATTCGATGGCGGCTTGTTCGGTGGCGACCTCGGCGAGGATGGTGCCGTGCAGGTCGAGGTCGTCGATGCTGTGCAGGGTGCGTCCGACGCGGTGCGCGGACTCTACGACGCCGCTGTAGGAGACGATGAGGCCATGGTCGGTCGGCAGGTTCGGCGTGCGGATGGCGGCGTCGACTTCCTTGAAGTTTCTGCGTTCCTCTGCGCGGCGCCAAGCCTCGCTGTTGGGGATGTCGGGATCCCCCGCGGCGCTGGCCGGGTGTGTGTAGGTGCGCCATTGGAACCGGGACAGGGTGGTCAGATTCGACGCCAAACTTGTTGCCTGGTCTGGGCTTATCGGTGGCAGTACGGCCACCGTCGCCGCGAGATCGCCGCGTCCGGTCGCCCAGATGGCGACTAGCGCGTTGCGGTCTGCGTCGAATGCATATCGGGTCACATCCGCAAGTCTTGCTGATTCGGCGTGGTTGCGCGCGCGCAATCCAGTCCATCCCTCTGCTCTGAGCGGCGTTTCTCCATGGCACGCTGAGGAGCATGACTCTCGATCACGGTGATCCCGGCGACGCGCCTTCGATTCCGCAGCCGACCGCGCCGGTGGTGAATTCCGCACGACCCTCCGCGGCGGAGGAGGCCAGAACTGTTGCGGCGGCGACGAATACGGCAACCTTGGCCAGCCTGAGTGCGGACGGGTCGCCGTGGGCGTCGTTCGTCACCTATGGCTTGCTGGATGGGCAGCCGGTGTTGTGTGTGTCCAGGATGGCGGAGCACGGCCGCAATCTGGCTGCCGATCCACGGGCCAGCATCGCGGTGGTGGAGCCGAATCCGCCCGCCGACCCGTTGGCGGGTACCCGGATTACTCTGGCCGGTGTCGTCGAGCAGCCTGTCGGCGCGGAGGCCGAGGCTGCGCGGCGGGCGCATCTGGCGGCGGTGCCGGCGGCGAGGTACTACATCGATTACAGCGATTTCGCGGTGTGGGTGTTGCGGGTGCAGCGGATTCGGTGGGTCGGTGGGTATGGGCGGATGGATTCGGCGACGGCCGAGCAGTATGCCGCTGCCGCGCCGGACCCGGTCATACCGGTTGCCGCCGCGGCGATTACGCATCTCAACGACGATCACGCCGATGCGCTGCTGTCTATGGCGCGGGTGCTCGGCGGGTATCCGGATTCGACGGCGGCGAGCTGTGAGCGCGCCGACAGATATGGGTTGGATCTGCGGGTCGTCACGCCGCGCGGGGTGGCACGTACTCGGGTGGGTTACCTGACGCCGCTGGATTCGATCGACGGGTTGCGGGCGGCTACGGTCGAATTGGCACGGCGGTCGCGCGAGAGCTGATCGCACGTCGCACAGCGCGAGTGGAGATCGTCCGTCCACTGCTTTGTCCAGCGACTTCGGTCTACGGCACCTACCAGCTCATCGTCGAGTCTGGGGCTATCGTCACTGCGATGAGCGCACACTTCGAGGAACTGGGCTGGCAGCAGACGCCGATGGGTGAGGTCAGTCTGCGGCGGCGATTCGATCCGACGGTGCGCGCCGACGTCTACGAGGTCAAGCTCGGGGATGAGTACCTCATGTCGAGTCTGTTCACCGTCGCGGAGCGGGAGTTGGCGCGGCGGGGGCTGGCGCGTACGCCGGGTGCGGGTTTGGATGTGGTCGTTGGCGGGCTCGGTCTGGGTTATACCGCGCGGGAAGCGTTGGAGGACGGGAGGATTCGTACGCTCACCGTGATCGAATACTCCGAAGCGGTCATCGATTGGCAGGTACGGGGTCTGCTGCCCGACACGGCCGGGCTGGCCGCGGACGGTCGCGTTGCGCTGGTGTGTGCAGATTTCTTCGCCGCCGCTTCGGGCTCGGTCGGGTTCGATCCGCAGCGGCCCGGCCGAACGTATGACGCGATCTTGCTCGATATCGACCATTCGCCACGTCACCTGCTGCATGACCCGCACGCGACCTTTTACACCCGCGACGGGTTGCTTGCCGTGTCTGTGTTCCTGTCCCCCGGCGGCACCTTCGCGATGTGGTCCGACGATGCTCCCGACGCCGAGTTCCTCGCTGTCCTCGACAGCGTCTTCACCGATGTCGTGGCAGAGCGGGTGAGCTTCGACAATCCGCTCACCCGTTCCCGGTCAGCGAGCACGATCTATCTGGCAACCCGGGTCTGACGATCAGGAGGCGGTGCTCTTTCAGCCGCTCCCGTTCGTGTGCTCGGCCGTTGTAGCGCAGGTCCGAGCCGGACTGCGGGCGTCGCTCAGGGTGCGCTCATCGAGTCCGTGGATGGGGGTGTCGACTGTGCCAAGTCGGGGACTTCGGCGAGCAGTTCCTCGGGGGCGGACAACCGCCATGCCTCGAAGACCAATTCGGACAACTCGTCGACCTCGATGCCTGCGAGGTGGACAACCACCCAACCGAACCCGCCTGCGGTGAACTGTATTTCGAATACCTCGGGCCTTTCGGACACCAATGCCAGTTGTTCGGACAGGGTTTGCTTCAAGCCGACGGTCTCGGTCCGCGGCCAGTAGTAGCCGAACCGCTTGCCGCGCACACTGAAAGTGGTGTATTTGTCGCCTTTGGCGCGCTGCACGTCGACGAGTGTGTCGACGATCCGGAAGAACTCTTTACTGTGCACGGCCACCGTGGACCTCTTGGCCGGAGTCCGCCGAAGCGGCCACCACCGACATTGTCCCGACAACCGGGTACGCGGTCGCGAAGACGCGGCGCAGCAAGGTGATCGGCATGTATCAACTCAACCACATCCATCCGCGGGTCCGGACATCTCGCTGCTCGCGGCAGGCCGCTCGGTCACGGCGGGTGCCTCGACGCGAGCCTGTTCGGGTGACTGCGCTACCGGCGGAATCGGCTAGATTGGCAGAGTGTCGCCGTTACGAGGTAGTCGGCGAGGGGTGGACCAGGAGGAGGCTCGGTGGACACGAACGCGCAGGTTACATCGGGTCCTGCGAGCTTCGACGAGTTGGTGGTCGAAATCCGCAGCCGGATGGATTCGCTGTCCACTTCGCACAAGAAGCTGGCTCAGCGAGTGCTGTCGGATCCTGAAGCGGTGGCGTTCATGACCGTTTCCGAGCTGGCGGGTGCGGTCGGGGTCAATGAGGCCACTGTCGTGCGCTTTGCCAACGGTCTGGGTTTGAAGGGGTACCCCGGGCTCACGCGGTTGTGTCGCGAACGGTTGCAGGAGCAAGCGCAACTGTTGCGCCGCTTCGACAATCTCGAGCACCTCGTAGCCGACGGCGCCGGGCTGCTCGAACAGACGGTGGGGCTGGACCAAGCGAATATCGCCCGGACATTTGCGCGCATCGACGACGTGATGTGGGAGTCGGTCGTCGATCGGCTGGCCCGAGCGCCCCGGGTACACGTGATGGGTCTGCGCAAATGTCACGCTCCGGCGTATCTGCTGAGCTATCTGCTCGGCATGCTGCGCGAGGACGTGGCGACGATCAATGCCAGCGCGGGATCCCTGACCGATGAACTGCGCCGGGTCCATGCGGGCGATTGCTTCGTGGCGATATCGATCCATCGCTACAGCCTCGACACCGTGCGCGCTGCGCAGTGGGCTCGGCAGCGCGGCGCCCACGTCATCGCACTGACCGATACCGCCGTCTCACCGCTCGCGATGTCAGCGCACGACACGTTCTATATCGAGGCGTCCAGCGCGAGCGTGCTGCGATCGATGACTGCCTTCACCTCCCTCGTCCAAGCGATGACGGGTGCGGTCGCACACCTCCTGGGGCATCAGGTGCGTCCGACACTGCTCGACGAGGAAAGACTGTTGGCCGAGTTCGGTACCTACGCCGATACGCCCAGCGAATAGCGCAGGCGGAGCCTCTACTCGGCCGATGCCAGCTGTGCCGCGACCCTTCGACGCTGATGAATCAGGCCTGCGGTGACGGCAGCAGCGGTAACAACCAGCGTCAGCGCCAGCGGAGTCCGGGTGCCGGGGGTCAGCGCCATCGCGCCGACGATGGCCAGCAGGATGGCTCCCACCACATAGGACAGGTAGGGGGAGCCCCACATTTTCACCGGCAGGTCGGTGATCTGCGCAACGGTTTTGTTTCGGCGTCCGGCGATCTGGGTGGCGCAGATACACAGGTAGACCACAACCGCGATCGCGCCGGAGGAACTGAGCAGGAAGGTGAAAACCGCTCCGGTGGGCACGAAGTAATTCGCCACCACCGCAAGGAATCCCACACTCGAAGCGGCAAGAACACCGGCGACGGGTACCCCGGAGGGGGCCGTCGTGCCCAGCCAGCGGGGGGCTTCACCGCGGCGCGAGAGTGCGAACAGCATGCGTGAGGACGAGTAGAGACCCGAGTTCAGGCACGACAACACCGCGGTGAGCACGACCAGATTCATGATGGTCTGCGCACCGGGAACTCCCAGCAGGTTCAGCACCGCGGTGTAAGGGCTGTGGGTGACTTGCGTTGCGTTCCAAGGCAAGAGCGTGACGACTACGAATATGGAGCCGACGTAGAAGATCAGAATGCGTCCGGCGACGCTGCGCATGCTCACGCGCACCGCGCTGACTGGATCTTTTGCCTCACCTGCGGCGATCGTCACCAATTCGGTGCCGAAGTAGGAGAAGAAAACCGTCAACGACGCCACGAACAATGGTGTGAATCCATTCGGGAACAGGCCACCGTGCCCTAGCAGATTCGCCGTTCCTGGCGTGTCGTAGTGCGGGAACAAGCCGCACAACGCCGCGATGCCGATTCCGATGAAGGCCACGATCGCGATCACCTTGATCATGGCGAACCAGAACTCGAAACGCGCGAAGGAGGTCACTGCCGCGAGGTTCACACCGGTCAGGGCGCTCATGAAAATCAGCGAATACAGCCAGGTCGGCACCGACGGCAGCAGTTGATCGGCGATCGCCGCACCAGCGACGGCCTCGAAAGCGACTGTGACACACCAGTGGTAGGCGTACACCCATCCGACCGACAGCCCGGCCCAAGAACCTAGTTCTCGGGAGGCGTAGCTCGAGAACGATCCAGTCTCGGGGCTGGCGGTGGCCAGTTCGGCGAGCATGCGCATCACCAGGATGATGACGAGGCCGGTGAGTAGGTAGACGAGGACGATGCCCGGCCCTGCCGCGGAGATCGCCTCACCGCTGCCGACGAACAACCCGGCGCCGATAACTCCGCCGATTCCGATCATCGTCAGCTGGCGAGTGTTGATGCTGTGCTTCAAATTTCCCGTGGTGGGCACGATGCCTTCTTCCATGGACCCGTGGGCTGTGACCCGACGACTGGTAGTGAGTCATGAAACACCGCCGACCGAGCTTATGCAATGGCGTTTGCAAATATGTTTCGCGTTGCAATTCTGATGGCATCGTGCGACGATCGCATGCACCACGGCAGCGGATCGCGAGGCGGACCGATTGGCCGATCCTCCTGCTCCACAAAGCATTTCAGGCACCGACCAACAAGGAGTGAGGCCCATGTCCACCGTGCTGGTGAGCAGATCCGGTTCCACCGCAACACTTGTGCTGCACCGCCCCGAACGGCTCAACGCGGTCAGCGAAGAGTTGTATCGAACGCTGATCGACGAACTGGTTGCCGCCGACTCCGATCCCGATATCCGCTGTGTCGTCCTCACCGGCGCCGGGCGGGCGTTCTGTGTCGGTGCCGACCTGAAAGCGCACAAGTCCGGCACGAGGACCCCCACCGAGCAGGCCGACTACATCGACCTGGGCCAGCGCGCCTGCGAGCAGATCCAGACGATGGACACGCCGGTGGTGGCGGCGGTCAACGGCTACGCCCTCGGTGCGGGTGCGGAGCTGGCGGTCAGCGCGGACTTCCTGGTCATGGCCGAGGACGCGCAGATGGGTTTCCCCGAGGTGAGCATCGGCACCTTCGTCGGCGGCGGCGTGACCACCCGGCTTCCGCGTCTGGTCGGCCTGCGTCGGGCCATGGACCTGCTGATCCTCGGAGACCGATTCACCGGCAGGCAGGCATTCGAATGGGGGTTGGCCCATTCCACGGTGCCCGGGGATCTGCTGCTCGGGTCGGCCTGCGAGCTCGCCGAAACCCTCGCGGCGAAGGCGCCACTCGCGCTGGCCCGGATGAAGGCCGCGCTGCGCCGCAACGACCCCCTCGATGTCGCGTTCACCACCGAGCCGCGAATGCTGCTCGAGTTGATGGCAACCAGCGACTGGGCCGAGGGCGTCGCCGCGTTCGCCGAACGCCGCACCCCCATCTTCGAAGGGAAATAGGTATGACCAGCATCGACGAGCACACGCCCAGCATCGACACGCCCGCGCGCACCGCCCTCGAGCGGCTGTTCGACCCACATTCCATCGCTATCGTCGGTGCGTCCGCCAATGCGGCCAAGCGCGGGTTCCACGCCATTCGAACCCTGCTGCAGGCCGGCTATGCGCATCCCATCCACCCGGTCAACCCGACCGCAGGGCAGATCCTCGGCCTCGACGTGTGTTCGTCGATCGATCGACTCCCGTACGGCATCGATGTCGCGCTGATCGCTGTGCCTGCCGCCGCTGTCCCCGACTCGCTGCGCCAGTGCGCCGCCGCCGGCATCGCCGGAGCCGTGGTGCTCGCCAATGGATTCGGCGAGATCGGGGAAGCCGGCGCCGAACTCGACGCCGCACTGGCTGCGGCGATTGCCGAGACCGGCATTCGTGTCATCGGCCCCAACACCTCGGGCCTGATCAACGTTTCCTCGGGCGCGAATCTGGTTGGCCTACAGGATGTTCCGCACGGCCCGATCAGTGTGATCACGCAGAGCGGGAACATGCTGCTCTCGGTGGTCAACGACAATCGCGCAATCAGAGGTCCCGGTTTCCACGCCTATGTGGGGCTGGGAAACCAGGCCGACGTCCGCTACGACGAATGCCTCACCGAGCTCGCCCGCCATCCGGGCACCGGTGTCGTAGCGATCCATTCCGAGGGATTCGTCGACGGACGGTCGTTTCTGGTCGCCGCCGCCGAGGCCGTGCCGGACAAACCGGTTGTCGCGCTGCGTGGCGGACGATCGGAAGTCGGCCGCCGCGCCGCGCGGTCCCACACCGGCTCGATCGCGGGCTCCGACGCGGTGGCAACGGCAGTGCTGCGGCAGGCGGGGGTGGAGTTGGTCGACCGCCCCGACGAGCTCGCTGTCGTCGCCGGTGCCCTCGCCACCTGCAATCCGATCGCTCAGGGTCGCAAAGTCGCGATCCTCAGCGATGGCGGTGGCCACGCGACGCTGGCCGCCGATGCGCTTGCCGCCAGCGGCCTCGAACTGGCCGAGCTCGGCGACCGGACCCAGCGGCGACTGCGACAACTGCTGGGCAGCGCCGCCACCGTGGTCGATCCAGTCGACGTGGCCGGCGCCACCGACACCGACCCCATCGTGTTCGCCGTGGCCGTCGATATCCTCATGCGTGATCCCGAGGTCGGTCTCGTACTGATCATCGGCCTCTACGGTGGCTACCACCTCCGATTCGACTCCGGGCTGCGCCGGATCGAGGACGCCGCCGCCGGCATATTACTCACGCTCACCGCCGAACACGGTGTCCCCTTGCTGATCCAGAGCTGCTACGCCGCTCTCGAGATAGACAACCACGACCGCCTGCGGGCCGGCGGAGTACCGGTGCTCAGCTCGATCGACCACGCCGTGCGAGTGGCGGTAGCCCTGGAGCGGCGTGGCCGCAAACTGGCCGATACCGCGCAACGCTCCTCGCTCGTACTGCCGCCCCCCGCCCCGCCCATCCAAGGCTCGGGACCTCTCGATGAGCCGACCGCACGGCGGGCGGTTGCGGCCGCCGGAATCGGCGTCGGCGCTTGGATCTTCGCACCGACGGTCGAGGAAGTGGTCGCGGCCGTCGCCGGTTACCGGCAGCCGTGCGCTCTGAAGGTTGTTTCACCACAGGTGATCCACAAATCCGACGTCGGAGGGGTCCGGCTCGGGGTGGTGGCCTCCGATGCGGCCGAACACACTCAGGCGATCATCGACTTCGTCCGTGCCCATATGCCCGGTGCCCACATCGACGGGATGATCGTCACCCCGATGGTCGATCCCGGTGTCGAACTGCTCGTCGGCGCCACGCACGATCCGATCTTCGGTCCGGTGGTGGCTTTCGGCAGCGGTGGGGTGATGGTCGAGGCGCTGCGGGATGTCGCATTCCGGGCCGCCCCGTTGACCGAGCTCGAGGCCCTCGAAATGATCGACGAGACGATCGCCTCCCGCATGCTCGACGGCTATCGCCATCTCCCCGCGGTCAACCGGCACCAGCTGGCCCGATTCCTCGTCCGCATCGGTGATTTCGTGGCCGCGCACCCGGAGATATCCGAACTCGATCTCAATCCGGTCATCGCATCCAGCTCGGGAACAGTCCCGCTCGATGTCCGAATCATATTGTCAGAGAAGACAACTGGAGATCACAGGTGAGTGAACCGATCCTGATAGACCGCACCGGCGACATCGCCGTCTGGACGCTGAACAACCCGGCGGCGCGCAACCCGATATCCGAAGCCGACACCGTCACCGCCCTCGAGGACGCAGTGGCGGCGGCCAATCGGGACCACACACTGCGGGCGGCGATTCTCACCGGTGCGGGGTCTGCGTTCTCCTCCGGCGGTAACGTCAAAGACATGCGCGATCGGGCCGGAATGTTCGGCGGCGCACCGGCGGAGCTGCGCCAGGGGTACCGGCACGGCATCCAGCGCATCCCGAAAGCCTTGTACCACTGCGAAATCCCCACGATCGCAGCCATCAACGGTCCGGCCATCGGCGCAGGCTGCGATCTGGCACTACTGTGCGATATGCGTATCGCCGCCAGCACCGCGGTATTCGCCGAGAGCTTCATCAAGGTCGGCCTCATTCCCGGCGACGGCGGCGCCTGGTTGCTGCCGAGGGCGATCGGTATGGCCCGGGCCTGTCAGATGGCCTTCACCGGTGAACCGATCGATGCACACAACGCTCTCGAGTGGGGCCTGGTCTCCCAGGTCGTCGAACCCGAAGACCTCCTCGACGCGGCCCACCAGCTCGCCGCTCGGGTGTGCGCCAACCCGCCGCACGCGCTGCGGATGACCAAGCGACTACTGCGCGAGGGCCAGCAGCAAAGCCTCGAAAGCCTCCTGGAGCTGTCGGCGGCGATGCAGGCTGCCGCCCACCACACCAATGATCACCGAGAGGCTGTCGCGGCTGTGCTGGAGCACAGACCACCCGCCTTCACCGGTCGATGAGCAGACCGCGATTCATTCGCGGGCAACCGGCTGATCCAAGCCTCTCGACGATCCCGTCACCACACCGATTCCCTTGAAGCCAAGGGCATTGTCGCGGCCTGACCGCACCCAGACCAGATAGATGGATTCGCATGAACCAACACACCGTGCAGCTGGGACCGACCGTCCGAATGCTGCTCTCCTGCGACGGCTCCACCACCGTGCTGCTCGAAGCTCTCACCGGTGAAACCCTGTTCGTCCGGGTCGATACCCAGGGCGATACAGCGCCCGAATCTCTCTCGGACACGATCCGGGAAGCATTAGCACTCGACACCGACGCCCCCGTGCTGGAACGCCGATCCTGCCTGGTGACCAGCGAGCACGAAGTAGTGAGCATCAACCACGTCGTCACCGACAACATCGCCCGCCGCCGCATGGGCAACCCCGACACCACGATCCCCTTCGGCATACAACTCCGACAACAGCGGATACCGCAATATCGAGCACAAGTGTCCAGCGGATTGGCGCCATGGCAAGGCGGCGACGAACCGACACTGTCCGCGTTCAAGTCGTACATCATCCACGACGCCGACGGTGGACGCACCTACGTACACGAACACTTCAATCCACGACTGGTCCAACTCGGCGACCACGCGTCGCTACGAGCACTGCCCGTCGGACTTGTCCACGAAGGGATGCCGATCCGACTACCGCGGTAGCAGCCTCGTCGTCGTCGACGACGTGGTCCATCCGCTGGATCGCCATGTCCTCGAGCATAGGGACCCGGACGGTTCCAAGCTTGGCGGCTCATCATCGGGCCGCCCGCGACGAAGGGACCCTGCCGAGAGAGCAGGGGGCCCGCAGCGCTCGGGTACCGGCCGATATTTCGGCTGCTCGCGGCCGCGCGAGTTACCGCGCGTCGGTCGCAGTCAGTACGGGAGTGTCGGCGGCGCGGTCCAGCCGCGCGCCGACCTGCGGGTAGGTCGGATACTCGATGCCCGAGATGTACTGCACCGTCCGCACCACCTGGCACGAGTAGCCGAATTCGTTGTCGTACCAGACATACAGAATCGTGGTGTCACCCTCGACGATCGTGGCATTGGCATCGATGATCGACGCTGCGCGCGATCCGATGAAATCGCTGGAAACCACGTCCGTGGCGGCGGTGTAATCGAGGTTTCGACTCAACGGGCCGGCGAGTGACACCTGACGCAGATACGCGAGCACCTCGCTCTTCGTCGTCTCTCGCTCGAGCTGCAAGTTCAGAATCGCGACCGATACGTCGGGGGTGGGAACACGAATCGAGTTGCCGGTGATCTTGGCCTTGAAATCCGGCATCGCCTTCGCGACCGCGGACGCGGCACCGGTTTCGGTGAGCACGAGATTGAACGGCGCGGATCGACCGCGGCGGTCCGCCTTGTGATAGTTGTCCAGTAGGTTCTGGTCGTTGGTGAACGAGTGAACCGTCTCCACATGACCGCGGATGATGCCGTACTCGTCATCCATGGCCTTGAGCGGCGGAACAATCGCGTTGGTCGTACACGAGGCGCACGAGAAGATCTGCTGCGACAGGTCCAGGCTGCGGTGGTTGACGCCGTGCACGATATTCGGAACGTCGCCCTTACCGGGTGCGGTGAGAACGACCTTCGCGATGCCGGGGCGCAGATGCTGCGACAGCCCGACACGATCACGCCACTTACCTGTGTTGTCGATCAGGATCGCGTCCTTGATCCCGTACTCGGTGTAGTCGATCGTCGTCGGATCATCGCTGTAGATGAACTTGATCACGTTCCCATTCGCGGTGATCGTGTCATTGTCGGTATCGACCTTGATCGTGCCGTTGAAGTGTCCGTGCACCGAATCCCTGCGAAGCAACGACGCACGCTTGGCCAGATCGTCGTCGCCTCCTTTGCGCACAACCACGGCACGCAGGTTCAGCCCGCTGCCGGATCCGACCTTCTCGATGAGCAGACGAGTGACCAGACGACCGATGCGGCCGAAGCCATACAGGACAACATCCCTTGGGCCCTGTGACCGAGCCTTGTTGCCGTTGGTCACGTCGGCCAGGACCGCTGCGGTGAACTCGCGGATCGACAGTCCGCGATCGTCGGCGTGATAGGTCATGACCAACTGACCGAGATCGATCTTGCATGGCCCCAGATCCAGCTCGCTGAGCACCTGCAGGAAGGGAAGGGTTTCGTCCACCGACAACTCTTCGCCCCCGATCTGCCTCGCGAAGCGGTGCGTCCGCAGGATGCTGATCACCGACTTGTTCACCAGCGACCGGCTGTGGAGCAGGATCGTCACGCCCTTCCCCCGATACAACGTGCCGATGATGGGAATCATCACCTCCGCGGCGGCTTCCTGAGCGTTCCAGCGGTCAAGTTGTTCGGTAGTCAACACAGGTCCTCGGATTTCCTCGATTTGTTCGACACATCGATGCTAATGAGAGCCGCGATATCACCGAGGCCGGATACCCACTGGTGAGATCGCCAGATGGTGACGCCGACCGAGCATCAAGCGGTTCGCGAAGAACCGGCAATACCAACGAATCTCGTTCGAGGCCCACTCTTCTTCGGGTGCTGCGCCGACTCCGGCATAAGGATTCATCGAGAGTCTGGGCGGGTCGGTGCCGTGAATATCGCACCTCGGGTTGTTTACTTGGCAGGGTGCTCGTTCACGGCGCCTCGTCGACTGCACAGGCAGCACCCGTGAATGCGGCTGTCGGCAACGCCGATCCGGCGATCATGTCATCGATCGTCATCGCGTCGCCGGCATCGATGCAGGCCGGAATCGACTGTGAGGAGAGCTAGTGACGAACAACGTGGTTCGCCGGGCTGCCGGTGTGGGCGCCAAGCTGGGTTTCGCCGGTGCAATGGTCAGTGCGTTGGTGCTGGGGCAGCACACCGTCGCCCACGCCGCGCAGACGGCCATGTTCCAGCTCCCGCTGGTGAAAATATCTCAATCATGGGGTATTCCAACGCAATTCAGCATCTACTTGACGGCGACCGTCGGCGACGAACCCGGAGTAACCACCTTCGGTGTCGCCAACGCCGGACCGTTCGGCGGTAGCAGCATTCTCGACTCCCACGCTCGGATCCGGTGGTCGAACCTGACGACCGGAGCATCCGGTGTGGTCGACGTGGCAGATCGGGAAACAGCGCAGCAGCCCTGCGACTGCGCGCCGGCGCCGGTACCGGTGTTCACCGGAGCGGGCCGGATCGTCGCCCTCGCGACTGCCGGCGGCCTCGCCGTCACTCTTTCCTCGGGGTTCGGTACGTTCACGGCTCTTTGAGCCCGGCTATATCCGCCATCCGCGTCGGATGCGGAGAACATGCTCGATCTCGCCGCCCACCACATCCCCGGGCAGCGGCTGGGCTACCGCTGACCGCTGGATAGAGCGGTCCCCGGGGGCACCCCTCGAAAGCAACGATCTTATGGGGCGGCTAGGTGCTCTGTGAGACTGCAATCGACGCCCGACGGACACAGCATCCGAAATCGCAGGTCGTGACGGTCGGGCCGGGCGCGGTTGCGCACATGCTCGAGCAGCACCTTGATGCGGAGGAGGACCGTGGGGAAGTCCATCGCGGCGGCGATGACACTATCGAGCCCGGTCCGCACGAAATCCTCCCACCCGGGGTAGTGGATCACGACATGTACTGTCCCGCTGCGGTCGGCGACGCGCAGGGGTCCAGTCTGCGCGGAGGCAATCCAGCCGAGTAAGTCCTCCAGATAGTCGAGGGCCTCGACGGCCGACGCTGGGTCATTCTTATCGAGTGCTCGCAGCGCGATGTCGGACAGCAGCTGGAAGGAGAACAACAGGTCCTGCTCGAAGGTCCGCGCCTCACCCACCACCACACGGCGTCTTCAGTCGGCGGAACCGCACCTCGCCACTGGCGTCGGCCATAGACCAATCATGGCCGAAGCCGAGGTGTACGAGTACCTCACACGACTCTCGCACCCCACGACATGACCACTCTGTCAGCGGTGCTTGCCAGGAGCGGACTGCGAGCCGGCATCGCCGCGCTAGGAGTGGAATCAATGCTCAACTCGGTGAGGATCGAGCTTATTCGCAAGAATGTGGACCGTTTCCCACACGGCGCCGGGGTGGTCGGTATTGACTGATTGGAGTGCGGGCACACACTCCGGGTGTCCGGGAATCGGCGCCATCCGGCCGGCTCATCGGCGGTTGCCGCACGCGCCGACGCCATTGCACCCCGCTGACCCGGGGACGATTATGTTCGTCTCGTGTCGAGTCCGAGCCCATCACGGCGCCCGGCTTCGGCGGTTTCACTCGAGTTGCCCGTCCGCTCGAACTCAGCTCCGACAAGGAGACTGTAGTGAATTCAACTGACGAACCAATATCCGGCGACAGCCCGGCGATGGCCGAGAACCCCTATGGGGGACAACCGGGCAGCGGGATCAGCCTGCCGCCCTATTTCCGGCCGACCCCGAGCGTGGTGAACGCGAGCAACTACTTCCCGGTTGGCGAGACGCTCGGCCCGGACGAAATGCGGATCTCCTTCGTGGGAAGCTGCCCCTTCCCGCCGCGCCGCGACCAGGCCGGCACCAGCATCATGGTCGAACTGGGCAACGGGGATCGATTCTTCTTCGACCTGGGCTCGGGCTGCCTCCGCAATATCGTCGCTATGCAGGTGCCGATCATGGCGGTGAACGACATCTTCATCTCGCATCTGCACGTCGACCATTTTGCGGACTTGCCCTACCTTTATTGCTTCGCCCCCTGGCTGCTGCGCTGGAAGCCGTTGCGGGTGCACGGCCCGTCGGGACGAACGCCGAAAGATGGCACGAAGTCCATGATCGAGGGCATGAAACAGATGACCCACTGGCACACCAAATCCTTCAAAACGTCGGCGGTGGGCGACGGGTATGAAGTCGAGGTCAACGAGTTCGACTGGCAGGACGTGAACGGCCTGTGCTACGACAGGAATGGCGTCCAAGTTCGGCATTGGCCGCGCTCACACGTCATGGACGGGGCGAGCGCCTATCGCCTCGACTGGAACGGTCTGTCCTTCGTGTGGACCGGCGACGGCCGGCCGGACAAATTGACGCTGAAACATTCCAAGGATGTAGATGTATTCGTCACCGAGGTGCAGGCTGACCTGGGAAGTCTCTCGGAATCGCGCATGGGGATACCTCAGCTCATCGGCAACACGACAATCGACAGCGCCCACACCGTCCCGTACGCCGTCGGATACCTGCTCAACCAGCTCAAACCACGGCTGGGGATGGCCACCCACCTCGAGTACGACCGGGGGACGGCACCGGAAATCATCGCGGGCATCCGAACGCACTACAACGGGTGGTTCGAATTCGGCCTGGACGTGACCGTCGTGAACGTCACGACGGACGCGATCTGGGTCCGGGACGCCGTGCTGCCCGACGCGGCCAATCCTGCCCGACCTGATCCGGCACAGCTGCTGAGCCCGGAGGATCTCCTCGCGCTCAAATCCCCCACTGCAGCGGGGCCGCCCGAGATCGCCTTCCCGAACCCCGAGTACAACCGTGATGAGATCCAGGAGCAGGCCACCCGCGATACCGAGATCGACCCGAGGGTCTACTACCCACCGGACGTGTATCGGGAACAGACGCCCAACTTCCCCAAGGACTTCACCCTGAAGCTCGGCTGACGATCATGCCACGAGCTCGCAGACAGGATTCTGGACATGAACTTCGCCCGGGGAACCGATGCAACCGTTGAACTGTGACGCAATCGACCACGACCTGGGCACCGGGCCGGTGCCCATTCCCGTGACGGTTTTGACCGGCTTCCTCGGCGCGGGGAAGACGACCCTGCTGAATCGGATCCTGAACGGGGACCACGGACTGCGAGTGGCGGTGCTGGTCAACGACTTTGGCTCCATCAACATCGACGCCGAGCTGATCGTCGGGGTGGCACCCGATGTCATCAGTCTGGCCAACGGCTGCATCTGCTGCACGATCCGCGACGATCTCATCGAGACGACGATGGCGACCATCAACCGCCCTGAGCGGCCGGAGTACATCCTCCTCGAAGCCAGTGGGGTGGCCGATCCGTCCGGCATCATGGTGACCTTCGGTGCGGACTTTTTCCGGGACCGCATCCGGTTGGACAGCATCGTGTGTGTCGTGGACGCCGAGCAGTTGTTGGCGGTCCCCGAGTTGATGGAATTCAAGATCCGTCAGATGGCCTTCGCCGACATGAACATCTTGAACAAGATGGATCTGGTGGATCGAGCCCAGACCGACCGGATCAGGGCCTGGCTTGACAGCCGCTTTCATCGCTACCGGCTCGTCGAAGCCAGCCACGGCGACGTGCCACTGGACATCCTGCTCTCGGTCGGACGTTTCGACCCGGCGCAAGCGGATCTCAACGTGCGCGCCCTCGCAGACGCCGGCTGCACCGACCCATGCTGTCGTCACGACCACCACACACACGACCAGTCGACGACATTCAGCGTCTGGAGCTACGAGAGCGAGCTGCCGCTCTCACTGGAGGCGCTGCGCGAAGTGGTTCAAAAATTGCCGCCTGACATCTATCGGGCCAAGGGCCTGATCTATACGTCGGAGGCGCCAGAGCGGCGTGCGGTGCTCCAGGTGGTCGGGAAGCGCGTGGACATCTCGCTACAGGATCAATGGGGCGAGCGGACGCCACACACACGGATCGTCGTCATCGGCGCCGCTGGTCGCCTCGACGCTGTGGCGCTGCGCACCCAGATCGAGATGGCGCAGACACCGCACCAGGCCCCATCTGACCCGCCGCGTTTACGCACAGTGGTGCCCCGATGAGCGGACGTCGGCGACAGTGCGGGCGCGGGAGAGAAACCTGGACGCGCCCAGACTGCTTCCGCAGATTGCGCGTCTGCTGTTTACGAGAGATAGCGGACGTTGACGTTGTCGATGTGGCCGTTGAACGGGAAGGGCGCCTTGTCGAAGTAGTCGAGGGAAACCGACCCTCCGAGGCAGGTGCCGATGTCGAGGCAGTCGTTGCCGGTGAAGAGCAGCGGGGCACTGATCGGCACCTGCCCGCTGCCATAGGGCGCATCCTTGACACTCATCGTGATGTCGAGCGGGCCTGCTGGTTTGGCCTCCCCCGCATAGACCGTCTTGACCTCGATGGTGGTGGGACCGGTCGGGAGTCGGTGTTCGGAGCGGATCTTGGTGCGCTGGATGATGAACAGGTTGTACTCGTAGCACAGGAATCCATCGTCGACGTAGCAGGTCAGGCCGCCGCCGGCACCGCCGAGTGCGTAGAGGACGCCGTTCGCGCGGTCAGGGATGTCCGCATCAATGGTCACCAGATTCGCCCGATTGCCCAGACTCGGGGCGCAGGGCTCGGGCATCCGGATCACGTCGCCGGTGAAGTTCCATTCCCGATACGGGGTCGAAATCCGCAACTCGGGATGAAGCACGGTAATCCACAGGCCGCCGCCGACCGGGTAGACGCTGTTCTTGGCCGCTTCGATCGAGAAGGTGTCCTTGAGCTGGGCGAGTTTCTCGGGCATCTGGTCGGCGAGGTCGTGCGCCTGCGACCAGTCCTTGTCGAGGTGGTAGAGCTCCCACTGGTCTTGATCAGGCGTCCATTCCTTGATGCCGGGGGGCGCACCGGGAACCCACGGCGCCCGCGGGCCGAACGCCGACGCCATCCAGCCGTCGTGATAGATCGCGCGGCTGCCCATGATCTCGAAGTACTGAGTCCGGAGGCGGCCTTTCGCGTCCGGGTCATCGAAGGAATAGGCCATGCTGACGCCGTCGATCGGGATTTGCGGAACACCATTGACCACCAGCGGCGGCGTGATACCTACGACCTCGTAGATGGTGGGGACGATGTCGTTGCAGTGGTGGAATTGGGTCCGCGGCGTGGGATCCGGCTTGACCTTCGCCGGCCAGCGCACGACCATCGGGTTGCGGGTGCCGCCCAGGTGTGAGGCGAGTAGTTTCATCCCCTTGTACGGTGTGCTTCCCGCCCACGCCCAAGCGGCGTGGTACTGGTTTTCGACCTTCGGTGTACCGAGTACGTCCAAGCCGCCCATCTCTTCGAGCGCTCGAATGTGCATGTCGATCGTGGTCGGTATGCCGTTCTGTGCGAGCATCTCGCTGATGGTGCCGTTCTGTCCCTCACCCGAGGAGCCGTTGTCACCCCAGATGTAGAACACCAAAGTGTTCTCGCCGTATCCCAGGCGCTCGACCTCATCGATCAGCCGACCCACCTGGACGTCGACGTGCTCGCCGAAGCCGGCAGCCACCTCCATCAGCCGTCGGTGGAACGGTTTCTGCTCATCGGGGATGTCGTCCCAGGCCGCCAGTCGCGGATCACGCGGGGTCAGTTCGGTGTCGGCCGGAATCCAGCCCAGGTCCCTGGCCCGCTGATGGGTCCGCGCCCGGTAGGCGTCCCAGCCGTCGTCGAACTTGCCGGCGTACTTGTCGGCCCACGGCTTCATGATGTGGTGCGGAGCGTGCAGGCATCCGCTTGCCCAATACATGAAGAACGGTTTGTCGGGTTCGAAGGCTTTGTGTCTGTGCAGCCAGCCGATGGCGTCGTCGGCGAGGTCCTCACTGAGGTGGTAGCCCTCCTCGGGTGTCTTCGGGGGCAGCACCATAGTCGTGTTTCGGACCAGGTTCGGCTCGTACTGCGAGGCCTCACCGGCGAGGAAGCCGTAGAAGTACTCGAAACCGATACTGGTCGGCCAGTTGTCGAACGGTCCGGCGGCGGTGGTTTCGATGGCAGGGGTGTTGTGCCACTTGCCCCACGCGCCGGTGGAATAGCCGTACTGCTTGAGGACCTCGGCCCCGAGTGCGCTGCTCTTGGGGATCTGCCCGGCGTACCCGTCCCAGTCGTTGGCGAGTTCCGCGACCTGGCCGTTGCCGATGCGATGATGGTTACGGCCGGTCATCAAGGATGCCCGGGTAGGCGAACACATCGCGGTCGTGTGGAAACGGTTGTACCCGATGCCTTCCTCATAAATTTTGGTCAGCGTGTCGGTTCGTACCTCCCCGCCGAAGGTGGTCGGCAGACCCGGGCCGGCGTCGTCGACCAAGATGATCAGGATGTTCGGTACATCCTCGGGTAAGCGGCGCGGCTTTTCACGTTGCGCATAAACCGAATCCTGCATCGTTCTGCCGGCGGTGCTCGCAGACGGAGTCGGCGGAAACGGCAACACCTCTTGCGGATTCATGATTCTCCTCGCTCGAACGATTCACCGACTCGCCACGACTTGGCGATCTTCGGGGTTCTGCATGAAGTCATCGAGTCCTGAGAGACAGTTCCGGAGAACCGCGCATGCAGCACCTCATCGACGCCGCGGACAGCTGGCACCCTCTCAACACCGCTTGCACGGCGGCGGTGCGGATGGTGATGCGATATCACGCGCCCTCTCCATTCAACCCCGCCGCACCCTGATCGGTCACCCCCTTCGGGGACGCGACCAGGCGGTCCGGCCGCCGATGCTCACAGAGCGAGACAAGATGAGATGAGAGAACAGGAGCCCGGATCAGCACGCCATGTGGTTTCCCCGCCGCGAGGACCATCCGGCCTTGACGGGAGGAAACCGGGCACGTCACCATCGCCGAGATCGCCCCCGACCCGACCCAGTACTCGGATGCCGAGCGGAGAAACCCGATCGTGCGATGCCGCCAGGATTGCGGGATGGCCGCCGCGGACGCGGCCTCGAAATCGGGCGAGGTCGAGCACGGGCCGCAGGACTGAGGGGCGGGGATCAGCGCGATCGGTCGCGGCCCGCGGGAGCCGGTTCGCGCGTGGGGACGGTGAGCATGGCGACGATCATGTCGATGATTTCGGCGGTGTCTGCGTCCGGGCTCGCGGTGCGCACGCCGGACTCCAGTGCGCGTTCGTAGTCGGCGATGAGGGCGAACATGACCGTTGCCATCGTTTCCAGGCGTTGGCGGCGTCGGCGGGCGGGCAGTTGTGGGAGTGCGGCGTCCAGGCGGGCGGCGATGATGCGGACCGCGGCACGGTCGGCGCCCGCGAGGCGGCGGGCGTCGGCGATCACCGGGTGGGCGCGGACAACTTCGAGGAATCGGCCGTAGTGGGTGACGCCGTCGGTGCCGACCAGTTCGAGCATCGGTGCGGCGAGCATGGCGACCAAGGTGCGGACCTCATGTGCGGTGCCGTCGTCCTCGTGTGCGGCCAGCAGCTGCATTCTGCGCTCTTCCAGCCAGTTCATGCGGCGCTCGACGATGGCTTCGATCAGGCCGGTGCGTGAGTCGAAGTAGTAGTGGACCGCGGAGTTGTTGCGCTGGCCCGCCGCGGTGGCGATGTCGCGCAGTGGGACGTCGACACCGCGTTCGGCGATGAGTCGTTCCCCGGCGTCGAGCAGTGCCGCGCGCGAATCGTCGATGGGCATAGCCGAACTGTACTAAACCCGAGTATTGACGATGTTAAGCATCAGTGATTAATTGATGGCGTGGGAAGTACCGATCGCCGCATCGCGCACGGGCCGATATTCCAGCTGTGCTGGGTGGTCCGGGATATGGCGGGCGCGCAGCGGGAGTTCACCGAGCGCTACGGTGTGGCGGAGTGGCTCACCATCCCGGATGTGCGCTTCGGACCGGAATCCACCGAACTGCGCGGCGCCCCCGCCGAGTACACGATCACCGTGGCGCTGGGCTATGCGGGCGGGCAGCAGTTGGAGCTGATCGAGCCGAGGAGCGGGACGAGCCTCTACTCCGAACATCTCGACCGCGTCGGGCCCGGGCTGCATCATGTCGCGTGGGTTCCTGAGGACTTCGATGCCGCACTGGCCGCGGCGACGGCGAGGGGCTCCGAGATCCTCGCCAGGGGCTCGTTCGAGGGCGTCGGGATGGAGTTCGCCTACCTCGACGGCGGGGCGTTCGGTTCGCATGTCGAGCTGATGCGGCTATCCGCGGACATGCGGGCGATGTTCGATTACCTGATCCCGGAAGGATATTCGAACCCATGGACCTAGGCGGTGACCGCGCCGACGCTCGCTCGAGCGCAGGATTGCCGATGGGCTCCCCCGAACGGCGCCCTGTGGGCACCGAGCTGGATGCCGACGAGCCCGAGTGGGACGAGACGGCCGAGGTGATCGTGCGCGGCACCGAGCTACCCGAGTTGATCGGCGACCAGCTCCGGTGGGACGAGACCGCCGATGTCATCGTTGTCGGCTTCGGTATCGCCGGATCCTGTGCCGCCATCAGCGCAGCGGAGGCCGGGGCGCGGGTGCTGATCCTGGAACGCAACAGCGCAGCCGGCGGGGCGTCGGCGCTCGCGGCCGGACATTTCTATCTCGGCGGCGGCACTCCGGTGCAGCGTGCCACCGGCTACGACGACAGCGTCGAGGCGATGGCGGCGTACCTGGAAGCGGTCACCCCGAAACCCGATCCGGCGAAGATCGATGCTTACTGCCGCGGGAGCGTCGCACATTTCCAGTGGCTCGAGGCGCACGGCGTCGAGTTCGAGCGGTCGTTCTATCCCGGCAAGGCCGTCGTGCAGCCGGGCACCGAAGGGCTGATGTGGACCGGCAACGAAAAGGTGTGGCCCTACCGCGATCAGGCGCCGCCCGCGCCGCGTGGGCACAAGGTGAATGCGCCGGCCGAGCGCGGCGGTCATCGGGTGATGGCCGCACTCACCGAGCGGGTCCGGGAACTGGGCATCGCCGTGCGCTACGAGACCAGGGTCGAGCAATTGGTTGCCGATCCCACCGGTCGCATCGTCGGTGTGCGGTGGCGCGACGGTGCGGCCGGGGGCACGGTGGTGCTGGCGGCGGGCGGCTATGTGATGAACCGGGACATGGTCGCCGCCTACACGCCCCGGCTCGCCGAACACTTCCTGCCGCTGGGTGTCCCGTCCGACGACGGCCTCGGTATCCGGCTCGGGCAATCGGCGGGCGCCGCGACCGCGCACATGGACGGTGCGTTCATGACGGCATCGTTCTATCCGCCCGCCGATCTATTGCACGGCATCATCGTGAACAAGGCGGGGCGCCGATTCGTCGCCGAGGACTCCTATCACGGCCGCACCGCCGCCGCGGTTGTCGCGCAACCGGATTCGACGGCGTATTTGATCGTCGACACCAACCACATGGTGTGGCCGGAACTGCCGATGGTGAAGTTCGTCGACGGCTGGGACACCGTCGACGCGATGGAATCCGCCCTCGCTCTCCCAGTAGGCGCGTTGCGGCGAACGATGTCGGCCTACAACGCCGCCGCGGCCGAGGGGCACGATCCGGAGTTCGGTAAGCATCCCGACTGGCTGACGCCGTTGACCGAGGGCCCGTGGGGTGCCTTCGATCTCACGCCCGCGAAGGCCACCTATGTCGGGTTCACTCTCGGCGGGCTGGCCACCTCCGTCGACGGGCAGGTGCTGCGCGCCGACGGATCGCCGATCGGCGGGCTGTATGCCGCGGGTGCCTGCGCCTCGAACATCGCACAGGACAGCTCCGGCTATTCCAGTGGCACCTGCCTGGGCGAGGGCTCCTATTTCGGCCGCCGCGCGGGTCTTCATGCCGCGCACGGCACCCGCCCGAGTACACCGCCCGCCGAACAGGCGGACGTACCACACACCTCCGCACCGAAGGACCTCTGATATGCGCTTCACCTACGCCGAGACGATGGTCGACCCCACGTATTACGTGCCGCTGGCCCGCGCGGCCGAGGAGGCCGGGTACACGACCATGGTCGTCGCCGACAGCGTCGCATACCCGAAGGACTCCGACGCGAAATACCCGTACACGCCCGACGGCAGCCGGGAGTTCCTGGAGAACAAGCCGTTCGTCGAGGCGTTCGTGGTGACCGCCGCCATGGCCGCGGTGACGACAACGCTGCGGTTCACACCGTTCGTGCTGAAGCTGCCCATCCGTCCGCCCGTGCTCGTCGCCAAACAGGCCGCCTCCATCGCCGCGCTCAGCGGTGACCGGCTCGGGCTCGGCGTCGGAATCAGTCCGTGGCCGGACGATTTCGACATGATGGGGGTGCCGTTCGAGCATCGGGGCGCACGGATGGACGAGTGCATCGACATCGTGCGCGGGCTGACCGCGGGCGGCTACTTCGAGTTCCACGGCAAGTTCTACGACATCGCACCGATCAAGATCAATCCGGTCCCGCGGGCCCCGCTGCCCATCCTGATCGGCGGGCACAGCGAACCCGCGCTGCGGCGTGCGGCACAGCGCGGCGACGGCTGGATGCACGCGGGCGGTGACCCGGCCGAACTGGATCGGCTGCTGGATCGATTGACCGTGCTGCGCGCCGAGTACGGCACCCGCGAGGACTTCGAGGTGCACGTCATCTCGCTCGACGGGTTCACCGTCGACGGCGTGAAACGGCTGGAGGACAAGGGCGTTACCGATGTCATCGTCGGCTTCCGCTACCCGTACACGACCGAGGTCGACACCGAGCCGCTGGACACCAAGATCGCCAATCTGTCGCGGTTCGCCGAGAAGGTGATCGCGCGAACGAACGGGTGAGCCGAACGGGTTACGAGACACCATTCACCGCATGCCAACACGCGTTCAATGCACCGTCGATGCGCGGCGGATGGCTGGGGAGGGTGTGTTACGCCGCGAGTACGGCGGTGGCGGCGGTGATGGTTCGGTCGCTGTAGCTGCTGCCGAATAGCACGACGTGCACAAGTAGTGGGTGCAGTTGGTGCAAGGGGATTCGGGTGCGCCAGCCGTCGGACAGCGGATGGGTTTCTTGGTAGGCGGCACGGATTCGGTCGAGGTGGGGGGCACCGAAGAGGGCGAGCATGGCCAAATCGGTTTCGCGGTGGCCGCCGTGGGCTGCAGGGTCGATGAGGATCGCGCGGTCGGCGGTCCAGAGGATGTTGCCGGACCAGAGGTCGCCGTGCAGGCGGCTGGGTGGTTCCAGCGGGCCGGCCAAGGCATCGATGTTCTCGATGACGCGCTCCAGCAGGCGGATTCCGTCGGGGCCGAGATGCGGGGCGGCGTGCGGGAGGTAGGGGGCGATACGGCGTTCGGCGTACCAGCGTGACCATGGACCGGTACCTGTGGTGTTGTCCAGAGGAAGATCGGCGATCCAGCCGGACCATGGCGCACCGAATGCCGCTGGTGAATTCGCGTGCAGCGCGGCGAGTTCGCGGCCGAGACGTTCGGCGGCGGCGGGGGTGGCGGGGGCCTCCGGCAACCACGGCAGCACCAGCATGCGGTCGTCGACCGCCAACACCTCAGGTACGAGTCCTGGTGCCCCGGCTCGCAACCAAGCCAGACCGGCCGCTTCCGCGGTGAGTACCTCCGCATGATTGTCGGCGACCTTCGCGAAAACGTGACGGCCGTCGGCCAGTATCGCGCGATGCAACGTCCACGAATGTCTCACCCCTAGGTCGGTCACCGCCCGGACCGGCGCGCCGAGCAGTTCACCGAGATCCGCTGCGACACTCACGATTGCGCCGTCGCCAGCAGCTTCTTCGTGTCCTGGTCGGCCGGATAGAACGATTCGATGGCCAATTCGGCGACGGTGACGTTCATCGGGGTGCCGAACACTGTTGTCGCGCTGATCAACGACAGCTCGTGGTTGTCATGCCGCAGGCGCAGCGGCACCACCACCTGGTCGGGCTCCGGCAAGGACAATTCGATCTCCCCGCCGGGATATCCGCGCAACTCCTCGAGCAGTTCGATCAGTTCCGGCGAGCCGGTGAGCTCGATCCGGCGCGTCAACCGCTCGAACAGGTGACCGCGCCATTCGGCGAGGTTGACGATGCGGCTTGCCATCCCATCGGGGTGCAGGCTCAATCGCAGGGCATTCGCGGGCGCGATGAGCAACGCCGGGTCGATACCGTGCAGCATCAGCGCGATACCGGCGTTGGCGTCGACCATGTTCCAGTTCTGATCGATCGCCAGCGCCGGGAACGGCTCGAGCCCGACGAGCATCTGCCGCATCGCCTCGCGCACCGGCGCCATCGCGGGGGTGTCGAGGGCCGGTTCGGCGTAGACCGGGGCGTATCCCGCCGCCAGCAGCAAGCGATTGCGTTCGCGCAGCGGAACCTCCAGCTGTTCACACAGATGCACAAGCATCGTGCGGCTCGGCGTAGCGCGACCGGTCTCGATGAAGCTGAGGTGCCGGGTGGAGGTCTCGGCGCGTCCCGCCAGTTCCAGCTGACTGAGCCTGCGCTCGAGGCGCCAATGCCGCAGCAGGTCACCGGCAGTCTGGGTAGTCACCACCCGAATCCTACGAACTCGCGGTCGGCACGGCCATTACCTCGCGGGTAATCGACACGGCTACCGTCGGCAGGCGATCGTGTGACGGACCGACCGATGACTACGTGTTTGTGTCCGAGGGCGAACCACCGGCATGGCGGCGCCGACGAGGACCCAGGACGACCACCAAAACATCCGCGTCCTGACCAACCTTCGCCGACCTTGGGTCGCCACGGCAGCTCCCGAGTCTCCAAGGCGGTGCTGCTCATGCCCGCAGCCGGGCACTGGTGGATGCTCGACGATCCCGCCGCCGCGCGGGCGTTGTCTGATTACTGGGAGTCATTGTTTCCCGCGCGTGGTGCTCAGTGGCCGTTCAACTCCTGATGCCAGAGCAGGTCGCCGATCCGCTCCACCGCGGTGGACAGGTGGCGGCGGTAGGTGCTGAACGGCAAGCCGAGCAGTTCGGCCGCCACCTCCTGGGTCGGGGCGATCGGTCCTCGTACTGCCCCGCCGCACGCACCGCCCCTGGTAGCAGCAGGTCCGGGTCCTGTCGGAGGATGCGGTGCTCGAGCGCGCGCAGCGAAATCCGTGGCTCGATGCCGATGTCGTCGATGAGCTGCCGTCGAATACAGCGCAGTGCCGCCAGCGCCGATCCCGTCGAGTCGCTCGTACCGCCACGATCCGCGAACATACTGCTCCGTCCCGACCATCGACTCCTCGGTCAGAAAACGATCCTCGCTGCTCCAGATCCCCATGACCGGCGCGAGCACCGGCGGGAGTTGAGGAGGTTCGACGAGTAGCTGTGGTCCCGCGCCGGTGCGATACAGCCCGAGCGAGGTGCTCAGCGCACGCGGGTCGCGCAGTCGCTCGATGACCTCCGATAGCTCCGGATGGGAGCCCAGAAACTGTCTCGCGTTGGCGAAGTCGTCAGCGACAGCCAGCGCTCCGCGATACCGGGAAACTGGAAGAACAGGAAATACCAAGACTTCTCGCGCTGCGCCAGACCCGCCTCCACGTTCGCGGCCGGACTACCTGCCGAGAGCAGGCTGACACTGGCCACTCGATCCGGGATACCGGCCGCCAGCAGCTGGACCAGGGGCGACCCCCGATCTCTGCCCAGTTCGTGCTCAATCGGCGCGGTTCGGGTGAGGTTGATCAGCCGGGCGCTGTGGTCGGGGTGGTGGCGCGGGATTTGCGGGGAGCGGCCGAGCGTGGCGGTTGGGCGCGCATGTGGTCGCGGACGCGGGTCATGATGTCGCCGAGGTGGTCGACGTCGTTGTCGGTGAGGGAGTCGAACAGCAGGTCGCGGGAGAGCTGGACGTGGCCGGGCAGGACACGGTGGAACAGGTCGCGGCCGCTGTCGGTGAGGGTGACTAGTGTGGCGCGCTCGTCCTCTGGTGAGGGGGCGCGGGTGATGAGACCGGCCTTCTCCAGTAGCCCGGCCTGGTAGGTGAGACCGCTGCGGCTGTAGACGACGCCGTCGGCCAGCTGGGTCATGGTGAGCGGGCCGGGGGCCTCGAGGAGACGTGCCAGGAGCTGGAACTGCACGTAGCTGATGTCTCCTTCGGCGCGCAATTGCTGCTCGATGGCGTGTTGGAGCAGGCCGACTGCTTCCAGGAGCGCGAAATAGGCCCCGAGTTGGCCGGGCTCGAGCGGCTCGACGTCGCCGGTGTCCGCCGCAGGGGTGGAGTCGTGGGCTGTCATGCCCGCACCTTACCTGCTTCGAATTCGAAACATAGTGACGACAATCACCGCATTCGCGGGTATTGCTTCGAACTCGAAGCAGGTTACCGTCTGTACATGCTTCGAATTCGAAGCAGCAGACAGAGGAGAGATCATGAAGGCAGTGCGATTCCACGCCCACGGCGACAGCGAAGTCCTGGCCTACGAGCAAGCGCCCCGACCCGTCGCCGCCGCGGGGGAGGTCGTGGTGAAGGTAGCCGCGACCTCGTTCAACCCGGTGGATGTCGCGATCCGCGCCGGCTACTTGCAGCAGGTGTTCCCGGTGTCCTTCCCACATGTGCCGGGCATCGACGTGGCAGGCACCATCGCGGAAGTCGGTGTGGAGGTGAGCGGCTGGGAAGCGGGGGACGCGATCGTGGCGTTCCTCCCGATGAATACCGACGGCGCGGCCGCGGAGTACGTCGCCGTCGCCGCCGAGCTGTTGGCCACAGCCCCCCGCGACGTCGAGCTGGCAGACGCCGCCGCACTTCCCGCGGTAGGGCTGACGGCCTGGCAAGCGCTGTTCGACCATGCCGACCTGGTTGCCGGGAACAGTGTGCTGATCAACGGTGCGGGCGGTGCGGTCGGCGGTTACGCCGTCCAGCTGGCCGCACGGACCGGAGCCGTGGTCACGGCAACGGCGAGCGCGCGCAGCGCCGACCGGGTCCGTGCCGACGGCGCCGTCGACATCGTGGACTACACCGCGATTCCGTTGACGCGGGCGGTATCCGGGCAGCGGTTCGACGTCGTGGTCAACCTGGTGGCCACCTCGCCGGAGGAGACCGCGGAACTCGTCGACCTGGTCGCCGACGGTGGAATCTTCGTCAGCACAACCACTCCCGGTGACGCCGACGCCGAGCGCGGAGTGCGGGCGGTACGGATGTTCGCCCGCAGCGACGCCGCACAGCTCGCCGAACTCGTCGCCCTCGTCGATGCCGGCGCCCTGCGTATCGACGTGGCCGGGCGACGGTCACTGAATGAACTGGCCACCGTCCACGCCGAAGCCATCACCGGAAAGCTGCCCGGCAAGACGATCCTGCTGCCCTGAGCGGGCACCCGCCGCTGCCGTACATCCCACTCACCCTGACACCTCATCCGCTGTCGCACAAGGAGATACGTCATGTCCTTCACCCTCGATCCACAAGTCGCCGACGCGCTGGCCCCCATGGCCGCCGCGATGGCTGACAGCACACCTCCGCTGGTCGGCGATGTCGATGCGCGCCGCGCAATCCTCGAGCAGGTCATCGCCCACACCGACACCGCCCAACCGGCCGCGGCCGATGTCACGATCACCGACCACACGATGGTCACCGCCGACGGCGCCTCGATCCTGTTGCGTTGGTACGAACGTGACGACAGCCCCACCGAACCGGGCCCGGCCGCGCTCTACCTGCACGGCGGCGGGATGATCCTCGGCCATGTCGGTCTGTTCGACGGGTCGGTGTCGCGATACGTGTCGGCGAGCGGCACCCCGATCCTGTCGGTCGACTACCGGCGCGCCCCGGAACATCCGCACCCCACTCCGGTCGACGACGCCTACGACGCCCTGCTCTGGCTGCACGAACACGCCGCCGACCTGAATGTCGATCCCGCCCGCATCGCGGTGTTCGGCGACAGCGCGGGCGGTGGGCTGGCTGCCGCGGTAGCGATCCTGGCCCGCGACCGCAGCGGGCCCGCCATCGCCCGCCAGATCCTGGTCATGCCGATGCTCGACGACCGCACCCGCACACCGGACCCGCATCTCGTGCCGTTCGTCCTGTGGTCATGGGACGACAATCGAACAGGCTGGCAAGCGCTGCTCGGCGACGCCGCAGGCGGACCCGACACCTCAGCCCACGCCGCGCCCGCCCGCGTCACCGACCCCACCGACCTGCCACCGGCATACATCGAGGTCGGCCAACTCGACATCTTCCGCGACGAGGACCTCACCTACGCCCTGCGCTTGTCCCAGGCGGGCGTCCCGGTCGAATTCCACCTCCACGCGGGCGTCCCGCACGAGTTCGAAGGGATCGCCTTCACCTCCGATGTCGCGCACCGCGTCATGGCCGACCGCATCCGCGTCCTGGCTTCCCTCTGAGAACCGGTGATTCACGCCTGCGCGCCGTGCGATGACAGCGCTGATTCGAGATCGTCGAGATAGGTGCGAACCGGACCCACATCGAGAAGTCCGCTCTGCGCGGTGGTTTCGGCCACGGCGGGCGAGAGGTGGGTCCTGGCTCGGCGCATGACATCGACATCGTCGACGGCGATGGCCGCGTACGCCACGACGGCCCACAGCGCTTCGAACAGCAGGTCGCGCGGCGGGGAGGCGATGCCGCACAACAGATCTCGCGCCCCCGCGAAATCACCACGGGCGACCAGCAGAGTGGGCTCGACCCAGGGTTTGTAAGGTCCCCAGTCCGTGTCGGGTTCGATCGCCGCGATCCGGTCGGTGTCGTGGTGTCGCAGAGACAAGCTCAGCCGGGCGAGCGGCAGCAGACCCTGCTCGAGTCCTGGCATGCCCGCTCCGGCGAGGGTGGCGGCCGCCGCCGCATAGGCCGCCTCAGCGGTCGCGAGATCGGTTGTCGCACTGACTCGTAGGGCGCGGTACCAGGTGGTGAACACCGCTACCAGCGGCAGCGCATAGCGTTGGGCGACCGTGTCGGCGGCATCGGCATGCTGGTCGGCCCCGACGAAATCGGCCACCGCGCACCGGGACTGGAGACGGATGAGGTGGCCGAGCACCTCATAGGTGGCGAGTTTGCTGTTCGCCGCGACCGCGATGATCTCGGTGCCGAGCGCGTCGCGCCGCGGCGCCAGTCCGGCCCGCTGAAAGCTCTGCATGAACACACCGTTGAGCGCGAATACCAGCAGCGATGGGTCGTGCAGTCGGCGCGCGATTTCTTCGGCCTGGCGGGCTGCGCGCAGCGGTCGCAGTCCGGCCTCGGTCGGCGTTTCCACCGGTAGCTCACCGCGCGATTCGACGGCGATGGTCGCGAGCAGCCTGGCCCGGTCGGCGTCGTCGTGGTCAGGGAGCCGAAGGAGTGTCTTCTCGGCGATGTCGACGAGTCGGCGGTCCTGCCCGTGGTCGTCGGACCGTGTCCAGATCGCGGGAACGTCGTAGATGCCGATCACGCGCGCGGTCAGCTCGGGACTACCGAGCTCCTCGGCCGCGACCACGGCCGAAATACGGTGTTTGCGAGCAGCTTCGAGCCCCCCGCCGCCTGTCACCGCGAGGTCGCGCATGAGTCCTGCGGTCGACTCCAGCCGTGTCGCGGCGCGTGGCGGGACCGCGCTGTCGTAGGCGGCCCGCGCCTGTTCCCAGACCTGTGCGGCGGGATCGGCAGCGCCGGGGTCGAGGTGTTCCGCCTGGCGCAGCAGGTCGTGTTCGAGGCGTCGCAGTCTCGGTCCCGGGTCGATTCCGAGGTCCTCGGCCAACATTCGCCGGGCTCGGGCGAGGACCGCGAGTGCGTCGGCCTGACGGCCCGAGCCGTACAGCGCGGTGGCCAGCAGCCCCCACGCGTCTTCTCGCCATGGATGCTCGGCGACGTGCGCGTCGAGGTCGGGAACAGCCGCCGCCGCACCGCCGAGGGCCAGTTGCGCTTCGGCGCGGCGTTCGACCGCGAGCAGCCGTTGCTCAGCGAGTCGCGACCGCTCGGCCTGCGCCCAGCCCTGCTCGGGGAAGTCGGCGTAGGCAGGTCCGTGCCACCAGCTCAGCGCCTCGGTCAGTAGCGAGAACGCCTGTCCTGCAGGGAGTTTCGATGCGCTCCTCACGGCGTCGTCGAATCGCCACGCATCGACGGCATCGGGTTCGGCCCGCAGCGCGTAACCGAGCCCTTGCGTGACCAGCAGCCGTGCCGGTGTGCGGGGGGGACGGTCGGGTTCGAGCGCGCGCCGCAATCCGGCGACGAAGGTCCGAATCGCGCCGACCGCGTCCCCAGGTGGTTCGTCCCACAGATCCTCGACCAGCAGACCGACCGGAACGACCCGCCGGTGCGCGAGGATCAGCCGGGCCAGCACCTCGCGGTAGCGGGGACCGCGCAGTCCGACCGGTTCGCCCAGGTCGTCGTGCACAGCGACCGGACCGAGTACCTGAAACCGCATCAGGCCAATGTAGTGCGCGTTCATCGGTTGCTCATCGCGGCACCGCACGCTCGAACTCGATCCGCACAAACCCTGCGGAACACCTACGGACGAAAGATTCCACCTACGATGACCAGCACCATTCCCGGATTCGACTACCACCGTGTCACGGTCGCCGACGATGTCGCCCTCAACGTCGCCGTCGCCGGCTCGGGAACCCCGATCGTGCTGCTGCACGGCTTCCCGCAGACCCACCTGATGTGGCGTCACGTCGCCACCGACCTGGCCGCCGACCACACGGTGATCGTCCCGGACCTCCGTGGCTACGGCGGCAGCGACAAACCTGCCGACGCCGGGCCCGATACCTACTCCAAGCGGCGCATGGCCGCCGACATCGTCACCCTGGCAGCGGCTTTCGGCCATGAACGCTTCGCGCTCGTCGGGCACGACCGCGGCGCACTGGTCGCCTTCCGCGCCGGACTCGACCATCCCGACGCGATCACCCACCTCGCCTGCCTGGACGTGCTGCCCACCCTGGACATGTGGGAAGTGCTGCACGGCACCACCGCCGCCGTCGGATTCCACCTGTACCTGATGGCGCAACCCCCTGGACTACCCGAACAGATGATCTCCGCCAGCGCCGATGCCTTCTTCGCCTACTTCCTCGACCAGTGGACCAAGGATCCCGCCGCGATCCCCGCGCCCGTGCGCGCCGCATACCTGGACGCCTGCCGCGCGGCGGTCCCCTCGATCGTGGCCGACTATCGCGCGTCAGCGACCATCGACGTAGACCACGACCGCGCCGACCGTGCGGCAGGGGTCCGCCTGTCGATGCCCGTGACGGTCATGCAGCAGGACTGGGGCGCCGCGCTCGGATTCGAAGCGGCGGCGCTGTGGTCGAGTTGGGCATCGGACCTCGCCCACAGCACCGTCGACGCTGGTCATTTTATGGCCGAAGAAGCCCCCGGAGCCGTCGTCGCCGCCATCCGAGACCTGGTCGAGCGCTGAGCCTTCGCGGATCGAGCAGCTGTCAGGCTGAGTCTGCTCCGGCGTCAGATGCCGTCCACTGCGAGCAGTCCGGCCAAGCCGAGAAAGGACACTCCGCTGCCCAGGTCGATCCGGCGCGATGTTCGCGCCGAGAAACCGGTCGCGCCGATGAGACCGCCCACGATGACGTAGCCCAGGCCGACGACCAGTTCGATGCCGACGTACGCCGCGCCGAGCAGGGCGATCTGCGTGCCGAACTCGCTTGCCGATTCGTCGGCGAACTGGGGAAGCAGCGCGGCGAAGAGCAGGAGCGCCTTCGGGTTGCTGATCCCCACGGCGAATTCGTTTCCGACGACGCGCCACCGGATCGCGCTCGCGTCCATACCCGGTGCCGAGCCGACCGTCGGCCGCCATGCGCGCCGAAGGCCCTGGATCCCGATCCAGGCGAGGTAGGCGACACCGACCCACTTGATCACGGTCAGCGCGGTTGCCGAGGCCGCCAGCGTCGCGCCGAGTCCGGCCACAACCAGCGCAACGAGTACGGCGAAGGCGGCCAGCCGACCACCCACACCGGCCAGGGCGTACTGAATGCCATGGCGCATGGCATTGTTCAGACCGAGGATCTGGCTTGCCCCCGGGATGAGCGAGACGAGGACAGCGGCGGGGAAGAACCCGACCCAGTTGATCGCGTGCATTCTGCGGTCTCCTTTGCGCGTGGATCTGAGGGTCCATGGTCACCCCGGACGCTGCTCACTTCCCAGCCCATTCGCCACTTCAGCAGTGCCCAGAATCAGCGATACGCCCTCGAGCGCCGCGTGACCGAGTCATTCGATGCAGTCGAGGGTGCAGTCGTTCGACTGATTCGGTAGGGGTGCGATCGGCTTTCCGGCCTCGCCCAACAGCCACGACGCCGAACGCCCCGCGCTCGTAACGAGTTCGGGGCGTTCGTAATTGGCGAACCGCTGCACGCTACTCAGAAGGCGTCCTGTTGCCGTGCGGGAGTCGAACAGTCGCAGCGGTTCCAGGTCGCGGCGTCCGTTCATCCGGACCGCCAGAAATATCAACCATCGACGGCACTGACGGGGACTCCGATGTATGCGCGGACGCAGCGGGTTGGACCCATATCTGGCCGGTGTCCTTCTGTGCAGGACAGCAGGTCGCTCGCCAAAGGACCGGCCGCACGCAGAGAAAATGATGGCGGTGGTCTGAAATATTGCGTTCGTTGAGCAACCACCGCACCAGCAATGGCTCGGGGTCATAGAGACCCCGAATCTTCGCCTCTGCGTGCCATCGCTTACCCACCGCCTCGGCCAGACGCTCCACAGCGTAGGCACGCTGCTGTGCTACAGGCACCGCGGCTGGGGGTGGCCGGCGCAACCAGATGAAAGTCGATGCGCCCACGCACAGCGTTGCGGCAGATATTGCGACGCTAAGACCGTGTCTCACGTCGTTGTTACCGTTCGATGTGTGTCGTAACTGGTTGTGTCGCATGCTGTCTGGTCGTGGTCGATGATCTGTCGCGACGTCTGGTCCCGGATGGGCTTTGGGTGCTGGTCGAGCCTTTGTTGCCGAAGTTCGAGGCTCGCCCGCAGGGTGGTGGCACGGCGCCGGTCGATGAGCGGGCCGTGTTCACCGCGGTGGTGTTCGTGCTGACCAGCGGTTGTGCGTGGCGGATGCTGCCGCCATCGTTCGGGGTCACTGTCCCGACGGCACATCGCCGGTTGACCGTCTGGACCGAGGCCGGTCTCTGGCGGCGATTACATCGCGCGGTGCTGGACGAGTTGGGTAGCCAGGGCTTGATCGACTGGTCGCGGGCGGTGATCGACGCGGCGTCGGTGCGAGCGAGAAAGGGGGCGATATGACCGGCCCGAGCCCGGTCGATCGAGGCAAGTCCGGTTCGAAGATCCACGTGCTGTCCGATCGCGTGGGACTGCCTCTGGCCGTGGGTATTTCGGCAGCCAATACCAACGACGCCGAAGCGCTGCGCCCGCTCGTGCGGGCGATCCCGGCAGTGCGGTCGCGGCGCGGGCCGTGTCGACGCCGACCGGCAAAGCTGCACGCCGACAAGGCATATGACCACACCGAGCTGCGCGGATGGGTCCGTGACCGGGGCATCGGCGTCCGGATCGCCCGCAAGGGCATCGAATCCAGCGACCGCCTCGGCCGACACCGATGGGTCATCGAACGAACAATCTCTTGGCTGACCGGCTACCACCGGCTCAACATCCGCTACGACGCGAGGCCACGCACTTCCTGGGCTTCCTCACCCTCGCCGCAGCATTGACCGGCCACAGGCGAAATCAGCGACATGAGACACGGTCCTATTGAACCCATTGACATACGCGTCCACAGCGGCCTGGTTCACGGTGGCATCTGCAACCCGCTGCACTACGAATGAAATGTGTTCGGGCAAAGTAAGATTGTGCTGATAGCTCGCCTTCATGGCATGCTCCTTTGAAACCGAGAGCAGGGCAGCCCTGCATCGAACCGCGAAATAGACTGTGCAGTAACACTTCTCCCGGATGCACCTGAGAGTACGCCGCCGCGCGCGTTTCAACGCCATGCCCTCGGGTACGCTCTGTCACCCACCCCTCACCCGACTGCCCCTGGCCATCCCGCCATCGGACGCACCACCGACCGAGTTGTCAACCGCCTACGGCGAGGCTGCCCGAGGAAGACCCGGTCGCGACCCAACGACATGAATCGGGGAATACCCGAATACGGGTCCTATACGAGGGTCGAAGAACATATCCGCCGAAACCGGCGCAAGCGACACTACTGACCGTCAGGGTTATCTGGCAGACTTGGCTCAATTGCCGGGCTTCGGCCGCGGTGGTCCGCGGTGTCGCTTGCGCGCCAACCCGACGGCATGGTCGGCAGCCCGGCCGGATCTGATCAGCTGACGCCGAGGTGGTGATATGCGCGGCGCCAGGCCGGATCCCGGCGACTCGTATCTGCAGGAGAACCATCTCCCGATCTTCAGTGCCCGGGTGCTTGCCCAGCGCCTGGAGCGAATCATCCTGGAAATGGGCGAAGGGATATCCGAGACCGTGTACCGACGAACTCGCGATGCGGTCATGCGCGGAAATTACGAGTACATCCTTGCCGATCAGAACAACGCGCGGGTTTTCGAGGCGCTACAGCGGGAACAGCCGCTTGCCGCCGCGTCCGGGCCTGCACGTCCCGACATCGGATTACCCCGTGATCCACGGCAGCTCCGCCACGCCTGGGAAGACCTTTCCGAAGCCGATAGAGCAGAGCTATTCCACTTGGATCCGTTCCTGGGGAATCGGAATGGGATTCCACACGCTGACCGAGACCTACTCAACCGCCGCAACCTGGACGATCTGCTGCGGCGAGCCCATGAATCCCAGGATTTCAACCGGAGCGATTACTTTTCCCAGCTCAGGCAAATGCTCGATGCGCAGCAACCCGGTGAGCCGCGGATCTACCTCGCCCATATCGACGAGAACAGAAGGGTCGCGTTTTCACTGGATGATCCGGACTTCGCCGACAATACCGCAGTTCTGCTCGGGCCCGCCGGTCGCGATGGCGACGCGCTCGAGTACGCAAGTCCGACCGTTGCACAGTTACGGGAGCTAGCGCTGCTCAGCGCGCCCGGCGCCAGAACGTCGGTCTCCTACTGGGACGTCTACCAACAACCACAATCCTTTGTCGAAACGATTTTCCCGCAGTTCGCGCAGGACGGGGCTGCCGGAGCGCGCGAATTTCACACCGGCCTGCGCGCCACGCACGAGGGCTCGCCCGGACACATCACGACACTCGGCCACTCCTATGCCAGTGTCCTGACCGGCCATTCCGCCGGGGGCGGAGCGAGGCTCGACACCGACGACGTCGTGTTCATCGGTAGCTGGGGCACCGGTACGAACAACGCCAGCGAACTGAGTCTCAGCGGCGTCGCGCCGGAGAACACCGCCGACCACGTCTTCTCGACGATGTCTTCCGGCGATCACGTGCACCTGATGCCCGATACACACGGCCCACTGCCCACCGATCCCGAGTACGGTGCGAGAACGTTCGAGTCGATGTCGCTGATCCCTGACCGCTGGAACGGTTACGACCATAGGTCGGATTTCTACCTGGCCTCCACAAATCCGGCCGCGCAAAATATCGGGCTCATCATCACCGGCCGCGGCGATCTGGTTTCCTGATAGTTGCCGCGGGCGTATCGCGGCAGCATTGAGACGATCGGCGGTGTGATGAGTTCCGAACCTACCCGAGCGGCGGCTCTGGATCAGCTGTACGGGCATCTCCAGCGAACGCTGGGTGTGCTGCCGGGCGAAGCCGCGTTGTCATTGGTACATCCGGCGATCCCGCAGGCTCGGCTGCACCGGGGTGTCACACTGCCCTACCGTGCGGGCGACCCGGGCGACATCACCGAGTTCTTCGATATCTCGTACTGGGTCGTCGGGATCGCTCCGGATGCCGTGGGTGCATGTTTCGATCACGTAGTGCGCTCCTGGATCGAGGCCGACTGGCCGACCCGAACGGACCGTGACGCACCGCCGCGAGCGGCCTTTACCCAGACACCGGACCGGTTCGGGCTATCGGTGCGGGAAACCGCGGACCACTACATGAGCCTTTCGGGCTCGACTCCTCCGTTTGATCCCGGTGGCCCGATGGGAGCCCCTTTCCCTGAGTCCATCGGCCATCTTTTCTGACTTTCCGGCAGCGCACCCGGTCCAGCATCCTGCCTGGGCAGTATTCCTGCGGTACGTCGCGCCGCCGGTCGATCCGGGAACGCGACACGGCCTCGGTGTCGTCGTTGTTCTCGCGCTGCCACTTGAGCCGGGCAGGGCAGGTGTTGGTTGTCGGCACACCGGGCCGGCCAGGAGCCGACAGCGGCGCGGTTGCGATTCCAGGTCGTCGGTTTTACCTCGCCCCATAGTTCAGCGAGTGCGTCGCCGATATCGGTGTCGACCACCTCGGCGAACTTGCGGCCGGGACCGATCGCCTCGGCGGTCCGGTTGAGCACGTCAGCGTAGGCACGCAACGTGTTCGTGCTGCCCGCAATTGGGCTACCACCGCCTGGGCATCCGATACGACCGCTACGCCAACCATTTCTGCGACTTCCTCGCCCTCGCAGCCACCCTCACCTGCTACCAGAAACTCGCGAAAGCGACCACGTAGACACGCTCTAAGTTTGTTCCAGCACAACGGTTTACGGGAGTCAGGGCCTGTTTCGAAGTAAAGGTGGGTGGCACTGCGACGCGGTGCCACCCACCCTTCGTTTCGGCGAAAGATGATGCCCGCGTTGGTATATAGGTGAGGTCGCCGGTAGCGCAATCGAGAAGAAGCTGGGTGGCGATCACCGGACGAGTTCGAAGTCGGCTACCATCACCCGGTTCCGGCTGGAACCTGAGAATCCGCCCTCCAGCAATGCGGGGGAACCTCAGGGCGAGTTCCTGCCGCATATCTTGCATTGACGTCCGGGGTCCTAGGTTGCGCGAGATTTGCGCCCCTGTCATCATCCTCGGGTGAAGATATCGAAAGTTGCGGTACTCGGTGCCGCTGCGGCGCTGTCCGTCGGAATCGCCGGCTGCAATTCCGACGAGAAATCGTCGTCCGCCACCACCTCGGTCGCGTCGACCAGCGTCGCGGCCTCGTCGCCCGCATCGATCGACTACACGAGCCTGCTCATCAAGCCGAGCGACATCGACGCCGGCTGGACATTGAAGACCACCAAGCCGGAGCAGGCTGGCATTACCGGCATTTTCGGCAACAGTGAGGCCACTGAGAAGATCAGTACGTCTATCACTGTGCGCGAGAATTCGGAGACCGCCGCTGCAGCCGTCGCGGCGGCAAAGGATGCCATGTCCCAGAAAGCCGGAGGCGCGGCCTTTTCTCCCGTCGACGTCGGTGTTGGCGGCGGCGTACTGAATGCCCCGGGTGGGACGACCGTCGTAGCTTTCGGTGAAGGCAGGGCCTTTGCGATCCTCGAATTCAACAGCAAAAACGGTGAACGTGTCCCGGCCGAAGTGGCAATCGAGATCGCGAAGAAACAGGACGCCGCCATCAAGGCGGGCGTGAAATAAGAGCAGCGATCCTTCGGTCTCGAGCACACCCTTCCTCACTCCGGCCGGGTCGGCCACGGGGTGAACCGACAGTTCCCACAGTGGAGCCGGACCCCGCCCGCGACCTAGGTTCTGTCTCGAAGCGGCTCGAGGTGAGGGGCACCGCATTGCGGTGCCCCTCACCTGGGTGTTTGTGGAACACGTTGTCCGCGTTGGTGTGTCGATCACCAGAATGCTGCAGGCCTTCGCCGCCGCGACCCGGCCGTCCAAGCCGAACCACCCAGCGAGACCGGCACCGAACCCGCTGATCATGCCCTGGGCCGATCCCGGCAAAGTGCACCTGGCCTGCGAACAAGGACTCAAACCCCCTGGCAATGCTGCTCACCGGTGGACAAGCCGGTGACAGCCCGCAGTCACCGCCGTGCTCGAGGCGATCGCGGTTCCTCGGCTCGGATACGGCCGCCCACGTACCCGCCCGGACCGGCTCCTGGCCGACAAAGCCTACTCATCCCGCGCCAACCGCGAATACCTGCGACAGCGCCGCATCCGCGCGACCATCGCGATCCCCGCCGACCAGGCCGCCCACCGCCGCAAACCGCGGCTCCGACGGTGGTCGGCCCCCGGAGTTCGACACCACCATTGCCGGGACCGCAACACCGTCGAACGCGGCATCAACCACCTCAAACAACACCAGGCAGTAGCCACCTGGTTCGACGAACTCGCCGTCCGATACCTGGCCACTCTCCATATCGCCGCCATCAACCATTGGCTCAGCGACCAGTGAGGACGGGTTCGCGCCCGCCCTCACGACTTCGAGACAGAACCTGGACCACCCACCCCACAGCATCTCCACACAACGTCCACGGAGTCCCCACGACCGCGAACTATCGTGAGTCGTCATGATCAAGATCCGCCCAATCCCCGCGGCGCTTCTCTACATCCTCGGCTCAATCCTCCTCGGCCCCACCATCTTCCTGGCCAGCTACCTCATCACCCCCGCAAACGGCGACTTCTGCGACGTAGGAGTCCACGGCTCCCGTGAACAACGCGACCGCGACTACACCCTGATCGACACGATCCAAACCACCGGCGCAATTGTCATGCTCCTGCTCGGCGCGCTCGCGCTCGCCTACTTGTGGCTCAACCTCCGAAGGATAGGCCCGCTCCCCATGGCGGTACTCAGCGCCGGGATCCTGATCATCGCGTCCGGCTACCTCCTGATCCTGAGCGCCGCGCAATACGGAAACCCGACCTGCTGACCGCAGTGCATCCCCCGACTCCAACCCCCGGAAAATGGGTTGCAGCGCCCCCCTCCCCCTCATCGTCGAATGGCTCAAATCATGGGTCTGTCCGGAAAACGGCTCTGGTGCACTTTCGGTGGCGGATGAGGCTCTGAGAAGGCACGATGCGACGGCGCGTGAGGTGAATGTTGTTGTTGGCGTGGCGTTTTCGGGATTGTCACCCCCGTTGTCGAGCGTGTTGTGGATGAGGGTGAACGGATCCTTGTGCTGACGCGAACGCCGGACGGGCCAGCGTCCTGTCCGGCTCGAGGTGCCGAGTCCGGCCGGGTGCACAGCTATCACGAACGAGCCCTCGCCGACGTTCCGGTCGATGGCCGGGCGGTTGTCGTGCGGGTGCGGGTTCGGCGGCGGTTCTGTCTAACACTCAACTGCTGCAACACATTTCGTGATGCCCGGTGTTGCGGAACGTTACCATCGGCGAACTGTTCGCCTGACCCGACAGTGCGGCCGGTGGTGTGGGAGCTGGCCGGGCGGCGGCAGCACGATTGCGGTCGCGGCTGGCGGTGGGGTTGTCGCGCCACACCGCCGTGCGGATCCTGCTGCGTATTCCCGCCCCGCAAGGCCGGTGCCGCGGGTGCTGAGCGTGGACGACTTCGCAGCGCGCCACCGAAACCGTTACGGCACAGTCCTGATCGATGCCGTCACGCATGAGCGGATCGACGTGCTACCCGACCGCAGATCCGAGACACTCGAGGCATGGCGCAGTGATCCTGGCTTCGGACCGGTGGCATTTGTGGCATGGGCTGGCGGCGACCGAACACACTGTCATGCCGATGAGCGCTCAAAGGCTTGGACTCGTCGGCGGGTTTACCGTGCTCCCACGGTCTCAGCTCAGTGGTGTGTTCCGTGGCCGGCACGGATGTGACCGACGTGGCCCGTGTCTAGCGTTATGAGCATGGAAATCAACGCGAACATCAGCACCGACATCAACGTTCACCTCGAGGTGGCCGATCCCCAGGCCACTGCCGCGGCCTACGACGCCGCGTTCGGACTGGGTGACCGGCTCGGGTTCCGGGCTTCGCCGGCGCCGACGACCGGTTTCCGTGGATTCATCTTGTCGCTGGTGGTGTCGCAGCCCTCCACCGTCGACAGCCTCGTCGGCACCGCGGTCGACGCCGGGTTCACCGTCCTCAAGCCCGCGAAGAAGAGCCTGTGGGGTTACAGCGCGGTGGTGCAGGCGCCGGAGGGCACGATCTGGAAGATCGCCACCTCGAAGAAGAAAGACGTGGGCCCGTTCACCCGCGAAATCGACGACCTGGTGTTGCTGATGGGCGTGACGGATGTGAAGGCCAGCAAGCAGTTCTATGTCGATCGCGGCTTGACGGCATCGAAGAGCTTCGGCGGCAAGTACGCCGAGTTCGCGAACTCGAGCTCGCCGGTCACCCTGGCGTTGTACCCACGCAAGGCTGCCGCCAAGGAGGCGGGGGTCTCCCAGGAAGGCAGCGGATCGCACCGCATCGTCATGGACAGCGGCATCGGTTCGTTCACCGACCCGGACGGGTTCGCGTGGGAGGCAACGGCCTGAGCGGGCTACATCCGACTTACGTCGTCCGCAGCGAGGCGCGGGTCGAGGAGATCATGGCGGAGGCCCAGAAGGCCGGCGCCCGCAGCAGAACAACAGGAGAAGATCATGAAGTTTCGGACCCACGTCGAGCCACCCGAGCCAATGCGGGGCCTGGAAGTTCCGCCCGAGGTGGTAGCAGCGTTCGGCGAGGGCGCGCGGCCGCCAGTGACGATCACGATCAACGGGCATTCCTGGAAGAGCCGGGTCGCCCTCATGCGCGGCCGCTACCTGCTCGGCCTCAGCAACGCCAACCGGCAGGCCGCCGGTGTCGCGATCGGCGACGAGGTCGAGGTCGAGCTGGAGCTCGACACCCAGCCGCGCGTCGTCGTCGAGCCCCCCGACTTCGCCCGAGCCCTGGACGACGACCCCGTCGCCCGCGCCGCATATGACAACCTTGCCTATAGCCGCAAGCGCGAGCACGTACACGCCATCGAGAGCGCGAAGAAGCCTGACACACGCCAACGGCGCATCGACAAGGCCATCGCCACCCTGCGGTAGGAGTCTGCGCGCGATCTCTAGAATCGAGAGCCCGCGTTCTCGCAGGGTGGCGATGCGTTGACGTTCGAGCAAGCTCAGGTATCGGTCCGAGCGGACGTCGTCGGAGATCCGCGAGGGAGGTAAGCCGCCGTTCTCGTGCCGCCACCGGTATCCGATCTTCCGGCCGATCCCGACACGCTTGGCGGCCTCGACCGGACCGACACCGGCCAGGATCAACTCCCAGTACTGCGCCTCCAATGCCAACCGGCGCTTGGCACCACGCTTCCCAACCACTCGCACACCCGTCTTCTAGCAGGAGTGTTGCGACAAGCTGTTGAACCCAAGCGGAATCAGAGGGTCAGTATTCAGCCGGACGCGACAATTGGTGCACGGGCGCGTAGACGCAGGCCCTGGCCCTCAGCCGCGGAACCACATGGGGATCAAGGTTGGACCTCCGTCGGGCAGCGTATGCGTCATGTTGTCGCGCACGAAACCACGGCGGGTGTACAGGCGGGCCGAGCGTTCGGTGCTCGCCTCCAGGAACGCGGGCACACCAGCGTCCGAGGCTGCCTTCAACCGGTCGGCGAGGATCGCACCGCCCGCACCGGAGCCGCGGCGCTGCGGCACGGTGGCGATCACCTGCAGATAGCGGTGCGGAAATTCGCGCGGGTGCTCCCTGGCAAGTAAGGCCGTCAGCGTGGTCAGCCGCTGGAACGGTCGCACGTCGGGTGCCGCGTCGGCCAGCGCCTGTGCCTCGGCCGCTTCCGCCAGCACCCGGTCAGCGGATATGACCGTCTGCCAGATCGATACCGCCCAGATCTCCGCGCCGGCAGCCGCGATCCACACTTCGTCATCGTGCAGGGCACGGTCGATCATGGCGGGCGCGTGCTCGGCGAGAAATATCTCGACAGGGTTGCCTTCCAGCACCCACGCGGTCCCTGCTTCGTCGAGCCATGCCGCACCGAACGCCTCCACGACCGCATCGCGGTCCGCCGAAGTCGCCTGTCGGACGATGAGCTCAGTTTCCATAATTCAACCCTTTCACGGTGACTGGTGTGCGTGATCGCCAATCCAGGCAAGCGATTCCTGATGCTGGTGTTGTCAGCGACGAGGGATCGTCGGCCCGATTCACTATCGGCCGACCGGCCCCGCTCAGTATTGGAAAAATGTTCCCCAAGTCTGGTGGCGGAGCTTCGAGAAGGGGGTGAGAGCCTCTCCCGACAGCGCCCCCGGCGTGCTGCCCGCGAAGCTCGACACATCCCGACAGAGGTGGGACTGATCGGTATAACCGCAGGCCACAGCGATGTCGGCAGCAGGTTGGCCCGCCAGTAGACCTTCGACCGCGTAACGGAATCGGACCATCATCGCGGCACGCTCAGGCGTCAGACCGATCTGGGACTCGAACCTCGCCCACGACCGCTTGCGGCTCCACCCGCATGACTCGGCCAGCTCGCCGTCGCTCGCGCGCTCCGCGTCCACATCCTGACCCGCATCACCGACAACACCGGCCTCACACTCCCGGCGGCGGACGCGGCCTGACAGACCCCGGTGTGGTCGGGCCGAACAAGTCGGATGACACGGACACCGCTCTCAAAATAGCAAGCGCAGAGTAACTTTCAGTATCTGACCTATGTGAATTGAGGGGACACTGTATGGGCGTTGGGCGTAGCACATCCTGGATTGCCCGCAACAAGCTTCGAGCATCCTGGATTGCCCACGATCAGATTGAAGCGTTCTGGACTGCCCGCCAACAGATTCGGGCAAATGCGTCAACGGGTGAGCAAACCCAGCAAAGCGATCGGCCGACGCATCGGGCAGGTCGGCCTATTCCCCGCGGTACTCAGCGCGCTATTCGTCGGCGTACTCGTCGCTTTCGCGGCGCATGATTTCCTACGCCGCATCACCCCCACCAGCGACACCAAAGCCGCTCCGATCGACGTCACCCGGGTCACCCTGACGGGAGCTTCCCTGCCGCCGCCGTCCACGGCTCATCTGAGCCGGAACTGCCGCCGTCGGCGCGGGCTGGGCGTGAAGTAGGGCGGTTCGCTGACCGACCGCAGCCGCGGAATGGACTGCTGGCGCGGTTCAGTCTGTTCCGGCCAAGGGGCAGGCTCGACGGCGGTGTCGAGGTAATCGGTTGGCGCGGGGCCCGGCCGGATGAAGTCGAAGGATCGGACGACGCACCCGCTCGCATCGGTGCCCCGTTCGGCGCAAGCCCCTGTGACTGTTGCTGTGGCGGATAGTGCGTTTTCGGCCGGCATGTTGGGTTGAGTCCAGTTGGTGATGGCCTTGGGTCAGCTCCGTCAACGCTCGTTCGTCGCACCCTTTTGCGACCGTCGCCACCGGGGTTCCTCCGCCACGGAGTACGCGGGCATCCTCGGATTGGGCAACGCTGGGGAATGTGGCGGGCGTTTTAGATGGGTCAACGTGGCGACTTCTAGAGTTCGGCGAAACCGCGTAGAATTCGAGCAGGTCGGGACAGCATTTGGAGCCCTATCATGACCGAGAGAAAGAAATCACACACGAAGTTCGCCCGGTTGGCGGCCGCTGCCGGTATAGCCGCAGTTGCCGCGATTCCGGTCGTCACAGCCGCGGCGCAAGCGCCTACCGCGCACGCAACGACGCCCACGTCTGTAACCCAACTCGTCGACAACCCCGGTTGGGGTCGCGGCGACGGTTGGGGTTGGGGTCACGGCGGCGGTTGGGGTTGGGGTCACGGCGGCGGTTGGGGTTGGGGTCACGGCGGCGGTTGGGGTTGGGGTCACGGCGGCGGTTGGGGTTGGGGCGGCTGGGGATGGAATCCCGGCTGGGGCGGCTGGGGTAGCTGGGGTAGCTTCTAGCGCCGGTAACCGAGCCCGGACACGCACAGCGTGCCGGGCTCGGTTGCATCGAGTACCGATCACGTGAAGCCAGGTTCAACCAACCGGGCTGGAGCTGGTGACGAGATGAAGATTGTGTGTATCGGTGGCGGGCCGGCCGGGTTGTACTTCGCTATTTCGATGAAGCGGCGCGATCCAGCCCATGACATCACGGTGATCGACCGCGATCCCCCTGGGTCCACCTATGGCTGGGGCGTCGTGTATTGGGACGACCTGCTCGACATTCTGTATCGGAATGACCCCGACAGCGCCCAGGCGGTGCGTGCCGGGTCGGTCCTATGGCGTGAACAGGCAATCCATGTGCGCGACGACCAGGTCGCACATTTCGGGGGCTACGGGTTCAGCATGGGGCGCGCGGCATTGCTCGACGTACTTTCCCGACGGGCGAGCGACCTGGGCGTCGATGTCCAGCACGGGCGAGAGGTCCACGATCTGTCCGGCCTCGACGACATCGATCTCATCGTCGCCTCCGACGGCGCGAACAGCCGGGTACGGCAGCTGGGTAATCATCGCTTCGGCACGTCCGTCACACTCGGCGAGAATCGATATATCTGGCTCGGTACGGACAAGGTCTTCACCCGATTTACCTTCGCCTTCGAACACACCTCGGCCGGTTGGATCTGGTTCCATGCCTACCCGTCGGTTGCCGAAAAAATCAGCACCTGCATCGTTGAGTGCCAACCGCAGACTTGGCATGGACTGGGATTCGATTCCCTGGACAACCTGGAGAACTTGCGTGTTCTGGAGAACATATTCACGCGCCTTCTCGATGGTCACTCGTTGATCAGCAAGACACAAGGCGAGTTCGCAAGGTGGAGCCGCTTTCCCGAGGTAACCAACAAGACCTGGTATCACGACAACGTGGTGCTGCTCGGCGATGCAGCGCACACGACGCACTTCACCATCGGTTCTGGCACTCGGTTGGCAATCGTCGACGCCGTCGTGCTCGCACAGAACCTGTATGAGCATGCCGAGGTCGCCGACGCACTGGAGAACTACGATGCGCAGCGGCGCGCTGCGCTGCGCCCGATACAGGCCGCCGCCCGTACCAGCATGATCTGGTTCGAACACGCCGACCGATATCTCGACCGCAGTGCCGTGCAGTTCGCCTACGCGATGGCGGCTCGGCACGGGTTACAAATGCCGTGGCGATATCAGCTACACCTGCTCACACAGGTACCCACTGTGCGCAAGATCCGGCGTGCCATCGACTCCGGACAGCGCTGGCGGCGGGCTGCCCGACGGGGAGAACTCGCGATGGCACTGCCCTCGCCACGACGCCCACCCGAACCGATCCCGACCGATCAGACGATGTTCTGATTCCCGCACAAGCCGGCCACCGGCACGCCACCGCCGCGCCGCGGCAACCACATCCGCACGCAACGTATCCAGCAGCCCGAACGGCGGGTGGTTGTCGGCTCCGGCAACGATCATGTTTCTCGTCCGGCCGCACGCGGTCGCCAGTTTGGATGAGGTCGATACCGCAAGCTGGGCGGCCTCGTCGTGGCCGGCTGCCCACTGGGTGCCGACAATATCGCTGCCAGCCATACCCGCGTCCGTGGTCAGCACCGCGACCAGCGGTGCTGGACGCAACCCCGCCACGGTGTGTCCAACGTAGGAAACCGAATGCGGGTGGGGGCACCTGTGATCGTCAGGCGCACAAGGCTCGGGTGGGAGGAACGACGTCACCGATCCAGCGGCGGAGTTGGGTATCGTCGGCGGATTCCGGCCAGTACACGAATGTGTCGAAGCCGGTCTCCATCGCGAGATCGACCAGAATGGAGGCCCAGCCAGCGGCGTCGGTGCGAATCGGTTCCTCGCCGCGCAGTGTGACCGGCCCCGGAGTGTCGGTGATCGTTCCGACGAGTTGTGCCATCCGGGTGATCTCGGCCGGGTTACGTCCCGCGTCGATCGCGGCGGCAGAGATGATGTCCTGTGTCGCTTGCCATTTCTCGTACGGTAGGTAGTGCGGGATGGGCGCGGCCCACCCGTCGGCGATACGCCCGGTGAGGGCGTTGGCCTTCGGGCCGACGCTGCCGAACCAGATCCCGACCGGATGCGCGGGCGCGGGTCCGGACTGCACGCCCTTCACGGTGTAGTGCGTGCCTTCGACTTTCGCCTTCGTCCCCGGCCGCCACATGGCCCGGATGATCGCGGTGGCCTCCTCGAGTGCCTGCAGCGCTTCGGGATTCGACCGCACTGGGCCGCCCATGGCGCCGATCGCGGGCCAGAACGCGCCCGCTCCCAAAGCGAGTTCGAATCGCCCGCCGCTGAGCAGATCCAAGGTCGCGCTCTGCTTCCCGAGCATCGCGGGCCCGCGCAACGGCAGGCTGGCCACATCCGGAAACACCCGCAGCCGTTCGGTTTCCGCCAGCACCGTGGCGATCACCGCGAACGTATCGGCCAGCCCGCCCGAGTACGGATGATCCTGGATGCCGAGCAGATCCAGGCCTTCCCGGTCCGCTACCTTGGCCATCGCGCGTAGCTGCGGCAGCTCGCTCACCGTCGGCGCCAACTGAATACCGAATCGTAGGTTCACACCGCGATCATGCCAGCCGCGTCAGCGCGCCTTCAGCCAGTCCCGACCTTATCGATGACCTCGGGGTCGACGTGTTGTGGGCGCCCGTAATCCGCCCGCATGGTCCGGTCCCCGGAAGAACATCTGATCCATTACCCTCCAGCTACACAAGACCACATAGGGGCGCTCGTCGTCGGCGCGGTGTCAGCGGTGATGCACAACCATGCGTGCCATCGCCACTCCGGTGGTGGTGTCGAGATTCGCGAGCACGAAGTTCGTTGTTCCCCAGATGGTGTCGAGATTCGCGATCAGAACCACCACCTCGACGCGCAGATCGAATCACTACAGTCCAAAGATGTCTGCGGATAGGCGGCCACGATATCGGGGTGCGCGGGAAGCGATGGCTCGCCGAGGGTTTCGCGCGCTATCGCAGTGGGCATGTTCGGCTGGGATTCCGGGTCGGGAGAGCTCCTATGGAAGGAGCAGTTGGCGAGTCCGGGCGGCGACCGTCGGTGCGACCGAGGTCATCCGGTAGTAACGCCGGCACGGTGCCCCATTGGACTCCCGCACCCCGGAGCGCTGGCGTTCAACTGGGGGTGCCGGTAGTAATCGCCGAAGAAACAACGGATATGGCGTAGCCGCTGGTGAGGGTGACGATAACCGGCCGCCCCCCTACCGGTTGTCCAGGTCCACGGGTTGGGTCGGTGCGCGGTTGGTCTTGAGGTACTCGTTGTTCAGGTAGACGACCTTGCGGGGGATGCGCTCGTTGCTCCAGCGGTCCGGCACGACCTTGGCGATCTCGGTGCGCACCAGGTGCAGTTCCTCGAGTTCCTTGAGCCCGCGCTGCCAGGTGTCGTCTTTGATCAGGTACTCGCCGCGATCGGAACCGTTGACGTGGGTGCCGGCGTGGTCGTCCTTGCCTGCCAGGATCAGGCGAAGGATCAGGTAGACGAACAACGCACGCGCGGAGATCACCGCGATCCAGCCGTGGGACCAGAACTCGAGCGGCACAGTGATGTACGGTGCCCGCCCGCGCGGCAAGTGGGTGACCTCGATCTTGTAGCCCTTGCCGGGTTCGCGCACGCGAGCGACCCAGCGCGTGTTCGCGGTGGGCCCGCTACCGGTCAGTCTGCGCATGGCGCGCTTGATCCGTTTGGTTCCGGCACCGGCGATCAAGCGGGTGTGGTCCTGCTCCTCGTATCCGAGCATTTCGGCCCAGTAGTGATCGGCGGCCCTGTCGTGCAGGTCGTGGGGTGCCGCGCAGGTGAGCAGCACCAAGGTGAGGTACAGCTTCATCGGGGCCTCGCCGCCCTCGAACATCTCCGACAGCGGGGTCCGGGTCTGATCCGGGTCCACCTTGCGCACGAACTGCCCCGGCAGCTGCACAGTGGATCGCCTGCCCGAGCGCTTGACCGCGTCGCGCAGGAGTCGGTCGGCGGTGACCGTTCGTGTACCCATTGCATCCCTTTCGAGAAGTGCCGGACCCGTTTGAGCGGACCACCGGTCTCCGGGATCAGGTGCTATAGGGGTCAAGGACTCGTGCTGCATCACCAGCTCAGAGCCCAATTCTTGGGGGCTTGGATGGGTATTGTCAACCGCTTATTCGGTATGTCGCATGTGCCCTAATAGTTCATTGGTCTATGCCGAAAGAGGTCTAAGGTCACCGCTGAAACGTCCCTCGGGGCCGGTTGTGAGGAGGGGTGCGATGGGCTGTGATGAACGCAGGACGCGACGACCTTGGCCGGGCTGCGCGTCCTGCGTCCGGTACCCGATTCCCCAGGAAGGAGGTGATGCTCGTGAAGCGTGGATTTCGATTGACCGTTCGGTGGACCCGGGGGTCCTTGTCGATCACGCTCGAGCCCTACTAGCTGAGGGAGGCCCTCGCTGCCCGTGCGGCGGGGGTCTCCCTCAGTGTGGACATCCGGGTGTCGTGACCGCAACCCCGCGCTCGCCGCGGGCGCGGCCACGACGCGCCGCGCGTAGGTGCGTGGGGGACGGCGGTACGCGCGCGAAGCAGACTGGCGCGCGGCCCGCCGTTCCAGGTGGGAGAAACCCAGCTGCGACCCTGACGTCTCACCCCACCGCACAGTCGGCGCCCGGGGCCGGTGGCGGGCGGGGGTGGTGGTGAACGGATCAGTGGCAGAATAGATTTCGCGCGCGAGAGCGGCAAACAGGTGCCCGCGATCCCCGCGCGCGGGCCAGCGCACCTCAGTCAGCCAACCCCGTAGCATCGTCAGCCTCACCAGCGGCTACGCCATATCCGTTGCTTCTTCGGCGACTACTACCGGGACCCCTTGTCGTGCGCGGCCGATAGCCGATTGCCTTGCCGAGCCAGAAATCTGCCGGTGCGCAGCACAGTGCCGGTCGGTCAGTGGTCGACGGATGCCGGGCGCGCTGGGCGGACGGTCAGGATTTCGGTGACCGGGCGGCGCGGGGTCGGTGGGGGTGATGTGGCATCGGTGGGTGCGGCCCCGACCCGGATGATGACCTGGGGTGTCCCTGCCTTGGTGAGCGTGGGTTCGATGGCGGTGACCGCGGCGGGTAGCTCGGTGATATGGGTCAGCGCGCAGGTGGCCAACCCGGCGGCGGTGCATTCGAGTAGGACCGCTGAGAGTGCTTCGCCGGTGTGTAGCCAGTCCGCGGGTGTGTTGCCGCCGGAGCTGAGGACCAGTAGCCGCGCTTGGTCGTCGAGGTCACCGCGGCGCTGGGAGTGCGGGGCGGCGGGGAAGCTGCGCGCGATCGGAACATGGGAGGCTTCGGCGTCGGAGGTCAGCGCCGTGCGGGGGACGCCCTCGGTGGTCGCGGTGTGTCCTGCCCACCACTGCAGTTCGGTTTGGTAGTCCATGTCGTAGTGGCGGCTGGCGCTGGCTTGCTGGGAGGCCGCGGCCAGCACGGGGCGGGCGTTGTCGTCGAGGACGTCGAGTTCGACATCATGTGGGCTGGTCAGCATGCGGACGGTGTGAACGATGGCGTCGAATCCCGGGGGCGGGGTCAACGGAAGCCGGTCGGTGCGGCGGTGTTCGATGACCTGCGCGCGGGTCCTCACGGCGGCCGGCGGGTCGGGCCAGGCACGGAATTTGATGCGGGCCAGCAGCTCGGGCCGGGCCGGTTCGGGCACCCGCACGGTATCGGTGTGCCAACCGTGGGCGGCCAAGGCGGTGCGCAAGTGGTGCAGCATCGCCCCACAGCTGATGACCAATTGCCGCCCTTGCGGATCGGCGGCGCCGAGCCGCCGGTCCTCGTCGCGGTAGAGCAGCAGTTCACTGCCATCGAATTCCCAGCGCCACGGCTGGGTGTTGTGCACCGAGGGAGCGCGGCTGGCCAGCTCGAGCGCCGCCACCACAGTGGCGATATCCGGCACCTGCGGTGTGGAAGACGCGTGGCTATCGGTCATGACTTCCAGTGTCCTCCTCCCCCTGGTCAGTCGTTCCAGATCCGCCACGCGGCTGCCGGAATCCGAATCGCCCCGGACGGGTGTCGGCCAATCCCGCCCACCTCGGATCACCGGTGATCATGTCCACCGTGTGCGCGGCGTCTTCGGTTCACCATCGACGTCACCTCGCCGGACGCGTGCACCGGCAATAGGGCACAGACTCTCCTCAACGCCACCGTCGAGCTGCAACAGACGCTGAGGATCCGCGCGCTGGCCATCGGCTACCAAGGACCCGATTTGGCAACCCCGGCGATATAGCGCGTCGCCCGATCCGGCAGGATCCCGGCCCGGACGAGTTCCTCGCAGATCCGCTGCTGCTCGTCGTCGAGATTCGAGTACAGCATGTCGTACGCCAGATCTTCCTCGGCGAGCACCGCGACCGGATCCCAGTCATCACCGAGCGCCGCGACGACCGCGCTGCGCGGTCGTGCCTCGTCCAGCGTGCGGTCGTAAGCAAAATTGTGCCCGCAGGCACGACCGACCGACGACACCTGCGCAGCCGATACAACGGATGATCCCGCAGCCCACGTATCAAATGCCCTCCGCGGCAGCCCAATCTATGCCGCAACAGCCGATGGCGGAGATGAGTCAGCAGCTTTGGAACCAAATGCCCTCCACTACAGGGCAATCCGTGCCGCGACAGCCGGTGTTCGCACAACCTGGTTTCGGGCGGCCCGGTGCCCGCGCAATCGGCCTACGGGCAGCAGATGCCAGCACAGCATGGACCGAGATCGCCCCACGACGTCGGACTTCAGTCCTTGACGCCGACCGGGCGAGCGTCGCATTCCCGCTCCAGAGCCGGTGTCATCGTCGCGCGCTGTGCGTGGGGGCTGCTGGTGCTGATAGCGATTGCGGTCGTACTCCTCGCGATGTGAGTTCGCCCAGCGACGGGGTCTCGGCGGGCTGGAACAGTTGCCGTTGCCGCCGGATCAGCGGTGGAGTTGAGATCTTCAGAGCTGTAACGGATTTCGGTCCTGGTCGACGAGATCATCAACAGCATCTATTCCGGATGTTACAGTGATTTCACTAACGCAACATTGTCGTAACAACGGCTGCTGATGGCCCGGTAAACCAGGCATGACTCTCAATCGCAAGCAGCTGCAACAGTTTTTGGCCCGCGCTGGTGTCATCGCAGCGGTGACCGCCGCCGGGGTCGTTGGGTTCGCAGCGCCATCTACCGCCATTCCGCACGACCCAGGCTTTCCGTTCTCGCCGACCCTGACGCGCCTGATTCCGACCAGCTGCTCCGCGATCATCGACGCGGTCACCGTGCGGCAGGAGAAGCCTGGCACGTTCGGCGTGCGGGTGAACGTCACCCAGACCGGGGACAGCTGCGCGGACTGGAAGGTCGCTGTGCGCTTCAAGAACCTGAATACCGGGTACGCGGACGGGCAGCAGCACCGCGTCGTGAACGGTGTCGTCCAAAACACGGTGGACGGCGTGATCGTCGGTTTCGGCACGGCGCCGGGCGTCGGCCGGGTGGAGGCTCGGATCGTCGCGCTGGACTCGAACGACAGGGAGATGGAGCAGATCTCGGGTACGGCGACGTTCACACTGAGCTGAGCGCGTGTGCCGTGTCCAGTGATCGCTGGACACGGCACACTCAGTCACCGTGCAGGATCAGCATGGTCTGCGCACCATGGTGGAACTCGTACTCCGTTTCCCGGAGCGACGAGTGGATTCCCTTGTCGCGCAGTTCTTTCCGGAGATGCTTGACCAATAACCAGCTCGACACCAAACACGAGCTGGAGCGCGAATACGACGGCAGCGACTGACACAGCTTGCAATGGGGTGGAGCGGATCACCGTCTAGAGCGAGTGGTTTAACGACATCGAGGGCGCAGAGTTGACTAGCCATAGTCGGGCGCCGTCATGGCGCAGCAATTACCCGGACGCGGATGTATTGGCCGAGGATCTGTGCGACAAAGCGCGGCGTCGTCTGCCGAACAAGCACATTGTGATCCTCATCTTCGACATCGGCCCGCCGGCACCCCAACCTCCCGTCCGCACATCGGCTACGAGCCGCGACCGGCCTGGCGGCCTATGATCCCGCTCAGGTCGGCGTTCCGACGTCGGTCATCGGCGAACTATGACGTCGGTCGACGGGATCTGAAATCGGTTACGAGGCGCAGGTCTCTGCGGCGCGACCGGTGGACCACGCCGCGATCGACGGCGGTGTCACCGTCCGCCGGGTGTCGCGGCACATGTTCCGGTCGCAGGCACACCGCGCAATCGTTGATCCAGCCAATCCATGGTCGCGCTATAGGAGCTGACGTAGGCCGCCAGATGTTCACCGCCGACGATATTCTTCGTCGCCGCCACCCCCAGAGCACATTGCTCGCGCCACAACTGCTCGGCCTCCGGCACGGGAATCCAAGGATCGTTGATACCGTGGTAAATGAACAGCGGCACTCCCGATTTCCGGCCGTTTAAACTCAGACGCTGGAAGATTGCCTCGGCCGATTCGCTGTCGAGCGACTTATCGATTGTGGCCATCGTGTCGACCGGGATGGGCACTATCCCGAGTGCACCGAAACTACCGCTGCAGTTATCTTTAATGGGGGACGTCGCCAACCATTGCGCCGCATGGTTCATAAGGCCGAGGATTTCTGGGTGCTCCCGGCCGAGCGCGAGCGCGGTGGTGAGCAGGAACGCGGAGATGTAGGAACCATCGAAGGCGTGGGCGAACCGGCGATAGTCGGTGACCAATCCACCGAAACTCGCGCCAGCGAAATACGGGAGCAGTTCCGGTGCGTATTCCTGTACCAACATGGCCGCAGCGTGGGAAGCGATGGCACCGCCGGAGTATCCGGTCGAGGCGAAACGGCTCTCGCCGAACTGATCCGGGGCGAAATTACGGACCGCGCGGATGGAGTCGAGCAGGTTGTGTCCGGCGACGGCCGGCTCCGAGTAGGCCATCAGGGGGCCCTCGTGGTCGGGGATAATCAGCGCGTAGCCGTGCTCGATCGCCCAGGCGGTCGGCGACGGTGTGAAATCGTTGCCGGTCGGGACTTCCATGCCGTGGGAGAGCACGTAACCGGGGGTGCAGCGCTTGTTGAGCGCGTTGGTGGCTGGCGCGTTCACCAAGACGGGCTGGCTGCCGGGCCCCGTCCACGCCTTGGGGGGAAGGACCAGCGTCGCGGTGCCGATGGAGGGCTCACCGGCGGAGTTGGTGGTGCGGAATTTCAGGAGAGTGGCGCGTGAAATGAAGGTGAAGTTCAGGAGAAGCAGCGTCGGCCTGGCCGACGCCGTCACATCCCGCCATTCCAGAATGTCGCCGGGCGCATAGCGGGCGAGATCCGCCGGCCAGGTGTCGAACAGTGGGTCACCGGTCGGCGCGGATTGCACAGCGTTCCAAAGCGCTATCAGTTCCTGCGGCAGATCACTCGGTGCCGCAAGGGGCCGCGACGCTCGCGGTAACATCTTCGTCGGCGAGGGAAGGTGGGAATCGATCCACTGCTGCAGCGGGTTCGGACCCTCCCGCACACCAACGGACGGGGCAACCGACACCGAAGATTCCGGCGGATCCGCCTCCGCACGGGCAGGTATCTGCCCCATTGTGATCGAAAGACCCAGTACCATCATGGCCGCAGTCAACAGATGCTTCACGACTCATCAAGTTACGACATGAAAGCGCGCAAACGCGGGATTTAGGAGCCCGTCCATTCATGAACTTGCGATAATCGGCTACTACTCGCGAGAACGGGCGGAATGCGCCATTACCGTGCGTTCGGATGGCCCTCCAACGCCTCGACCCGACGGCGGAGCAGGCAGAATTCGTTCCCCTCCGGGTCGGCCAGCACGTGCCACGTTGCGGCGCCGGTCTGGCCGATGTCGACCTTCCGCGCACCCGCGGCGAGCAGTCGTTCCAGTTCCGCGCCTGATCGCGGTCGGTGGGGTTCACGTCAAGGTGCAGCGGCAGTTTCCCGCGCTTCGGCTCGGTGCTGCGACTGAATATTCTGTGCGCATCGAACGTCTGTGTTAAGTGGCAGGGCCGATGATCAGCCCGACTTGGCGGAATTCACGGTCGCGGGTGGAGCGGATTGTCCCCTGGCCGCCGATATCCTTTTGCCCGTCCTCGATACCGTTCTGGCCGGAGCGTGTCAATTGGCGTAGGTGCCGATCAACCGGCCGTGCCCGATGCTGACACTCTCGATCGCAGATATCGCTCGAGCCACCGGGGTTTCCGGGCTCAACTCGATCGGGCGCGACAGCGCGTGCACGGTGAACCGGTAGTGGTGCACGCCAGTCCCGACCGGCGGGCATGGCCCGAAATAATCGGCTCGGCCTGCACTATTGGCGCTTACCGCACCGCCCTCCGGTGCCCGGCCCACCCGGCTGGAAGTCGTGGTCAGCGGGATATCGCTGACCACCCAGTGCGTGAAGAGGCCGCCCACCGCATCGGGGTCGTCCATGATCAAGGCCATTCGAACCGCTTGCGCTGGCACGGTCCAGGTCAAGGGCGGCGGCTCGTTCCTGCCGCTGCACGAATACACCGGGGGAATAGGTGCGCCGTCGGCGAAAGCGCTACTGCTCACACTGATCTCATTCGTCGCAGACATCGTGACCTCCGCTCGGGATGGTTGTGGTCGTTCAAGTCCCTCGATTCGCTGGTGTCCGCATTGCCGCATGCCCCGTCAAGCCCCAGCGCCAGGACTCTGGCGGATACCAGGCGAACGGTATGGAGTCATGGTTCAACAGTAGGCCGACGTGGGCAGTGCAGCCGGCCTTCGGCGAACGGACTCGCCCACCGTCCCCGACGGTCATACGGCCGTCATCAGAAGGGACCGCCGCATTCCCCTCCCGCGGTCGACTGCCATGAGCGCGAGCGGTCGTCCTCAACAGCCACACCGCAACCGCGGTCTGCCATTCGAAACTATGTTTGATGAATGGCGGGACGAGTTCGACCCTCCCTCGTATCGCGTAGTGGATCCACCGGTGCGCGTTGTCGTCGACTCGAGGCGGCTGATCTCGATGCCGGACGCCGCGTTCAATGCCAGCAGTGTGCCGTTGCGCTTGAAGATTGACGGCTTGGAGCTGGCGGGTAATGCACCGGGCCTGTTGCATGCGTGGGCGCGGACCTCTTCTCTGCACTTGGCAAGCAGCTCCACCGAATCGGCCACTGCTTCGCGCAGGGCCAGCTCGGGGCGATGAGCGACGCACTGTAATGCCGAATGTAGCGAGAATCTGTCGCCGCGTCGTGCGGTACGCCAACGTCGGGGATGCTCGGCAGTGGTGGCCCACCTCACATAACACTCTGCTTGCAGTACTTTGGATGAAGTGCTTTACTGGTCCAACTTCAACGAAGTGATAGCTCGGTGGACGTCCGGTTCGGACCGGACACTCACCATCCGATCAACGAAGGGCCTTTTTTGCGCAAGCTGGTGTACCTCATTGCTTCCACTCTCGACGGCTTCATCGCGGGCCCGGACGGATCGGACCCGAGCGGGCCCGGTGGCTTCTGGACTCCGTCGGAGGACTACCTGAAGCACCTCATCGAGGGATACCCCGAGACGCTGCCGGGGGCGGCGCGGGCCGCGTTCGGCATCACGGCCGAGAACGTTCGGTTCGACACCGTCGTCGAGGGCCGCAAGAGCTACGAGATCGGGCTGGCGGTCGGGGTGTCCGATGCCTACCCGCATCTGGAGCATGTGGTCTTCTCCCGGACCCTGACCGAAAGCCCGGACCCGCAGGTGAAGGTCGTGGCCGATGATCCGGTGGCGACGGTGCGCGAGCTGAAACGTCAAGGCGGCAAGGACATCTGGCTCGTGGGCGGCGGAGACCTGGCAGGCGCGCTCTACGGCGAGATCGATCAGGTTATCGTCAAGCTCAGCCCGCTCACCCTCGGCGCCGGCATTCCGATGTTCGGCCGCTCGGCGAGCTTCGCCCCCGATGCGTGGAACCTCGTCGACCACACGGTCCTCGGCAGCGGAGCGGCCTTCCTCACCTACGACCGGGTCGCCGGTACGGCGTCGCCGGCCGCGGAGTAGCCGGAACGAAGTAGCTTCCTGCCCAACACCCGCTCATGCCGCGCGAACAAAAGGGCTTCTCTGAGCAGGAGTTTCAGACTCTGCGCGGGTGAGCGGGCGCGTAGAGTCGGAGAGAACATCTTCCGAGTGCAGGAGCGCCGCTCGCGCGTGCCAGCGGCGTTCGTCGCGTTCCCTCCGCGAGCACGGAGACCCTCATGAACGAGGCGATACCGATGTCATCGATCCACGTGCACTGGGTTGTCACCGAGACGGTGTACATGGCGGTATCGGGTGACTACCCGGAACTGTGCGCCACCGACCCCTGCTCGTCGCTGCGGGCGGTGGAGGAACTCCTGGCAGCCATCGACCGAAAACCTCTATGAGACACACGATCCGAACCAGGTACTGCCCGACCGATCAAGACTGCCAAGCAGGCAGCTCAGCACTCAAAGTGCTTGTCGTGCAACCAATCATGATCGGAACAATGACATGGAACAGCTCCGCGGACATCGGGATGACGCGTTCGCGGTCCGTCTTGGACGGCGCCACGACGAGCAAGGCGATGACTTCCCCGTTCGGTCGCTGGTATTGACGCACGCTCAACTGCGACAGTTCGGTGAGTTCTTCGATGCGCAGCCCGCTGTGCCGGAGGGTTTCGATGATCGCCCACATCCAGAACGCGGCATCCTCGTACACGGCCACATCGACCGTGCGCCCGAATCGCGGACTGCGCACCATGCACACCGGGCCGGTCACCGTCCGCGATCAGCTGGGCATCGCCGCGGGTGATGATCCGGGTATAGCGGTACCCCTCGTGGACGAAGCTCTCGTCGTGTTCGGCCGCCGACGCACGTTCGAGGACCTCGCGCCAATGCGCGTTGCGTTTGTCGACGTAGTCGACCAGAACGGGCAGCAGCGGTTGCAGGGTGCGGATCTGATGGTGGGTCTTCTCCTGGGCGCGCCGTTTGTGCTTGGTGATCTGACGCATTTCCCCGCGCGGGATCGGGCACGACGCGGACCAGCGTGCCCACCTTTGCGGTTCGCCGACAGCCCACACCTGGATGTCGTAGTACATCGCCTGCACCATTCCCAGGATGTTCCACGGGTCCGAGCGCGGGGTGCCGTCCTCGCAGAAGTCGACGGTGGCGCGCCATTGCTGGTAGAGGTCCTCGGACAACCGCAGGTCGGTTTGCTCGGGGTTGATCCGCTCGACGGCTTTCCAGAAGAACTTGACGATGTTGGTGCCGATCATCGACAGCGTGGAGTACTCGATGCTCGGGGCCCGCCGGTCGAGGTAGTCGATGAGCATCTGGCGGATCGCCGGATCGATGACTTCGTTCCGGTCGACCATCTCGGTGGTGGTGAACTGCGGCGATCGCAGGGCACCACGCAGAGTCGTCGGGGTTGTCGGCGGAAAGTGCCCGATGCTGTGCATCACCTGCCAAGCGAGATGACCGATGTACTTGCTCAGATGAAGGCCGGTGCGGCTGGTGGACTCTCTGGTTTGCTGAGCGTGATGCAGGAACGCTTCCGGGGTAAGGTCCGAGAACGGAATCCCTTGCACGGTCAGGGCGGTGCAGACATCGCGAACGGCCCAGCTCTTGAACGTCACGGTGGAATCGGTGGCCTGCACGGCCGCGATATAGGCATCGAGTGCGGGATCGGCTTCGGCCGCCACGAACACTTCGATGTACTTGCCGAGCTTGTTCGCCCGGAAAACGGCCAGGGTCGGCCTGATGACCCGCAGCGCATACATCGCTCCCAACGCCCGGCTGACGTGCTCACGCAGGGTCTTGTTCTCGACGACCTCGGTCAGCAACACGGCTCTTGTGCCGAGTTCGCTGGCCTCCCAACGCTGTTGCCACGTCTGCCCTGGATGCTGCGCGAGGTAGTCGCACAGCAGCTGGAACCCACGGTCGCGCACATCGTGGCGCTTGTCGGGGCTGGCGCGAAACCGACAGGCTATCTCGTAGAGCGCGGCCGCCGACGCGTTGTCCAGATCGCCGTGCCGGTGCAGGCGCTGAGGCACAGGAGGTGCCGCCACGACGGAAGGCCTGATAATCTCGTGGTCGGCGGCGCAGCGGCCTCTCGTCGCGATCTCCCCGGGCGGTCGGTGCGAACGTTACCCACCGAACACCGTCGCGATGTCCTCGGCCGAATAGCCGTTGACGAAAGTGGTTACCGGTCGCGACCGCGAGTAGAACTCCTGCATCTTCTCGTGCAGCTCCTCGATCCGCGGGAGCAAATACATCTCCGTGGTCGACAGATGCCGGTGACGCACCGGATCGTTTGAACCTCCGGCAACGTCAACTGCGAATCCTTCGCCATGCGCGTCGCCGCGGTGTGTCGAATATCGTGGAACGTCCAGTTGGTGCCGAGCTCGTCGTTGGCCCGCTGCATCACCCGCCGCAGCGCCCAGTAGGTCAGCGGCCGCGGATCCCCACGCAGGGCCCGCCAGATCCGCTCGGACGGCTTCGGCGTTCCATGCTGGTCGAAATACCTGGCCAGAAGCTCGAACGCGTCGGGCGAGGCCGGCACAGCCATCAAGTCCCGGGTTCCCTTGGACACCACCCAGATCCGGCGCTCGCCCCAGTCGACGTGCTCGCCACACACGCCCAACAACTCACTCGCGCGGGCGCCGGACGACACCGCGAACTCCAGCAGCGCCCGATCCCGGTCATCGGTCAGCACTCCGAAGAGAGCCGACCATGCTGTGTCGGGAATTGACCGCGGCGCGCGCTGCGGCAGCTTCTGCCGCATCGGTGCCCGACGCAGGCGCGGCCGCGGGTCGAGCGGGCCTCGTTGCTGGATCCGACGTCGATCAGGCGAGGCCGGCACCGGATTCACCAACGGACCGCGCCCGTACAAGAGGTGATGCTCATAGAACCCGAACACCACGGTCAACGCGTGGTTGATCGTCGACGCCGCGTATCCCGCGGACAGGACCGGCTTCCCGGTCTTGAGATTCACCGACCCAGGCTGGGAGCCAGAATTGTTGGAGCGCAGGCGTTGTGGATTGACCGCCGACCGCATCCACCCCACCATCGCCTCGACATCCTCGCGCGTCGCACGATCCCATCGCACACCCAGCCCGGCCAGAACCCTCCACCACCGCAGCAGATCGTGGGCATAGGACCGCACCGTCAATGGACTGACATCGGACAACACCAAACTCGACAAAAACGACGAGACAGGGTCAACTTCGGACCCGTGGACCACCACGATGTACGGCACCACCCCCGGCGGCCCGACCTGCTGCACACTCCCGACCGCTGGCAGCTCGATACGCCCGTCACGAAGCGCGCGCCTTTGCTCCTCCACTCGATGCACCCCCACAAACGTTAGACCCGTGGATCAACGACTGAAGTGCAGTTAACAGGACACGCGGATCGCGGATCGCGTATGTGACATGCGTGGTGACGACAGACAACCGGCAGGGCCGGATTTGAGTGCGGCAGTGGTGTTCACAGGCGGTGTCGCTGCCGGGCACCGACGGGAAGGCGCCAGCTGGGGGAGCCTACTGCTCGCGGACAATCGGACCACGACGTGGCAGACCACCCTCACCGGCTGGCCGGGCTTCGACCTCGACTGGCGGAGACGACGTGGCTCGGGTCCTGCGACGCGGACAAGATCCGGCGGCTCGAGGACGAATCCGCGGGCAACATCTACGTTTCGGGCAGCGGCGCCCTCGTTCGCGCTCTCCTCGCCGACGGTCTCGTCGACGAACTGCACCTGTTCGTGCATCCGGTCGCCCCGGGCTCCGGCGCGCGGTTCTGGTCCTCGGATGCAAGCGCCGTCCGCCTCGCTCTCAAGTCCGACGAGGTGTACGACAACGATGTCGTCCATCTCTGCTACGGTCCCGACTCGCACACCTTCGAGAGGAAACCATGATCAAGTCTTCGTCCGTCGCCGCCGCGCTCGCCATCGCTGCGGGCGCGCTCATCGCGCTGCCCGCCACGCCCGCGCACGCCCAGTCTCTGAGCTGTGCCAAAGCCATCGAGCTGATCAACATCGCCATCGACACGACCGGCGGCACCATGGACGAGGCGACCGCGACCGCGCTGTCCGGCAGGCTGAGCGGCCTGGCCGACACCACGCAGGGTGCCGAACGGGATGCCATCGCGGCCTACGCTGGCGCCCTGATCGATGACGAGGTCCCCGACCTCACGCCCTTCACCGACGAACTCAACCGCGCCTGCGCCTAACCGCGCGTAACGGCTGCGCGGTGGATCCCCTGTCGGTAGCGGCATCGCCGAGGCGTCGGCAGGGGATTCGCGCAGTCATCAGTCGTCGACCACCAGCAACGGTGCCCGGGATCGGGACACGCACGGGTGGAAGATCTCCCGCGAATCCGCCGCGACATCGATGTGGCGGTCGGGGCCTCCGGCTTCGAGCCAGCTTCCGCACAGCCCGTTCTCGCAGGACCCTGGTGCTGTGGGCAGCGCTGTTCGCAAGGCATCCAGCGCGCTGACCGCCTCGGGTACATGGACCAGACGCCGGTTCGCGACAGGTACAGGTCGAACTCGGTGGCCGGCTTGTCGTCGCGATCCACGGGGTGAAACGTTCGAGAAGCAGTGCGGGTCCGGCACATTCGGACAGAACACGCATCAAGCCCGTCGGCCCGCAGCAGTAGACGGCAGTCCCGTCGGGCTGTTCGGCGACCAGGCGGCTCGAGCAGCGCTCCTACGAAGACCGCGACGGTAAGATCCCACAGGACCAGGTAGCTGCCTGCAGGCACCGCGGCCATGATGGTGTGGATGATCCGCAGCATGTCGTCACAGGTGCGGGCGTAACCGAGCACGCCCATGAACATCACGGCGATCGGCTGTTGGAAGTCGAAGATGTTGGTATCAGGGCACGGTCGAGACGACGCCGCCGTGGGGATTTAGATACCCCCGGACCGTAGTCGGTCCCGGGGCGGGAATCTGCCGCTCCCGCAAGTCCGATCGGGCTCAGATCCGGCACACCCAGCTGGAACCGCCTGGCGCGGTATCACCGAGGGCGCCCCCAACTATTTCGCCGTCGGCGGCGGGTTGATGGCTGTGATGATCATGGGGCTCGCAACGCTCGTCGGCTTCGACTCCGCGGCGAACATGGCCGAGGAGGCCAAGGACCCGTTTCGCAGCGTCCCGCGCGCGAGCGTGGGGTCGGTCGTGGTGGCGGCGGTGCTGGGACTGGTGTTCCTGATCGCGCTCACGATCGCGATCGAAAATGTCCCCCGGGTCAGCGCCATCGACACGCCGGTGGCGGCGATCCTGCGCGATCAACTGGGGCCGGTGATGGAGCGGACGCTGCTGGTCGCGATCGCATTCGCATTCTTCGGTGCCGGGATGGTGACCCTGGCCACCTGCTCGCGGATGGTTTTCGCGATGTCGCGCGACGCACGTTTCCCTGCTTACCCGCTGATGCGTCAGGTCAACCCGCGCACGCAGACACCGATTCCGGCGACCATCTTGATCGTCGTCGTGGGGGTCGTCCTGATGGCCGCGCTGCCCGGTGGCGCACTGCTGGAGTTGCTCACGGTGGGGACGATCATCTCGGCGGTCCTCTACGGCGCGATAATCGTCCTTTATCTTGGGTGCGCAGGCGGCTGGACCGTAAGGAGGGCGCGTTCGATCTCGGGCGCTTCGAGATGCCGGTAGCGATCGGCGCGCTGGTGTGGTCGGCTGTCGTGCCGTTCGTGATCGTGTCGCCCTCAACTGCCGTGACCTCACTCCTGATTGCGGTCGGCTTGCTCATCGCGGGCGGGTTGTACTTCGTTTACCTGTTGATGTTCAAACGCGAGGTACTGGACACCGAGCCCGGAGCCGCCGATGTTTTCTCGCACTGATCGAGAGGGAAACCCTTGACTACCGCCACCATGTTCACCGGTGAAGTGGTGCGTGCGGGCGATCCCGGCCACAGCGAGGCCATCGGCAACGCCTAGGAGATGGGCAATCCGAGTTGCGGGTGTGGTGGTCGTCAGCGACCACCACGATCCACGGGGTGACGGCCTCGGTACTGGTTGCAGCAGTGGTTGGAACTCTGTGCTGCAACCAGTCCCGAACATTCCGGCCTTCTTGATCGTCGCCGATGTCGTTGGCAATGAGGAGCGTTGGAATATCGAGCGCCGCCAGCACGACCGTGGTCAACGGAACATCGGCAGCAATGGACTGCTCGTGTCTGATGTGCACCGTGATCAGCAACTGGGAACAGCGGCACGCTCCACAATTCGGCCTGGGCGAGGCAATGCAAACAACAGGGCCATCACTGCGTGCCGCCACGGGACTACCAGCCGTAGATCGAGAAGGGCATGCTGCGTTGGATGTGCTGAATGGCTACGCGGCAGTAGTCAATCATATGATCGGGCAGGGCATCTGACGCAAACCACTCCAGATTGCTGCACTTGTCCGGCTCCAGATTGGTCGGCTCCCCCTGCCAGGAGCGAACCGTGAAGAAGAACGCCATCCGGCCACCAGACGACGAGTTGTGCATGATGTGGCTGAACTGCACATCTTTCGCCTCGATTGTCACGCCGATCTCTTCGCCAGCTTCACGGATCAGGGCAGCGATGACGGATTCGTCGGCCTCCACGTGTCCAGACGGCAGGTGCCACGCACCATCCTCAAAGCCGGTATTCTGGCGCTGACCGAACAGCACCGCACTGCCACGGCGCAGCAGGAGATGAACATCGCCGGTCACTTTGTGCCGCTGGGGCTTTGTCTGCTGACTGGATTCGGCCGTCACACTCATACATGCATTCCTTTCACCTTCAGTTACACCGTTGACCAGGCATTTTCCGAAACAGCGGGTGAAACGAACCGAGCCTAATCGGTTGGCGAGGGGTGGGCTATACGCCGGACGTATAGCGGCGCGGCACTGCTGCGCCGCACTCGGGAAATACATCGGCATCTGGCGGTACGTCTACGAGCACCGTCATGGCAGCGAGGAAGTCGATGAACAACTGACGCTTCTGACGTGGCTGGTCGACCGCGAGGCCAGCAGCCACGTCATGAACATTCCGCCCACGCCGAACGCGCCACTGAATCCAAGTTCTTACAGCGAGATGCATCAGCCTCTCCGGTCACACCCAAGTGCATGGCGTCGGGGCTCAGGAAGGCTCCAGCCAACAGCACATCGACCACGGCCCCAGCGACCAGGACATCACGCGTTCACGCCATCGCCTCGAGTTCGTCCAGGAACCGGTCGACGCCGCCCGACTTGGCCTGCGGCGAGCTGAGCCGATGCCGCACCATGTGCTCGGTCCGTTCCAGGACGGCGGCATGCAATCCCGCCCGCAACTCGTGGACCAGCTCCCGGCGCACCTGCCCGATCCGCTCGAGACCATGTCGCTTCGTGCGCACTGCCACCTCCTCGGCTTCCTCCCGCATGTCCGCGAGAATCCGTTCTGCGGCGGCATGCGCGTCCTTTTCGAGCTGCGCCGCCGCGAGACCCGCCTGAGCCAGCGCCGCTTCGTGCGCTTCCGCAGCCGCGACGACCTGGACGACCGCGCGTTCGCTCTCCTCCAGCTGAATTCGAATACTGTCCTGTGCCTTGACCATTGCCGCACGAACTCGCGGCGCCACCCATCTGGCGAGGACGTATACAAGGACCGCGAAACCGAACAGCTGGCTGAGGAAGATGGGCCAGTCCCAGGTGATGTGGAACATGCGCCTATCCCCTTCCCGCCCGGTCGTTTTCGGCGCCGAGCACCCGATCGGCGAGCGTCTGCGCGAGCGGATCGACACTGTCCCGAAGGTCGGCGGCCACCCGATCCGCATCCGCCCGTAGCTCGGCCACCGACCGGGTCACCACCGCATCAGATTCCTCCTGCGCCGCGCACCGCCGCTGCTCGATGATCGAACGGCCCTGCTCGCGTGCCCGATTCCGGATTCCGGTGGCCACCGCACGCGCATCCGCGAGCGCCGACCGGTAGGCAACCTCAGCCTCCGCACGCGCATCCTTAGCTGTTTGCTGATCAGCCGCGGTCTTGGCGACCCGCGCTTCGCGTTCCGCCAGCACCCGGTGGATCGGCGGAACAACAAAGCGCCAGATGACGCCGAGCACGGTCAGGAAGATCAGCAACTCGGCGAAGAACGTACCGTTGGGGAGCAAGAAGTTCTCCCCGGCAGCATTTCTCGTCGACATGGCCCGCTACTTACCCGGTGTCGCGAACACGAACAGCGCCATGAACGCGAGGTTGATGAAGTACACCGCGTCGATCAGGCCGACCGCCATCAAGTAGTTTCCGCGCAGTCGACCTTCCGACTCCGGTTGCCGGGCAACACCGTTGATCAGCGCGGAGCCCGCCATACCATTTCCGAAGCCCGCGCCGATCGCGCCGCCGAGCATGATGAATCCACCGCCGATCAGCGCCGCCGCCTGGATGATGCCCGCGTTAGTAATGTCCGCCATTTTTTCACTTCCCTTCTTCGTGGAACAGGAATGTCTTCGACTGCCGGTCAGTGGTTCTCGTCCTCGCGCACCATCGACTGACCGAAATAGAGGATGGTCAGCAGCGAGAAGATGAACGCCTGGATGAGCCCGACGAACAGGTCGAGCAGTTTCCAGACCGCATTGGGCCCCCAGCTGATCCAGGCCGGGAGGAGGGTGATCACCGAGAGCATCACGCCACCGGCAAACATATTCCCGAACAGCCGCAGCGACAGCGACAGCGGCTTGGCGATCTCCTCGATGATATTGATGAATACCATTGGGCCCCAACCAGTGTGGCCCTTCAGCAGTTGCTTCAAGTGAGCGAGCGGTCCGCGCCGGACCGCACCGGCCACCTGGTAGCTGACGAAGACGAATGCCGCGAGCGCATAGACGAAGTTGACGTCCGCCGCTGGTGGATGGATCAGCTCGCCCTCGCCGTATCGCATCGGCAGTACCGCCAGCCAGTTCGACAGCAGAATGAAGGTGAACAGGGTGACCGCCAGCGGCAGCACGAACGGAGCGATACGCATCCCGATGGCGTTCTCCACCTGCCCGCGCAGCTGCACCGTCACGGTCTCGAAGAAAAGCTGAACCCCTTTCGGCACACCGGAAGTCACCGTCGCCCGCAGATAGAACGCCAGACCGAGCACGATCGCCGCCGCGACCGTCGTCGACAGAATCGTGTCGACGTTGAACTCCATCCCGAGCCACCGCGCGGTTTCGTGCTCACCGACCTTGATCGCCGTCATGTCCGCCCCCGCGCCATCGGCCGCGCGCCCCAAAGCAGCGCACCAGCTTGAAATACCCCCAGCCCGAAGAAGATTCCGACTCCGCCCGGCCGCACGAGATGGGCCACAGCAACCGAAATAGCCGTCAGGACAAACAATCTCGTGGTTGAGAGGAGCGCAAGACGTCCGGCTCCCGCGGTCGCCGAATCAGCGATCCGGGCAACCGCCACACGAGTGAATCGAGCATTCCCCCAGCCGAGCGCCAATCCGGCGCAAATGAATACAACTAGCGATATCGCCATCCAGGCCTCCCCGTTGACGTCGTAATACTACGTAGCATAGTTGCTACATTTCATCGCGGCAACGCTATTGACTGAGCTGGGTCGTGTGCGATTAGATGGGGAGATGCCCATCTGCACGTTGCCGATCGGCATCAATACCGTATGGAATCAGCGGCCCTTACCCGCTCCTCCACCATCGAACTGACGGTGCATATCCGGCCCCGCTTCGGCTGGCTGGCCTGCCGCATCCACACCAACCACGTCATCGACGGCTTCCGCGAAGACTTCGAAATCTGGGACAGCACAGGCGCACTCGTCGCGCAGTCCCGTCAGCTGGCCCTGATCCCGTAGGCCGGTTCGCACCGATCCACATAGACCGCGATCCTGTCCAAAGGTGGACTCGGCCCCGCGCTCGAGGCACTGGCGCGCCGCGCGTCCGTCCCTGTCGAACTGAATCTCGACCTGACCGACCGGGTACCGGAATCCGCTGAAGTGGCCGCGTATTACGTTGCGGCAGAAGCACTCACGAATCAAATATGCGCAGGCATCCGGGATCCACGTCCACGCCCGAACCGACGGCCCGCACGTGCACCTCGCTGTCAGGCCTCATCGGTCTGACCGACCGCGTCGAAGCCCTCGGCGGCCATAGATCACGAGCTATCCCGGACGCGGGACAACCCTCATCGTGCGAATCCCGATCATCGAGTCGCCGACGTCCTCCTGACACCAACGAGCCGGAGCGCTATGGCCGGCCGTACAGGTCGGCGACGAACGCGATGTCGGCATCCGCCTGACGGGACGCCGCTGCCTCATAGAGGTGCCGCACCACCTCGGCCGACGGTAACTCGACACCAGCGGCACGTGCTGTTTCGATCGCCAACCCAGCATCCTTCGCTCCGAGAACGACGGTCCACCACCCCTCGGGAGAGCCGGTCAGCACACTGTCGAACCGGTTCCGTAATCCGGGCGCCACGCTCGTGGCGAGCAGATCCCGCAATTGATCGCCCCGGAGTCCTCCCGACCGGCCGACGGCGAACGCCTCGGCCAGCGCGACAACGCCGGACAGCAACAACATATTGCTCGTCAGCTTGGCGGTGAGAGCGAGTGGCGCCGTGTCGTAGCGCCGGACCGTATCCGACAGCGAATCGATCATCGGACCGAGACGGTCGATCTGGTCAGCCGCACCGCCGACGAGCAACACCGCCTGGCCCGCACTGACCGCAGCAGGAGCACCGAGGACCGGCATAGCGACGAACCGATCCGCAAAACCCTCGCTCAGCGCACCACTGAGCGCAGGCGACACCGTCGAGCAGTCGACATAGATGGTCGCGGAGCCAAGCAACGGACGCAACTCCCCCAACGCCACCGCCCTGACCGCGGCGTCGTCGGCCAACATAGTGACAACGACATCCACACCATCCACAGCCGCAGCGATACTCTGCGCCTCCTCAGCGCCTCCGGACACGAGTTGCCCAGCCCTACCCCTCGTTCGGTTCCACACCCGCACCTGGTGCCCACCGTCTAGCAGACGCCCGGCCAGCGCCCGCCCCATCTGTCCCATGCCCAACACCGCGATATCCATACCGACCTCCTCGGCTCTCGAATTCGCTGTGACCAGACATCTCCGTAGCGGATCCCGCTCGCACACCAGACGGATACGTCATGATCGCTAACCAGACAGTGCCGACTCCCGCTAGCTGGATCCCAGAGCCCTGCTGGCCATGATGGCATCCCGACCGTCAGAAGCAACGATCGACTTCAGACCCGCGCGGCGGAATGCCGCTGACAACCTGGTTGCGCGGATGCCGTGCCCGCGCGGCCGTGCCAGTTGGCGCGCGAGGAGTAGGCCTTGTCGGCCAGGCCAGAACCGAGGCCGCCACCGCCCTGCACCGCACCACCTGCGACCTACGCGCTCAACCTCCGACGCGTCCCGACTTGTGGGCGGCGCTCATCCACGGCGGCCCCTTGTCATGTCCGCTGCCAGCGAAAGTGGGCCATTGCCGCGATAACTGAGCCATCAGCGGATGCTTGCGATGTGGGATTCCCACGAGCAGGCAGCCGCTTTCGACATTACGCCGGGACGGCAGTACCCCCGAATACGCCCAAGCACGTGTCCAATGCGGAAACCGCCCAGGATGCTCGCCGATCGGCCCGCGACCGTAGTGGCCTGCTGGTGCAGGCTCGGCGCTGCTGCTCTGAAAGTGCTTGTGCGCGAAAAATCCTCGACGTCGGTCCGGCCGCACGGCTGACCCCAAGATTTTGGCCCCTCGTTGGATCGCACGGTATGGTTCGCCCGTACCAATGAGGGGGAGATCCATGAGTTACCTTTCCGGGCAGCCCGGACAGCGCGGCGGTCTCGTGTCCTCCGGCTTCCTGCTGAGCGCGGTGGCCGGGGGATGGTCGCCGGTATCCGGCCGCCCACAGTGGTTCCTGCTCATCATGGCGTTCGGTTCGCTTAGGTGACGCTGACGATCTCGCCCGACATGGTGGTGAGCGAAGAGCTCGCGGTTGCGCCGGCGACACAGCGACCATCTCGCACGACTCTCGTCAGCGGAATTGTGCTCACCGCTGCGCTTTTCGCGATCGGCGGCTGGGAGCGGCGCTGGATCGCCGACGACGGCTTGACCGTGCTGCGTACAGTGCGAAACCTGCTGGCGGGCAACGGCCCAGTCTTCAATGCGGGTGAGCGCGTCGAAGTCAACACCAGTACAGCCTGGACCTACCTCATCTGGTTCTTCAGCTGGCTGACGCAGGCGCGGCTGGAGTACGTGGTGCTGGGTATCGCGCTGACGCTGTCGGTTGCGGCCATCGTCTTCGCGATGCTGGGCGCGGCCCGGTTGTGGGATGGCCGCGGTGCCCAATTATTGCTTCCGGCAGGCGCTCTGGTCTATATCGCGGTGCCCCCGGCCCGCGACTATGCCACCTCAGGACTGGAGTCCAGCCTGGTCATCTGCTGGCTGGCGGTGCTGTGGTGGTGGCTGATCCGCTGGAGCCGCGCCGAAACAATGCGCTTCGCAGGCATTTTCGGCCTGTCCTTCGTCGCAGGTCTGGCGCCGCTGATCCGGCCGGAGATGACGCTGGTCGGCGCGCTGGCGCTGCTCATGATCTGCTGCGCGCCACAGCCGGGGATCCGGGTGCGGCCGTGGATGTTCCGTGCACTGATGGTGGCGATGGCGGGCGTGGTGCCGGGCGCCTATCAGATCTGGCGCATGGGTTACTACGGTCTGCCGTACCCGAATACGGCGGTTGCCAAAGATGCGGGCGGCGCGAAATGGCGCCAGGGGTTGGTCTACCTGTGGAATCTGGTTGGGCCGTACTGGCTGTGGGTGCCGCTGGTGATGCTGGGCGTGGCCGCGGTGGTGGCGGTGCGGTCCCGACGCATTGGTGGTCATGCCGCTATCGCGTCCGACCGCGATGGGAAACCAGCTCTGCGCGAACGTATTCACCGACTCAGCGGGTGGCTGCGGACCCCGGTCGCGGTGGTCGCACTCATGCTCGGCAGCGGTGTCCTGCTGGCCGTCTACGAGATCCGTGTCGGCGGCGACTTCATGCACGGCCGGATGCTCCTGCCGCAGCTGTTCTGCCTGCTGCTGCCCGTCATGGTGCTGCCGCTGAAGCCTTCGGCCGCGCAGGCGGACCCGCGCCGCACCGACCGGCCCTTCCTGATCGTGCCGGCGGCTTTCGCCGGAACCATGGGCTGGGCGCTGTTCGCGGCCAACGCCACCGCCATCGAGACCGACACCAAGATCAGTACCTCCGGCATCGCAGACGAGCGGCTCTACTACGTCCAGACCACCGGCCACGATCACCCGCTCCGCGCCGAGGACTACCTGAACTACCCGCGTATGCGCGCCATGGTCGGCGATATCGCAAGAAGCCCGAACGGCGGTCTGCTCATCAATTCGCCGTCCTGGAGCTGGACCATCGTCCCGCCTCCGACACCGATCCCGGATGGTGGCGCCGGGCATACCGTGTTCTTCGTGAACCTCGGCATGATCGGCATGAACATGCCCCTCGATGTCCGCGTCCTCGATCCGATGGGTCTGTCGTATCCGCTTGCCGCACACACTTTTAGGTTCCCGAATGCCCGTATCGGCCATGACAAGAACCTCGACTCGGACTGGGTGGTCGTGGACGCCGGCATGGTGGACGAGCATCCCTGGATGCCATGGTTCCTGGACGAGGGCTGGGTGACCCGGATCCGAACCGCCCTGAGCTGCCCGGAAACTCGGGATTTGCTGGCCGCCACCCGCGCCCCGCTCACCTTCGACCGATTCCGGCGCAACATCCAGCAGTCGGTGGAATACGCCAAGTACCGCATCGACCGGGTGCCGGAATACGAGATCGAGCGGTGCCACGTGGTCGACCGGAGCGACCCTAACGCACCGAGGTTGCGTCTTGACATAGGCGAGCCATGAGCGAAGGGCGCAGCTCTCCTGGAGTGAGTGGTTGACCTGCGGAGATTTGGTGGGTGTATCGCGGCGGTCGACGGAACCTTATGGTCGGGGTGGGGGCTTCGCCGGTGGAGGCTGCGATGGTGTCGCGGCCGCATTGTTCGCCACGATCGTTGGCGAGCTCGGGTGCCTGTGTGGCACCACGCCGAAGATCGATCTCGACCGGCTGCCCCGCTCGGGCCGCTGATCGAGGGGTGAAACAGCGGGTGGGGCGCTCCCGAGGAGCGTCCCACCCGACCGTCGAATCTCGTGCCGTCAGCCGCGGATGCTTCAGTTCGGCGTTGCCGCCTCGGAGCTGGCCGCTGAGGTGGCCCGGTCACGGTCGAGGTGGTCGTCGAAGTGTTCCAGGAGGCGGCGAAGTTCGCCGGTGAACTGGCGGTAGCCCGTGGGGGTGTAGTCCGGGAGTAGGTGTGCTTCGTTGGCCAGGTGGAGGCGGAAGACGCGGTCGACCAGTTCTTTTCCGTGGGGGGTGAGGCGGACGCGGACCGAGCGGCGGTCGTCGGGGTCGCGGAGGCGTTCGACGAGGTCCTTGGCTTCCATGCGGTCGATCCGGTTGGTTACCGTGCTCGAGGTGATCATGGCCGCTTCGAGCAGTGCACCGGGGGTGAGCTCGTAGGGCGGGCCGGAGCGTCGGAGCGTGGTGAGGACGTCGAACTCCCAGACCTCGAGTCCGTGCTCGGCGTAGAAGTCTTTCAGTGCGCGGTCGAGGATGCGCGAAAGCCGCTGTACTCGCCCCACGATCGCCACCGGCCACAGGTCGTCGGCCAGTTCCGGCACCTCGTGGCGCCACAGATCCATGATCACATCGACGCTGTCGGTCATTCCCACTCCTTATCTCGACATCGAGATTACCCGTCCGCGCACTCGTGGGTTCGCGGACGGGGAATCTCTCGAGGTCGACTGAGAATGCTACGGTCCTCGCTTGATTCGCCGAGCCAGTTCGGACAGCAGGTCCACGAGCCGGGTCCGGGTGAACGGATCGGTCAAAGTGCCTGTGGCGTCGAATTGTTCGTGCGCACGGAACACCATCACCTCCGGCTTCGTGAGGACGTCGGCGCCGACGGCGGCCAGGATCTGGCGCAGCGCGAGCTGGGCCCGCGCCGTGCCGAGGGCGCCGGGCGACGCGCCTGCCACAACCATCGGCTTGCCGCTCATTCCCGCCCCGTCGGGCATGCGGCTCATCCAGTCGATCGCGTTCTTCAATGCGGCCGGGATCGACGCGTTGTGCTCCGGCGTCGCGATGAGCAGTGCGTCGGACTGCAGGATCTGCTGGTACAGGTCGTGCACGGCGGCGGGCAGCGGGCCCTTCTCCAGGTCTTCGTTGTACAGCGGCAGGTCGCCGAGACCGGAGTGGAACTGGATGGACATCGAGCTGGGCGCGAGTTCGCGAGCCGCACGCAGCAGTGCGGTGTTGTACGAGTCGGCGCGCAGGCTTCCGGAAAGGGCGAGGACACGGTATTCGGGTGCGGTGGAGGTCATTTCGAGTTCCTGTTCATGGACTGGCCGACGATGAGGGCGATGAGGGTGATGGCGAATCCGGTGAGTTGCCACGGGGTGAAGGTCTGACCGAGAAGGGCAAGGCCTGCCAGGGCCGCGACGAGCGGGTTGATGGTCGACAGTTGCGATAGCGAGGTGGGTGCGAGTCGCTGCACCCCGCGGAACCACATCGTGTAGGCGAGGGCGGTACCGACGAGTCCGACGTAGAGGAAGCCGAGCACGTTCTGGGCGGTGACCGTCGATGGCACTCCTTCGGCTACGAGGGTCAGCGGCCAGAGCATCAGTCCGCCGATAGTGAGCTGCCAGCCGGTCATCGTCAGTGGCGGGACCGGTGAGCCCCACTTCTTTCCGAGGATGATCCCCAGGCCGAGGATCGTGGTCGCGGCGATCATCGCGGCGACGCCGATCGGGTCCGGCGTGGTCGCGGCGGTCATTGTCATGAGCGCGACGCCGGCCGCGGCCGTGAGGCACGCGAGCAACATGGCGTGCGGAGTGCGGGTCCGCAATATCAGGAACGCCAGCGCCGCAACAATGAGCGGTTGCAACGCACCGATGGCGGCGGCGAGCCCGCCGGGCAGGCGGTACGCGGCGACGAACAGCAGCGGGAAGAACGCTCCGACGTTGAGGGTCGCAAGCGCGATGGCTTTGGGCCACCACGTTCCGCGCGGCAACGTTCGGGTGAACGCCAGGATGAGCAGTCCGGCAGGCAGCGCGCGCATCGCCGCGGCCAGCATCGGCCGATCCGGTGGGAGTAGGAGAGCTGTTGCGGCATAGACGGTTCCGAACAGCGCGGGCGCGATCGCGGTGAGCGCGATGTCGTGCAGCGATGTCGTCGTTCGGCCATATGTCTCGAATGTTCGTGCGGCGATGGTGACCATGTCCGGCCGCCCCCTTCTGCGTATTAATCTCGACATCGAGATAACACCACTCGACAGTGTCGATGTCAAGTCTCTCGATGTCGAGACGAATTGCGAAGGGAGTCGCCGCGGTCGGATATGGGGCTGCCAGGTGTGACGGCGGTGGTCAGCTCGTTGGGTGGGGTCAGCAGATCCGATGGGGGCGGCCAGGGGCGCGGGCCAGAATGCGTCGAAATGGTTGCGGCACTGGTGGCGTCGCTTCAGGATTCATCCGTCGTCCGATCGTGTCCGGATTGGCCGGCACGGCACCCCCAGCCAGGGTCAACTGCATTTCGCGGGCGCGACACCGCGTGCGATCATCGCGACGGGCACCGGACCGGCTGGACCTCACAAAGACATCGCGCCGAGACCGGTGACGGCAGCAGCTTCTCCCCCACCCTGCGTACTCGGTGTCGGCGCCCCCAGAGCCCGTGTTCGTCACGATCGCCGAGCTCACCGGCCAGGACACCACCACACCCGCTCCGATACGCAGGAAATCTCGGCGGGCCCGCGAGCGGCTCGAGTGATTCGTCTTTCAGCCCTGCCACACATGTGCTGTCATTGATTCGAATGACGGTGGGCCAACAGGTTTCGGCTAGGTGGCGGGTACACCGTGGTCGGCCGGATGTGGGGAGGCAGTGATGAGTTCACGGTCAGGCTCTTTGGTGCCGGTGGTGGCGCCTGTCGCTGTGGCGGCTGTGGTGGCTACCGGATTGGCCGTGGTGGTGAACTTGGCGACCGGAGGAGGGTCCTGGTGGTTATGGGTCGTGGTCGTGGCACTGACCGTGGCCGGTGCCGGGACCTCGCTATGGCAGTACCAGCGCCAGTCCACCACCTCACCAACGTCTGACCACTCGGTGTCGGCGCGTGGAGAACGTTCGGTCGCCATCGGCAGAGACGCACACGGCGACATCACCACCGGCGACCAGAACAGGCCGACATCGGCGTGAAATGGTTCGGCTTGGGCCGCAAGCGATCCGGCGTCCCGGCACTTGCGACGGCTGATGCTGTCCCCGCTGTCGGGGTGCAGGCCGCAGGCGATCGGGCAGCGGCCGTCGGGGGGAACGCTGGTGTGATCCAGACCGGCGACAACTCTCGGGTGGTGCACCTGCCGCCGGAGGCATTCCAACCTATCGCCGAGGTTGACGCCCCTCCCGGGATCGATAATCTGCCTGTGCGGCCAGGCCAGTTCGTCGGCCGCGAAGCCGAGCTACACAGGCTCGATACCGTACTGACCGATCCAGGGCAGGTGGTGGTGCAGGCCGTGCACGGGTTGGGCGGGATCGGCAAGAGCACCCTGGTCGCGCACTGGGCCGCAACGCGCGCCCACGGGCATGCGCCGGTCTTGTGGATCACCGCCGATACCGCGGCTGCCGTCGAGCAGGGCCTCGCGGGCTTCGCCGCCAAGCTGCAGCCCGCACTGGCGCAGGCGCTGCAGATCGAACAGCTCGCCGAGCGGGCTTTGCAGTGGCTGGCCACCCACACCAGATGGCTGCTGATCCTCGACAACGTCGACAATCACGCCTACATCACCGCTGTGCTCGCCCGAGCCGGAACCGGACGCGTCGTGATCACCACCCGACGCTCCTCGGGCTGGCAGCCGGGCACTGCGATCGTGCGCCTGGGTGTGCTCGAGCCGGACGAGTCGCTGCGGCTGCTCATCGGCGTACTCACCGCCGCAGGGCCCCGTGCGGAGGATGGTGCCGTCGAATTGTGTGCTGAGCTGGGATATCTGCCGCTGGCTATCGAGCAGGCCGGTGCGTATATGGCGCAGAACCCGCTCACCACTCCGCGGATCTATCTACAGCTGCTGGCAGACCACCCAGGCGACATGTTCCGTCGGGCGGCTGTCGACACCGATCCCGAGCGGACGATCGCCCGGATCTGGCGGGTGACCATGGACCGCATCGCCGCCACCGACATGGCGGCGGCGGACCTGCTGCGCGCCCTGGCTTGGTACGGGCCAGATGCCATTCCCCTCATCCTGTGCGAGTACTTCGCGAGTCCTCGCTCGCTCAACGCCGCGATCGGGGTGCTGGCCGCCTACAGCATGGTCACCCCGGACCCTGGCACCGCCTCGGTGTCGATCCACCGGCTCGTGCAGGCTGTCGCCCGCACCCCGGACCCCACTGATCCTGATCGCAGCCCCGACGCGATCCAATACTGGCATTCCAGCGCGACGTCCGCCCTGCACAGTGCCCTGCCCAAGGGAAGCCCTGACGATCCCACCAACTGGGCCACATTGCGAGCCCTGCTCCCGCACATCGACGCGCTCGCCGCCCACACCGTCTTCGACACCATCAAGACCGCGGACATCCTCCATAACGCGGCTGTCTTCCTCACCGGCCACGGCCAGCATGCGCGGGCCATCGACTATCTCCAGCGCACGATCTTTGTGCGCCGACATCTCCTCGGTGCCGAACACCTCCACACTCTGGCCACGCACACCGACCTCGCCGCCGCATATCAGGAGGAGGGCCGGAATGAGGAGGCGATCGCGCTGTTCGAGCAGAACCTCAACGACACCGAACGTGTGGCCGGTGATGATCACCCCGATACCCTGCAGATTCGCCACCACCTCGCCCGCGCCTACGCCACGATGGGGCGGATCGACGAAGCAATCACACTGCACGAGCAGAACCTCAACGACCGCGAGCGGGTGCTGGGTACCGACCACAGTGACACCCGCGCCTCCCGCTACGCCCTGACGTTGGCGTATCGGGGAGCGGATCGGATCGCGGAGGCAATCACGCTGGGCGAGCGCAACCTCACCGACGTCGAACGCGAGTACGGTCGTGATCACCTTCGTTTCTTGGCCTCCCGTCACGCCTTGGCCAGCGCATTCGAGGCGGGAGACCGGATCACCGAGGCGATCACACTCTACGAGCAAAACGCCCGCGACGCTGCGCGAGTGCTCGGCCCTGATCACTCCGACACCCTGGCCTTGGGCGAGAGTCTCGCCGATGCCTACAAGGCCGCAGGCCGGATCGCAGAAGCGATCCCGCTCTATGAGCAGAACATCATCGATCACACGCGGGTGCTGGGCGCCGACCATCGCCGCACTCTGCGCTCCCGCACCCTTCTCTCCCACGCATACGAGGTGGCGGGCCGGATCGGCGCGGCGATCCCGCTCTATGAGCAGAACCTCATCCATAGCCAAGGCATGGCCGGTCCTGATCATCCTGACACCTTGATCGCCCGTAAGTCCCTCGCTGACGCCTACAAGTCCGCAGGCCGAATCGAGGACGCAATCACGCAGTACGAGCAGCACCTCACTGACGCACTGCGAGTGCTTGGACCCGACCATCCCGATACTCGGGTCTTTCGCAACGACCTCGCCGGTGCATACAAGTCGGCGGGCCGAATCGAGCATTCGATCACGCTTTACGAGCAGAATCTCACCGACACCGAACGCATGGCCGGTCCTGACCACCCCGATGCCCTGCAAATCCGCTATCACCTGACCTTCGCGTACCTGGCGGCCGACCGGATCGCGGAGGCGATCACGCTGGCCGAGCGCAACCTCATCGATGTGGAGCAGGCGTACGGCCGTGATCGCAACCCTTTTGTATCCGCCCGCCACGCCCTGGGCACCGCATACGAAGCGGGGGGCCGGATCACCGAGGCGATCACGCTCTACGAACAGAACATCTGCGATGCGGCACGGGTGCTCGGTCCCGATCACCCCGACGCCGTGACCCTGGGCGAAAGCCTCGCCGACGCCTATAAGTCCGCAGGCCGGATTACCGAAGCGATCACGCTCTACGAGCAGAACCTCACCGACCACGTGCGGGTGTTCGGTCCCGATCACCCCGAGACGCTGACCTTGGGCGAAAGCCTCGCCGAGGCCTACAAGTCCGCTGGCCGGATTACCGAAGCGATCACGCTTCATGAGCAGAACCTCACCGACCGTGAGCGCGTGCTCGGTGCCGATCATTTCGACACGCTGGCGTCCCGCAACCATCTAGCCAGCGCATACCTAGCGGCAGATCGGCCGCAGGAGGTGATCACGTTGCACGAGCGGACTCTCGGCGGGCACGAAGGGGTGCTCGGCACGGATCATCCCGACACCCTGTACTTCCTCAACAACGTCGCGATCGCGTACCAGTCGACAGGCCGGATCAGAGAGGCGATCACGTTGCTCGAGCAAAACCTCACCGTTTCGGAGCGGGTGCTCGGCCCCGAGGATGCCGCGACTCAAATCTACCGCCGCAACCTCGAACGAGTGCGCAGTCGGCAAGAATCCGAGAAGTGAACCGTTCAGCCACTGACACAATCGTGACGAGAGCTCTGCGACCTGGTGACCCCCCTGGGGCAACCACTGTCATTCTGGTGGCAAGTCACAGCCAGCGAGGTATGGGCGCTGCGGGCAGAGGGCTCGGAAATCTGTGCAGATGACTCCGACCATCGACAGGATCGGCGGGTGCGGTGTTCGACAATGTCGGATACTACTCAGCTGCCCAGCACGGAAATGACTGCGGCCGAGGCTGTTTCGGTTATTCTTCACGCCGCGGCCGCGCGCGGATACCAGATCGTCGTACCTCGTTCGATCGCCCTCGCCGAGCCGCATCGGGTTCGGCACGTACGGCGGGTGACGGGGTGGCGGTATCACCCGAACGCGCACGGTCGTCAGCCCTGTGCCCGTCCGGCGTGCCTGGGACATGGAGAATTCAAGGCCGCCGAGCGGCAGTCAGCTGTCCGAGCCTGCGGGACCAGCACCCGTGGCGTCGAAAGCGCGGAGGGTGCGATGGACGCAATTGCGGATGAAGTCGTCGTCGACGGAGCCGTCGGTGACGAGGACCCGGAGGTATAGCGGGGCGATCGCAAACTCGTTGAACTCCTGCGGATCTGTTCCGTCGGACAGTTCGCCGCGGGCTATCGCGCGTTCGACGATCGCGGCCGAGTGGCCGAAACGCGTTGTCCAGAATCGTTGACCCGCGGCCCGCACATTCGGCGCCGTATCGGCCATCGCGACCTGCACCCGTAACAAAGCGAGCATCGGCGGCCGCATGAGGACCGCAGCGACATCGTGGATCAACTCCGCCAGATCACCGCGCAAGGAGCCGGTGTCCGGCGTGCCGATCTGCTGGGCCATGTGCGCAAGCATCGCGTCGGCAACCAGGTCCTGTTTGTCCTGCCAGCGCCGATAGATCGTCGTCGGGTGGACGCCGGCAATGCGGGCTACGTCCGGGATCTCGAAACCGTAGTACCCGTGCTGCAGCAGCAGGTCGAAAGTCGCCTTGTGCACGGCCCCGACGACGCGCGCGCTGCGCCCGCCGGGCCTGGACCTGCGTTGGGTCTGGGTGCCCTGTCCCTGTGTCACGTCGAAAGCTTGACATCCGAGGGCTACAGCCTCAAACTCCATTAACGCATTTTCGAATGCGTTAAGAATTCGGTTGATGAGGAGCCCCACCATGCACCGACGATCCACGCTCGATAGAAGGCATTTTTTGGCGAGTGGAGCCCTAGCCGCCGGCGCCCTGGCCATGGCCACGGCCGCACCGGCGCGGGCCGAACCCGCGTCCGTGCCCATCCAGCGTTGGCTCGACCGCCCGTTCTTCGACTTCCAACTGCGCCGCCTGCTCGGCGAGGCACCGATGGGCGGCGCGAACCCCGACGAGGTGTCCGCCGCCGTCCAGGCGATCGGACCGTCCCCGAACGCGGAAGCTTGGGTGCGCGAGTTCGCAGCCCTTGGCCACGGGTTGGCCGACCGCGCCAGGGAACTGACCGTCATCGACCCCCTCGCGGCGCGCAGCACGGCCCTGCGGGCGGCCAACTACCTGCGCGCCGCCGAGTTCTTCATCCCACCACTGGGTTCCGCGCTCGATACGAAGATCGCGATGTACCGGCAGGTACGGGAGTCCTTCGCCATGGCAACCCAGGGCTCCCGGGTCGAACGGGTCCAGGTTCCCGAGAATACGGTGCTCGACGCCTACTACGTTCCGCCGGAAGGCGTTGGTACGCAGGATCATCCAGCGGTGGTGTTCTTCGGCGGCCTCGACAGCATCGGCGAGGAGCTCTATCTGTGGGCCGGAAAAGAATTGGCACGTCAGGGAATCGGTGTCCTACTGGTCGACGGTCCCGGCAACGGCGCTTCCCTGCGATTCCGCGACATCCTGTCGCGCTACGACTACGAAGTGGCCACCAAGGCAGCCGTCGATTATCTGGAACAACGCCCCGGAGTCGACCCGGACCGGATCGGCCTGATCGGAATCAGCCTCGGCGGCTACTACGCCGCACGGTCCGCCGCTTTCGAGCGGCGGCTACGGGCCACCGTCGTCTGGGGTGCGATCTGGGACGAATCCGAAATCCTTTCCAGTGGAAGCGATCTGGAGTCCAAGCTATTCCTCGCCCAATACGGGGCATGGGTGTTCGGAGGTGGCAACCCGGCCACGGCGTTCCTCGATGCCCGTAGATTCACGATGGCCCCGGCCGCCCACCTGATCCGTAATCCGATTCTCATCGTCCACGGCGCCGACGACGCGCTCGTGCCCGTGGAGCAGGCCCACAAACTGCACGACGCCATCCAGGCCCCGAAGGCCCTGCACATCGTCCCGTCCGGCCAACCCGGTTCCGCCCACTGTCAAGCCGACTACATTCCCGCCGCTTGGGAGGTCATGATCCCGTGGCTGCTGGACCAGCTGACCGCCTGAGCACCAAACCATTTCATGCCATCCACGCATCACCCAGATGAGGAATCCATGAAAATCCGCAGACCGGTCGTCACCGCACTGCTCGCCACGGCCGCTGTCAGCCTCGCCGCAGCACCAGCCACAGCGGCACCCGAGACGGCCCCGCAGCCCGTGACATACCTAGCGACACTGGCTGACAAATCGGTGGTCACGACCCTCGACCACGGAACATTCGCCGTCACCGAGGACCGCCGGGCCGTCGCTATCCGCGACACCGCAGGACAGATGCTCACCGCACTGCCGCTGACCTTCTCGATCGACGGCCAGCAGCTCCCGGTCCAGCAACAGATCTCCACAGACGGTCGCACACTCACCCTCACGCCCGACACCAACGGCATCCGCCACGACGCATTCCGACCCGTCGCTTCCCCACTCGAAAACCAGCTCGCCATGAACGATCTCATCAACGCGGTGAGCATCGGCACGTCGGTGGGCAGCCTGATCGGAACCGCCATCGGCGCCGTCGTCGGTATCGGTATCGGGTTCGCCCTGGCCGGCGCCTCCTGTGTGATTCTCAGCCTCGGCTGTGTCGTGGCAGTGCTCCCGGTCGTCGGGCTGGGCGGCGCGGTGGGCGGCCTGACCGGACTGGTCCTTGCCGGTGGTCCCACCGCAGCTTTCGCGCTCTACGAATACGTCACCACCCTCGGGTGGGAAGGCCCTCGGCCAGGCTCTCGAGATCGATCCCACGCGACGGTGGCTCGATCACTCCTTGACAGCGTCGGGAGCGCCCGCCGGAACGCTGACCGGCAGCAGCGCCAGCGCATCCGGCGGCCGATCAGACCGGTGGTGGTGGTCAGCTAGGCTCGGCCCCCGTGGCCGTCACCTATCTCGTCATAGGCGCCGCGGGCATCATCGGCGCCGCGGGCATCATCGGCGCGAAATGCGCGCATTTCTTGGTGGAGCAGGAACCGGATGCGTACGCGCGCTCACGATCGACTGGAACCGGCTGCCGACCAGCAGCTGACCCCGGTGTCAACGTGCCGGTACCGAGAAGAGGATGGACTGCGCAGTGCAGGTAGAGGGTTCGTATGCCTCGGCGCGCTCGCCGATCGTGGCGATCCTGACGCCGTTCCAGACCGACGGCCGCATCGACTTCGCGGCACTGGGCGACTACCTGGACCTGCTCGCCGCCAACGGTGTCCGATCAATCCTGGTCAACGGAACCACCGCCGAGTTCGCCAGCCTCACCGGCACCGAACGGTGCTCGATTGTCGAGTACTGCCGTGGTCGATGGCCCGGCGAGCTGATCGCCCACATCGGCTCCACCGCCATCGGTGAAGCCATCACACTGGCGCGCCACGCCCATGATCACGCAGACCGGCTTGCCGCGATCAGCCCCTACTTCTTCGCCGATGCCCCCGAAGCCGGAGTCGAGCAGTACTTCACCGACCTGATCACGACCACGGCACTGCCGGTGCTGCTCTACAACTTCCCACGCCACACCCAGAACCCACTGAGCCCGGATCTTGTGGCGCGGTTGGCCACCCGGTTTCCGCAACTGTGCGGGATCAAGGACTCCGGAAAAGACCTGGCGATCACCCAAGCTTTCAAGGCCCGCTGCCCGGATCTCCAAGTGTTCATCGGCGATGACCGCATCGGCGCGCAGGTAACCGAGATCGGTGTCGACGGCGTTGTCACCGGCGCGGGCGGCCCGGTCGCCGAGCTACCGGTCGCCATCGCGGCCGCCGCTCGCACCGGAGATCAGGCCCGCGCCGACTCCCTGCAACGCAACTTCGACCTCTACAGCGATACCCGTAAATCCATCCCCGTCACCGATATATCCTTCGCCAAAGCCGCACTCGCACAACGCCTTCCCGGCTTCCCGTCACACATGCGGCCGCCGCTGTCGGCCGCGACGGCCGAACAATATCAACAAGTTCGTGGCTTCATGCGCGACATCATGATCGATATCCTCGAGTCCATCTGAGCCGATCAACCAGACAGCGCTCCCCTGCGGTCGATCTTCGCCGTCAGTTGCTGATAACGACATCAACGACATCGTGCGCGATCTCGCGTAAACCGCTGTCGAGGACAGCAGACCGGTAAGCGTCCCAGTCGGCGAGCTTCGGCGCGTCGCGCTCGGCGCCGCGGTCGATCATCCGCTCCTTGACCCGCCCAGCCGGACTGTCGAGCCATATCGTGTGCACTACAAGCGAATCCGGTGTCCGGGTTCGCCCCCGCAGGTGCTGCCCCAATCGCAACCCGGCGACGGCTGCTTCGCGAATCACCGATAGGAACGGCGCATCCAGGACCACGGGGTGACAGATCCCGATTCCCAACCCCATGCGGATCAGCCCGTCGTAGACCCCCGGCGACACCACCGACCGATACACCTCGCTGTCACGATCGAACGGATCGCCACCCAATGCGCGCATCACATCCTGCTCGAGACGCGGCGCGAAACTGTCCTTATCCAACACAATCGCCTGCACCTGAGCAGCGAGATACGTTGCGGCCGTGGACTTGCCAGAACCAGGAAACCCACAGACCACAACCACACCCCGCCCGTTCAGCGTTGCGGCCACATCATCCAACGCCGCCGTCACCGCCTCCGGGAGCACACCCACCTGATCACCTTGCCGTGCCTGCACGACGGTGATCCTATTTTGAGCGCGATGCTCGTAGTCGGAATCCGGCTGATCGCGGGCGGCAATTTCGGCATCCCGAACACGCCGCACGAGCGGTTCGCGGCGTCCCTGCCCGCCTAAGCCGATCTCGGGCTCAGCCCGCACGATGTCATCGACATGGCCACCAGCTGCGCCGTCGAAGCCCTCCGCCCCAGGCAGGTGAAAGGTCGCTCACCTGATCGCCGTGCGCGGCGACCCGACCACCGATCTGGACGCTCCCAACCGATCGCGGACCAATCTATCTAATAACTTTGGGACACAGAAGCACTCATTTGACAACTCGCCGAAACATCGGCGCTCAACCTCGCAACGACCACTTCAAAACACGCCCTAGCGGTGAGCGCCGGGATTGGCGACCTCATCCGGGATCGACGGGTTCGGCATGACCTTGCGGCCGTCCGAGCCGAGGGTGTAGGTGATGACCACCGGACCGCCCGAGGGGCAGCAGTTGGCATCGTTGCCTGTCAGCCAGCGATAGCGCACCTGGACACCGCGGTCGGAGGAGTCGACCACGCTCGTGTACGACGTCGCCTTCAGTGTCGCGGTGCCGAGATACCCGTCGTGGTTGAAGAACAGCACATGGTAGGGCGAGCTGGCCGTGCCGCCCGGCGTTGCCGCAAGCACCCAGAGCAGCTGAGGGCAGGAGCCGACAGGCGCGTCGGTGGCGCTGTCGATGATGTACGGGGCACCGCCCACCGAGGGGCCGATCGATGTGATCGCGCTGTTGACCACACCCGAGTTCAGATCGACGCACCTGCCTTTACCTGCGGTGGCAGGGGCGTCATTGGCCTGCGTGCGCGTCGTCGTCGGCGACCGCTGCGCCGGTGTGTCCTGGGTCGAGTCCGAACTAGTCGGTGCGGCGGTGACGGACGCGGTGGCCGGGCCCGATGCACCGGGCGTCGGCTGTCCGGTCACCGATGGCGTCGCGGTGCTCTGACATCCCGCGACCGCACCGGTCACCAAGATCGCCGCGAAAACCGTACCGATGATCCTTCTCATTCGAATTCCTCCCGAATTGGCTCTGCTGGGAAGGTCGGATCCGGGAGGGTTGCTGTTACACCCCGAATTCTATGGGCTTGCTCCGGCATCGCACGAAAGGTCGTCTCTGCCAAGGAAATTGCCGACACCGAGCCATTCACTGTTCGAGTGCCGGTCGACGTCATCGACCGTGTTCTGTGCGACCAGCTTGTCGTTCGTCATCCGCACCTCGTCCTCGCAGGACACCCGGTAGTGCGCCCTACTTCGGTGCCTGGAAGCCGCCGATCTGCTGCTCGAGCAGTTCGGCCAGCCGCAGCGGGGTGCGGTCCTCGAACATCGGACCTATGAGCTGCACTCCCACCGGCAGCCCCTCGGGGGACCGGCCCGCGGGTATGGCGGTGGCAGGCAGGCCGGGCATGGTGGCCACACCGGCCCAGACGAGCTGGTCGAAGTACGGGTACTCGACGCTGTCGATGTCGATGTGCCGGTTCTCCAGACCTCCGTTGTGGTCGTGCGGGAAGGCGGGAGTGGGCGTGATGGGGCACACCACGGCATCGAACTCGGCGAAGAGCTGCCGCCAGCCGTGGCGGTGGAGTTCGCGACGGTTGTTCGCCTCGACCCAGTCGCGGTGGCTGAGCACCATGCCGCGCAGCCGCGCCGCATCGAGACTCCGGTCGTCCGCGCTCAGGGCGGCGGCGTGGGTCTGCAGCTGTTCGTACACGTCGACGGAAATACCTGCGGCGGCGTTCGACAGCATCAGCAGCATGTAGAGCGTCGCCGCTTCGGTCGGATCGGGCAGCAGCGGACTGCGCCGTTCGACGCGGGCGCCCTCGTCGACGAGCGCCTCGGCGACCCGGTTCACGCCCGCCCGCACCGCCGATCCGGTCGGAATGAGCGGATGGTCCTCGATGATCAGGACACGGAAGTCCGACAGCCGCTCGTGGCGCGCGGGCGGCAGTGCGACGTCGTAGGCGACGCCGTGGGTCAGCGGGTCCGGTCCGGCCATCACGTCGAGCAGCAGCGCGAGATCGCGGGCGGTGCGCGCCATCGGGCCGACGACGGCGAGGTCGAGGTCGATCGGCAAGGCTGGCGCGGGCGGCGCGACCATGCCGCGGGTCGGCGCCAGCCCGAGTGTCGGCTTGTGCGCGTAGACACCGCAGAAATGCGCGGGGGTGCGCAGCGAACCGGCGAGGTCGGAGCCGATGGACAGCGCGCCGAATCCGGACGCCAGGGCCGCCGCCGATCCGCCGGAGGATCCACCCGACGTGCGGCCGTGATCCCACGGATTGTTGGTGGTGCCGTAGATCTCGTTGAAGCTCTGGATATCTCGCAGCATCAACGGCACATTGGTCTTACCGAGCAGCACCGCGCCGGCCGCCTTCAACCGCGACACCTGTACCGCGTCCTCGGCCGGCACATAGTTCGCGTGCTGCGGCATGCCCCAGGTCGTGGGCAGCCCGGCCATGTTGTAGGACTCCTTGACCGTCACCGGAATACCGAGCAGCGGCCGGTCCTCGCCGCGGGCGCGCGCCTGGTCGGCACGGCTTGCGGCGGCCCGCGCACGGTCGAAATCCGGCACACAGATCGCGTTGATCACCTTGTCGTCCCGCTCGATACGAGCGATCGCCTCCTCGGTCAGTTCCACCGAGGTCACCTCACCGGCCCGCAACGCCGCCGACAGTTCTTCTGCCGACTGAAGATTCCATTCCATGAATCCGACGGTATCGGCGCGCCGCAGAAGCCATAAAATGCCGATTCACACAACGGGAAAGTCGAACAGGCCGCCGAAGTCACGCACTCGTTCTGCCTTCGTAGAAGGTCTGCCCCAGGTCGCAGTGTCGACAGTGGACCAACTCCACTGGCACAAGCCATGAAATGCCGCTTCGTGCAACGGGATGGATGTCTCAATACTCATCATGTTTCCCCCGGCCACAGACTATTCGCCCGACCGCTGGCGATGGCGACGCGCGGCGGGATCGGTGTCGGCCTGAAGTTCAGGAGACCTTCATCAGACACCCGCGCGTACTTCGCAAGGCTGCGAACCGAGGTATGCCCAGACAGCTTCATCAGCACCGGCGTGGACGCGCCCTCTCCGCAGCGTGGGTCAACCGCGAGTGCCGCAGCTGGTGCAAGGTACAGGGGCCGTCGTCGTAATGGCCGGTGTGAGCCTCGAACAACTCGGCCGCGCGCCGGTATGACAGCCGCGCCCGTCCGGTCGACGGGTCGACATCATTCTTCGCCACCGACGAGCGGGCCTTGCGGTCGGTAAGGAACACCGGCCCCGACTTTCGGAGCCAAACGAGGGGTCAGCGCGCGGGGTCTTGGCTAGCCGCGGCCCGCGTTGCGGGCCGTGCCGCGGTGGGCGGGCACGGTGGCGGGGTCTTCCGGCCAGGCGTGTTTGGGGTAACGGCCGCGGAGATCGGCACGGACTTGGGGCCAGCCCGTGCGCCAGAAGGATGCCAGATCCGCGGTGACTGCGACCGGGCGTTGGGCGGGCGAGAGCAAGTGCAGCACGATCGGGACGCGGCCATGGGCCAGGCGTGGTGCGTCTGTCCACCCGAAAACTTCCTGTACTTTGACCGCGAGCACCGGCGGGTCGGTCGAGTAGTCGAGGCGGGGGCGACTGCCGGAGGGGACCTCTAGGCGTTCCGGCGCCAGTTCGTCCATACGGGCGGCGTCCGGCCAGGGCAGCAGGCGGTGCAGCGCTGGTCCGGCGTCGATGCGTTCGAGGTCGGCGCGGCGGCGGGCGGTGGCGAGTTCGGGGCCGAGCCAGGTGTCGGCGGCGGCGAGCAGTGACTCGTCATCGACCGGCGGCCAGGGGGCGCCGAGGGTGCGGTGCAGGAAGTCGAGGCGCTGACGTAAGGCGATCGCATCGGAATCCCAGCGCAGCAGGCCGACACCGGTCGAGCTCAGTCCACGACGCACCGCGGCGCCGAGCAATTGGCGATCAGGATCACGAATCAGCTTCTCCGACAACACGATCGCCCCCAGTCGTTCAACCCTCCTGGCAACCACATCGCCGTCGATCCAATCGACCTCGTCGACGGTCGTGAGCAGACTCGATGCGGCACGGCGGGCCAGTTGTTCATCGGCGACCGCAGCCAACCGTATCCACCCGTCGGAACGACCCGGATCGCGCGTCGCGACGCCGACCGCCAGCCACTCCGCATCGCCTATTCCGGAACCGGTCGGCAGCGTCACCGCAGTGCCGCCAACCATGAGATAGCTCGCCGACCCCGGGCCGCGTCGTCGCGCCAGCCGCTCCGGATGAGCCAGGGCGACAACGAAAGCCGGATCATCGACCCCGTCCGACGCCTCGACCAATCGTGCCAGCCGCTCGACCTCCCGCCGCCAGCGCGCCGGCCGCTCGCGCCGCAGCATACGCAGCCCGGCCGTGAGATCGACTCCGCAGGTAAGGGTGTCGTCGTCGAGGACGGCGACAACTTCCGCAGCCGCCCGCGCACCGACCTCGGCCGCCCCATCGAGCAACGCCCGCGCCAACCGAGGATGCAGCCCGATCCGGGCGATGCGCCGCCCACGCTCGGTCACATCACCGTCTCCCTTCACGGCCCCCAACGCGCGTAATACATCCCGGCCGGCAGCCAACCCACCGGGCGGCGGAGCATCCCACCAGGCGAGGCCATGGCCATCGGCCGTGCCCCAACACGCCAGTTCCAACGCCAACCGCGTCAGATCCGCCGTCCGAATCTCCGGCTCCGGATAGGCAGGTAACGTGCCGTGCTCGTATTCCGGCCAGCATCGCCACACCCGCCCCGGTGCCTCACGCCCGGCCCGCCCGGCGCGCTGCTCGGCCACCGCCGCCGAAACTCGAACTGTCGCAAGGCCGGACAACCCCCGCCCCCGATCGATGCGTGGCACCCGAGCCAGTCCCGAATCCACCACCGCCCGCACCCCGGGCACCGTCAAACTGGACTCCGCCACCGCCGTGGACAACACCACTCGCCGCCGCGGCCCGGGCCGCAACGCCGTGTCCTGCCCCGCAGCGGAAAGTCTGCCATGCAACGGAACAATATCCACGCCGTCCACGCCGTCCAGAAGTGCTGTCGTCCGGCGGATTTCGGCTGCCCCGGGCAGGAAGACCAGCACGTCACCCTCGGTTCCGGCGAGCGCGGCCCGGGTGGCGCGCGCCACCTGCGCTTCGACCCGCTCCCGCGGCAACGACGGAACATACGTCATGTCCACCGGATAGGTCCGACCCTGGACCTGCACGACCGGCGCCGCACGATCCCCACCCAAAAGCACCGAAAGCCGTTCGGCCGCAACAGTCGCCGACGTAGCAAGCACCCGCAGATCCGGCCTCAACCCAGCCCGAGCATCGAGCAGCAACGCCAACAACAGATCCGCGTCGAGATGCCGCTCATGACACTCGTCGAGGACAACCACATCAACCCCCGCCAACTCGGGATCGCCCTGCAACCGTCGCACCAGCAACCCCGACGTGACGACCTCGACCCGAGTCTCCCGCCCGACTCGCCGATCTCCTCGGACCGAGTACCCGACGGTCTCCCCCACCGACTCCCCCAGCAAAGCGGCCATCCGCCCAGCCGCGGCTCGAGCCGCCAACCGTCGAGGCTCAGCCACCAGCACCCGCCCCGCAGTCCCCGCCGCCAACGCCAACGGCACCAACGTCGTCTTCCCGGTTCCCGGCGGCGCGACCAGCACAGCAGTTACGCGCTCGGCCAACGTCTCGACAATACGATCGAGAACGCCACGGACCGGTAGATCAGGAAGCTCAGGCAGTTTCATTACCAACCAGTCTGCGGCCTCGGCTCCAATCAACGACGCGCTACCCCATCGCACGGATACCGTCACGGACTGCGATTGGACGCTTCGTATTGTGTGCGAATCTGTCACAAATCAGGTTCAGGCGGTCCGGTCGGTAACCAGACATCCACAGCCTCGACCTCCGAGACGCTGTTGTGCGGCCGCTGACCCGCACGCTAGGCGCGGGCTGGTCGAATGGGGTCGGTGGAGCAACACCGATTTGGTCCCGCACCCCTGACCGCAGCGAGGCCCTACCCGCTGAGCTTGTCGAGTAGGAAGTCCTCGGCGACGCAGGATGCTTGTTGGAACTGCTCCTCGTGCACCGCGAAGTGAGATCCGGGGATCAGAGCCCGCTGTTTGGGTTCCAATGCCTCGGCATAGCTCTCTGCCCCATGCGCGGATCGCCATGGAGCCGGGTCTGCATCAAGTTATCTCGACATCCTACTGGCGACAAAGTCACCCGTATAGCGGTCGAGCTGCCACCGATCTCGGGGCTTTGACGGAGCTGGCCGGTGATGGTTGTATCTGCCTGTGCCTGAAGGGTTTCCGGCATGGTGCGTGATGGATCTTCGGCCGGTGAAGCCCGTCGGACCGAGCCGTCATCGAGGAACGAAAAGGGGCTTGTGATCACCACTTCCACCGCACGCATTCGTCGCCGCTCGGCGACCGCACTAGCGGGCGTTGCCGCGGCCACCAGCATCGTTGCGCAGCAGGCCGGTACCGCGGGCGCTGCACCGGCGATAACCCTGCCTCCGATACATGCCGGGTTCGACTACCAGATCACCAGTCCTTACGATCCGCCGGCGGGAGTCACGGTCGTCAGTCGCGATCACAGCGCCGAGCGGGCCGATGGGTTGTACAACATCTGCTACGTGAACGGCTTTCAGGTCCAGCCCGAGGCGGAGAGCGAGTGGCCGGAGGACCTATTGCTGCGCGACAAGGACGGCAAGGTCGTCTACGACACGAGGTGGAAGGAGGCGCTGCTGGACATCCGCACAGCCGAGAAGCGCACCCGTATCGCGGACAAAGTCAACCAGTGGATCGACGAGTGCGCGAACAAGCGTTTCAATGCCGTCGAGGTCGACAACTATGACAGCTACAGCCGATCGAAGGAGCTGCTGACCACCGACCAAGCGGTCATCTTCATCGCGATGCTCGCCAAGCACTCGCACGACCGCGGCCTGGCCATCGGCCAGAAGAACGGCGCCGAACTCGTGGACAAAAGGACCGCTGCCGGACTGGATTTCGCGGTGTCCGAAGAATGCGGTGACACTGCGGAGTGTGGTGTCTACGCGACGGCATACGACAACCACGTCATCGATATCGAATACACCGAACCAGGCCTGTCGGCGGCGTGCGAAGGCTACGCAAGCAGGCTGAGCATCGTGCTCAGGGATGTCGACGTCTCCACTCCGGGTGATCCCGGCTACGTCCGGAAGACGTGCTGAACCGGCGAAAGCGCACACCATGGTCGAATTCTGTTAGTAGTCAACACGTTTCATATGCAACGGCATCGAGCCGGTCCACGGATTCGACCGAGGGTGGAGGTTCGCCTCCGCCCTCGGGTGCAGACGGAACCCGCTCGCGGCACGATGCCAGGAGGGCGGGTGCGTCGGTACGCTCGCCGGATATCGCCGCGCGGTATCACGGCGCGATGGATTCTAGTGAGGAGGCGGCCGCCGATGGGCTCGATCACTTCGAGGCCGCTGAGCTGCCACGGCGTCACCGGGACGGTATTGCAGGCCGGTGATGTGGGGGCGAGCGAGGCTGTGGTGTTTCTGCACGGATCGCCTGGATGTGCAGCCGATTGGAGCGAATTTCTGGATCGCACCGGGGATTTCGCGCGTGCGGTCGCCTTCGATATGCCGGGATTCGGATCGGCGCGCACCTTTCCCGGATTCGACCATCGCGTCGAAGGGGACTACCGCACTTTTCTCGGTGCGGCCTTCGACGAACTCGGTATCGCCAGGGTACATCTGGTCGCCCACGATTTCGGTGTGCCATGGGGATTGGCGTGGGCGGCCGCTCACCCGGACAGGCTCGCCTCATTGACGCTGCTTAACGCCGGTGCCATGCCGGACTATCGGTGGCACACCTACGCGCGCATCTGGCAGACCCCTCTGCTCGGCGAATTCGTACAAATGGTCGGTAACCGAATAGGAATGCGCCTGCTGTTGCGTCGCGCCAATCCACGACTGCCCGTCGATTTCATCGACCGTATGTACGACAACTACGACGCCCACACCCGCCGCACCGTCCTCGCCCTCTACCGGGCCGCGCGAGATCCGGCGTCCATGCTGGCCGGATCCCTGCCGACCCTGCCCACCGACATTCCCACCCTGGTCCTGTGGGGTGGTGCGGATCCGTGGCTGCCCGCCCGCCACGCCCATCTCCAGTCGATGATCTGGCCGGACAGCCGGGTCGAGGTCCTGCCGGGTCTGGGCCACTGGCCCTTCGCCGATGATCCCGTGGCCGTCGCCGACCACCTCATCCCTTTCCTGCGCCGACACTACGGATTTCGAGCCCATGACCATTCGGAATGAGCGCACCCGAACGCGCGCTGTTACCTCGCTCTCGACCGAGAGTTACCTATGGGGTGGACTAACCCTCGACACGAGCATCGACGAGCCCGCGATACACATAGCAAACGTCAGTTCGTCACTCACGTATGCCGAATGCCGAGCGCAGCATCGCGCGAAGTGAGAGCATTGCCGACGTCTGCGACGGATACGGAGATAGCGATGAGCGATCTTGGTACTGACGGTGGTAAGACAATCGACGACCCGTTGGGTCCGGACACAGGCCAAGCGATTGCGGAGCCGATGTCGCAGGCCGACGTCATGTGGGGTGCGTCGATGGAAGTCCGCAATGTTCGCGCGCGCGGCCCCATGGTGCTCCCCCAAGATACAGGGCAAATCCAACGTTCGCCGGTCCGAAGGCGCCAGTTGAGTCGGCGTGCCCGGCTGCGCGCCGAGCTCGATGATGTCCTGGGTACACCTCCGAGGGACGAACGGGCCGCATTGGTAAATCTGGTGGCCGAGGCAGACCTTCACGCCTTCGACCTTCGGCGGTCGAGCAAACGCTGGGGACGCGCCTACTTCATACTCGGGCTGCCTGCGGCGATCCTGGCCGGGATCGCTGGTGCCGCTGGCCTCTCTTCGGAACAGTTTCGAGTCACGGCCGCGATCATCGCACTTGTCTCGGCGGGACTGTCGGCTGCTGCAACGTTCCTCAACAGCGAGGATCGCGCATCGACAGCAAACACGCTCGGTGCCGCATGGCAGGAACTTGCCGATGACAGCCGGATGGAAGTCCTGAAGTTCGCACGCACCCATCCAGACGGCCCGAACGAGATCGGCGATGTTTTGCTTCACCTCCATCGAAGGAAGAGCCGGTTGCTCCGAGGCGCGCTGCCGAGCCACGATCAGGGCGATACCCCGGAGGCAGATTAGATCTGCTCGTCGAGCTCCTTCGGGATCACCGTGCACATGGTCGGCGGCGTCGACCCGGGCAGGTGCAGGGAGATGAAGTTCAACAGCGCGTCGCGGTCGGCCAGGTGACAAGGCTGCGACCCGCTCAGTGATGGCCGTGGGGTGTGTGTCTCGGGCAACGGAGAGTGGTCCGGCGAGTTCGGCTTGCGCTTTCCAAGTCTCTACCGCCGCAACGGCAAACAACCATCCGAACGCTTCGATACCTTTGACGCGGCCGAGCGATGGAAGTCGATCCTGGACCTCGTCGGCGTCGGTGAAGTCTTGCGGATCCTCTATGCCGAGCAGGACGCCGAGGACCTGCCGCCCACGGTCCTCCTCGGCCCGGGTTGGGTATTCCCGCATAAGGGAAGGCGAGCCGGCGGTGCACTACGCTGATAATTTGGCGCCCCTAGTGGGGCACACGTTTTCGTAGCGAGTGCCCCACTTACTACGATCGTGTGGCCTGCCGGTGGCACACATAGGGTGACAAGGTCATTCGTTGGGAATCTGATAAATCTGATATCGAAAGGTCTGACATGCCCATCGGTTCGTTATCACGTGTCCTGTCTTGCGTTTTCGCCACTGCAGCACCACTGCTCTTGATCGCACCGGCTGCTCTTGCGGCCCCGGACAGCCCTTACAGCTGCTCGGGCTCATTTCTGTCGAGCGATGGCTCCGCGGAAGTAGAGTCCTGTATTTACGCCGAGAATGGGGTACCCAGGGCATTTGGCGGCCTCACGATCAAAAATGGGGCCATCACGCCCGAAACTGATTGCACCATGGTTGTGAAGGTTGTGGATTACAACGCGTATGAGACCGGGGCGAACGAAGAGGTCGCGACCAGTGGCCCATTTCGTTGCATCAACGGGAGGTATCCCTCCCCGCCGTTGACTGTGGACAAGGCACTGGCGAAGCCGGGGCATCGCTATCGCAGTTTCACCGAGGTCACCAAAGACGGCCAAGGGATTGCTCGTATCTACAGCCCGGACCTGGTTTTGCCGTAGCATCCGAGCTTGTTTTCAGCGCAAGTTTCGAGGCGCGTCGGGATCTGCCGATGCTGCTGAACCAGTGGGCCAATGTCGCCCGGTGGGAGATGAGGCCGCGAATGTTCTTGCGCACCACCGAGTTCCTGTGACACAAAGGCCACACCGCGCATGCCGATGAGCAGCAAGCGCGAGGAGATGCTGCTCGCGCTGGGCATCTACAGGAGGTGGCGCGCGAGTACGCGGCGATGCCGGTAGTGCATGGCGCAGTAGACACCCGGTGAGCGGTTCGCGGTCTCGACGATGACGATCGAGTCGATGATGTGCGACGGTAAAGGCTTGCAGGCCTGCACATCGCACTACATGGGCACGAATTTCGCGACAGCGTTCGGCATCCGCTATGCCAGCATGGAAGGGTGAGAAGCGTTGTGCCACACCACGTGCTGGGACACCCGAATACTCGGCGGGATCGTGAGACTCACACAATGATCGGGGCCTGGTACCGGCGCCCTATCAGGTGGTGATCGTGCCGACCATCCGCGGCAACGGCGCGGACGTGGTGGCGGCTGCACAGACGCTGGCCGAGGGGCTGCGCAGGGCCGCCGCGGACGGGCCGTTGCGTGCGCTGTGACGCACCGGCCGGCTACGGCAAGCGGGTGATCTTCTCCCGCGCTTACGGAACCGAGGTTTCAGGTCAGAGTATTTGTCCAGCACGGCAAGGCTTTTCGATCGTCCGTATCCGTATGGTCCCCGGCCTGCGGCGGGCACGGTCAAGTCATCGGTCTCGAATCCGTTGACCCACACCGTGCCCACTCGCAGCCGTTCAGCCAGCCCTGATGCCGCCTATCGCGTGTCCGGCGAACGTCCGCTTCTGGCACCCCTCTATGTCAAGAGGGCGGTTGTTTGGGGCGTAGTCTCGCTGGTGGCGGGTTCGGGAAGTGACTTGTCCGAAGTGTCGATCGTTGGGGTTGAGTCGGCCGCGCTGGATGTCAGAGACGCCCCCGAATGTCCTCCCGGGCTCGCCCCTGAGCGTTGGTGGGCGTCGCGGAGGAGTTGTTTGTAAACCACGTCGGATAGGTGTCGTTTGAGGCAGCGTAGTGCTTCCATCGGTGTCTTCCCGGCGGCGAGTTTGCGTCGGTAGTAGGCGCGGCCCGGGGTGTCGTTGCGTAATTGCACGATGGCCATGATGTGCAGGACGCGGTTGATTCGCCGGTTCCCGGTGCGGGACAAGCGATGTCGTTGGTTGTCGCCGCTGGAGGCATCGATGGGGGCGGTGCCGTTCCAGGAGGCGAACCGGCCAGCGTTGGGGAACCGGTGGATGTCGCCGATGTCGCCGAGCAGTCGTGCCGCTCCCGAAGGGCCGATGCCGTAGAGGTTCATCACGCTGGTGCCGGTTTCGGCGAGTAGTTCGGTGAG
>NZ_JBHTDL010000002.1:0-528 GCF_042675075.1 Nocardia sp. GCM10030253 | reverse complement strand
TTGCCGACCAGGTCGCGTGGCCGCACTCCGGCGAGCAGAGCGCGTGCCTGTCTGGCCGACAGGAATTGTTTGGGGCCACCGGGAATCAGCTCAAGCAGCAGCCGGTGCAGGCGGCTGACCGTGCTGGTGCGGGCGATGGGCGAGTTCGTCGCGGCGATCGGCCAGCATGCGCAACGCCACCAGATGATCGTCGGGTCGCACTCGCAGCAGATCCGAAGTATGCAGGGCCACAAGGGCAATCGAGTGCGCGTCGGTGGCGTCGGTCTTACGGCCTTGACCGGTGGAGAACACTCGTGTCCGGGCCGGCAGTTTCGCCGGCACGTCCACCACGGTCTCGCCGTCGGCGATCAACCGTTGCGCCAGGTGCTTGCCGATCCCGTTGCAGCCCTCCACCGCCCAGACACGATCGCGGTAGCGGCGCCCGAGTGCGAGCATGTCTTTGTAGCCGGGGGTGTCGGTACCGAATCGGCCTTGGCCGAGAACGCATTCGGTGTGATCGAGTACTTCGATGGTGGCAGACCGTTTATG
>NZ_JBHTDL010000001.1:0-69630 GCF_042675075.1 Nocardia sp. GCM10030253 | reverse complement strand
TCACCACCAACCAGAATAGCCCCGACCTCCAAACTACGTCTTGACACGAGAGGGGAGCCAGAAGCGCCTCGATCGACGCAACAGACCTCCGGTGTACCGGCCGATTGCGGCGGGCGGATCTACCCGGGCGGGTTGCCGCATAGACCAGTCGCCGGGCGTTGTCGTTGTGTTGCTTGCATTTTCGGTGTTCTGCGGTGACGCCGGGTTGTCGGGGCGGCTTCCCTCGGGTGGCGAGTTCGGGGAATATGCACAGAATGATCGGCGAGGTTCGGTCGGTGATGACGGCGAGTTTGTCCGGGGCGATGGTGCCCATGCCATGTCGGCCCGGAGTGATGTGGTGGCCCAGGTAGCTGGGTTTGAGGTGATTGACGAGGGTGAGGCGAACCACGAACGATTCCGCAGTTTCGCCGGGTCTGGACGGACAGCGGGCGGGAGTGGTCGTCGATGGTCATGGGTGTGGTGGCGAATGTGGTTCCGTCTAGCTGGATTTGGTGCGGGCGGCGCGGTCGCAGCTAGCAGGATCATGCGACGGGCAGCACTCCCGAGCAAATGTATCCTGCATATATGAGCAAGCTGAGCCGGTTACCCGAGATTGCCATGTGGTCTGCGCAGGGCCTCGGATTTTCGGTCGGCATGGGGTCATTAGCGTTTCAGATGTATCAGCTGACACCAATGGGCAAGCGGTTCGTCGCTGACACATTGAAGAAACCTAATCGTTTCGACCGATTCCTGAGGTGGCACGACATCCTCTGGATTCGCCCGGATCCAGACCTGATTGGCTTGAGGCAGTTCGGTTATGGGAAGTCTCTGAAAGGGGTGGATCTCCGCAACCTCGTCGTAGAGGATGAACTCCAACGTTTCGAGGGGGCGAGGTTCGACCGGGCAGATTTGCGGGATAGCTCCTTCCAGCGGGTATGCCTTATTGACTCGAGCTTTCAGGACGCGAACCTCCAGTACGCGAGTTTCACGAATTGCAGCTTCGGCGATACCACTCAGTTCGAAGGCGCCGACTTGAGTGGCGCCACATTCATCAACTGCAGTCTCGTCAAGTCGAACTTCGATGCGATACGAGCACCCGGAGTAAAGTTCATCAATTGCAAACTCCAGGGTGCATCGTTCAAGCGCGCAGAGTTGACCGACGGAACGTTCTCGAACTCCAACCTGATCCAGGCCAACTTCTCCGGCTCGAATCTCGAGCGAAACGCTTTCGCATGTTGCGACATCTACGGCATCAACCTCTGGGGTACGCGAGGAGAGATCACACGGGCGTCAGCGCTGCGCGTCAAGAACCCTGGTTCCGATGAGCCGGAGATAGAGATCGATGGCCTTCACATCGCCGTATTCCTCGACAGCCTCAGGCGCGGGAACGGGGTGCGAGAGCTGGTTGACGGCGTATCGTCCTCGCTGGTTCTGATCCTGGGTCGTTTCGCCTCAGAACACAAGCTTGTGCTGGATCAAATCCGTGATCATCTGCGCGAGCTGGGTTATCTGGCAATCTTGTTCGACACGTCGAAGTGTAATTCGCGCGATCTATCGGAAACAGTGCAGATACTGGCACGGTTATCACGATTCGTTATCGCCGATGTCACCGCCCCCCGGTCCGCACCGCACGAACTACAGCAGTTCATTCCGTTCTGCTCAGTACCTACCATCGCCCTGTCTCGCGGCGGCCCCGTATACAGCATGTGCCGAGACAACGAGAAATACCCATGGGTGCTACCGGCGAGATCATATGCCGACAGCGAGTCACTCCTGGCTGATATCGGCTCGATCGCGGCAGATTTGGACAGCTTGAAACGCACGCTCGACACACGAACACCCGACGCAGGAACTTGCAGGACGTAGTACATGGTCAGCTGTAGTGCAGCTGTCCTACTGTGACGGCGTCCACCGATCAGCGAGTTCGGGGATATAGCTGAAGCTAAGCTCGAACGCCATCAGCCGGTCGCGCTCCACCCAGGATCCGTGGTTGATGTGCGAACCCGTCGTCGCCGACCACCACGAGCCCGAGAAGTTCTTCTGACCACGGAACGACGGGAACCTCCGAGCAGGTTCGACTCTGTCGAAACGCACTGCCGCGCAAGCCAACAGAGGCAATCGGCAACGACCACCAGAATCTGGATCGACGGGCTCCGCCCAGCACTCATCACCACCGGAAACGGCGACGACAGCACCCACGACCCGGCCCCCGAGCAAACAGTCGGAACCAACGATCCGCGTCAGGTCAATGGCAGAAGCCCCAAATTTGTGCCAGAACGATGGCAATACGTCAGGTCAACCGGCAAAGGACACTGGCCCACCCGATTTGTGCAGGGGTACCCGTGAGCTCCGGCCATCTGGCTCCGTCCGCGAACTGTGACGTCAGTTGTTCGCGAATCCTGGTGGCGTGTCGCCACCTACACCACTTCGAAGATGTTCACGAATGATGACGGCAGGGGTCAGGTCCGACTCAGCCGAGCATCCACCGCCTCCCTTGCTCTACGCCACCGGGCACACCGCGCGCACTCCGGCGCAGACCTCATCCGCAACGAGATCACCGGCCGCGCCATGGATCTGGCACACCTGCTGCACCTGCTGCTGCCCGCCGATCAGGAGACGGCTGGCCTGCTGGCGTTGCTGCTCGTGCACCAAGCACGCCGAGAAACGCACGGCAGGCTGCTGCGCCTCGAGGAGCAGGGACCGCACGGTATGGGACCGCGTGCTGATCGCCGAGGCCGACCTGCTCATCGTCGCAGCGCTACGCGCGGCGCCAGCCGGGCGTTTCACCCTTGAGGCCGCGATTGCCGCGTTGCACGCGCAGGCCCCTACCTACGCGGCGACCGACTGGCCACAGATCCTCCAACTCTACGATCGGCTGCTGCGGATCTGGCCGTCGCCGGTCGTCGCGCTCAATCGTGCGGTGGCGGTGGCGGTGTCGATGGTCGATGGGCCGCAGGCGGCACTGGCCGAGATCGAGCGGCTCGAGCTGGACGGCCCACTGGCAGGCTACCGCTACCAAGGCCGACTTCCTGCATCGCCTCGGTCGTGACGCGGAAGCGATCGAGGCATATCAGGCGGCGTTTGCGCTCAGCCACAACACAGCCGAGCAGGAGTTCTCTCACAGAGCGTCCGTGGCGGTTCCCAGGCGGGCGATTCCATTCGTCCTAGCCTGCCGACGCAATAGGACGCACAGTATGACCACGCTCAATGCTTGAAGGAGTATCCGATGACAATCAAAGGCGCCTCTCCCTACTTGCGGTATGCCGACGCCGACACGGCGCTCGACTGGATGGAGCAGGTCTTGGGCTTGACCGGCACCATCCGATGGCGGGACGACACCGGTCGGACCTATGAAGCCGATATCTTCGCCGGGGTGACCAAGATCGGAGTCAGTGCCAGCGGCAACATCAGCGACGACGGGAAGAACGCCATCCTGATCGTGCACGTGGACGACGTCGAAGCACACTATGCGCGGATTAAGGCCGCCGCGACGGTGGCGGTCGAACCACCGATCGACCAGCCGTACGGTCCGCGAACCTTCACCATCACCGACCCATGGGGATACCACTGGAACTTCTGGCAGGGCGAGGCCACGCCACCGGAAGATCACCCGGTACCGCCGTCCTGAACGGATAACACGGCGCCAGCAATGCAGGAACTCCCATTCGTCGACGGGGCCGGAGTCATGGTTGTAGCGAAGTGCCCGCTGCCATGGCAGGTCCACATTGCCCCCGGTGATCAACGTCAGCACATCCTTGCCGCGCAAGTCGTACCGTCCGCAGATGCCTTCCAATACGCCCGCACTGCCGAGCACCGCCATCGGGCCCAAGGTTGCGGTCGGCTCCACCGGCAGGCCGATCGTATCGCTGGTCAGACGAAGGTGACTGTTTGTGTGAACTCTATGCGGTCGTCGGCATGGACGTTCGGGATCTCCCACCAGTGCTGTTTCCGTCGTTGTGAACAGTGACGTCCACGGGTTTTGCCGTTGATGAATGCCTCTATGTAGCTGCCGGTGGAGCGGCCGTGATCGATGCCGGTGTCGAGTTCGCCTGTCAATGTTCCGGTCTGTGATCCCGGCGAATCGGGTAGCCACACAACGGTGCCTTGTGACGGCTGAATTGGTGGGTCAACCAGATGTTTGGACTCGTAGTTCTTGTTCGGATATATGGCCCGGCTGGTCTGGCGGGCGACAATGAGCCCGAATTCCCTTGCGATACCACGGTATTTCGCGTTGTGGTAGGCACCGCCGCGGCTGGTGTCCTGAACACCACAGGCACGGGCGACGCCGTGTGCGGCTTCGTGCAGCAAGGTACCGAGTAAGTCGCGGGCGCCGAGCGCGAATCCTTCCCGCTGACGAATCCACACGAAACCTTCGCACTGCTGCTGGACGAGATCGACGTGCAGGTTGCCGATCCATACCTCGATGTCACCGGAACACTGATCGAAGTGCGCGGCGGAGGCCGCGGCGGATGGGAACGAAAGCCGGTACCGAAGACCGACAACAGCTGGCGCCGCATCCTGCTGCCCCCGCACTCCGTCGAAGCGATCACAGACACGATCACCGATCTGAAGGCATCCGGTAGACCCAATCCGATGGGGCTGCTGTTCCCATCGCGCGTGGGAACACCGCGAAGCCCGACCAATTTCGGCAGGGTCTGGCGAGCGGCCCGTGGCACCGAGTTCTCGTGGGTGACGCCACGAACCTTTCGCCGAGGCGCGGGCACGGAGGTCGACCGTGCATACGGCGACCCCGAGCGGGCGGCCCGCCAACTGGGCAACACCGAGGGGGTGGCCAAGAAGCACTGCATCGACATCCCGGAGACAGCGCCCGACAACCGGGGCGTGCTCGAACGATGGGCCACTGGCCGGTAACAGAGGCCAAAGTGTGACTTTTCTGTGGAGTGACCTCAAGTCTCACTAGTGATGCCTACGACAGAAAACCCCTTCCGACCTGGTCGGAAGGGGATTTTGTTTGTCGGGATGACAGGATTTGAACCTGCGACCACTTGACCCCTAGGTCGGACCGAGGGACAAAAGTGCTTGTCAGGTCGGTGTTTCGATAGTTCCAGCACGCTCCAGAAGTGCTGGTCGATTGCAATCGTTCGTAGCGTGTGGTCCCGTTCTGGTCCCGCCAAAACATCGCAATTAGGCGTACTTCCCGACCCTTGGCAAAGGGGGCCACTCGGACTCTCCAACCTCCGCCACACCGTGGCTGTCGACCTCGATCGCGCGCCAGCCGGATATGCCATACGCACACCGATCCGCGTGAGCACACGCCCGATTGCGCCGTAGCGACCCGGGGATCGGCATTGCTCCTGGCCCGGGACCCCAATCTGGCTTTGCCATCACCTCGGCCAGCCAATGGCCGAATTCGTTACTCTTAGAATGATATTCATCAACCTCGGACCGAACCGCCTCCTTCACCTGATCCCAGAACCAACCGTAGAACTGACTGGCTCGCTGCGAATACTTCTCCAGGAGAGGCAGGAACTCGACATCCTTGGCTTGGGTTCTCAGGAAGCGTTTTGCTGGCCCTCCCCATCCTGAGAACTTGTCCAATTCTGCGCGTTTCAGCTCCACCTTGTTGATCCACTGCATCGGGCTGGGCGGCCGATGACTCCATGTCGTCTGGATCGACATCACCGGTACGGCGTAGTGGACCGTGAAGTTTCGCAGGTCGAATAGAAATTTGATGTCGTCGTCGCCGAACATATCCGTAACCATGGGCTCGTACGTCTCAACTTCCCACACGGTTCTGCTGTCCTTCGGGTCACGTCGCTGCCCTTCTGGGACTCTCTCGGGCCAGAGTTTGCGGTGCGTGCTGCGCTGGACATCGCGAAGCGTGGCAACGGAAGCGATGTAGTTGTGAAACAGGCGCACGGCTTCATGCTCGAACTCTTCGGGAAGGTCGTCCACATGCCGAAAAGTACCGACGAACTTGGCGATGTGATTGGACAACTCAACACCGTTGACCGAGAACAAACGCGAAGTCCGATTCAGGGCCTCGAAACGTTCATGGTGATGTTTGCCGGGAAGTTGTTCGAGATGCTTCAGCCGACGCTCACGCTCCGCCGCCCACTCCGCTTGCGATCTCCGGTCCCCGCTCATCCGCCAACCTTCCCTTCGAGCCAAGTTGAGGCCAAAGTTAGCCGAGCAGTCCGACACGCGAGTCGTTTCATGACGGACTTATGGACCACGGATTGGCCATGCTGTGTGGTGGGTTGCACCATGGGTGGGCTGGCTACCGCCTGCCCCCATAAGGCCTGCCCTCGCGCGTAGAGGCTCCGGGGTCAAGGGTTGCGAAGCAATCACGTAGTGACGCCGTAGGCGCTCTTGACGCTGGAGGGGCGCACGAACACAATGCAGGCCACGACACAGCAGGGCTACGCGGCCGAAGGACGCGCGAAGACGGTCGCCGTTACGGGGTATAGAAGATGTAAGCCGCAATCGGACCTTGCGATTTCCGAACTTCTATCGTGGATGTATGGCCGGTGCTATCAGTGATCTCGAGAGTGACACACCTACCGTCAGGTGACTGTTGGGCAATTACATCGGCAGGTTCGAAGGACGGTGCCCCCAGCCGCTGGAGATGGCGCCTAGCCTCTGATATCGCTTCCTGCTCCGCGATCGGTGCGTACGGACCGTCGTTGCCTCGCGTCAAGCCGAGCTTGAGGAGCAGGACACCGACCCCGCCTATGACACCGCCCGTGACGAGGTTAGCTACCGTCCCCTCGGCAATCTGCATCGCGAACTCGACAACGGCACCGGAAGCGCCCCAGTGAGTGATGTTGTACTGCTCTTTTAATGTGTAGTCGGGTCCAGGAAAGGCAGCAAGCAAGCCGCTTGCGACCTCCGGCCGATCAACGCCTTCTCCACCTGGGCGGAAGACGACGTACACCCGCTCAGTTGGTTCGGCAGTTGCAAGACCGTTCAAGACGGCGATGCTGATCCTGACCTCATCTGCGTACTCGCTCACCGTCCAAGTATGTCGGGGAAGCGAATCGAATTCTCCATCACCCCGGCACTTCTCAAGTGATCCGAACCGGTTCAACGGCCAGGCCCCACGATCGACGCCGGCCGATCTGTGGGCGAGCTGCGGGAGAGCAAGTCGGGGACGGCTGACGTCGTTCCCAGCACTGTCGGGTGAACGAAAAATTGGCCAGAGTCGAACAGTCCGCGTGCTGCCACGTCGCCAAAGCGGATGCCAGAACATGCGAACAGGACCAAAATGAGCCCCAGCGGCCGGTGCGCCGCCGACGCGCCGACGCGCCGCGTGACCGCCCTTCAGGGAGCGCGCTGCGTGTCGCAGCGCGTCGGCGGCGCATCGCGCCGCCGGGGCGCTCTTGATCCCCATCGCGGTGGCCGCCGCGGCCGGCCTTTTCTACGGCTGGCCGGTGGGTGTCGTGGTGGCCGGGGTGTTCACCGCGGGGATGGTGCTCTGGCACCGCAGGAGTCCGGAGACCTTCGAGCGGTGGATCACCTCGCGGGCACGCAGCCGGTTCCTGACCTGGTTTCGATACCGCCGTCGCTGGGCTCGACTCATGACCGCGTGCAACCTGACGATCACTCGCAACGATGCGACACTCGTTCCGCGGCTTGCCTCCGTCGCCATCGGCGACACCATCGACCGCGTACAGGTCCGGATGCTCGAAGGCCACTGCCCCGACGATTTCCAAAACCGCACCCAGCACCTGGCCCATGCCTTCGGTACTCAGGAATGCCGGGCAACCATCGTCGGCCCCGGCGTCGTCGAGCTGGCCTTCCGGCACGCCGATTCCCTCGCCGAAACGATCGCACTCCCGCACATCGATGGTGGTCTGCGTTGGGGCAAGGAGGCCGCGTGATGAACGCTGCGATCGATCTACCCAGTACTCGGGAAACGGCGGCACAGCGTCGCGCCCTGCCGAACCTGTTCGAAGTCGCTCAAGCTGCCGCGGAGCAGTACGACGTGTGCAAGCGTCCGATCCCCATGCGGGTGGAAGACCCTCGCACCGGCGAGATCACCTACGAACCCTCACCGTGCAAGTCGACGATCGAATCGGTGTGCCCGGCCTGCGCTAAAGCCAACAGAGCGTTGCGGATTGCCCAGTGCCGCGAAGGCTGGCACATGAGCACCGAACCAGTCGCCGACAAGTCCGACCCGACCGAGAAGCAAGTCGCATTGCTCACCGCTCGAGCGGATCTCGTCGCCGACTACCGGCAAGCTGTCGACGACGGAGACGAGGATCTGGCCGCCCAGTTCCGGGAGGTCATCTCGAGCCTGGATGAGGAGCTGCGCGAAACCGGTCTGCGTGGTCGCCTCCCGGTCTTGGACGCGGTCACCAAGGATCGGCGCAAGCGTTCGACTCGGCGTCGTCAGGATGTGCCGAATCTGCCGCGCCGCAAGGTATCCAAGCGCACCGTCGGCGAGGAGATCGGTGGGCACCTGTCCTCGATGTTCGTCACCCTCACCATGGACAGCTACGGGCGCATCAACCCGTATGGTGCGGTCAACGAGAAGGGCGAACGTTGCTCGGACGGTTCCCCGATTGATCCGGATGGCTATGACTACCCGCGCGCCGCCCGGGACATCGTGTTCTTCTCCAAGCTGATCGACCGGTGGATTCAGAACTTGCGGCGCTGCGTCGGTTATGACGTGCAGTACTTCGGCACCGTGGAACCTCAGCGTCGTGGCGCCCTGCATCTGCACATCCTGATTCGGGATGCGATCTCCCGCGAGATCATCAAGCAGGTCACCGCGGCTACCTACCACCAGGTGTGGTGGCCGCGCTTCGACCGCGAAGACCAGGTGTATGGCGGTGGGTATCTGCCGGTGTGGGATCACAAGAAGGCCACCTTCGTCGACCCCGAGTCCGGGCAAGTCCTGAAGTATTGGGATGACGCGCTGGACATCCTGGACGCGGTGGATGATCTGGCACCGGCGCATACGGTGCGGTTCGGGTCGCAGATGGATCGCAAGCAGATCAAGGGCGTGGTCGCTGGAACCGAGAAGGCCGGCCGAACCATCGGCTACGTCACCAAGTATCTGGTGAAGAGCATCGCGGAAATCGTGGAACCGCAGTCCGATCGCGCCGCCGAGCACTACGACCGGCTTCACGCCGAGTTGCAGAACACGCCGTGCTCACCGCGGTGCCCGGTGTGGCTGAAGTACGGCATCGTTCCCCAGGGCGCCGGCGACAAGACCACACCCGGCCGTTGCAAGGGCAAAGCACACCGCCGAGACACCCTGGGCCTGCCCGGTCGTCGGGTCCTGGTGTCGCGCAAATGGTCCGGCAAGACACTCCCGGACCACAAACAAGATCGCGTCGATTTTGTTCGGCAGCTTGCGCGCGGAATCTTCGCAACCGCACCATCCCGGCGGCGTCTGTGCAGAAAGCACAAAGCCTGCCCGAAAGTGTGTGCCCTCAGGACCTTTCCGGCTTCCGAGACGCTCACTACGCTCTTACTCCGTAGCAAGTCGAAATGGTCGGGGCCACGGCTGCGGCCATTGAACATGTCACACGGCGGCGCAGCCGCCACCGAATTTATTTCCATGAACTACTTTCGCGCTCGCGGCATCCTGAGGAGGGAATATGGGCTTACTCGTGGGTGGCCTGATGCCCTTCCCAGAGCTGGGTAATCTGCGGCCCTCGCTAATGCCGACCAGCGCTATAAGGTCATCGACGCCGCACCCGGAACGATCCGGACAGGCAGCTACCGGCCCGCCGAACAATCCTGGTTGCCAAACAATCTCATCCCATTCGACGTGCAGCGAGTGCCGGACTCGCATGCCGCCCCGGTCGCTAACCAGACCGATCTGCAGGAGCCCTCGATGCACGACCCCGCATCCTCGACCGGCGAGGTTCGGCGAACGTGACCACAGCCGTAGTCGTCGTCGGCGGAGCCGATGGCTCGCCGCAGCCGACCGTCATCCACCGCGGTTCGGCACTGCGGCATCCGCGGACACCTCCTCGTTCGTCAGTCGCGCGGGATGCGCGCTTATGAGCGACTTTTCCGGCTCGCCGCATCAGCGCCAGTTGTCCGCGGTCACAGCGACAGACGATGCGACCGCGGTCATAGTGGACATCGCACGCACGCTGAAGTCGCGCGAACGGGAGATCGCCCAGGCGATGAGCACCATGATTGCGCGAGAGGTCGACCACCTCGACAACGACCCTCAACTGATGGAAATGTTCGAGGCCAGTGTGCAAGGCAACCTCACCACCCTCCTGCGTGTCTTGGCCCACGATATTCCCGTCGACCATTTGCAGCCCACCACCGCGGCCGTCGAAAACGCATTAAGACTCGCACAGCGCGGAGTTCCGTCCCATTCGCTGGTACGCGCCTACCACATGGGCCAGAACGACATGCTGCGGATTTGCCATGACGAGATCGATCGCCGCCGCTTGCCCGCGCCGCTCGCGCTCGCCGTCGTCAAGAGGCTCACCGAGATCGTCTACACCTACATCGAATGGATCACCCTTCATGTCTTAGACGCCTACGAGGCTGAGCGCAGTCGGTGGACGAACGCCCGCGGCAGCGTGCATTCCTCCACAGTGCACGCCGTGCTGTCCGCGGAAACAGCCGACAAAACAGCCTTCGAGGCCGAGACCGGCTATCTGCTCGACCAAACCCATCTGGCTCTCATCCTGTGGCGCTCCGGCCATGAGCAACCGAGCAACCTGAACCTCCTGGACACCCAGGCGCGGACGCTCGCCGGTGGCCTACACGCCGAGGGGCAGGCGCTGGTCACCGCCATCGACCGCCACACAGCGTGGGCGTGGCTGCCGTTCGGCCACCGCCACCCGGTGATCGATACCACCGAACTGCACGCCATGGTGGATCCCGCCGACGGGGTGCGGCTGACGGTCGGGCTGCCCGGACACGCACTCGGCGGATTCCGCCGCTCTCATCAACAGGCCATCGCCGCATACTTCGTCGCCAGCCTTCCCGGGATCCCGTCCTCGCATACGATCCTCGGCTTCGGCGATTCCGGTGTCGCCGTTGCCTCCTTGTTGGCCAAGGATCTGGACTCCACCCGCGCGTGGGTCTGTGAAGTCTTGGGTGACCTGGCGGTCGACACCGACCAAGCGGCCACTCTGCGCCACACCCTCAGCACCTACTACGCCACCAGCGAAAGCCATGTGCGTACCGCCGAAGTCCTTACTCTGCACCGCAATACGGTCAAATACCGCATCACGAAGGCGATCGAGGCCACCCGCGTAGGCACCGCTCCACATGACAAACTCGATATCGCGGTGGCTTTGCAAGTCTGCCGCTTTCTCGGCGCTACCGTTCTGCGCTGACCGTCCTGATTATTCGACAATTCTGCACGCACGGCACGCGGCGCCGCATCACCTCTAGAAATACATTACGAATGCACTGAAATCAAAACTCCGAGATCATGGATTTCCGGTGTTGGCGGCCGCCGTGGGTCACGGCGAGTTCTTTGCGATACAAACTGATTCGATTTCGAGAAGGATAGTCTGTTGATTGAGGAACTGGTGACGGTTCGCATTTTGGCCGGTGTAGCCGGACGCAGCCTCGCTTTTATGGCGGGGATGGTGAGTGGTGCCGTGGACGGGTTGAATTCCAGCAGGGCGAAAATCTTGGCGGATCGTGGTGTCACACGGCCGACACCTATTCGGCCGGTCGTATTAGGCGTCAGCGGAGGAGCTATCGGGGCCGCCGCAGCGGCTTTGGGAATGAGTCGCGCGCAGCTGCGTCAGATCGCCATCGATCATCCGGCAGACGAAGTAGTCGGCAACCGAAGCCTTCGGGCGATGTTGACTAAACGCACGCTCTACCCCGATGCTCGCCTACGCGAACTCGCACACGCGGTTGTCGGCGATCGAACGTTCGCCGATTTCGTACTGGAACCGAACCTGGCCCGGCGGCAGCCGCCAGGGATCATTTCCTCGTTGATCATTCCGGTCTACTCGGGTGAGCACGGCACGTTGTTTCTTCCACAGGATTTGCCGAAGTTGGGCTTGACCGATATGCCCGTCGCCGATGCACTGGTCGCGGCGACACGGATACCGGGAGCCTTTCCTGCCGCGACAGCGCTCGACCACATCTTCGACGGCGGAACACACCATCGTGTCCCGTATGAGGTGTTCGGGTCTCATCCCGCGCTCGTTCTCGACCTCTACGGCCCTGAGCCGCACTACAGCCGCGGCGGGCTACTCCTGCCATTGGCCCATTCGTCACTGCCGATGATCCCCCGCCGTCCACGACCTTTCCGTGACGAAAACATTTGTGCACGAACAATTTTCGCCGAACTGCCATACGGGTCGGCGCTGCAATCCCCGACGCGTTCGCCCGAGGAGCTCTTCGATCACGGTTACGACATCGCGGCAACGTGGATCGACACCCGCTCTACCGATCAACTCCTCGCCGTCGTCGATCCAGACGTACTCGGTGAGCTGATGCCGCTGTCACCGGCCGAAGATGCCGCGGCGCTCGGGGCGCGGCAATAGCGATAGACCGGGACACAAGCATTAGGAAGGACTCCCGTGGCGATCACGGACATAAAGACGTTTTCCCATCTGAACGACGCAGATATCGATGCCCTGTGCAAGAAACTGGATGCGATTCGTCGAGACATCGAATTGTCACGAGGTGAACGCGATGCCAATTATATTCTGCGTGTGATCAGAGCGCAGCGGATGCTGGAGTTGGGCGGACGCGCGACGTTGTTCGCGAGTCGAAAGCGACCGGCATGGCTGGCGGGCACGGCCATGTTGGCTCTCGCGAAGATCATCGAAATGATGGAGCTCGGACACAACATCAGCCACGGGCAGTGGGATTGGATGAACGATCCGGAAATTCATTCCACGTCGTGGGAGTGGGATTTCGTCGGTTCGTCGGCGCATTGGAAGCGGTCGCACAACCACTTCCATCACACGTACACCAATGTCTTCGGCATGGACGAGGATCTGAGCTTCGTCGTCATGCGAATGACGCGTGACGAACCGTGGCGTCCGATTCACCTGTTCCAGCCGGTGTCGAGCCTTGTTGTCGCGGCATTCTTCGAGTGGGCGATCTCGGTGCACGACTGGGGACTGGAACGCCGGTTCACACACACATCGAGCCAGCGGTTGTCATCGAAGCCGAACAAGGAGTTCGCGCGAAAGATCGCCCGTCAACTCGGCAAAGACTTCGTCCTCTACCCGGCGCTGACAGGTCGAGCGTTCAAACAGACGCTCGGTGCCAATGCCACCGCGCTGCTGCTGCGGAACCTGTGGTCGTTCGTCGTCATCATGTGCGGGCACTTCCCCGACGGTGCGGAGAAGTTCACTATCGAGGAGTTCGACAACGAAACCCGTGGTGAGTGGTATCTCCGGCAACTACTCGGCACCGCCAACTTCGAGGCGGGGCGGGTCCTGGCGTTCATGTCAGGAAATCTCAGCTATCAAATCGAGCATCATCTGTTTCCCGACCTGCCGAGTAACCGCTATGCCGAGATCGCGGCGCGGGTACGTGCGGTGTGTGACGAATACGACCTGCCCTACACCAGTGGTCCGCTGGCCAAGCAATTTTTGCAGGCATTGCGGACGGTCCACAAACTTGCGTTGCCCGATGGGTTGTTGCATCGCACCGTTGACGACGCGCCTGAGACCAGATCCGAACTCCAATTCATCGGCGTACCGAGCCAGTATGCGACATCGGATCGGCTACCGGCCGCCCCCGTCACCGGCAAGCGCCGTGGCCTTCGCACGGCACTCGCCAAGGTCAAGGCCGGTGCGATCCACCCCGCCTGACGTAGCCGGTGGCCCGGGTATCCCGCTCGGCGAGGGCGGGTTGTTGGCGAGGATGACGAAGCTGGTTGTGGAGTCGGAGCTCGCGGGTAGAGTGTAGGACTAATCTCGAAAAGGCAAGCATGCCACAATGATCGAGGGCGAGACGGGCCCAACGGGGCCGGAGGTGCTACGCGACGCGGACATCGGATTCGAGCCGACAACGGGGCCGGTTATCCGCGGCAGGAAGCCGCAGAAAGGATGTCGCGTCTCGGTTTGTCGCATCGCGTGTCTCGTACTGGTTGGCGGCTTCAGCGAGGTTTGCGGCGGACTCCTCCAATGCAGCGATGATCGTGTCAGCTCCGTGCTTCCACTCCACCCACGACTCGTCGTACGCGCTGGCCGCTTTCCCTTGCCAACCGTCGGCAAGGAGTTCTTTGCCGATGGTGTCATCGAGTCTTCAACTCGTCTCGGATGGTCTGGGCTTTGCCGGCGGCAAACCTTGATGCCTCACGCAGTCGGTCAACCTCGACCCGGAGTTCTCCGGACAACCCCACTCCCCTCGCAGTGCAGTTCGCCTATGCACTATAAGACGCATGACAGGGCCCCGGTTCCATCCAGTCCGGACCTGGCAGCGACCGACGAGGACAACGACCCCCGGCTGATTCAACAGCGATCATCCACCTGATTAGGTGGACGATCATCACTGACCGGGTCTATCGGAAAAACGTTTGCAGTCATGGCCCCAACCGCGCAGGATCAGTGCATGATCGTGCACCAACTCGACCAGAACGAGTGGACGGTCGTCCGAGCCGTCCGGCTCGCCGCGCTCATCGAGTCGCCACCAGGAACATTCGGGTCCACCTTCGAGGTGGCGTCGGGATGGAGTGAACAGCAGTGGCGCCAATGGACGGCGGGGAGGACGCTGTTCACCGCCGACATCGAGGACGGTACTGCAGTCGCGGCGGTCGGTGCCATGCTCGAGAACAGCCTTCCGGTCGTCGTCTCGATGTGGGTGGCGCCAAACCATCGAGGAACCGGACTATCCGACCAACTGCTGCACGCAGTGATCGACTGGGCGCACGCAAGCGGGCATCAGGAGTTGCAACTGTGGGTGCTCCAAAGCAATCGCAGTGCCGAGTCCCTCTATCGCAGAAACGGATTCACCAGAATCGGCAATCGGAAGCAGTGCATCGACTGGCCTGAACAGTTCGAGATCGAGATGTCGCGCGCGCTGGAGCCTGAGACCCTTGAACCACAGCACTGACAGGTCAGGGGCGATGCCGAGATCAGCTCGGCTGGCTGCCACTACTTCTGGAGCTGTGCGAGCGCCGCGGCGGGTTCGGGTCGCTGTCGAACTCCATCGTTCCTCAATGCGCTGTGAGCCGGGCGCGGCTGGATGCTGCGACGAGCAGGGCGTTGATGACCTGAACCATCAACGGTGCGATCGGCCGACCCGCGTGGCCACTTTGGGGCCTGGGCCTGGACTGGGCGTTTACGGCCGAAGTCGGCATACACATCACCCCGTCGGGTGGGGATGATCAGGTGGGCAAACTGGTCGAGCTCGGTGTCGCACCATCGTTGAAGCAGCTTGAACAACTGGCTGATCAAGGATGTGTTCTTCGTAGTCCGTGACGGGCTCAAGGGTTTGCCGGAGGTGGTCGGGAACATGTGGCCGCTGACACGGTCCAGACCTGCATCATCCACTCGATCCGCAACACGTTCCGGCTGGCCGGGCGCCAGCACTGGGACGCCTTGAAACGGGACGTGAAACCGATCTACACCGCGGTCAACGCCGATGCGGCCCGAGCTGCGCTCGATGATCTCACCGAGCGGTGGGGCACGAATATGCTGCGATCGTGCGGCTTTGGAACAACGCGTGGGAGGAGTTCATCCCGTTCCTGGACTATGACATCGAGATCCGGCGGGTGATCTGCTCGACGAACGCGATCGAGTCGCTCAATGCCCGCTACCGGCGTGCGATCAAGGCCCGCGGGCATTTCCCGACCGAGCAAGCCGCGTTGAAGTGTCTCTACCTGGTCACCCGCTCGCTCGACCCGACCGGTGCGGGTCGGGGATCACCACCAGCGCCATCGCAGATTCGACTCTGCTGCCCACCACGAAGTTCCATTGGGGCATAGAGGAATTCTTTAGGGGTCTGCGGCGACCTCGTGCTGGCGTCCTGTCTAGTCGGGTAGTTGATCCGATTACCTCGCCAGGAATGAGGTGCCGGTTCTGCCGGATGATCAACGCCGACTTCGACTCCAGCGCTGGATCGACGGTGCGAAGAAGGCCGAGAAGCAGGTACGCGCGGAGTTGTGGCATCCCGCCTGCGGCCAGAGCGGATGTAAGGGCGTGAAAGAGGACTCTCGGTCCTCGGCGTTGCCGCAGGCTCGCGCCAGCGCTGCGGCAGTGGCAGTGTCATCGAAAGTTGGTGGGAATTCCACACATTGGAGTGCCTGCAGGAGATAGCGCCGACGCGCCCTGGGTGCGCCTGATGCGAAGCCGTCGTCGAGGATGTCGGCGGCTAGGCCCGGTGCCGAGGGAAAAACACGAAGTATCGGGCTGCCGGTAGCGTCACCATGGGCCAAGATCCCGACGAGGTCGTCGTGAAGGTGTTCTCGTTCTTTGAACAACCGTCCTGCCGCGAGAAGCCAAACATTGCGCCAGTGGGGATGATGCATGGTCAGTTTCAGCAGTCGCAAGGCGCGAGTTTCGGGCCCGCTGGTCATGGCGATCGCGGCCATCAACTCTTGCAGACTGCGGACCTCGAACCCGACACGATCGCCATCGGGTACAAGCAGCACCAAGCGAAGAGTGGCAGCCTTGATGAGTTTGGTGCTGATCGTGTCGACTTCGCGGGGGCGAGTACTCCTGGGCCTCAAGCCGTGTGCGAGTGATGGTCTCCAGCTGCGCCATGGGCATGGTGGGGTTGGTTTCGGCGTTCTCGGCGGCGGCATGCAGATGTAGGGCGACGCGGGCGTGGAGGTAGTCGATGTCGGACTTGTGCTCGTTGAGGATGCGAGCGATCGTCGACCCTGGTTTGTCGACCTAACGAATACCGGAACACTCTTCTTCAGGGAAGCAACGTTCACCGGCCCCATCAACTGGGCGGCCACTACGTCGGAGCCGCTGCTGTCTGCGTGCTTCCTGACTCTGCGCGGGACCCTCGCCTGAACGTGGGTGGCGGTGAAGAACATGTTCACCGCCACCGGGCCCGATCACCGGCGGATACGCAAACTGGTCTCGCCCGCTGGCCAGTTCCGCCAAGCAGCGTCACCTCTTCTCCCCCGACCCGCCACTTGCCGAAAACATCCCATCTTTGCCGAAAATGTTAGCGACCCAACGGAATCGACGGCTACCTTTGAAAGGGCCCCAGAGGCCGAGGGGGCAAAACACAAACCCCCGCCCGCCGGTTTACGGTCAGATTGGAGTTCGCATGGACAACCACACCGACCCCATCATCCTCGATCCCGAAGGTCCTGACATTCAGGGTGAGATCGCCCGCATCCGGAAGCGGGGGCCAGTCACCAAGGTCGTGCTCCCGGGTGGAGTGCCAGCATGGTCGGTAACCGACGCGGCCATACTCAAGGAGATCCTCTCCGGCTCCGACGTCTCCAAGGACCCGCGCCAGCACTGGCCGGCGTTCCGGAATGGGGAGATCGGCAAGGACTTTCCTCTCCTCAACTGGGTGAATACGCGCTCGATGTTCACCGCCTACGGATCCGAACACCGTCGGCTCCGCAATTTCGTGGCACCGGCGTTCACCAACAGGCGCACCGCAGCGCTGCAGCCCCGCATCCAAGCGATCGCAGATGATCTGGTCACGGGGCTGGATGCCGCGCCGGAGAGCCACCCCGTGGACATCCGCGAGAATTTCGCCTATCCGCTGCCTCTGCGTGTGATCAACGAGCTGATGGGAGTTCCCGAGCACCTGATCGGGCCACTGCGGAAATGCGTGGACGGCATCTTCGACATCGCCTTGAGCGAAGAAGCAGCCGTAACCAACTACCAGGAGATGATCGGGCTCCTGCAGCACCTCGTCGCGTATCGCCGGGAGAATCCCGCCGAGGACATGACCAGCACACTCATCTCCCATGTCGACGACCCCGCAAAGAATTTCAGCGTTGAGGAACTTGTCGGGACGCTTTATCTGACGGTCAACGCCGGGCACGAGACGACGGTGGACCTGATCGACCAGGCGATATACCTGCTGCTCACCAACCCCGACCACCTGGCCGCCACGCTCGACGGCAGTCTCAGCTGGGCAGATGTGATCGAGGAAGTGCTCCGGTTGGAGCCATCGATCGCGCACGCCCCGCTGCGCTACGCGGTGAAGGATTTCGTCCTCGGCGACGTGGCGATCACCGAAGGCGATCCGATACTCGCCTGCCCCGCCGGTGCCAACCGGGACCCCAAGATCTACGGCGACAGCGCGGACAAGTTCGACCCCACACGGAAGAACAAAGACCACATGGCATTCGGGTACGGCGCCCACCGCTGCCCGGGCGCACCGCTGGCACGGCTGGAGGCACAGGTGGCCCTTCCGGCACTCTTCCAGCGGTTCCCGCACATGAAACTAGCCGTCTCCCCCGACGAACTCGGCACGGTACCCGGTTTCATCGCCAACGGGCACGACCACCTGCCGGTACTCCTGAAATAGGCAGCGGTATTCGAAGGGGGAATCAAGTCGCCATCGGCCGCGGCGTCGGGCGGGGTGCAGAAGCTCCGGGTGACTCACGAGGTCACCGGTCGCAGTACCCGCCCACCCCGCGGCGAACTGCTAACTCGCCGGCGCCCCTCGATCGGGTGCTCGGGAAGTGTCTGATTTTCAGACAGTCCCGGTGCTCGTCACCCGGGCTCCATGTCAGCGCAGCCAGTGTCCGTTGCGAGTTGGTCTGACGCAGAGGACGGGTGGTGCGCAGCGGTGCGTCAAACTAAGTGGCAGACGATGCTCTGGGTTCATGTGTCAGTGTGCGGGCTCAGGACTTCCTTCACCATTTGTTATCGAGTGACGCTTGACGTTTCGTGCTGATCGATCGTCATTTTCGGTCGGTCTTGTCGACGGCGCGAGCGGGATGGTTGTAGATCAGCAGGCGATGCTGGAGTACCGCTACCGGGCGGTGTGCGAAGTGCTAGGTGGTTCGCCGATCGGTGACGTCGCAGCCCGATACAGGACGTCGAGACCGTCGCTACACACGTAGCGCAGGCGATTCCTGCAGGAAGGTGGCGGGGCTGGAGGATCGCTCCCGGCGACCGCGCGGACCATCCCGAGTCGCGTCATCGTCGAGGTTGAGGCCCTGATTTGCCAACTGCAGCAAGAGCATCCACGTTGGGGTGCTCGCAGGATAAGCCATGAACTGACAGGCGCGGCTACATAGCTGCGCCAGCACGAGCGACCGTGCATCGGATCTTGGTTCGCAACGGGCTGGTGAATCGGCAAGCCCAACAACACCCACCGATCAGGCAGCTCGATCCGCGGCGAGTTCCCATCCTGATCAGGCAACCACATTGAGGTCGTCTCTTGGTGCCCCGCGAGTCACTCGACTCGTTGAAGATTCGACCCCCGCAGCAACAGTGTCGACTTGAGCTTGGCCAGAAACCGCCCGAAATGGGGGTCTGTCATGGGGATCATGTCGTTGTCGATGCCCCACCATCGACCTTCACCGAATTCGCGGGGATCGAGGGTGTATGCCTGCGATCGGTCGCCACGGATCACGTACCACAGGGCGATGTCTTGGTGTCCGCTGTCGATGCCCACCGTGGTCATGGTCGACAAGAACAGTGGTGCGCCCGGCCAACGACATCGAACACGCCGTGGATGCCCCGTTCTTCGACTGCCTCACGACCAGCGGTCTCGCAGGGGTCCTCCCCTGGATCGACATGTTCGGTGCCCGGTCCGGCCGGGGGCCACGCATGGGATCTACCCGACAAGGACTCGACGGGGCCCGAGCACGTGGCCGGTCGGACACCGGACGGGTGCAGGCTCGACCCACCCAGCCGCGGTGCGCACGAGTTCTCTAGGCGGGACGACGCAGCCATCGACGGTGTATAGCGAGCGGGCGGTCATCCATCAAGAATGCCGCGCGGTTCGAACTTGTGTTCGATTGATATCTCGACGGGATGAAGCGATTTCCCACTCCGGCGGCCCCATCCACGCCGTATTCTCAAGTGGCATTGCCTCATGAGAGAGAAACCCACCGGTTACGAATTCAGGAGGTCGTCATGCAAATCCAGGACAAGATCGGCACCCTCACCTTCGCCATCGATCTGGGCAACATCAGGGTGGAAACGGTGCAGGATGTGTCGGGTATCAGCGAGGCGTCGGAGGGCAAGCCGGGTGAGGTGAGGATTACCCGGGGGCTTGACCGGAGCCAAGCGTTCACCGATTGGATCAATCTCACGTCGAGGGACCACGACCCGTCTTCCACCAGGCAGAACGTCACCATCACCGCGATGGACGCTAATAAGAAGCCTGTCCACCGGATTATCCTGCATCGCGCCTGGTGCAGCAGTTGGACGGGACCTTCGCTCGAGGCCGACAATACGGGGCCAGCGAGTGAGACTGTCACTCTCGCCTACGACGACATGAGAGTCGAGCAGCTCTAATCTGTGGCGGGCCGACTAGGCGGCCCATCACCCGCGAAGTACCGCCGCTGCACCCAGGCCCGCCACCGCGCGAATTCCTCGGCGAGGCTCTCGTTGGTGTGCGGGCCAGGATTCAGCGGAAACTCGGATTCATTTGGTCATGCGTGTTTGGACGCGGCGCGGGGGCGGTCGGTTCCATCGAGAAGGCAGGTCGCCGGGCGCGCTGAAACCGCCCTCGGCACCACCCGGAAGGCGTGTGGACGCGATCCACAAACCGGGCCACCCTTCAGGTCCCGAGAGGCGCTGAGAAGCCCCCCGAGCACCCAGACCACGCTGCGACGACCGCGGAAGCGCGAGGCGGACACCTCCTGCCTTCGTGCGACCAGACAGCGCTACATACTCATTCAGTGGAACGCTCCGCGCCCGGCACAGATGCGGCGGCCTCGAGCCATCGTTATCACCATGAACATCAAGACCGATAGCGACTGAGCCTCCCGTCGTGGTGATGACTCAATCAATCTGAGGAATGTGGAATCTCGTGAGCGGCCGGTTCGTGGTTGCCGAAACCTTGTCTGCGGATGGGTCCGCTGTTAGGCGGTAACGAGGTGCTCGGGACGGTCGCGGTCGGTGTGGAGTTCCCAGTAGACGCGGGCGATGTCGTCGGGGGCGGCGTGCGGGATGCCTTCGGGGGCGGTCGCCCCGATGAAGACGTTGATGGCCACGTTCGTTGCGAAAATGCCTTTATCGGCGAGGGTGTTGTGGAGATTGAGCGCCCAGTTGCGTAGGCCCGCTTGGGCGATATTGGTGGTGGCCAGCATGGGGTAGGGGTTGATCGCGCCCCCGCCGGTGGTGAAAAGCAGGGTGCCGGCTCCTGCTTCCAGCATTGCGGGCAGCACCGCCTGGGTGGCGGTGACCGCGCCGTGCAGGAGTTGGTCGATCTGCGGTTGGAGATTCTCCACGGTGACCTCCTGCGGCGCGCTGATGACCAAGCCCGCGTGCGGGGAGAACTCGAGGACATCGATACGACCGAAGCGCCCGGCAGCGGCCTGTAGTGCGGCAGCGAGTTCGGTGCGGTTCGCGGTGTCGGCGGGAAAGGCCGCCGCGGTGATGCCGGAGGCGGTCAGTTCCTGGACGAGGCCGTCGAGTTTGTCTTTGTTGCGCGAGATCAGTGCGACGGCGAAACCGTTGCCGCCGAAGACTTTCGCGATGGACAGACCGAGTCCGGGGCCTGCTCCGACGATGGCGAGGGTGGGCATGGGAGCTCCTTCGTTGTGGTGGGGTGTGAGGTTCTGACCGTGGACCGTCAGGGGCGGTCGGGGTCGATGGCGTGCAGGATGCGCTCGGAGGTGGCGCCGAGCTGGCGCTGCTGGGCTCGGGTCAACGGGTCGAATACGAAGCGGCGGACTTCCTCGACGTGGGCCGGTGCGCTGGCGACGACCTTGTCCTGGCCTTCGGTGGTAAGGATGGCCAGGGTGTAGCGGCCGTCGGACGGGTCCGGTTCCCGGCGTACCCAGCCACGTTTTTCGAGCTTGGCTACGACGTTGGACAGCCGCGACAATGTGCCGCCGGTGTAATGGGCCAGCTGGCTCATGCGCAAGGTGTGCTCGGGCATCGAGGACAGTGCCGAGAGTACGAGGTAGTCGAAGTGACTGATATCGGCGTCGCGCTGCATCTGCGCATCCAGCGCCGCCGGAAGCCGGACCAGCGCATAGGCGAAGGCATGCCAGATCCGTTGCTCCTCGGGGTCGAGCCAGCGCGGCTGCGTTTCCTCTTCCATACTCACCACACTAACTTCAAATTTGAAGTCACGACTAGTGACATTCACTACAACATTGAAGTGAATCGTGTCGGCTGAGAGAGGCGTGGCGACGATGTTGACGAGCGCTCGGCCTGGGTCGGTCACCGACTCGGCCGCTCGCGATCAGCCTTTGCGGCTCTGGTGTCGAAATTCGCGACCGCGAACATCACGCTCGGGCGGGTGGTGTCGAGATTCGCGACCAAACGCTGTCGAGGTTCACGACCAGAACCACTCATCGGCAGACTTCGGCCCGCACTGGCCTCGATTGTCCGTTGCCAATTGACCTGACGCATTGCCATCGTTCTGGCACAAGTACAGGGCTTCTGCCACTAACCTGACGCGGATCGTTCGTTCCGACTGTTTGCTCGGGGGTCCAGGTCGTGGGTGTTGTCGTCGCCGTTGCCGGTGGCGATGAGTGCTGGGTGGAGTTCGTCGATCCGGATGCTGGTGGTCGTTGCCGGTTGCCTCTGCTGGCTTGCGCGGCAGTGCGTTTCGACAGGGTTGACCCGGCGCGGAGGTTTCCGTCGTTCCGTAATCAGAAGAACTTCTCGGGATCGTGGTGGTCGGCGACGACGGGTTCGCACGTCGGCTACGAGTCCTGGGTGGAGCGCGACTGGCTGATGGCATTCGATTCGTCGCTGGAGGTGAGCGGAATCGGCTCCCAGCCGTTCCGGTTGTTCTGGCGGGCAGCACGAGGACTCGGCCCGATTGTGGCGGGCGGCGCTGCCGGTGGTGGCCGGTGTGGACTCGGACCGAACCCGCAAGGCGGTCGCGAAGGCGGAGTTCCCGCCGGCTGGAAGATCGTCTTCGGTGAAGACAGCGGCGCCGCGCGCGTCGAGTACGTCGAGAAGAACTGGACAGACATGCGTCCGAAGTCGCTGCGCGAGGCGATGCCGCCGACGAGGCCGCTCGCGCAGCCAAGGGCGACTAGATCGGTTTCGGCAGATCCGTCACGAACGCCGCAGTTCGTGACGGTCTTTGCCGTGACCCCATGACTTTGGGGCGACCTCGCGTCCATGCGCTGCGGTATCTTCCATGCGATCGCCGCACCCTAGTCGGCGCGCAGAGGAAGCACACACCACATGTTCAACAAGTCCTTTGCGGCCGCCGCGCTCTCGGTGAGCGCCGCTGCCGTCCTCGCGGCACCGCCCGCCGCCGCCGACCCGGTCAACTGGGGCGCCGTTTCCCTCAGCGTGTGGGGCAATGTCTACGCGTTTTCGGTCAACCACCCGACGGAAGCCGACGCCATTCGAGCCGCCGACCGAGCGTGCAAGGGTCAAGGCATCATCGACTGCCGGATGATGGTGACGTTCGCGAACGGCTGCGGTGCAGTCGTGACGAGTCCGCTCGCGATCGTCGCAGGGTTCCCGATCGTGGGCTTCGGTAAAGGGGCGACCCCAGGGGAGGCATACGCAGACGCCACCCGCAACCTCCCCACCGGCACCGGAAGCGCCGGCTCGTTCAATGGCGACCACGCCTGCACCCGGCCTTGATCTAGTGGGCCGCTTTTGAAGTTGTTGGGCGGTCAGCCTTGGCGAGGATCTGTTCGGCGGTCTTGGTCCAGACGAAGGGCTTCGCGCGCGGGTTCCAGCCGTTGATGAACTCGCGGATCTTGGTGGTCAGCTCGCGGACGCTGCGGAAGGTGCCGCGGTGGATGGCTTGGCGTTCGATGATGCCGAACCACACCTCCACCAGGTTCATCCACGAGGCTGAAGTAGGTGTGAAGTGCACTCGGATGCGGGGGTTTTCGGCCGGCCAGTCGCGGACCTCGGCCTTCTTGTGGGCGGCGTAGTTGTCCATCACCAGGTGTAGTTCACCGGTCGGATAGGCGCGGGCGGCGTGGCGTAGGAAAGCAAGGAATTCCTGGTGGCGGTGGCGCGGTTTGCAAACACCGGTGACCTTGCCGGTGGCGACTTCGAGCGCGGCGAACAGCGACCCGGACAAACTCGCCGTCGTCACCGGCCGGACCGCGCCGGTCGTTCTGCTCCTATTCCCCGAGCTCGCCGCGCGCGGGAAGCCACCCCCGGCAGACTGGCGTCGCTGCGGACCGTCGAAAGCGCAAGCAACACAACGACAACGCCAAGCGTCTGCTCTTCGCGACCATCCGCCGCGACGCGGTCACCGGCATGTCGGTCAGGGCAATCGAACGCAAACACGGCGTCGGCTGGCGCACGGTCCACGCCGCGCTCGAATCACCAAACCCTCCCGCCCGCAAGAATTATCCCGCGCGCGCACGGCCCACGCTGGAGGGGCTCATCCCACACATCGACGCTCTCCTGACCCGCGCACCCACCATCAGCGCTCGCGAAGTCTGGGAACGCCTGCTCGACGAGCACCACGCCGCAGTCACTTACGGATCTGTCAGCAGCTATCTGCGGAACCGGCGCGGCCCAGCACCTCGGACCCCGCTGCCGGTCGTCGGCGAAGTCGAAACCCCGACAAAGACAACCACGGCGGAACCGCGCATTCGCCTCGGCAACGCCACCGACCCGATCAGCACCCAGCTAACCGAACTGACCCTCGAATTGAGCCTCTAACATCCACGCCGCATTCTCGAGACCGGCGCCGACTCCTACCCCCTCGCCCGCACCACGACCACCCACTCCACCAGCTGATCCGCGGCGGATACGCTCACCGACATGCGCGAACCGGACAACGAAGATCAACCACACGATCCATACAACTGGGATCATCTGCGCGACAACCCGGACATCTGGGATCAACTGCGCTCAAATCTCGTTCTCGGGCAACGCCTGACCGGAACCGTCGCGCAGATCCCACGGCTGGGCACGATCGGCATCTTCATCGACCTGGGCCTGCCCGTCGCCGGTTTCGTCGATGTTCTGCTGCTTCCCGACGGCGCCAGCCGATGGCCCACCCAAGGCACCACCGCGGACTTTCTCATCTGGTGGATGGACGAGCGGCCCCAAATACGCCTCGTTCCGGCCGATGCCCGTTACCGTCGCGAGGACTTCGACACCTGGTGCCTTACCAACGCCCCCACCGGGGATGCACGGATTCTCGAGCACTTTCGGTTCGATCCGTCAGGCGCTGCGGCAGATTGAAACCCTTCGTCGTCCCGCCCGGCATCGAGGCCCGATAGCGCTCACGCCTGTTCACACCGCGCCGGAATTCGTCCGGACTTCCACTCCGGGACGATCTTCACCCACGCCAGGATTCCCCACAAAGCCAACACCAGATTGCGTCAACAATCTGGCAAGACTCCCACACGATCGTCTGCCAAATACTTGGCGCACGGCCGCTCACGACCCATCTTCTGCGTCACATCAAATGGCAACGGACATCGATCATCGCCGACGTCCATTCGCAGCGGCGCCTCACTCGACGAGCCAGCATCCCGACGCCGAGCCCCTGCGGGATCGAGGAGACACTTCTGATCCAAGGCGATGCCAGGCTCACTGATGACCCTGCGTGATCGCTCAGACGGCCGCGTTTCGAGTAGCGTCCCAGTAGGTCGTACTGGGGGGCGCACGGACCGGACTACATCTTGGCGTATCGGGCCATGGCGAAGCTGTAGAGGCCATAGGTGATGATGCCCAGACCGGCCACGACAAGCAGGACCACGCCGTAAGGTTGCGCCCCAAGGGTTTTGAAGGCGCCGTCGAGTCCGGCGGCCTTGCTCGGCTCCGATTGGGTCGCGGCGAGGATCACCAGCAACCCGACCGCGGCGATGGCCAGTCCCTTCGCGATGTATCCGATGGTGCCCAGCCGTCGCACCAGGTCGCTGGTAGTGCCCTCGAGGTCGTCGAGGAAGTTCTGGCTGGCTCCTTTGTAGACGTGATAGCCGCCGATCGCGATGATGATCAGCCCGCCCGCGACAAGGACGATCGTGCCTGCGGTGGTGTGCATCAAGCGTCCGGTGAGCCCGGCGCTTTCGTCGCTGCTGGACTTGCCGCGGCCGCGGGCGAATCCGAACGCGGAGACAGCGAAGGCGAAATAGACCACCGCCAGGGAGAACGCCTTGACGCGATTGATCGCTTCGGACTTCTTGCTGTCGGCGTCAGGTTTGGAGGAGCTGCCCAGTGCCGCTTCGGCGAGCCGCCACAGCGCCATCAGCCCGAACGCGACGACACCTACCCACAGGGCGACGATGCCGCCCGGTTTGGCGGCCAGTTCGGTCATGGCGCCGGATTGGTCGGCGGTGCCGCCTGCACCGCCGAGGGCAATTCGGATGGCGATGTAGCCGATGATCACGTGCACGATGCCGCTGACGACGAAGCCTGCGCGGGCGAATCGCTCGAACACGCTATTCTGGGCAACCCGGCCCGCGGCCGAGGATGAGTTGTCGTAGGACGCCGACGACGATGCTCTGGAGGACGTCGGGGACCGATTGTTGTCAGGCATGGTGCTGTGCTCGCCTCGTATTAGTGGTGGGAAAAGCTCCGTCGGCGGTCATCGGAGGTCGCGAGCAGAACCGGTCTGGCAGTGCCAGCTTGTGGATAGTGCGCACCGGCAGAAGGCACTGCTGCCCCGCGACCGAACTGATGGTGTGCGGCAGGCCGTATTTCTCACACCATGCCCGCACCGTGGAGATCTCCGCATAGCGGTTGCTAGGAAAATCGGAAGCAGGTGGTCGATTTGATTGCAGAAGGTTGCCGCTCAGAAAAGCCATGACCCTGCCAGCTCGGAAATTGGCCGTGCCGAGCATCTGGCGGAGATACCATTCCGCCCGCTCTCGTTCTGGACAGAATGATCATGAGGACGACCTCATTTCGGGGTTGGCTTGCCCGGATGGCCGGTGCGCCGTGCGGGTTGCGCACAGCGCATCGACTTAGTGTTTGAATGCGTCCTTGACCTTGGCGCCGGACTGCTTGAGGTTGCCCTTGGCTTGACCGACTCGGCCCTTGGCCTCGAGGCTGCGGTTCCGGGTGGCTCTACCGAACAGCTTCTTCATCGAGCCCTTGGCGGCCTCAGCCGAATGTGCGATCTTCTTACCCATACTCATAACGGGGCTTCTTCCTCTGATGTTTTCGCCGACGCGGCCGCGCCGGTCGTGGGGATGATTCAGTGCCGGGACGCCGGTCAGGGGGTGACGCCGTGGCTGGTGGCAGTTCCACGTGGCCGGTGGCCGAACGGGTGCCGCCAGTCACGTCCCCCAAAAGGCCGGTGATCGCGATCGACACCGTGCGATGAGACGTCGGCCGTGTCCCGGTTCGCGGCGACCGCCTGGCACTCTCGTTCGGCGAGATGGTCGCGATCCTGGTACATGTCCGCTGTTTCGCGGCGGGACTCTTTCAGGGCGCGTCGGCCGCGCCGGGCGCCGGCCAGCAGCAGGCTGAGCCCGACGAGGCCGACCGCGCCGACAATGATGCCGTAGAGAAACAGCGTTCCAGTGAAACCGGTAACGTGATATCCGAACACCGCAAAACCATTGGTCAGCTCGTGCGTGTCCCCGCTGTTGCTCAGCACGCCAGCAAGTCCGACGATCACGGCGGCGAGCAGGACGATCAGTCCCAAGATTATGATCATGACGGCCTCCCAGGGCCACGTTGCCATTCCCAGTCAACGCCGCATTCCCCCAGGTGTCAAAGGTGTACGACGATCGGCGAATGACGCTGTTCCGCACTGCGGACTCGGCGCCGGATCTGTGCAGCCAGCACCTTGATCCGCAGCGGAAATCCGCCGCACGCGGCCACCAGGGCGTCCCGTGTCGCCGGGGCGAGTTCATCGGTCGCCTCGCGAAGTACGCTGCGAAACAATGCGTGCGCGTCGTTGGACAGCAGATACTTGGGGGTGAACCGTCTCTACGATGCCTGGATCGATACCCATCGCGACGGACTCGACTCCGCTCGGGCACTGGCAACGAAGCCGCCATCATGCAGTTGTCCTCGCGACTGGGCGCGGCCTACCTCGGTGTCGGACAGTTCGACGACGCACGGCGCTGCTTCACCGATGCTCTGGACGCGGCCAGGCTGCTCGGCGACGCCATCGGCGAACAGAGCGCGGTGGAATGGATCGCGAAAATCGCTGCGCGCGAAGGAGAACCGCTGGTCGCGCTGCAGTACTACCAGCGCTCATGGGACGTCGTCGCCGCAGCCGATGACGCGCGGATCGATCCACGACAACGACAGCGAGCCTTCGAGATCCTTCGGTGCAACGATCACGCGCCTACGCGGACTTCGGGCAATGGGAACCGGCAATCGACGATGCACAGGCCGCGCAGACCTCCTTCGATCAGTACGAGAACGAGACAGACAACGAGGCTAAGCCCCGGCTCGTCCTCGGCCGAGCACGGCTCGCCCTGCACGAAACCGACGGGGCGATAACAGTTCTCCGCGAGGCGCTGGAACTGTTCCAGCTCGAAGGCGTCCGCAAGGGTACCGCCGACACGCGGCGATTGCTCGCCCGCGCGTATCTCGCCACCGGCCGACCCGATCAAGCCGCCGTCGAATACCGAGCCGCATTGAGCTACTACGAGGATGTCGGCGGTCCGCTCGCAGCCCAGGTCGCCGAAGCATTGACCGGTTTGGGCGGCTGAGCGTCAAAGCCGCGCAGCTCTCGTGAGCGTTAGTCCGGAACGAGAAACGGGCCGCGCCACGAAACCCTGGCAAAAGCTCCGCTCGGCTGCTCGGAGCTGTGCCCGACTACATCTTGGTGTATCGGGCCATGGCGAAGCTGTAGAGGCCGTAGGTGATGATTCCTGCGCCGGCCGCAATGAGGAGGGCTACTCCGTAGGGTTGCGCCCCGATGGTTTTGAAGCCACCGTCGAGTCCGGCGGACAGAAGATGTAGGTGGCCGGTGCGAGCGAATCCGGTCCCCGCCTATCGGGGCCCGGTCACTGGGCGGCGGGATTTGGCCGCCGATGAATCCCCGTACAACCACATCTCAGTGGCGCTCTTCGAGTCCAACCGCTTCCCGCGGCCGTTCGAAGCTCGGGATCGTCGAAAGCGGATGACGCCAGCAGCGCGGCCAGCGCGTCGGCGATGACATTGAGCTTCTCTTGCGAGGCCTCGCTTGCGCGGCGGCTGGCGTTCTCGAGCAGCACCAATAACAGCAGCGTGAAAACGCTCGCAACGGTATGAATAGCAACTTGCCAGGTCTTGAGGTCCGTCCACCATGGCAAGCTGATCAGCCACGCCACGACGATCCCGGCACAGACGAAGAAGAACGGAGCCTGACTCACTCGCAGCTCGGCCTGCTCGACGAACCGGTCAAACGGTGACCGGCGATCACCTCCGCCACGGCTTCGCGCGGCCTCGCTGCGTCGCTCCATCACCGGAAGTTTAGTCGCATCTCACCCTCGCCACATCCGGACAATCACGCGCGCTGACGCGCATCGCCGGCAACGGCATCTCATTCGCGACGTGGACGGTAACCATCGACTGCCACGCAGTTTCCGCGTCTCCCCCAGCCCCTCGCCGACGAACATCTGTAGCAATCAGCCCTCATTCATCGCGAAGCGACAGCCCTGCGATGAGCACATCGCACCGAACATCGTCGTGCTACTCACTGTTGACCTGCTGTGCCGTCGACTTCTGAAACTGACGGGTGGGGAGTTCGTCGGGTGCGGTGGTCATGCTGGTCTCGGGACGCCACTGGACATCGGGTTGATCGTTATTGCGCGGCCGTGAGACCGGCGCTCCACGCGGCCAGGGTTTGCTTGTCGCTGAGTCCTCCCCATCCCAGGATCCGTCGGGAAAGGCGGTTCCGGGGAAGATCCGGTGATTCCGCCTGTACGCACGGCAACAATCCTGTAAGGCCACCAATGCGGGGCCGCCGAGGCCGACGCGGGCGACGATGCGGACCGGATTGCGCGCGAACGCAGGAACACCCTTCGGTGACCAAAGAGGTGAGGGTCTGTCCCGGTTGTCCAAGGGTGTCCGTTGCGCGGCTCTGTCGCACCATCAGCGTAGCCCCCGCTCTCCCCGCTGACGCTAGATCCGGGCCGGGTCGACCCTGGCGGCTGATCGCTCATTGTCCCAGCTCAGGGCCGGTCGAGAAGCGTTAGAGTAGAGGGGGGAGGGTGCGAGGAGTCGAAAGATGAGCACCACCATTGTGATCATCGTAGCCGCGGTTATGGTCATTTTGCTTGTGGCCGCGCTTGTTTGGGTGTTGATCCGCAAACGGCGCGAACACCGTCGGGTCGAAGCCGAGGGTATCCGTGAGCGCGCGGCGGAGCAGGAATTCGAGGTGGGTCAGCGAGAGGCGCAGGCGGACGAGACCGCCGCCAGGGGCCGTGCGGCAAAGGCGGAGGGCGAGGCCAAGGCAGCGCAGGCCGAGCGGCTTGGCCAGCAGGCGCATGTGCATCGCAGCGAGGCAGCGGACTCGCGAACCGAACTGGACAAGGAGTGGGAGCGCGCGGACAAGGTCGATCCGGACTCGAAGTCACGTGAGACGCAGCCGGGGACAGATTCGGAACAGCCGTCGCGCAACCCCTGACACTGACCCTGGGGTTTCTCCGGCTGTCCGGGGCTCGGAAACGAGCACCGACGCGGTCCCGACCGCGACGTTGCGCTCAGCGGTCGGGAGGCGTCGGTAGCCGCGGCGGAGTTGCACGATCCTGCCCCGCCCGCCAGGGCCATGATCAGCACGCCCGCGATGGCCTGTGAGGGGCATCGCCACACCGACGTGAAGACGCAGAAGAGGAACGACATCTTCGCGCTCGCGGTGTTGTGCAGCGTCGCGCTCCCGGAGAAACCATCGAGACCACCGAGCAATTCAGTGGAGGCCACGTCTAAGGGCATGTCGGTGGTGGGGTCTGGAGGGAATCCCCACCACCTGACAGCGATAGCGGGGGCTTGGGCGTCGCCTGATCCGCTCTGCAATCTCCGATCCCCGAGGGCGATGTCGAGCGTAGAACAGCTGGGCTGTGGCTCACGACATCATGCCGATTCCAGTACGTCTCTGCGGCGGCCACCCGCTCAGCTGGGTACCGTTGCGGTACTGGCTTTCTCGGACTCAGTAACCGGTCTCCCGATCCCTTGCGATGGTCCACCACCGAGTCTGGTCCGGGCGTCACGATGGACTCGTGGCCGTTCTCGGCGCGTGCCCGGTATGGCGGTGTGCCATCCGGGCCGAGCACTTCTACGATCTCGACGATCCGGTCGCGCTCGCCGACAGTTCGGCCGTGCGTGACGAGTCGGCACCCGTTGATGCATGCATTGGCATCCCTTCGTACGCTTCTTCATTCGAGTGTCTGGTCTATCGAAACCATTAAAGCGACGAGCTGAGAACCGTATTCTTGAAGCTTGGAAGGGTCGGCAGGGGGCCACCAATTTCCCCGGGTCGCTACTCGACTTCACCCAGCGCGGGAGACATAGTCGCCAGAGCGTGTGTCGACCTGGGCCAGCACCTCCTGGCGCCGGATCAGCCAGTCGCCACGGGAAATAACCTGCGGCAGGCTCATCACGTCGTCCGGCAGAGACCAGGTGCTGATGGGTGGTCGCGTCGAGTCTTTGCGGTGCACTCATCGTGGTGGTCCATTGCGTCGGGACTGCGGGCCAGCAACTGATACGCCGACCGTATGGCGATCACGGACTGGGTTGCGGCACATCGATGTGGCAGTTATCGACTTTCGGGTTCATGCCGAGGTAGTTGAGCGGCCCGGCGACGACAGTTGCCGCGATAGTTCCGGTACTCGCACAGTTCTCCGGTGCGTTCCCGAAGTAGTGCCGTTGCCCAGCAGCGATCGCGCCGATGATCAACCACACGAACACCAGCACTATGAGGACGCTGGTCGTTCTCGAACGGCGACCTCCGCGCATTCTCCTGGTGTCGTTTGCGTATGTGTCTCTCATTTTATTATCTCCATTTAGTCGAATGTCTTACTGCTGGTGCAGATTTCGGGATCCGGAGCGCCATTCGGCACATACTCCGGACCCTGCGATATCCCGATGTGGGCAGTGGGCGGGCGTCGGGGCTCGAAGGCGAAGCCGAGGGGTCGTCTGGTTACTCGAGTCGGTCCCGCCAACTCGGGTTGGTGCGGATATGCCGCGAGCCGCCGGCGTGTTCGTTGATGTCGCGGCTGAGCGCGGTGTCTTCAGGACGCGATCGGCCGAGAAGGCGGCGCGCGGCGCCGCCGAGGGCGGGGCGCTGGGCATCTGGCGATAGATAGCTGAGCACGGCCATTCCGATGGCGCCGATGACTATGCCGACGATCAGGGCGATGATGACGATCATGTCGAGCCTCGGATCTGTTGGTTCTTCAAGTACACAGCTCCGGCCACGTGGTGTCAACAGCGTAGGTCTACACCTCGGAACTACAGTGTTGAGCCCGGTGGATCATCGGCTTCGATGGTGACGATCGGGATCATCCCGCCGCGAAGAGCATGGGATGGTCTGCTGCTGGCCGACGAGACCGCGGCCAAGGCCAGGGCCGCGGCGGCCGAAGCCGACGTCAAGTCGGCCCAGGCGGCGGGCCTGCAACAACAAGCGGCCGCACATCGCAGCGAAGCGGGCACCTCCCGCGACGAGTTGAACCAGGAGTTCGAGCGCGCCGACAAGATCGATCCGGACTCGCGAACACCTGAGACACCGCCGAAAGACCGCGAGACACAGTGAGAAGACGTCAGCCGATTGCACCTCGGCCCCTGAACGCCACCCCTCCGGCTGGTTGTTCAGTCGCGTAATGCCTGTTCGCGCAACGAACTCAGCAGTCTGGCCAGAATCCGCGAGACCTGCATCTGTGAGACGCCGAGAGATTCGGCGATCTGGATCTGCGGTTGGTGTTCATAGAACCGCATGATCAGCACTTGGCGATCCCGCTCGGGCAGCGCGGCGATCAACGGTTTCACGACAAGGCAGTCCTCGACGGTGCGGTACTCCGATTGCTCGGCGCCGAGAGTGTCCAACAGCGACGTCGGCGCGTAGTCGTTGTCGCCGCCGGTGTAGGCGTCGATCGAGGAGGTTCGGTAGGCGTTGCGGGCGATCAGTGCCTGGGTGACCTCGACCAGATCGACATCGAGTTCCTCGGCGATCTCCGCGGCTTTGGGCATACGCCCCATCCGCTGGGACAACGTGTCGATCGTGGAGGGGAGCTTCTGCTGGATTTCCTTGAGGCGCCGCGGTACTCGCACCGACCAGGTGTAGTCGCGGAAATGTCGGCGCACCTCGCCCATGATGGTCGGTATTGCGAAAGCGAGGAACGGCGCGCCGTGATCGGGGTCGAAACGGTCGACCGCAGCGACCATCCCCATTCGAGCGATCTGCAGCAGATCGTCGAAGTTCTCACCGCGTCCGGCGAACTTGCGGGCGATGTGCTCGGCCAATGGTAGACAGCGTCGGATCAGCTCCTCCCGCACAGCAATTCGACGAGGGTCGGCCGTGTCCAGTTCCGCGAGCTGGACGAGCAATGGTTCGACGTTGTCGTAACTGTCGGCGCCGCGGCCCGTGCGTCGTGTCCGTTCAGGGGAAGTCAGTGTCGGCTGATAGCTCATCGGTGCTGCCTCGGATCAGATCCAGATGACATCGACAACCGCCGCAAACCCGGACACCGCAGTGCCGTAGGGGTTCGGGGCCGTTGTCGATCGAGTTGAGTGAGGGTCACCACGATGCGCGGGCCGAAACTTGCTCGGACCAACGCGGTCTCGGTTGCTGCCGTCGAGCAGACCTCGACATCTACCGTGGCGTCTAGTTATGGGCTGGGTTGGGGCAGTTCGCAGTTGTTCACCTTGGGGTTGACGCCTGCGTAGTTCAGCGGTCCCGCGATCACGGTCACCGCGATGGTTCCCAAGCTTGCGCAGTTCTGGTCACGGTCGGTGAAGTAACCTCGTTGACCGGCGGCGACCACGCCGATGATCAGCCATACGAGCACCAGCAACGAAAATAATCGGGCCATCACGCACCTCCATTGGATTCCGGCCTGCCAGGGGCGTGAATACCCTGAATGCCGCGTCGAATTCGTTTCCCGTGGATCGAGGGTGTTTCGATCCGATTGCCGATAGTGGATCGCCACATCGCGTTTTCCTCTGAATCAGTTGCCCCGTCGGCGAATCGAGGCGCCACCGGACCTTCGCCCGGCCGCGCCGGGACCCGGTCAGTAATAGTGGCGTCGGCCGCCGACAGCACGGCCGGCCATGCCGGAGATCATCAGCACCACACCGATGAGCAGCACGATGACACCAGCGGTGATGAGCAGGGTCATGCCCAGTAAGAGTCCGGCAATGAGGAGCACGGCGCCGAGAATGATCATGAACGAAACCCGATTTCTGAAATATGTGAGATGTCTTGGGGCATAGGCAGACTTGTCGATAGGCGCGAGTAGCGGCGTTGGTCGCCCCGTGGTGTGTCGACCGGCCCGGGACCGGCCGACCTATCTCCGATCAGCTGGCTCGACTCGCGTCCGCGGGGCGTGGGCGGCTTTTCGGATCCCGGCCCGACGGCATCGCCGGATGCATCGACCGCGGCGGCATTTGCCGGTATGGCCGGAGTGCGCGGGAGCGCCTTGGATGTCGAAGGGCTGTGGCCCGCCACATCGCCAGCCGCGGTCCGGGCCGAGTTGGGTGGGGTCCTGGCGGGCGAGGTTGAGATCGCGACGCGCCTTCGCTCCGCGGCGGGCGCTGCTGCTCGAGCCTGCGAGCAGCATGCTCAGCTCGGCCAGCTCGATGGTGATGACCATGGCGATCCTCGAAGCCTTCGCTCGGATCTTTTGCTCTTTCCAGTAGACGCCGCCCGGAACGCATTGTCAACGCTGTAGGTCTACACTGGAAAACTACAGTGGTTCGTCCGACGAACGGGCCGGTCGGCCGCTCACCGAAGCACGACAAAACATCGACTCGATCGGATGTGGACCGTCATGGGGACCTACTTGGACTCTCCCAGCCTGCCCTTCACCCTGCACTTTCCCTCGACCGAATCCCCCGCGGTGGCCGCCGCCGCACGCGACTGGATCTCGCGCGGGCAGATCTTCACCGTCGCACTCACCGATGACTCTCACACGGTCGAAAATCGTTATCTGCTGGTGAATTTCGGCGCCCTGCCCAGCCTGACCGTGCACAACAGCGACATGCGCAACAACCCGGACGAACGACGCGTCACCTACGGCGCGTCCCTCACCGAGGACGGAGACCTCGCCGTCGAAACGCGCGCATTGTCGGCCCATACCAGCTGACGATCCGAAATCCCAACTCCACCAACGAATCCGCATCCTGTGCTCACCATCGACACGCCGGTACCTGACTCGGTCGGCGGCAATCTTCGACATATCGCGGCGGGAGTCGCGTGGACCCTGGTGTTCGCCTATCTGCTCGCCGAGCTCGTGACCGCCACCGCATGGAAAACGCCCTACAGCTTCCGCCACGACACGATCAGCGACCTCGGCATCACCACCTGCACACCCAATGTGTGCTCACCGCTGCATCTGGTCATGAACGCGACATTCGTCGCACTCGGCTTACTGACAATCTTGGGAGCCATCGGATTCCGCGACTACATTCCCCACGGCCCGCGCCAGTGGTCGATCGTCGCCCTCGCTGTCATCATCGGTCTGAGCACCGCCGCAACCGGAGTGTTCCCATCCAATGACGGCATCGTCGTACACGGTTTGGCCGTGATGCCCGCGTTCGTATCCCGCCATATCGTGCTGATCCTGCTGGCGATCTGGTTGTGGAAACAACGCCGCCTGGTCGCGATCTGGTCGGCCTTCTGCGCATCGACCGGACTCACCGGCACGGTTCTGCTGACAATCGGCCTGCAGGTCGGCATCACCGAACGGCTCGTCTTCTACCCGCTACCGACCTGGATGGCCGTGACCGGCGCCGCAATCGTGCTCGCACCGGTCCGCGATGCAGTACGGCGTCGAGGCCAATCGCCATTCACCACCGGGAACTCACCTTCCCACCCATGATGTGCCGCTACCCATCCGAGCGAAGACTGCAGCGGCGGGGACTTGCCAGATGCACGGACAACGAGACTGACGAGGGTGTGGCCTGCGGCGAAGATCTGGGCCAGTAGCCGCGCAGCAGGAGTGTGCGAGCTCATGGGCTCCATCATGAACCGAGGGCACCGGCCGGGGGCGGCGAACCGGGTCCGGCACGCGCGCCAACCTTGCGCCAACCTCTACGGCGTAGTGGTGAAGTCCCGTCCGGGCTTCCTTGTCGTCGGGGGTCCGGACGGGGCTTCCACCCGATCACGGACCACTCCAGGAACGTACCGGCGATCCACTCCAGCCCGGTCGCGAGGTCGCCCGGTGTCATCGGCGGCCGGTGTCGCGGCGTCGGCGGGCGGCGCGGATTTCGTCGTCGGCGATCTTGTCGGCGCGCAGGGTGTAGATCTGGGTGGTTTCGGTGTCGATGCTCGTCGGACGCGGTGGAGGGCGGCCTGTTAGCGCGGGTAAGAGCGGATGGCTGTGGCGTGGGCGCGTAGTAGCGCGGGTATGGCGCCGATGGTGACGACGTCTGCGGCGTGGGCGACGTGGTCGGTGTCGGACCACTGCACGGTGAGGCTGCAGCCAACGATGGGTCGATCGAGCGCGGACAGGACGCGGGTCCAGTGGTCGATGCCGATACGCAGGGCCAGTTCATCGAGCGCGGCGGCGATCTGGCTGGGGTGGCCGGTGTGGGAAACACTCCACCAGGGGCTGCGACCCGCGGGCCAGGTGATTTCCACCAGGCAGTCCAGCTGCCCCGCGGTGGTCTTCCCGGATGGGTTCACCGGGATCATTGTTCCCGTCTTGCTCGAGGCGGGTGCCCAACTCCGGTTTCTCTGGTGTTTCACCGTGGCGTCGAGGCGGTCTTCGGGCAGGGTGGATGACATGACCGCCTCCGATGCTGTGGGCATGGCCCTGACATACCGGGTCGAGATCGGTGAGCCCAGTGAGGGCGGCGTGTGGTGGAAGGTCTCCAACCTCGGGAGTCCCCGCCAGGTCGCGGCCGCGCTGACCGAGTTGGCCGTGCGCGTCGAACGCGACAACCGCGGCGGCACCGACAGCGGTCGCCGCAGATACTGCTACGAGGTGGCCTGGCCGGAAGGGGTGGTACTGGAATTGTTTCGTGGTCAGGTCGAATCGGTGTTGATCCCGGGCGAGCTGCGCGGGCTGGCGGTCACCATCGCCTCGTCGACGACGACAGACTCCGACCCCGGAGGCGGGTCACTATGAACTCGGGTGCACCATCTGTGCCAGGCGTGTCCTGACCGGTTCCGCCGCCATGATCCGAGTGTGCGGCCATGCGTTTCCGGCGAATCGAACTCGACGGTCTCTTCCTGGGGGATACTGGCTGGGCACTGCCTGTTACCTCCGCGCCCCCGGGCACCGGTAGCCCCGCCTGCGCAGCTATCGATTCACCGATCGAGGCTAAGGGGTTCACGATGGCGCAGTTCCTCACCGATCCGGTCACCGACCAGCGTCCTGGTCTCGATTCCGGGTGCGCGCTGGTGGGTCAACTGATCGCCTTGGCCGTGGCGCAAGTGCCAGGACGCCCCGCTGCCGGGATCACCGCCTACCGGCGTGGCGACCTCACCGTGGTCGCTGCCTCGACGCCCCGCGCGCAACTGTTGGACCGCATCCAGCTGATCTGCGGGAACGGCCCCGGGGTGGAGGCGCTGGCCACCGCGCGCCCGCTCACCGCGGCCGACCTCACTGTCGAGCACCGCTGGCCGGACTGCGTCGCCTGGCTGACAGTGCTGGGGGTGCGGTCACTGCACTGCCAGCCCCTAGTCGGACGCGGCCACACCGCGCTCGGTGTGCTCACCTTCTACTCGGCATACCCCACCACCTTCGGCGGCCACACCGAACGCATCATCGCGACCGTCGCGTTCCGAGCCGCGACCGTCCTGGGCCGCGACACCGCCACCACGACACGGGAACCGGGGTCCATCTCCGATGCCACAATGGCGCCTCGCGCGAAGCACACACCATGTGCCGATGAGCCGGACCGATGAAGCCCACGCAGTCGGATACAAGCCCCTGCACATATCAGGCCCACTGCAACCAGGAAGGAAAGCCCATGAGCACATCGACACCGATGGATCACGAGTCGGCTGACCGGATCTTTGCAGCCGCCGCACGAGAGACTGAAGGATCAACGGCCGCTACGGGTTTCGCCGATCGTATGGAGGCCGCAACCGACCCCAACGATGACATGTACGAGGACGACGACAGGAGGCCCCGCGTTGGCGCACGACGCCACTTCCGTCATCGGACCTGGGTCCGAGCGTCCAGATGCCGCGGCATTTCGACGGAGTCTGCGATGGATAGTGACGACTCCTGGCTCAGCACAGACGATGTCGCCAAGCGGCTGAAAATGCCGAAGAAGACGTTGGCGGCGTGGGCGTCTGCGGGACGCGGCCCTCGGTTTGCGCGGATGGGTCGGTACCGGCGCTATCGACTGAGCGATTTGCTCGTCTGGGAGCAAGAACAACTGGACAAGACGTGATCGGCTGCGGTGTTGCTGCACAGCCAGCCCAAGGCGGCCCTCGTCCGAATATCCGCTGTCGGTGATGGAGTCGTCACCGAATCCGAGCAACCCGGCAGTGCATTGCCGTTTTACAGCTATTAATTGGCATACTTTCTGATCTTGAAAACGAGTTTCTGGTCTTAGAGACTCGTCGGCGCCGGGCAACACTACCCAGCTCGGCCGATCAGTCAGTCCGGCGAAGCCATCTCACACACTCCCCTGAGCACCCGCCTGGGCCGCCTAGGTCCACGACTCGACAGAGCGCGGCACCCCCGGAACCCACACGCCGAGTACCGAAGGGAGAAAACATAATTGGGCGGCAGACTCCCGAAGCCCGTAGGAACCTTCGGCACACCTATGAAGCCGAAGAAGCAGAAGAACGGCCGCTGGCGCACCACCGTTTACTTCTACGGAGCAGCAGGACGGATGCAACTGGAGCGGATGGGCGTCAGCGCCGACGAGGCGCGAAACCGGCTCGCCGAAGCCATGCGCGATCACCGGGAACAACTCGGATCCCAGCGCATCACTCGCAATACCAAGCTGATCGATCTCGCTGCCGAGCTGCTCTGCGAACTCGAAGGCGACGACGCGAACACCGAAAGCAACATCGAGGACTACCGCCGCGAGATCTATGTCTCCACCGACAAACGGGCGAATCCGAAGACGATCAAAATCGAGAACTCCGTCGGCAACCTACAAGTCTGGCAAGCCACGGCCGGGGAACTGGATCGTCACCTCAAACGTCTCGTCAGCCTGGGGCTGCGACGGAAGGCGAAGCAACACAAAATAGTCCTGCGGGCGATGATGGCGATCGCTGTCCGGCACGGAGCTATCGCCACCAACCCCGATGGATGGTGTCGAAGCGTTCACGCGTCGCGCGAAGCAAGCCCGTGGCAAGGTCAAGGACCAGCAGGCGCTGCCGGCCTTCCGCGCTCAGGTTCGAGCGTGGGCCCGCGGGGAGGCGATTCCCGGAGCACCCGCCTACACAACCGGGCCCGCTCGGGACTGGGCAGTGGTGTGGGTGATCGACGTGATCACCGGAACCGGCATGCGCCCGCACGAGGTGTTCGCGCTGCTGCTCGACGATATCGATCTCGATGCCCCCGACCCGTATCTGGACGTCACCGGAACGCTGGTCGAGGAGAAGGGCAAGGGCACTGGCGGGTGGGTCCGCAAGCCCGCTCCGAAGACCGACAACGGGTGGCGCCGGATCCTGCTACCCCCGCACACAGTCGAGTCGATCCGCGAGGCCATCGAGTACCTGAAGATTTCAGGGCACGCGAATCCGATGGGGTTGCTGTTCCCATCACGGGTCGGCACTGTGCGTAATCCGAACAACTTCGGCAGGACCTGGCGGGCCGCCCGCGGTGAGACCTTCGCGTGGATCACACCACGGACCTTCCGCAAGGGCGCCGCTACCGAGGTGGACCGCACGTACAACGACCCTGAACGCGCGGCCCGCCAGCTAGGCAACACCACCGCTGTGGCCAAAGGGCACTACATCGATATCCCCGAGACGGTGCCGGACAATCGGGACGTTCTCGAGCGATGGGCTCGGGGCGGATGAGCTCGAAAATCTGAGATTTTGATGGGATCGGCTCAAATCCGACCCCGAATCGGACATAAGAAAACCCCTTCCGACCGAGGTCAGAAGGGGTTTTCTTGTCGGGATGACAGGATTTGAACCTGCGACCACTTGACCCCCAGTCAAGTGCGCTACCAAGCTGCGCCACATCCCGGTTGCGTCCGCGTGCGGGCGCTCGAAAAGATTACCTCAGGGAGGGGCGAGACGCCGAATCGCCTGGTTGGTGGCGTGGTGGAGTCACAGCGGTGTAACTCGGGAGACGGCTCGGGGGTCGTCGGCTACCGCGAACCAGACGTCGAGGGCGGTGCCGTCGCGGCGGCCGATGAGGCGGACGGGCTCGCCTGCCTTCACGGGCTTCGCGTATTCGATGACGGTGCGGTGGGGACCCGACATCAGGTCGGTATGGGCAGCGAGGATTTCCTCGAGGGCGCTGAGGTAGACGGCGTTGTTGACGTGGTCTAGCCAGTCGATGTCGGCGACACGGAGGGGGAAGAACAGTTCTTGGACGTCGGGCGCGTCGGGCGCGGGGATCGGGTCGGTGAGGGCTGCTTTCCAGCGGAGGCGGTGTTCGGTGGTGCTGGCAAGCATGGGGGCCATGAAGCGGTCGCTCATGCGTGCGGGGACGCCGGATTCGGTGCCGAAATGGATGAGGAAGGCTTCGGTTTCGACGAGGCCGCCGTTGCTGCCGCAGATTTGGACGCGCATGTTGCACCAGCGGGTGGAGAGGCCGGAGCACCAGCGGCGGAGGGTGACGTGTTCGCCGAATTCGATGGGCTTGAGGACGTCGATGACGGTGCGGCGGACGACCCAGCCGCGGTGGGTGTCGCCGTCTTCGACGGCTTGGAGGTGGTCGAAGCCGATGTCTTGGAGGTAGCGGGCGATGGCATCGAGGCGCAGGCGTTGGTCGCCGTCGGTGTCGGCGAGGCGCACCGGCCAACCCGTTTGGAACGGGGATCCGGTGGTTGGGCGTTCCGACAGCGCGCTGGGAATGACCATGACCGAATAATGCCAGGTCGCGGCGGTTCACGCGCACTCCGGGCCGGCCGAGTCGCCTGCACGGGGTCATTTCGGACCAACCCTTGCGGAGACGCATTCCTGTGGCGGCGACCTGCAGCAGGCGGGCACACCAGGGGCGGTCTAAGCCACAGGCGATATCAATCAGCGCAGTAGGTGTTCATCGATGGTGTCGCCCGCAGGAGAGCGGATCGGCTGAAACTCACCCACCACCTTGAAGCGGCCCGGCATAGACGGTCAGGAGGCGGCCAATTCGGTGTCGCCCTGTTCGAGGATGCGACCCAAGTCGTCAGGAATGGGCATGGGCGTAGTGATGCCGACCGCGGCGCGGCCGGTGTTGCCGATGGGGACGCGGCCGACCGATGAACCCAGGCCCGCCACCGACAGTCGGACTATCTGACCGATCGCTTCGCGGCGATCGTGGCAGCGCAGGGCCAGGCGCAGCATGTGCCAGTGGGCGCGGGTGTGCGGCCAGGCCCAGCGTTGGGACAGGATGTGCGCGCGTTCGAGGGCGCGCCACATGTCATCGAGATCCGTCGTTGCGTAGGCAGATTCCAGCTCCGCATCGAAGGCGGTGCGGACAGTCGGCGGCATTGGGGCCACGATTTCCTCCAGGGCAGGTCGGTTCTTCTGCATCAGACTCGCCCGCAGGTGTGCCAAGTGGCTTGAACAAACCTGCTGTCTAGTCGAGCGGCAGCTCGGTGACCCAGCGGATGCCGTTGAATTCCGATGGCGGAGCGCCGAACATGCTGCGGCACACACGCGTCAGGTGGGCACTGTCGGCGAAGCCCGCGCCGTGCGCGACAGCGGTCAGTGAGTGGCCCGCCGCGATCAGTTCGATGGCACGCTGTAGCCGCAACCATCGGAGGTAGGGCCGGAAAGGCAGACCGATTTCGGCCGAGAACACATGTGCCAGACGGCTTTCCGATAGGTGAACCGTTTTGGCGAGTTCGGCGAGTCGGATGGGACCGCCGCTCAACCGGTCCGGAAGTAGACGAAGCACCTCAGAGACCGCCGGATGACGCGCCGGACCACCCGCCTCGGCTCGCGAATCACCGCCGGGCAGCCGCTCCGTCGCCGAGCCAGGGCGCACCGTCGAGTGCAGCCACGCACTCACGGCATCAAGCTCCTCCGTCGACTGTCCCGACGCAGTGCACCCGGCCTCACACGGCGCGGCCGGTTCGGTTCGGGCTTCGGCCGGATGCGGCGGGGCCGTCAATCGGTGTCGGGCACACAATGATTGACCCGCGCGAACCCACCCACCCACCACCGCACGCGGATTCGGCAGCTGAACCAGCTCCGAGCCCACCGTGGACTCTGGATCGAAATGCACCATAATCCCGTCGGCCGCACCACGCACCACCGCATGCGGCACGTCCGGCGGAATAACCGCAGCACGACAGACCTGGCGTTCCCCCGCCGCATCCCCGAGGATCATGTCGGCTCGCGTCGCAATCACCTGCACGGTGTGATGCGCATGCATATCCGCAGTGCCTACCGCACCGGTGACCACCAACAAACCGGGGCGCAGCACAGCAGGGCCCGTCCACCGGTGTGGATCCATGTCATCGCCCTGGCACATCCATTCAGTGTCGGCCCAAGCGCCGCCGACGGCGAAGTGAGCAGTACTGTGCCATCCGGCCCGCCACCCTGCTCCCGCTTCCGCGATTCGGCTGCGAGATCGCGGGGTTCTACAAGTTGTTGTGTAATTGCGCTCGACAACGTGCGGGCCATGTCGGCGGCAGCGACTCGCTATTGTGTTGCAGCACGGCAGAACCCGCCCGAGATCTATCGGGCTGATTCGCGTCGGTCCGGTTTCCGAACGCGGCCATGGACACGAGAATCCTGGCCACCGTCGACAACGACATCATGGAGCTCGATGAAGCTTCCTCCGGAAGGCCCAGGCTTCCAGCGGCACGCCGTCTACGCCTGGGCCAAATCCGGTCAGTCTTGTTTCCAGGCGCCCGCCGTAACCGCGTCACGCACGAAGTCGGCGAAATCGACCGGCTCGCGACCCAGAAGCCGGCGCACGGTATCGGTAACCTTCGCGTTGCGACCATCCAGCAGAGTAGCGAAGATATCGATCATCGCGGCCACCTCCTCATCCGGCATACCGAACTCCGAGGCCAAGACCGCACCGAACTGCTCACCGGTAACCGGAATGTACGCCACATCCCGTCCGGTCTCCTTCGCGATCGTGTCCACCGCGTCACCGAAGCTCAGCAACCGAGGACCGGTCAACTCATAGTCCTGACCCGCGTGCCCATCCTCCGTGAGCGCAGCGACCGCGACGTCCGCGAGATCACCGGAATCGATGAAAGGTTCCAACACCTGACCAGCCGGGAAAGCAACTCCACCGGCGAACACCATCTCCGTGAACACACCCTCGTCGAAGTTCTGGTTGAACCACGCCGCCTGCAACACAGTCCATTCCGCGCCGCTCTCACGCACCGCCGCCTCAGCCGCAGCGGCCTGATCCTCACCACGAGCCGACAGCAACACCAACCGCTGCACACCGCTGGCCACCGCCAGTTCGCTGAATGCCCGGATCGTGTCCCCAGCGCGCGGATCCCCGATATCGGGGGTGTACATGAGGAACACCGCACCCACACCCTGCAGCACCGGCGCCCAGGTGCCACGGTCCTCCCAATCGAACGCGACCTCCGCCGAACGGGATCCGATGCGAACAGGGAAACCCTTGGCCACCAAGCGATCCGCCACCCGGCGACCCACCTTGCCGGTGCCCGCGGTCACGAGGATGGTCCGAGCTGCCGTCTGATTCTTCGTTGTTGTCATGCCCCAATTCAAACCGGACGAAGATCAACAGACCATCGACGAAAGACTCAGCTCCATGTCTCAGCGTCTACGCAAGGATCGCACCCGAGCGTGGTCACAGACCGGGAGGAACGTCACAATCGCGCGATACGACCAGCCCTCGGTAGCGATCGTCGGCCTCGTATGGATGCAACGTGAAGCAACACGGCTTCGACAACTTCGTCGGCGTGGAGCAGGGCAATGAACAGCAGAACGCTCGTCATTCGCGAACGCACAACGAGTGCTCCGTGCGTTGAATGTCTTTGTCTGCTAGCAACTCTCGACCGTGGTCGAGTGCGTCGCAGGGTTAATTCACGACTTCGACTATGTCACCGGGCGACACATAGTGGTAGAGCGTCTCGGCGCCCTCGGGGGTCATTCGTATGCAACCGTGCGACTGTTCTTCGATCGGTCCGATGTGAGTGGCAATGTCGCCGTTGAAGAACACTGCCCACTTCATCGGCACGTGATGCATTGTGCTCCAATGATCTTCACGCTTGAAAGCGACACGGAAGACGCCCGGAGGGGTTTCGTATCCCGGTCTACCGTGCGAAATCGGTGTCGGCCCATAGGTCACTCTGCCGTTGTCCATCAACCATGCTTGGTTGCTCGAGAGCTGCATGCATACCCGCGCCGACTCTGTGTAGCACGGTGCCACGACCGGAACAGGTATCGGCGGAATCAGTGCTGGCAAGCCCGGAATGTCGGGCCCGCCCGGCCACAACGGTTCGGCTTGGGCGGGAGTCATGACGGCGAGTCCGGCTGCCGCGGCACCGATGAAAACTACCGATCGGGCCGCCCAGTTGAGAAAACGCTTGTTGCTCATGGAGTTCTGACCTCTCTACCCTTGCCCGCCGCCCTGTGTATCGCCTGCCAGGACGATGGGACCATCTCGTCGGCACAAGCTTGGGACCACCTGGAGGTGTAGAAGATCATTGTGAACCGTATTCCGGCTCATCGCGCGACATTCCATTTATATTCACGTCGCCAATCGAGCGATCGGCATCAAAACATGGGGCAAATAGTGACGGAAACCCTTGAAAACCGTCCGACTGGTCGGAGCTGGTTTGTTTATCCGATGGCTGACAGGCCGCGGCCTGCTCGACCACCGGGCCGGCAAGATCGCGCTACCGTGGCGATCGAGCGCTGACCGCGCTTGCGGCTACGGGTGGCGCATAGCGGATTGATGAGACCGGAAGCCGGCTGCGGCGAAGGAACGAGTGATCTTGCGACCAAGAATGGCACTCCTGTCGAGCTCCACGGTGGCGATGGCGGCCATCCTGTTTGCCGGTTGCGGCTCCCCCGCGGACAGTCCCGGTACCCGCACCGCCGACCGGCCGGGGACGTTGGTTTCGCAGCGGCCGCTCACGAATGCCGGTCCTGCCCTCGCGTCGTCAGCCGCTGCGGCGACCTACATGCGTCATGTCTCGACCGCGCCGGATAAGTCCGCGATCGAGGTGTCGGGCGCGGTGTTCTTGCCGGAAGGCGTGGCACCCGATGGCGGCTGGCCGGTGGTGGCATTCGCACACGGCACGACCGGCGTCGCCAACGACTGCGCGCCGACGAGCTCGCCCGTCCTGTTCGGCAACGACGACGAGGTCGCGGGCCTGCTCAATGACCACAAAGCCGTGGTCATGACGAATTACCAGGGCCTCGACGGGCCCGGCAAGGCCCCCTATCTGGATACGCCCTCGTCGGGGTACGACGTGCTCAACTCCGCGCGAGCGGCGCAGACTCTTGGCCTGCCCTTGTCGAAAGACACCGTCCTCGTCGGCCTCTCCCAGGGCGGACGCGCCACCGAATCCGCGGCCGAAACGGCGAAGTCCTACGCCCCCGAGCTGAAGATCCTCGGCAATGTGCTGTTGTCGCCGGCGTTGCGCATCGATCTGGCCCAGAGCATCGAGTCGAGGACGCTCAGCGCCGCTCAGTATCTGATCCTGCCCTACCTGGTGGAGGCCGTTCGGTACGGCGACTCCGGATACTCCGACGACAAGGTCCTGCACGGCGGACTGCTGGCGGCGGCGCCGCGCCTGGAATCCACCTGCGCCGGCCAGTTCACCGCGGCGGACGCCGCCGTGGGCCTGTCGGCCACCGCGGACGCCGCCCAATTCGTCGACGACGACGCGCGACGGGTATTCACCGAGTACGAAGCTCGCGGCAATCTGCCCAAGACGGCCACCGATATCCCGACCTACATCGCGCGCGGCGACAGCGACACTCTGGTCGACACCGCTTGGGGAAACCAGGCCGTCGCCGAGATGTGCCGGATCGGAATCCCGGTGCAGGACACGGTATTACCGGGCGGTCACGAGGCATTTGCCGCCGGTGTCGAGCAATGGACCGCGTGGATCGACGACCGATTCGCGGGCACACCCACAACGGCGACCACGTGCAGCCGATGACGCTGTCGAGCACGCGCCGGAAAGCCGGTGCGACCCTTCTCATCTTGACGATCTCCTACTACGTCGTCGAACTGATCGTCGCCGCCCGATGGCCTGAACCCCACACCTATAGCTGGTCGCAGAACATGATCAGCGACCTCGGCGTCCCCGAATGTCTCGGCGAAACGGGCCGATACGGTGACGGCACATTGAGCAGCCGCTACATCTGCTCCCCGTGGCACACGCTGATGTCCGCCGAGTTCGTACTGCTCGGCATCCTGTTATTCGCCGCCGCCATTCTGCTGTCGCCGATGCTGCCGAAAATCCCACTCGGAAAGGCACTTCCGTACCTTGCCGCGATCAACTGCCTCGGCATGGTTCTCGTCGGAACCTTCCCGGGAAGCTCCGGCGAGATTACCGGCGGCAGCCACGTTCGGGCCGTCCTACACCCGCTGGGCGCCTATCTGGAGCTGCTGTCGGGCATCGCGATCATGGCCATAGTCGCCCACCTCTACCGGTCGCACCGCACTTACACCGCCATCACCCTCGCGCTGCTGGCCGTGAGCATTGTGGGCGTCGTCGCCGCACTCACCAGCTCACACCTCGGCCTCGGACCCGGCGCCGCCGAACGAGTCGCCATAGATCCCTTCGTCTGGTGGCGAATCATCACCGGCGTCGCGCTGCTTGTCGCGCCCGTGCGACCCGCGCTGTCCCGGAGCGTCCTGACCGTCCCGCCGAACCGGACGTAGCCTGCGCAGCAGAGGGGCGCACGCCACACGGCGCACGCCCCTCTGAAAAACCTATGGCGACAAACGTTTCCGTCGCCGTGCGGCCTACCTCTTGCGCTCCCGCTTTTCGCGCACGCGGACCGAAACCCGCACCGGCGAACCGTCGAAGCCGAACTCCTCACGCAGGCGGCGCTCGATGAAGCGTCGGTAACCTGCCTCCAGGAAGCCGGTGGTGAACAACACGAAGGTCGGCGGCCGCGTCGTCGCCTGGGTGGCGAACAGGACGCGCGGCAGCCGGCCGCCACGCATGGGCGGCGGGGTTGCCGCGACCACTTCCTTGAGCCAGTTGTTCAGGCGACCGGTGGGGATGCGCTTGTCCCAGGATTCCAGAGCGGTTTCCATCGCGGGGACGAGCTTTTGGACGGCGCGACCGGTGTGGGCGGAGATATTCACCCGCTGCGCCCACGGGACGCGGACCAGGTCTCGATCGATTTCGCGATCGAGTTGCAGGCGGCGATCCTCGTCGACCAGGTCCCACTTGTTGAAGGCAAGCACGAGCGCGCGACCGGAGTCGGCGACCATGCTGATCACCCGCAAGTCCTGTTCCGTGATGGGCTGCGAGGCGTCGACCAACATGATCGCGACCTCGGAGGCCTCCAGCGCCGACTTGGTGCGCAGCGAAGCGTAGAACTCCATGCCACTGGCATGGGAGACCTTGCGACGCAGCCCAGCGGTATCGACGAATTTCCAGATCTTGCCGCCCAAGTCGACCAGCGAGTCGACCGGGTCGACGGTGGTGCCCGCAACATCGTGCACCACCGAGCGCTCGTCGCCGGCCAGCTTGTTGAGCAGGCTGGACTTGCCGACGTTCGGCTTGCCGACCAGCGAGACACGGCGTGGGCCGGTGCCGCCCCCACCCTCGCGCGGGGTTTCCGGTAGGACGGCAAGAACGTCGTCGAGCAGGTCGCCGGTACCGCGGCCATGCGCGGCGGAGACCATGCGCGGCTCGCCGAGGCCGAGCGACCACAGCGTGGCGGCCTCGGATTCGATCTTCTGGTCATCGACCTTGTTGGCGACCAAGATCACCGGGATGTTGGCACGGCGCAGCTTCTTGACCGCGGCCTCGTCGGTGGCGGTCGCACCGACCACCGCGTCCACCACGAGCAGGATCGCGTCTGCGGTGCTCATGGCCAGTTCGGCCTGTCGCGCTACCGACTGCTGCAGTCCCTTGGCGTCGGGCTCCCAGCCGCCGGTGTCCTGCACCAGGAATTTCCGACCGGACCAGTTCGCCTCGTAGGACACCCGGTCCCTTGTGACGCCGGGAATGTCTTCCACGACTGCCTCGCGACGGCCGATGATCCGGTTGACCAGAGTCGACTTGCCGACATTCGGGCGGCCGACCACGGCAAGGGTCGGCATGGGGATATGCGCGTCGACATCGAACTCACCGTCGAGATCGGCTACCTCCCAATCGGATTCATCGCTCCATACACCGTCACCGGCGAGAACATCTTCGCTCACTGGGCACCTCCCGTCCGGCTCGCCGAAACCTGCTGGCGCACAACGCGAAACAGTTCGTCGATGACTTCGTCCATGTTCATGTCACTGGTGTCGACCAGCACCGCATCCTCGGCAGGGCGCAGCGGCGACACCTTGCGGGTGGAATCGAGGTTGTCGCGCCGCTGTACATCGGCGAGCACGGCCTCGTAGTCGTCGCCGCGACCTTCGCGGATGTTCTGCTGGTTGCGCCGCTCGGCGCGCGCCTCCGCCGAGGCAGTCAGGTAGATCTTGGCATCCGCATTCGGCAGCACGACAGTGCCGATATCACGACCCTCGACCACGATTCGCTGTGCGGTGGAAGTGATGTCGCGCTGCAGGGCAACCAGCAGATCACGCACCTCCGGCACGGCGGAGACCGCGGAAACGGCCTTGGTGACAGCGTCGCCGCGAATCTCCGACGACACATCAACTCCCTCGAGCAGGATGACTTCCCGGCTCGGGTCGGTGCCGATGGTCAGCGGCAATTCCTTGACGGCCACACCGATCGCCGCGGTGTCGGTCAACTCGATACCGGCCCGCAGCACACGCAGCGTCGCCACACGGTACATCGCACCGGTATCCAGGTAGCGGGCGTCCAACCGGGTCGCCAGGCGCCGCGAGACGCTGGATTTGCCAGTGCCCGAAGGTCCGTCCATCGCGACGACAAGTGGCGAAGTGCCCGATATCTGCCCTGGGGCCTCGACCGGAATCTCCACACCGTTCACAACGACACCGCCTCATACAGTTTGCCGACTTCATCGCGACCGAGCACACGCAGCGTGCCGGGCCGTTGATCGCCCAACGCGACCGGACCGATATTGGTGCGCACCAGCCGGGTCACCGGGTGTCCGATGGCATCGAGCAGTCGGCGCACGATGTGCTTGCGCCCTTCGTGCAACACCAGTTTCACCAGAGAACGTCCCTCGCCCAGTTCGAGCACCTGGAACTTGTCGACCTTCGCTGGGCCGTCCTCCAGCTCGATGCCGTCCTTGAGACGCTTGCCGATCGACTTGTTGACCTCGCCGTTCACCGTCGCCAGGTAGGTCTTGGGCGTCTCGAACGAGGGGTGCATGAGCCGGTGGGCGAGATCACCATCATTGGTGAGCAGCAGCAGGCCCTCGGTGTCGGCGTCGAGCCGACCTACGTGGAACAGCCGCTGCCCGGCCGCGATCCGCTCGGCGACGATATCGCCGACGCAGGGGCGGCCGAGATCGTCGGACATCGTGGACTGCCAGCCCTTCGGCTTGTTCAGTGCGATGTGGACGAGTTCCTCGCGCACCATGACGCGCGTTCCGTCGACACGAACGACAGCGGTCTGCGGATTGATCCGCAAGCCCTGCTCGGTGACGATGGCGCCGTCGACCTCGACGCGCCCCTGCTCGATCATTTCCTCGGCGGCGCGACGCGAGGCGACGCCCGCCTTGGCGAGCACCTTCTGCAACCGTTCACCCTCCCCCGCCGGCAGTTTGACGTGCCCTTCCGCGGCGGGCTCGACGTGCTGACGCTTGGCGGGCTTGGCGTTGTTCAGCAGTGTCGGCGCGACAACCTTGCGCTCCGGCTTCGGGTTCTTGGTCTTGCGCGGAGTCGTTCCGGCTGCCGGAGACTGCGCGGGCCGACGTGCGGCACCGCCCTCCGAGGAACCGCGATAGCCGCCTTGCGACGAACCACGTTGCGCGGCACCACCTTGCGAGGATCCGCGGAAACCACTGTCTCCCTGCGAACCACCGCGGTAGCCGCCGCTCTGCGACGAACCACGTTGACCGGAACCGCCCTGCGAGGATCCGCGGTAACCGCTATCGCCCTGCGAACCACCTCGGTAACCGCCGCCCTGCGACGAACCGCGATAGCCGCCCTCGCCCTGCGAACCGCCGCGGTGCGACGAACCACGGTAACCGGCATCGCCCTGCGAACCACCGCGATAACCACCGCCCTGCGACGAACCACGCTGGCCGGAACCGCCCTGCGAGGATCCGCGGTAACCGCTATCGCCCTGCGAACCGCCACGGTAACCACCGTCCTGCGACGAACCGCGATAGCCGCCCTCACCCTGCGAACTCCCCCGCTGGCCGCTGCCTTGCGAACCGCCGCGGTAGCCCCCGCCCTGCGAACCTCCGCGGTCACTTCCTCCCCAGGAAGCTCCGCGCTGTGTTTCTCCCCGTTGCGCCGAGCGGGCTCCTCTGGAGCCTGCGTCACGGCCTGCGCCGCCTCTGGTGGGCTGGTCGCTGCGTTTTCTACGATCCGGTGTGCCATCTCGGCGAGCGGGCGTATTCATGTTGTCCTGTCAGTCCTCTGTGCCGAGGTCCAAATCGGCCTCGGCGGGTTTCCTCAGCCTGGTGTAACGGGGATCCGTGTCCAGGCTCTCGTTGATCTCATCGATCAGGTCGACGCCCGGAAGTAGGGGCGCCAGTGGTGGCAGATCGGTCAGCGACGGGAGTCCGATCCGTTCCAAGAACAGTTCGGTCGTGCAGTACTGCGTGCCGTTCGTCTCCGGGTCGACCCCGGCCTCGGCGATCAATCCCCGAGCCAGCAGGGTTCGCATGACCCCGTCGACGTTCACGCCGCGCACCGCGCTGACCCTGGTTCGGGTCACCGGCTGACGGTATGCCACCACCGCCAGCGTTTCCAATGCCGCCCGCGTCAATTTCGACCGGGCGCCGTCGAGCAGCATCCGTTCCACATATGGCGCGTACTCGCTGCGAGTATAGAAGCGCCAGCCGTCCCCGACGAAACGCAGATCGATACCACTACCCCGTGCGGACAGTTCCGCCGACATTTCCCGCAGTGTGCGATCCACCCGCGCCTGGGTATCCGCCAACGCGTCGGCCAGCAGTTCTACCGGGGCCGGAGCGTCAACAATGAGCAGCATGGCCTCCAGCGCCGACCGGAATTCGTCGTCGTCGAGCACCTCGGGGGTGAACTCCGCCACTGCGTCGCTCTCGGAGTCGTCCTCGGCCTGTTCACTCGCTGCTGCGGCCGGCCGCGAATCGCTGTCGGCGAGCTGCGCATCCTCGCTCCGGACGCTGTCCCGGGCGGTATCGGCGGTGCCGTCGCCATCGTCGAACACACCCGCCGGCCGCTGACCGCCCTTCGCCACGTCAGGAGTCACTTCGCCAGCCTCGTCCGCCGCAGTGGTTGCCTCATCGCGCTCGGCCGTGTTCATGGGTCGCTCGCCGTGCTCGCTCACCCGTAGTCCTCCTCGATAGTCACGGCGTCGGCCGTCTGCTCGGTGTCGTCCTTCGCGTCGCCGATCCAGCTGACCGAGAGCGGGCCGAGCGGGTCGGGCTGGTCGAACTCGATCGTCTTGCCTCGGTACAGCTCGAGCAGTGCCAGGAAGCGGGCGACGATCTGGATCGGCACATCGCAGTCGACGACCAGTTCACCGAAGGTCGTCCAACCGCCGGGCCCGCGCAGTTTCAGCATTTCAAGCACGATGGCGGCCTGCTCGACGACCGAGATGGCGTGCGAGTGCAGGTGGTCGAGTCCGACCTTGGGTACCGGGCGAGGCCGGAAGGCCGCGGCAGCGATCGCGGCGAATTCGTGTGCGTCGACTCCCAGCGTAACCTCGGGCAGCAGCTCAGCGAAGCGCTCCTCCAACCCCACCGCGCGTGGGTAGCGACGCAGCGCGACGGCCTCCAGCTCGCCGAGGAGTTCGGCGACCTGTTTGAACGCGCGGTACTGCAGCAAACGGGCGAACAGCAGGTCGCGTGCCTCGAGCAGCTCGAGATCCTCGGCGTCGGTCATCTCACCCGAGGGCAGCAGCCTGGCCGCCTTGAGGTCGAGCAAAGTGGCTGCGACGACCAGAAACTCGGTGGTCTGATCCAGGATCTTGTCGGCGCGCAACGCTTCCTGCCTGCCGCCCTCGGAACTCGCTGACAGGGCGGCCGTCAATGCCTTCGTGTAGGCGATGAATTCGTCGGTGACCTTGTGCAACGCCACCTCGGTGACATCGAGCTTGCGCGAGCTGATCAGCGTCAACAGCAGATCGAACGGTCCCTGGAAATTACTCAGCCGCAGATGAAATCCGGTCTTCTCCTCCGGCGGTCCGGCGGGATCAGCCTGCGCGGCGGCCGGATCGCGCTCGGCGCCGGGAACGTGCGCGTCCGAACCGCCCGTGCCCACGACAGACTCCGAGCCGAGCGTTTCCGTGGTTGTCGATGGCGCCGGCTCAGCCGCTTCCGTCACCGGCCCGACCGGTGGATGACTTCCCGCGCCATCGCCCGATATGCTTCGGCCCCAGCAGATTTCGACGCCCACGTGGTAATGGGTTCGCCCGCGACACTGGCGTCTGGGAACCGTACGGTGCGCGAGATGGCCGTGTCGTAGACCAGGTCGCCGAACACCTCGACCACTCGCGCCATCACCTGGCGCGAATGTAGTAGCCGCGAGTCGAACATCGTCACCACGATGCCGTAGAGGCTCAGTCTCGGGTTGAGCCGGTCGCGCACCTTCTCCACGGTGTCGTTGAGCAGCGCCAGCCCGCGCAGCGAGAAGTACTCGCATTCCATCGGGATGATCACGCCGTCCGAGCAGGCCAGCGCGTTCACCGTGAGCAGGCCGAGCGACGGCTGGCAGTCGATGAGGATGTAGTCGTAACGGTCGCGCACCGGCTCGAGCGCGCGGGCGAGCGTCTGCTCCCTGCCCACCTCGTTGACCAGCTGGATCTCCGCCGCCGACAGGTCGATGTTGCTCGGCAGCAGGTCCAGATTCTCGACGCGGGTCTCCATCAGTACGTCTTCGATCGACACCTTGGACCCGATGAGCAGGTTGTGCACCGTCAGATCGAGATCATGATGGGCCACACCCAGTCCCGCCGACAGCGCGCCCTGCGGGTCAAGATCGACGAGCAGCACCCGCCTGCCGAATTCCGCGAGCGCGGCGCCGAGGTTGATGGTCGAGGTCGTCTTGCCGACGCCGCCCTTCTGATTGCACATGGCGACGATCAGGGCGTCACCGTGCCGCTCGATCGGGGTCGGGTCGGGAACCGCACGCAGCGGCCGCCCGGTGGGGCCGAGCGCCGCGTCTTCGGGGACGGGTTCAGCGCCGTTGCCCCACAGCGTTTCTGCCGCAGCCTCCGAGTACGGACCCTGCCGGGTACTCGTAAGCGGCTGCGCCCCAGCACTGATCGGCGGCTCTGCCGCACTGGCTGTCGTCACGATCCGCTGCTCCTTATACGTTCCTACCCGTTGCCTCGCCGAGCGTAGCGAGGCCGATCGGGCCCGACCTCGCTTTCGTACGGTCCAGCTCTCGAAAGAACGCTACCGCTTGACTGTGTCCAACTGCCGCGCCTCAGCGCGGCGTGTTCGCAGTGAAAACGTTACCTCTCACTCTCTCACCGCCACTCGGGTCCGCCGTCGAAATGGACGTCGAACCGGTTGTGCAGCCCGTCCATACTGTCCCAGTCCGCCTCACCTTGCGCGATGCGACCGAGTTGCCGGAAGTATTCGAACCGGACGATACCCGGTCTGAGCACCCCCAGGAACTGTGCCGGGCCATCTGCCGACGCACCGAAAGCATGCACCGTGCCCGGCGGGACGACGACCACGGCCCCTCCGACACCGACCGAAGTTCGCCGTCGACAAGGAATTCCATGGTTCCGGCCAGGACGCAGAATTCAGTCGACTTGGTGTGGTGATGCGACCGTGTTCGGTTCGCGCCCGCCCGATATCGCGCCCGCAACTACCGCGCGCGAGGGTGCGCGGTGGCCCACACCTCGCGCAACGTGTTGACGGTGACCAAGGTATAGATCTGCGTGGTCGTGACGGAAGCGTGCCCGAGCAGCTCCTGCACCACGCGAACATCCGCCCCAGCGTCGAGTAAATGTGTCGCGAACGAATGCCGCAGCGTATGCGGTGATACCGCCGCGCCGATGCCCGCGCGCTCGGCCGTGGTCTGCAACACCTGCCAGGCCGTCTGCCGAGACAGCCGGCCCCCGCGGGCGTTCAGAAACAGTGCGCCCGCATTGCCTTTGCCGCTCGCGGCGAGCACGGGCCTGCCCCGCACCAGGTACGCGTCCACCGCGGCGAGTGCGGGCCTGCCGATCGGCACCATTCGCTGCTTACCACCCTTGCCGTGCAGCACGACCGCCCGTTCCTCGGTGTCGAGGTCATCGACGTCCAGCCCGACCATCTCCGAGATCCGTGCACCCGTCGAATAGAGCAGCTCGAGCAATGCACGATCGCGCAGGCCGCGTGGCCCACCGTCCGCTCCGCCCGAAGCATCGGAGCCCTCGGCGTCCATCGGGCCGCCACCCGCCGCCTCCAGCAACCGCAGAACCTGGTCGTAGGGCAGCGCTTTGGGCAGCCGGCGGCCCGGTGCGGGCGGTTTGACGGCATGCGCGACATCGGTCGTGGTGATGCCTTCGGCCGCCGCGAATCGGTGCAGCCCGCGCACGGCGATCAGTGCGCGGGCAACCGAGCTGGCCGCCAGCGACGGGTGGCCGGCGCCGCCCGCCCGCAACGCCATGGTGAACTCGCCGACATCCGATTCGGAGACCGTGTCGAGTCCGGTGACGCCACGACCGGTGAGGAAGTCCCGGTAGCGGTCGAGGTCCCGGCGGTATGCGCCGAGCGTGTTGCGCGCGGCGCCGCGCTCGACCGCGAGATGGTCGAGATAGGCGTCGATCTCTCGCGCGAGCACCGCCGGGTCCCCGTCAGTCTTCGGACTGCTGAGCCGCTTTGCGGCGTAGGAACGCCGCGGGCTGTCCTGGCCACGGCGCGTCGGCGGGTCGTAGCTCGGCGCTACCCGCCCGTACGGCCGCGAGCGCGAGCACACCGGCCACCGCCGTCGCGTTGACGATCTCGCCTGCCAGCGCGGCACGCACAGCCTCGTCGACCGGCATCCGGACCAGCTCCAGATCCGCTTCCTCGTTCTCCGGCTCGGGTTGATGGGTCTCGTACAGCCCTCGCGCGAAGTAGACCCGCAGTGCCTCGTCGGTGAAGCCGGGCGACAGCGCGACATCCACCAGCACCGACCATTCCCGTGCGGCCAGACCGGTCTCCTCGGCCAGCTCACGCTCGGCCGCTTCGAGCGGGTCCTCGCCCGACAGATCGAGCAGGCCCGCGGGCAACTCGAGCAGCCGGGTGCCGATCGGGTGCCGGTACTGCCGGATCAGCACCACGTTGTCGTTGTCATCGACCGCTGCGACGGCGACCGCACCGTGGTGCTCGATCACCTCACGCTCGACGACCCGACCACCCGGCATCGCCACCTGGTCGAGCCGCAGTGCGAGGATCGCGCCGCTGTAGACGGTCTTGCTGGACACCGTCTCGAAATCGTGGCTGCCCGGTCCACCCCCGTGTTCGGTCACGCCTGATCCGCGTCCGCGAGCTCTTCGTCCGGAAGATCGACCGGAAGTCGCTCGGCCAGCTTGTATTTCAGCGCCGCCGCGATGAGCGCCGCGAACAGCGGGTGCGGGCGGGTCGGGCGGCTCTTCAGCTCCGGGTGCGCCTGGGTGGCGACGAAGAACGGATGCTTGTCGGCGGGCAGCTCGACGAATTCGACCAGGTGCCCGTCCGGCGACGTGCCGCTGAACTGGAGGCCGCTGGTGGCGATCTTGTCGCGGTAGGCGTTGTTCACCTCATAGCGATGCCGGTGCCGCTCGGAAACCTGCTCGGTGCCGTAGGCCTGAGCGACCACCGACCCCTTGGTCAGGGTGGCCGGGTAGGCGCCGAGGCGCATGGTGCCACCGAGATCGGCCTCACCGGCGATGACCTGCTGCTGGTCGGCCATGGTCGAGATCACCGGATGCGGTGTGTCCGGCTCGAATTCGGCCGAGTTCGCCTCGGCGAGACCGACCGAACGCGCCGCTTCGATCACGACGCACTGCAAACCGAGACACAGGCCGAGCAGCGGCAAGCCCCTGGTCCGCGCGTACCGGATGGCGCCGACCTTGCCCTCGATGCCGCGGATGCCGAACCCACCAGGGATCAGCACGGCGTCCACATCGCGCAGCGCGGCCTGCGCACCCGCCGGGGTCTCACAGTCATCGGACTGCACCCAGTGGATGTTGACCTTGGCCCGGGACGCGAACCCACCCGCGCGCAGCGCCTCGGTCACCGACAGGTACGCGTCGGGCAGATCGACGTACTTGCCGACCAGCGCGACCTCGACGATCTCGCGGGGCGAGTGCACGCGATCGAGCAGATCACCCCAGACAGTCCAGTCCACGTCGCGGAACGGCAGCCCGAGCTTGCGCACCACATAGGCGTCGAGGCCCTCGCGGTGCAGCACCTTCGGAATGTCGTAGATCGACGGCGCGTCCGGGGTGGAGATGCAGGCGTCGACATCGACGTCGCACATCAGCGCGATCTTGCTCTTGAGACCCTGTGGCACGTCCCGATCGCAGCGCAGGATCAGCGCGTCGGGCTGGATACCGATGCTGCGCAGCGCCGCAACCGAGTGCTGCGTCGGCTTGGTCTTGAGTTCGCCCGATGGCGCCAGGTAAGGCACCAGCGACACGTGCAGGAAGAAAACGTTCTCCCGACCGACGTCGTGGCGCACCTGCCGCGCGGCCTCGAGGAACGGCTGCGACTCGATGTCGCCGACCGTGCCGCCGATCTCGGTGATGACCACGTCGGGGACATGTCCCTCCAGATCAGGGCCTGCCATCGCGAGGATGCGGCTCTTGATCTCGTCGGTGATGTGCGGGATGACCTGCACTGTGTCACCGAGGTACTCGCCGCGCCGCTCCTTGGCGATCACCGACGAATACACCTGCCCCGTGGTCACATTCGCGTCCCCGGACAGGTCCCTGTCGAGGAACCGCTCGTAGTGACCGACATCCAGGTCGGTCTCGGCGCCGTCCTCCGTCACGAACACCTCTCCGTGTTGGAACGGATTCATGGTGCCGGGATCGACGTTCAAGTACGGGTCGAGTTTCTGCATCGTGACGCGCAGCCCGCGCGCCGTCAACAGCTGACCGAGGCTGGAGGCGGTAAGACCTTTACCCAATGAGGAGGCGACACCACCGCTGACGAATATGTGTTTCGTCGCTGTTCGCGCCTGAATCCGTGTTTGACCCACGGGTCTTCACGGTAACACGAATCCGCAGTTCCGATCACACGCCACGCACGTTTGCCACTGGATCGCTGCGGTGGGACCACGCGGACAGCGGGCCGTGTTCACAGCGTAGCTACGGTGCGCCTGCCCCGAGTTGTGTCACCACACCGATTCACCGTGAGTACGACTGTGAGGGAGGTCGCCTCGGCACTGCCACCGTATCGCGGGCCGCCAGAACCGCCGGGGAGCCGCGAAAGGTTCAGCCGGGCAGCGCGACGAGGGTGAGGGAATTCGCCTTGGCGCCGGTGCCGTAGCGGCCCGCGCCGCCGTTCAGTTGCTCGCTGAGGCCGAGGACGGTGGTGACGCGGGCGATTTCCCGGTCGAGGTTGTCGACGGTGGTCACAGTGGTGGCCAGGGCGGCGTCCGAGCGGATGGTGGCGATGGGGCCAGGGTTGTCGTCAGCGCCGGAGCGGCCTGCCAGGACTACGCCCGCGGCGCGACCGCGGAGGGCGCCCGCGAAGCGGGCGATGTTCGAGCCTTGACCGTTCTCGCTGGAGCGGGCGCCGTTGCCGGTGATGACGACGGCGAGTTGCGCCGCGTTGACCGGAGTGTCGCCGTAGGCGAGAAATCCTCCGCCGCGCAGTGTCTCCAACGCAAGGCCGAGTTCCTGCGGGGTGCTGCGAGGTTGCGAGTTCGTGGGATCGAGCAGCAGCACCAGGCCGAGCAGGTCGCCTGCCATGCTGCCCTGGTCGACCGCTCCGCTGCGCAACTGAGCGCCCGCGGGGATGACATTGGTGATGGTGGTGCGCAGCCGGTCGCCCTCGGTGGTGTCGAGGAAGGCGTCGGTGAGTGCGATCTTGCCCGTCACCGTGGCGCCGGAGGTATCTAGACCCATCGTGACGGCCTCGATGTCGACGGGGTCGGCATCGGGGGTAGTGAACACCACGACGCTACGGTCGGTGAGAGTGCCGCCGAGGATCCGACCTGCCGAGCCTGCGATGAAACGATCGGCGGCGTTCAGCTCGTCGGTTAGTCGGCGGTTCTGTTCGGAGACCGTGTCGACCTGCTTGCGAAGATCGGACTTGTCCGCACGCAATCCGTGTAGCAAGTCAGCCGCCACCGTCTGCGAGCCGAGCACCACGCCGACGGCGATTGCCAGGAAGACCGCGACGATCGAAACGGAGTGCTGGCGTAGGGAGATCATCGACGCTCCTCGCCGACCAGGCCCTGCGCCCATAGTGCAAACCGATTCCAAGTGTCGACGGCCCAGTCCAGCACCTCGCTGCCTATATGGGAGGCGAGCATCGCGACGATCACGGCGATGAGCGCGGCGAGCACGATCATCGCGATCGCGGTGCCGGATACGCGGTTTCGGTAGAGGGTGGCGACGGCTTTGGCGTCCATCAGCTTCGTTCCGACCTTGAGCCGGGTGAGGAACGTGGCCGGGTTGCTGTCGCGGCGCCCGCGATCGAAGAAGTCGTCCAGCGATGCGGCGGCACCCGCGGTCACGATCAGCGACGCGCCGTGATGGTGGGCAAGCAGCAGCGCCAGGTCGGCAGGCGAGCCCGAAGACGGGAAGGTCGTTGCCCCGATACCGAGATCCTGAATGCGCTCCAGGCCTTTGGCATGGCCGTCGGTGTCGGCGGGCAGGATCACCTCGGCGCCGGACTTCAAGGTATTGGTGGTGATTTCGTCCGGATCGCCGACGATGAGGTCGGGGCGATAACGCTGCTTCATCAGGGTGTCCGCGCCGCGGCCGACGCCGATCATGATCGGCGCGTACTCCTTGATAAAGGGCTTGAGCGCCTTCAGCTCGTCCGCGTGGTCCGGGCCGTCGGCCACCACGACCACGTGCCGATGCTTCATCGTCAGGTCGAGTTCCGGAACGCCGATGCCGTCGATCAGCAGCGCACTCTCGGTGCGGAAGAACTCGATGGTGTTGCCCGCGAACGCCTCCAGATGATCGGCAAGGCCGTTGCGGGCCTCGATCATCCGGTCGGCAATGGCGGATTCGGTCAGCTCGATGCCCTCGACCAGGACCTCGGGTTCCTTCTTGGTCGACTTGTGCGCGTAGATGATGCCCTCGTCGACGCGGACTTTGACGCCATCCTTGATTTTGCTGAAAGCGTCCGAACTCACCGTATCCAGCAGTAGTATTCCGTTGGCCACCAACACTTCCGGGCCCAGATTCGGATAACGTCCAGAGATCGACGGCGAGGTATTCACCACCGCGACCACACCTGCTTCGACGAGCCGATCGGCAGTGAGCCGATCCAGATCCATCTCGTCCAGCACCACCACATCACCGGGCCCGACCCGCTCGAGCAGACGCCGGGTGTTGCGGTCGACCCGGGCGATGCCGGATAGCCCGGGCAGCGTTTCGGTGTTCCTCGACAACAACGCCAACATCTTCATGGGCCCGATAATGGCCGCCAACCCTCAACCATTGGTGGAGGCGCGCCGACTCATCTACCACATTCGTCACTGTGATACTTCTGGCACCATGCGATAAGCGAGCTTGCCCAGGCCGCGGGCCCGTGTGGCGTATCGAGGCCGGATCAGGGCTGTGGCTGATTGCCCTGCGGGCCGACCACCGGGACCGGGGACCAGGTGCGGGCGACGAATCCGAGCGCCTCGGGATCGATCACATACATCTCCAGGTACCCGCAGGTCGTGCAGATGAACTGCCACATCCCGTGCGTGTTGTGGCCTTGCCTGATGCCACGGAAGCCCGGCTCGATCGCAGGCATCAATGTCGCATAACCTGCCTGTCCGAGTTGCAAGCCGTTTCGCGACGCCCGAACCGTGGCCGATGAGCATTTGGGGCAGATTCCATCTCGCACAAAGCTGAAGTTACAGAGCAACTTCGGCCTGCACGTGCTGAATGAGCTCGATCGGCACCACGGACGCTCTGCGGCGGGCTCAGCGCTGGGGGAATGCGGTTGGCGTGTTCCACGTCCGCAAGAAAGGTGCGATCGAAAGATCTTCGCTCATGTTGCCAAGAATGTTCTGATGGCTTCGTCGCTGTGGAGGCGATTGACGCCGACTGTGACGTCGATCGTCGGGTAGTTTCTGCTCACGGCAGCGGCGATGTTCGAGAGGCGATCGGCGACTACCGTGGGATCGCGCAAAGACTCCTGGCTCAGACCCTCGAAGCCGGAGAACCCGTCGGCCACCAATGTCGCGTCGGGGTTGTTGATGATGTTTTCGTAGGTCTGAAATTCGACACTGACTATTTTGGATGTGTCCACACGGCCTGGGGTGGTGAATACTCGGTCGCTGACGCCTTCGATGTAGGTCTTTGCCGAATGCCCGTCCGCAGCCATCGGATTCACACGAATACTGTTGGCGTCGATACCCAGCACCATGCCCGCCGGATGGAACCGCATCGTGCCGTCACGGACATCTGTCCAGCTCGTGATCGTTCCGTATACGCCGGCGATATCGTCACCGTCCGTCAGGTATACGACGTCCCCGGCGCTACTGTGCGAAGCTGTACGGATATAGCCTTCTGAATCTGCGGCTTCCCTTCCCCGAAAAGCCTTGGGAAATACTTGCTCACACTGCCACAGGCGTGCTCCGTTATAGAAACGATCCAGCGGTGCGGACCCGGTTTCCAATAGCAGAGGCGAGGACGGCCCGTCGATGGCATCGGAATCGTGGCGGATCCCCGCGTCGGATCTCCCAAGTGTTCCGGCCGCACCCTCGGCTCCGTGACCGATGGATCTGGGGCCATGCGCCAAAGGCACTGCCCACCTCGTAATGTCATCGCTCAGACGTTCGGTAAGCAGGGCCAATTTCCGCGCCAGCAGGTCGGATCGGATCAACAAAACAGCGCTACTCTTGGCCTGATCCCGGCAGCTCCTTCTCGAAGCACCATCGCCGGCGTCCGCTTGGCCATGTGATCCTCAGCCGTTAGCCGCGCCAGGGATGCGGCCAAGCTGAGTCCGAAGCTGCTAGTTGGTTGCGTCGAGATGATCGGCTGCTCGATCGGTATGGCGACTGAGGTAACGCGGACCATCGGAGTCGAACCAAGCGAGGAGTACAGATTGCCCTCAGCCCGATCGACGACCTGCTTCATCAACCGAGCGATGCCGCTTTCACACAGAATGCAAGTCCTATCGCCGTGGCCTACAACCTGCGGCGACGCTATACGATTGGACACCGTTCTCCACCGTGCGAAGCCCTGGATATCCTACCAAGTGCGGCGTCCTCATGCTGCCCAGTTCCAGCATAATCCACACGCGCAGAAGGACTTTCGCCTCTGTTCGCGGTGCAATCGAATCGGACGCGATTGTGATCCCAGGTACAGGAGTCCCGGGGTCCCAGACAGTACCCGTATGCTGCGGGTCACAGATATCTCGAAGAGGAGACATTCATGGCCAGCACCACCGTCGACGCTGTCATCGCCGCCCCGCGTGAGGTCGTGTACCGGCTTTTCGCCGAGCGCGAGAGCATAAGCCCCTACCTGCCGGTCCAGGTCAAGCTGACGAAGCCGGGCCTGACCGAACGCGAAGGCGTCGGCGCGCAGCACCTGATCGGCGTCGGCCCGCTCGGGGTCACCGAGGAGATCACCAAGCTGGTGCCGGGTGAGCGCATGGAGTACAAGATCGTCAAGGGTGCCCCGGTGAAGCGGCACGTCGGTATCGTCACCTTCACCGACGCCGACAACGGCACCCTGGTCTCCTACACGATGGAATCCGAGCCGAGCCTCCCTGTGCCGTCCAAGATCCTCGAATTCGGCCTCCGCAACCTCATCGGCCAGTTCATCCGCGGCGCCCAAAAAGCAGTCCGCTGAGCAACCGCGCTCTTTCCGGGATCCGCAGCAACCGCGGATCCTGGAATGGGCACGGATCCGCACAAGGGTGCGGCTGTCAGGCCGGGGTGCGCTCGGAACGGGCGGTTTCGAGGAGTTCCTCGGCGTGGGCTCGGCCGGTTTCGGTGTCATCGAGGCCGGCCAGCATGCGGGCCAGTTCGATCACTCGCTCATCTTTGGTGAGGGCGCGGACGCCGCTGTTGACCTTGCCCTTGCCGTCGTCGGACTTGTCCACCACCAGATGTGTGTCGGCGAATGCCGCGACCTGCGGCAAGTGGGTCACCACAATCACCTGATGGGTGCGGGCGAGGCGGGCAAGCCTGCGGCCGATCTCCACCGCCGCGCGACCACCGACGCCGGCGTCGACCTCGTCGAACACCATCGTCGCGCCGTGGTCCGAACTGGCGAGCACCACCTCGAGAGCCAGCATCACACGCGAGAGTTCACCGCCGGACGCACTCTTGCTCAATGGCAGCGACTGCGCGCCGGAGTGTGCGGAAAGCCGGAACTCCACCTCATCCACGCCAGATGATCCCGCGTGCAGCTCTTTTCCATCGACCGTCAGCGGCGCGGAATCCTGCGGGCTCGCGGGCACCGGGCGCACCTCGACCTCGAGCCGAGCCTTGCCCATTGCCAGCCCGCCCAGTTCGGCGCTCACCGCGGAAGCAAGCTTGCCCGCCGACTTGGTCCGCGCGGCGGTCAGCTTGCGCGCCGCCTCACGGACACGCTCGGCGGCGATGTCCACCTCGGCGGCCAACGCAGTCAAGGCCTCTTCAGAAACATCGAGCGAGCCGAGCCGGGTGCGCGACTCGTCCGCCCACGCGATCACCCCGTCGATGTCCGGCGCGTACTTGCGGGTGAGCGTCTTGAGTTCGGCCTGTCTGGTCAGCAGTGAGTCCAGTGCGCCGGGATCGGACGGCAGGTCCGAGAGGTAGCCGCTGAGTTCGGTGGTCAGATCGACTACCAACGCGATGGCCTCCCCCAGCCGGGGCGCGAGCGCGGTCAGGGCGGGGTCGTCGGCCGACTCCACGCGGGCGCGGGCCACGCCGAGCAATTCCAGTGCACCCGAACCGTCTTCCGGCGAATCGGGGGAACCGGCCAGCGCGTCATGCGCTGTTACGGCGGCCCCGCGCAGCGAATCCAGGTCGCTCAGCCTGCGCACCTCGTCCACGATGCGCACGTCCTCACCGGGTTCCGGTGCGATGGCGTCGATCTCGGTCAGCGAATGCTTCAGCCGATCGGCTTCCAGCGCGAGTTCCCTACTGCGCGCGGTGCGTTCGATCAGTTCGGTGCGGGCGTCGAGCCAGGACCTTCGCTGCACCTGATACTTGCGCAGCAGCGGCCCTACCGTGTCGGCGGCGAATTGGTCCAGCGCCGACAACTGCTGGTCCGGACGCTGCAGTCGCAGTTGGTCGTTCTGGCCGTGCACGGTCAGCAGCGGGGCGGTGAAATCGGCGAGCACCGCGGCGGGCACACCGCGGCCGCCGAGATGGGCGCGGGAACGTCCGTCGCTGCCGACCGTCCGGATCGCGATGATGCTGCCATCGTCATCCGCCTCAGCCGCAGCGGATTCCAGCACCTGACCGACCTCGGCACGAGCGGCGTCATTGACGTCGTCGACGGTGAACCGCCCCTCCACCACTGCACGAGCAGCACCGAGCCGCACCCGGCCCGCATCGGCCCGCGCGCCGCTGAGCAGATGCAGGCTGGTGACCACCATGGTCTTGCCCGCACCGGTTTCGCCGGTGAGAACCGTCAGACCCTCGTGGAATTGCGCAGTGGCCGTCGATATAACGCCAAGGCCATCAATCCTGATCTCTGTCAGCACGTGTGCTCTCCGTTCGCCGTCGGCCACGCCAGCCTGTCACGGGCAATTGGAACTTGCGCACCATCCGGTCCGCGAAAGGCGCGGAATCCAACCGCACCCAGCGCACCGGTTCGGCACCGCGGACGGCTTCGACCCGCCCGCCCTTCGGCAGTGCGAGGGTGCGCCTGCCATCCAGAAAAACTATCGCATCATGACCCGTCGCAACGGATTCCACCGCGATACGGGACTCCGGGCTGGTCACCAGCGGACGCGCGAACAGGGCATGAGCGTTGCTCGGAATCACCAGCAGCGCTTCGAGTTCCGGCCACACCACCGGACCGCCGGCGGAAAACGCGTACGCGGTCGAACCGGTGGGGGTCGAGATCAGGATACCGTCGCAGCCGAACTGCGATACCGGACGTCCGTCGACCTCCAGCACGACCTCCAGCACACCCATCCGCGAAGCATTCTCGATACTTGCTTCGTTCAACGCCCAACCGGTTTCGACGATCTCGTCGTCCACCCGGACGGTGACGTCGATGGTCATCCGGTGCTCGATGCGGTAGTCCTTGCCGACCACATGGGCCAACGCCTCGTCCAGATGCTCCGCCTCGGCCTCGGTGAGAAACCCGATGCGGCCCAGGTTGATTCCCAGCACCGGCACACCAGCAGGCCTGGCCAGTTCGGCGGCGCGCAGGAAAGTACCGTCACCACCGAGGACCAGCACCATCTCGCAACCCACCGCCGCATCCGGGCAATGCTCGACCACCCGGACCGGATAACCGCCGGGTGCTGCCACTGCCGAAGAGCCAGGCCCTGGAGCCTCGCAATCGACATCGACATCGAACCGGGTGCCCTCCGCCTCGTCGGCGAGCACTCGCAGCCCGATCCCGGCGTCCGCGAAGATCTTGGCCACCCGATGGGCGGTTTCGATGATCTCCGCACGGCCGGGATGCGAAACCAACAGAATTTCCCGGCCACCGGACTCGGCCGGCGCCTGCGCGTTCACTGTGGACCCTCCTCAACCGCACGCTCGACGAGGGCCGCGACCTGCTCGCCGTCGTACTCGAACTGCCCGTCTTTACACAGCCACAGAAAGTATTCGACATTGCCCGACGGGCCTGGCAGCGGGCTGGCCACGACCGCTCTGGTTCGCAGCCCCAAACCCGCGGCCGCGGCGGCGACATCGCGCACCACTTCGGCACGCAAGGCCGGATCCCGCACCACACCGCCGGAACCCACCCGCTCCTTACCCACCTCGAATTGAGGCTTCACCATGGGCAGCAGATCCGCGCCCGGCGCCGAGCAGGCGGCGAGCGCGGGCAGCACCAGGCCGAGGGAGATGAACGACAGATCGCCGACCACGAGCTCGACGGTGCCGCCGATCGTTTCGGGAGTCAAGCCGCGAACGTTGGTGCGATCGAAAACCCGCACCCGCTCGTCGTTCTGCAGCCGCCAGATCAACTGGCCATAGCCGACATCGACGGCGACCACCTCGCGCGCTTCCCTGGAAAGCAGCACGTCGGTGAATCCACCGGTGGACGCGCCCGCATCCAGGCAGCGTTTGCCCGCAATCGTCAAACCCTCGGGCTCGAACGCTTCGAGCGCGCCGAGCAGCTTGTGCGCGCCACGTGACGCCCACGACACCTCGTCGGGTTCGTCGCGCACAATCAGCGGTGTACCGGTTTCGACAGCGGTCGCCGGCTTCACCGCGACCGTTCCAGCTATCAGGACGCGGCCCGCACCGATCAGCTCGACCGCGTGCTCCCGCGATCTCGCCAACCCGCGGCGAACCAGTTCGGCGTCCACTCGCGCGCGCCTGGCCACCTCAGATCTTGTCCACCGTGGCCAAGGCCTGGACCAGCACCTCGTGTGCCTGCTCCAGGATGCGAGCGCGCCGCGTGATGTCGGTGCCGGATTCGGCGCCCTCGGGCAGGCCCGCGCGTGAATCGAGTTCGGCGAGCAGGCTGTTGACGTCGGCGCGAATCCGAGCGGGATCGGCCGGTTCCGGGCGCCCTTGCGCGCCCGGCAGATGCTGGCCGGGCATCGGGACCCCGGGGCGGGGTCCGTTCGCGCCGGGGCCGTTCATACCGGGTCCATATGGGCGGGGCATCGGAGTAGTCATCGTGCCGTCAACGCTATCGGATTTCCGAAGCGGACGCGCGCACCATCACGGCTCGTCCCGGGTTGCGGCGCAAGCGTTCGGTCAGGTCGGCGGCCAAATCGGTCGCGGCAGGATCCGGTTCGCTGTCCGCCGGCGGGTAGTTCAGTGCGTCCAGCGATTCCGAAACGTATGTCGGAATCCGGTCCGCAGGGGCATCGCGCAACTCGTCGAGCGTGCTTACGCCGGTCAGGACCAGCAACGATTCGAGGCCGACCCGGTTGGCGCCCTCGATATCGGTGTCCAGGCGGTCGCCAACCACCAGGGCGCTGCGTGTCCCGGCCCGCACCAAGGCATCCTCCATAAGCGGCGCGTACGGCTTGCCCGCCACCAACGGCGAACGACCGGAGGCCGCACGTAGGGCGGCGACCATGGCGCCGTTGCCTGGCGCGAGTCCGCGCTCGTTCGGCAGCGTCTTGTCGGTATTGGCGGCGACCCATAAGGCGTCCGCGCTCAGCGCATAGGCCGCCTCGGCCAGATCCGGCCACGCGGTTTGGGGCGAATGTCCTTGTACAACAGCATCGGGCGCGGTGCCGTTGAAGCGGCGGACCGAACGCAGACCCACCGCGTCGACCTCGGCGGCGAGGTCATCGGTGCCGACGATCAACACGGTCGCATTGGCGTCGAGTCGTTCCGCGAGCAGCCGAGCCGCCGCTTGCGCGCTGGTCACGACATCGTCTGTCGTCGCGGGGAAACCGAGTTCGGTCAGGTGCTGAGCAACCGCATTCGGGCCACGGCTGGCATTGTTCGTGACATACACGAGCCGTTGCGACTCGCCGGAATTCGCCAGCGCCTCGGGGGCACCCTCGATCACCTCGGGTCCGCGATACAGCGTGCCGTCCAGATCCAGCAGCAGGGCTTCGTAGCGATCTCGTAGCCGCTTCACACCACTCTCACTCCATGTCACCGTCGGCAGCGGTTGCCGAACTCCTCGCCATATTCCGGTTGCCCGGCGGTCTACTCCGCGGGTCGACACGCGGTCGCGGCCACCGGAGGAGGCACACCGCACACTACGCTCACAGCCCGACAGAAAAGTACGGCCCTCGTCGCCACTCGGGTCACGACCGGCCGTAGAGCAGCCGGGCACGGACGGTGTCCACGAACCCTTCTTCGGGCACATGCAGGAAGTAGTCCAGCTGCCACGCCTGCGTGGCTCTGGCCTGACGGTTCGTGGCGTCCGCCCATGGCGGATAGATCCGAAATCCACGCTTGCCACCCGAACCATCAACCGAGACAATGCCTTTCGCACCCAACACGGTGCCGGGAAACACAAACTGGCCGAGGTGGTTTTCGGTGCGGGTGCTGACGACGAAGAGGTCGACGCGATCGGCGACATCGAACGGCCGGATCGGGCCGTCCACACAGCGCTGCCAGACAGTGACGAACTGACCGACTTTCGTCGGCGTCGTCTTGGCTACCCGGAACCGCACCGAGCGCCCATCGACTGTAAAGGCGTATGCCCCATACTCGGCGCTCTCAGGTTCGGGTACCGGCATGGAACATTCGAACTCACCAGGCCCGTATACCAATGCCTTCGCGGCCGCTAGATCACTGTGAGCCGACCAAGATTCCACCTGTGCCACCCTCACACCGATCTCACTCAGAGGTCGGCGTCGCCGGTCAGCTCCGCCGCGCGCTCCTCGGCATCGGTTTCGCCGTCCAGGTCGGCGGAGGCGGAATTGAGGAACCAGGTGAGACCGTCGTCGGTCCGGCCCGCGGCGACCAGTGCGTCGGCATAGGCGTAGAACAGGCGAGCCGCGGCGGAGCCCGTGCGGGACGGGTCCAGATCGGAGGTCTGCAGGGTGACGACAGCCTGGTCGTACTGGCCCAGGTCCATGCGGGCGCCCGCGACCACGATACGCAACTCGCTCGCCTCGTCACCGCTCAGTGCGCGCGCCTCGTCGCTGCGGCCGAGTTCGATCGCGCGCTCGGGGCGGCCGAGTCCACGTTCGCAGTCCGCCATGACCGCGAGCAGACCGGAGCCGCCGGACATCCGGCGGGCGGTGCGCAGTTCGGAGAGAGCCTCGGCCCATTCGCCCGCGTGATACGCGGTGACGCCCGCGGTTTCGCGAACCACGGCAATGCGGCCTGCGCGTTGCCGTGCGGCACGGGCGTGCGCCAGCGCGAGGCCGGGGTCGTCGTCGATCAGTCGAGCGGCCATCACCAAGTGGCGCGCGACGGATTCCGCATTCGTCTTGTCCAGGCTCAGCAGGTCACGGCGGACCGCGGGTTCGAGATCGGCGGCCTGGACGTCGTCCGGCAGATCCGGCTCTTCGGGCCGCGGCGGGCGTCGATCCGGCGATTGGCCGCCGCCTCCGGCGCGCGCGCCTTCGCCACCGCGGCGACGATCCGGCGACGGTCCATCACCGCGCTGGAACGAACCACGGTCCGAGCCGCCACGTTCACCGGACTGACCGAAGCCGGCGCGCTGACCAGAATCACGTTTGAATCCACCACGCTGCCCGGAATCACCGCCGCGTTTGAAACCACCACGGTCGTCGGAGCCGCCACCCTGGCGCGAATCGCCGCCTCGGCTGGAGCTGCCACGGTCACCGGAATCACCACTGCCGCGGTTGAATCCACCACGCGGGCCGGAATCACTACCGCGATTGAAGCCGCCACGTTGGCCCGAATCGCTGCCACGGCCGGAGCCACCGCGATCGCCCGAGCCACCACCACGGTTGAAGCCGCCACGATCGCCGGATTCCCCGCGCTGACCAGAATCAGCTCTTCGGTCGAAACCGCTGCGATCGTTGGAGCCGGTGCGCTGGCCGGAATCACCGCTACGGCTGTAGCCACCGCGCTCACTCGAATCCTCGCGACGCTTGAAGCCGCCTGTCGAGTCGCCGCGCTGACCGGAGCCACCGCGATCGCCGGAGTCGTTGCGGCGGTTGAAGCCGCCACGATCGCCGGATTCCCCGCGCTGCCCGGAATCACCGCCGCGTTTGAAACCACCGCGCTGGTCCGAGCCGCGCGCGGACCCTTGGCGGTCACCGCCCGTGCGATCACGGTCGGGGCGGTTCGAGGACGAGTCCCCGCCGCCGCCACGCGCCGGGCGATCGCCACCTTCACCACGCTGGCCGGAACCAGAGGCGGGGGTGTCACGCCGGAAGGACTTCCGGTTGTCGTTCTGTTCCGACACGGTGATCCCTTTCTAGGTTCCGCGAGAGTGGTCGGGGCCCCACAAATTGAATCACGTGTCGATGGTGGGGCATGGACGCGGAGGCGCGAGATGGGCACGGCAAGGTGCCCAAACGCCGATAGGGGACCCAGAATCTGGGTCCCCTATCGTGAATGATGTTCCGGCGGTGTCCTACTCTCCCACACCCTGTCGAGTGCAGTACCATCGGCGC